>CAYMED010000001.1:0-103769 GCA_964389655.1 uncultured Candidatus Poseidoniales archaeon
CAGTTGGGTGAGAAAGTAAATATCACTATTTTTGTGATTAGTGAGCAACTAAACCAACCGGATTTCAAGGCGCGCCTCCAAGTTTGGCTTGAGGGAGGCCGTTCACTTAGGCAGAATCGATGGGTAGGATGTCATGGTCGCCGCCATCGGTGTTGGGGTGCGCATCTTCCAAATCATGATGGCTTTGTGCATGATCTAATTATAGCGAAAGATAAGATTGAGTCTGTTGCAGGGACACATGCAAAACCGTGGTTTAGGGCGCCAGCGGGGTATATTTCCTCTTGGATGGCAGAAGGAATTGCTTCAAGCGGCTTTACAGTTGATACATCACTCAACCCTTCTTGGCTAACAAGTCCCAAGACGGGTGCAGAGAAGTGGGGGGATGTTCGCACATCTTTGAAAAATGCAGGGATCGTCGTGCGTCCTTGGCCTTGCACGCCTTCACTATTCTATCTACCAGCAACAAAGTGGCCCGTGAATGGACCGGCCCTTCATCTTCCATTTTTGTCTAGAAGGTCGAAGGCGTATTGGAACAAGATAGGTACTGCTTGGTCTACGCCATCCATTCAACAAATCGAATCACAAAGTGTCGATTTACAAGTTATCTATTGGCATATTTTAGATCACGCTAAGTGCTCAGGAAAATGGTCTCCCCCTGTCTGATGTTTCACCGTATTCTCTAAGGTTGAGTGGCTAGTGGGATAATTGTCAGAAGGGGTTATGTGCTGAATATGACGACTAATGGGCCAAAATATCCGGGCATCCCTGCGACGGCAGATGGCGCAGGACATGTCGTTCATATTGAAACACATATCACTGAAGGATCATGTGCATATCCGATCACTTCCTCAACAACGATGGGGATCGGTTATGGGCTAGCTGTCGCCAATGGGAAAGAGAATTTATGGGGCACCCGACTAATATTTCTTGAACCAGAATCTGAGCATTCGAGCGCTTCTGCGGCCGAGGGTTATGCTCTCGCCGGTGGACGAGTGACGAATTTCACTTCAGGGCAGGGGCTCATTCTGATGAAAGAAGTTCTTTACGTCATCAGTGGAAAACGCCTCCCAATTGTTTTTCACATCGGTGCACGGGCAATGACCAGCCAATCACTCAACGTCCACGCCGGACATGATGACATCATGGGTGTATCTGATGTTGGATGGGGAATCGTATTTGCCCGTAATGCTCAGGAAGCAGGTGACCTCGCGCTGATTTCTCGGAGAGCTGCTGAGGACTCGGATACGCCGTTCTTCAATGTTCAAGATGGATTTTTGACTACACATACCATTGAAAATGTGCTTTTTTGCGAACTGAAGTTAATGGAGGAATTTGTCGGCGACCCCGCAGATAAATTGCGGAATCTAATGGACCCATACCACCCCGTTATGACCGGTGTTGTTCAAAATCAAGATGCATACATGAAGGGAAAAATCGCACAACGCCATTTCACAGATTCTGTCAAACCGGCACTCATGGCCGCAATGCGAGATTTCACCGAGCTCACCGGGCGCCAATACGACCTCGTCGATTGTTATCAAATGGAAGATGCGGAAACAGCCATCATTGGGATCGGTTCAATGATTGAGACCGCAACTACAGTAGTGGACAAACTACGGGCCGCTGGACGAAAGGTAGGTTGTGTTCATATCACTTGCTTTCGTCCTTTCCCTGGTGCGGAAATTGTTGCGGCGATTGCAGGGTGCAAATCAGTGGCGATTTTAGAGCGAATGGATGATCCAATGGCACAGTCAAACCCCCTCACCGCTGAAATCAAAGCATCCTTCACTGATGCGATGCAAGGCCGCCCAGGATATCCTGAATTGGATAGAATTCCCCGAATTCAAACGGGCTCTTATGGCCTTGGCAGCCGTGACGTAACCAGTGGTGATATCGCTGCAGTGTATGACCTTCTAGATTCTGATGCCAAACCGCGATACTTCACCCTAGGGATTGATCATCCCACTGCGCTGGATCCGGCTCCGGATCTCGATGGCCGTCCCGTAGGTGCTTTCAGCATGCGAGGACACAGCGTTGGGGGATTTGGCAGCGTGACTACGAACAAAATTATTGCAACAGTCTCCGCGGATTTATTCGGGAAAACAGTTCAGGCATACCCTAAATATGGTTCTGAAAAGAAGGGGCTGCCGACCAATTTCTATCTTACTATCGCAGATGAGAGAATTAGAATTCATCACGAACTCGATATCCTCGATTTCATCGCAGTACAGGATAAGAATGCCTTCAACACAGGAAACCCGTTGAAAGGTGTTCGAGATGGTGGGACGATATTCCTCCAGACGAATGAGAATTCAAATGAGGGGGTATGGGACAATCTACCAAGTTGGGCCAAGCAAGAAATCCAAGCCCGGGGTATTCGAATTCTGTGGATTGATACGGCGAAGATCGCACGCGAGGTCAGTAGTAGTGAGGACCTCGTAGTGCGTATGCAGGGCATCGTTCTCCTCGGTATATTCCTCCGGAGCACACCATTCGCAGAGAAGACTTCCGAAAATGAACTGTATGAATCGATTGAGAAAAGTCTACGCAAGTACTTCGGCCGTCGGGGCGAGCAAGTTGTGCAGGAGAATCTAATATGTGTCAAGCGAGGTTTCACTGAAGTCAATGAAATTCAACCAGAGATAATTGCAATGATGGGGGTGGGGGCTTGACCATTGGAAATTCAGCACGCCGTAAAACTGCGCATGATGGTGATTTCTTCAGCGTCGATGATTTTGAGAAGCGCATAATCGCAGCATATAATGAGGGGCATGCTCCATCCAGTCTCCCCGCAGACCCAGCGCATGGCCGTTCCATTATCTCTGCGGGTAGCGGTGTTTTCCGTGATTTTTCCTATATTGCAGATGAAATCCCTGAATTTGTTGCAGATGCGTGTGTTGGATGCATGGATTGCGTGACGATGTGTCCAGATACTGCCATTCTTGGCAAGGTTGTTTCCGAAGAAACTCTTCAAAGTGGATTGAATCAACTATCTGAATCCGATGCAGAGGAGATGGAAGGCTTGTGGCCTCATGTCAAAAAGTATTGGCATAATCGTCAGAAGAAAGATCTCGAACCCGGCCGCTTTGGCATCTTCATCGACCCGAGCAAATGCAAAGGATGTGCCGAATGCGTGGATGTCTGTGGTGACAAAAATGCGTTGGCCATGGTCTCAAAAGAGAAGATTGGATTAAATGAGCATCGAAGATTATGGGATTTCTTCCAGAGCATGGGAGACACGGACCCCCAATTCATCAATGAGAGATCTGTCATGGACATGATGCTTCTTGACAAGAGTCTGCTCTATGTTGGTGGTGCAGGTTCTTGTGCAGGATGTGGTGAAGCTACTGCACTTCGGATGCTTTCCGCGGTTCTGGGCTATGATCACGGAGCTGATAATGTGGGTGTTGTAAATTCGACCGGTTGCTCTACTGTGTATGGTAGTACGTATCCTTACAACCCTTGGAGCGTTCCATGGACTAACTCTCTGTTTGAGAATGGGCCCACTGATGCCATGGGTGTGCGAGCACGTTGGGATCAGATTGGATGGGGGGATAAGCGACTTTGGGTGATTGGTGGGGATGGGGCAATGTATGATATCGGGTTTGGCGCCTTGTCGCGTATGTTTGCATCGGGAATGGATATCAAAGTTCTTGTGCTAGATACACAAGTTTATTCGAATACAGGTGGTCAAGCATCCACTGCTAGCTTCACCGGTCAAGACACAAAATTCTATGCCCACGGAACTACCATTCCAGGAAAACAGGAATTTCGCAAGGAACTTGGGGCAATTGCGGCTATGCATCCAAATGTGTATGTTTCACAGACTGTAACGAGCTTACCCAATCACTTCTATCGGTCCATCCGTGAAGCAAATGATCATCCAGGTCCTGCCGTGGTTTCAGTGTACACGACGTGCCAACCTGAGCATGGAGTGGGTGACCATGCTTCGTTCAAGCAGGCCGCTCTTGCCCTTCGAACACGCGCTTGGCCGATTTTCATCTACGACCCGAAGAAAGGTCCGCGGTTCCAAGATCGGTGGGATTTGAAAGGAAATCCAAGCCTACGCAGAGATTGGCATCGAGTAAAAGATGAGGATGGTGAATGGAAGGACATAAAATTCCGAGACTTTGCGAAATCAGAGGGGAGGTTTCGGAAACAATTTGGCGAAAATGGAGAACCATCTGATACGATTTTGCTTGCAGAAGAAGACCGTTTGTCCTTTTGGAACCGTCTTCAGGACATGGCAGGGGTTGCTCGCCTAATACCTGAAATTTAACTATTTTCGGCACTTTACCCTCACGATGAAGCGAAAGTATTGATTACCGCCTCCGTGAGCCGTAGAAATATGGCTGTATCAGCAGATGTACAAGCGATGATTGACACGTTGACCGACGCAATGGCGGATGCCGCTAAGCATGACAAGGGTGTCGATGCTGGCGGACGCCGTCTCCGAGGAACTCTCTCGCAGATTGCAAAAGACTGCAAGACAATGCGTGCAAAGATCCAATCCGAGCGCTGAAGTTTCAGAGTCTAATCTGACTTAGAATTCAAGCAGTGATGTCTGACCTGCTTGGCGTACAGCGCCAGCACTCTTTAGCAGGCCAATCGCATCATTCACTCGCTTATCGGAGAACCCCCTTTCCGCTTGAAGAAATTCACGTAGTCCCGCTTCGTCAGCGACACCCGGCTCAATCTGTGCAACACTTGTAGTTGGGTGTTGGAGAAATATATCTCGTATTTCATTAAGATTATCCGGAGGGGATATATCTTTCATGCCGCAAATCACTTCAATTGATCCATGTTCCTTGATCAACTTGAGTCCCGTTTTTGGACCAATCCCGCGAATTCCAGGGTGAAAGTCAGTCCCAATCATAATGGCGAGATCAACAAGTTGATTTTGGGTAATTCCATGTGTGGTGAGTACATCTTGTAACAATATTCGTTCTGCCCTGATTATTCTGCCACGTCTTCTGCTCCCATCCGACATCAAGTTTCGAATCAATACAGGGGATCCATATAGCAAAGCATCCCAATCTTGTGTTGCCATTGCATCTAATTGGCCATTTGCAGTCATCACAGCACCCTGGCCTTCACCTTCAGCAGCGGCTTGAACCCAAGTAACACCCAACAAATCTAGCATTTGTTTAGTCTCATCAACCATCTCTTGTGTGTATCGTACACATTGTGGCGCCAATTTTTGTGCAGTTTGATAGTCGCCAGTATCTATGGCATCTTGCCAGCGGATTCTTGCACTCTTACTCTTTGCCTTTCTCTTTTTTACTTCATCCAATTTCAATTCAGGATGTCTGCCATCGAAAATGCAGACAGGCTGGACACCAGCTGAAATGATGTGCGTCATTCTTCCTAGAAAGCCCATCAAATGGGCAACAATTCTACCATGTGATCCCTTGAGAGGCATTCCATCCCCGGTGGGGGACCGGTCCCTGATTGTTGTAAGGAATTGAAATGCTACAAGATATGCGTCAATCCCAATTTTTTTCCCTGATAACTCATTCATTGTGATGGCTTCGGGAGACGCGAGATCCTTCAAATTGCACCCCACAAAATCCCCTACATCTCATCATAATCAATTTCGTCATGCTCCCATTCTTCCCAATTTCCACTAGGATCAATGCCAGTGCGCCAATATTCGAAACCACCATTTTTAACCCAGCGCCAAATTCCCCATGATGAAATAGCAATTCCAAGTGGTACTGAAAGCAAGGGCATGAGTGCCCATGATATATCAGTTCCGTGAAGCGCACTGATTTCTTGTTGACCATCTCCGGAAGTAAGTGGAACTGCCCATCGGTAACCGAGTCCATTCCCCAAGGACAGGTTTTTGTTTCCGGCTTTTGGTAGAGCCCATTGCGGTACGGCACGACCTGCATCAGTATCATTTACGACACGTACGTCAATTGTTAGGAGTGATCCGGGGGCGGGGTCATAGGAGAGCAGTGAGAAATAAAGTTGGAGTTGTTCACGCACGCGGTAACTCGCATCAGCATCCGGTCCCAATAAATCTCCATATTCTTCAAACCCGAGTCCCCAATATGGTTTTCCACCAGTTTGTCCAAGAAAAACATCGTCATAGTCAAGCACAACGACAAATTGTTCACCCGGCTCAAAACCAAATAAACGCTGATCATTCGACTCTGATGAAAGAATTTCTTCTATTGTAAGCACATTTACTGCATTTTCATCAGCAGCCAACCAGATGCTGATTTGTCCCGAAATAATTGGAAGAAGAACCATGCTTGTAAATAGCCCAATAATGATCAATATCGAACCCAATATTTTCATTGGAAATGGTGGTGCAAAGACGAGATATGCTATGTAGATCCCAATTAATAACACAAAGGTCAGTATTGGGCCAATCAAAGCAGGCTGATTCGCCTCAATACGAGTAAACCCAGAATTAAGACTTGCATAGGGGGAGGCATATGTTTCTCCTTCTGCCAAATCCAAATTTGGTACTTCTATCAAGTCAGGTGGCAAAACAGGGATTTCAATTTGTGTATTGCCAGGCCCCAAATATAATGTGTAGCCATCTAGAACCCCGCCTGGTTTTTGGAATGAAATTCGCATATCAACAACTTGACCCGGCTTCATTTCGTCAATGCTATGTGTGAAATTGAATGAATACTTGTTACCTCCAGTTTCATCTGGCATTAGATTCGCACTATCCTCATAACTCCCAATAATAATTCTCACAGTAACGTCTAGGGAGCATGCTCCATTGCAAATAATATCTAGAGTTATAAATCCAGCAATTTGCTGATCTTTGTCGATAATTAGTGTCTCATTATTTGCGTGTTTTCCTTGGAAAAAGAATTCACGCATTCCCCCTCCATTATTTGGGCTTCCTGGCTGAAGGCCAGTCTCGCTGAATGTATCGTCTGAATTTCCATCTGATGATGCGGCATGAGACCACCCTGTCCATTGTCTCCAATCGTCTTGTCCATTGCGGGAACCGTACATACTCAGCACTTTTTGATCATGCGCAAGGCGTTGATTTTGGGGGACCTCATCATCTGCAATTTTAGGTGATGCTGCAGATGCTGGAGCTAACAAGAGCAAGGAAAGTATGAGGAAAAGGAAGGCGGCGCGGGCCGATTTACGGGTGCCCGCAGATGAATTCATTGGGAGTAGGCCTAGGTAGGTGTGAATGAGGGTTGCCCTCAAACGTGGGTCCTCTTCCCTTTGGGCGTGGCTGGAGCAAAACCTGCGCAGACGGATAAAAATCGCTCCCTTGGGTATTTGATCATTGGTGCGGGGTGGAATCCCGGATTATTCCAACTTGAGTCTACCTCATTGGTTTCGCATTTTGTCATTGGAAATTCGAAGCGAAAGCACGTACACCCCCGTATAATTGAATTCTCATCCTCAAATGAATTAGAAGCCCCAATTCAGCAAATTTTTTCAGAATCGGCATTGACCGACGATGTTCTCCAATATCCTCAATCGACCTATTTTGGCCTAGATGTTGCTGATTTATCTGAATTAATTTCTCAATCAATCTTAGATGATGGGTACCTTAACTCAAGTGATAAAATATCTGTACGAGTGCGAAAAATAGACGGGGCAATTTTAGAAGGAGGTGGGTCCGAGTTAGCAACTTCTGTTGGTGCTCGTCTAATTTCCGTTTGTTCTGGTGTAGACCTCGAGAGGCCAGATGCTCTAATCAGGATTATTTGCTATCCTACGCCAAAGGGCACTCGTATTAGTTGGGGTCTCTCGACATTTCATGAGCCGCCTAGATTGGGATGGGGGGCACGTTCACCAACTCTCCGTCCATATTTTCGACCAATTGGGGTTGATGTGCGCATAGCGCGAGCACTCGTGCATTTGGCATCAGATGGGAGGCGCGGTGGGCTGTTGGATCCATTTTCAGGAACCGGAGGGCTCCTTGTGGAAGCGAGCATGCTTGGAATCCCCATGCTTGGAATTGATACAGATCCCCTGATGGTTAAAGGGGCAAAAGAGAACCTTGAATGGATTGGCCCTTCACCGGATCACGATTGTAGACTAGGGGATGCACGTGACCTCAAATCAGTATTGAATGGAAAGAAACCCCAATCTTTTCGAAATCGTGGTTCACTTTCTTCTCAAGAATTTAAAATCTGGAATCATGAGATTGTTGGATTAGCATTTGACCCACCATATGGGCGAAACGCTTGGCTCGGAGGCGCTGGGACCGGGTCTGAACTTCTTTTTGAGTGTTTAAAATCAGCAGCAGAAATAACCTTTTCAGGGTCAAAGGCGGCCTTTTTACACCCAATAGAACCCGCTGCAGTTAATATTTCGAGTATCCATTTTCCTCAAGATGACTCACTTGCAGGCCAAGTCCTTAGGAACCTTGCATCCCCACTTTCTAAACTTGGATGGTGCGTACAAGCAGGAGCCACCATGCGCGTGCACAATTCACTGGGCCGCCTTGCTGTGCTTGCAATCCGTGAGTGATTTGGGTGAGCGGTGGGGGATTCGAACCCCCGTCGTCGGGTCCGAAGCCCGACAGTATATCCTAGCTAACCCAACCGCCCATCGGGGGCGGGACGCTCTGAGTTATTGAAACCAAGCCCATGATACTATGTTTGAGATTGCAATAACCGAAGGTCTGAAAGCACATCATTTGGGTCCCAATCTTGGCCTCTCCACAAAATTCTCATTCTTCTTTCTCCATCTACTATGAAGAGGGCTGGGTTGTGGGTGATAAGGGTAATATTAGATGAGTCATTATTTTTCTCATTATTACTGACAAAGCCACCATCTTCTTCTTCAAATGTGTATATCGCCCATTTTGTCCATAGGTCCTGCAAATCGGAATAATTTCCGGTAAGATGTGGCCAATTATAATTCATTTTTTCAGTCCAATTTGATAAGTGACTTATCGTATCATGCTCGGGGTCTACTGTAATTGATACAATCCCGATATTGTTTTGTTCATTCTGGCTAAGTGCATTATATATCAAGAACAAATTTGATTCAATGACCAAACACTCACTTGGACATCTAGTATATGTAAATGCGAATGCCAAAACCTCCTCTTCAAATGAAGAAAGGCCAATTTCACTTCCATTTTGGTCAAAAAGAATAAAGTCAGGAGCATTTGAACCACTCAACTCAATCCCTCTATATTTTTTCAAACCATCACTATTTGAATGGGGTGTTGCCACACACCCTGCTGTAATATGCGCAACAAGAAGTAAAGCCATAACGGCCTTTTTTGATTTCAATTTCATCACCTCCGCAGTTCATATCTGGCCAATCAATCATCAAAACGGGTTAAAATTGTAATTACCTTTTCGCCTAAAGCGCGGAGGGAGGGATTCGAACCCCCGTGTCCTAAGACACCGGTTTTCAAGACCGGCGCACTGACCAGGCTATGCGACCTCCGCTGTGATATGTGGTCGGGATCGGGCTTTAGACAAAAGGGTGATGAGTACCTTGCCCCTATCCCGGTCCGATGAGGCGCCTTGGCCAATCCGTCATCTTGGTGCTGGTGGTCGCGTCTTTGGCAGGCTGCTTCCGTCCAACAATTGTTTCTTGGGGGGATGACAAAGAAGGTGGAGAATTCATGCTAGAATGGGACCAATCGGTTTCCTTAAGCATTACAGAAGATGGTAGCCTTAACGGCACTCCGGATGGGAGCATAAAACTGTCATCGAAGCATACGTCGGATGCTGAAGTACTCAGCGCAGTTGGATGTGATTTTTCTGGAAATATAGTTCCTGCTCGGATTGATGGATGGTTGACAGCAACAAAGCATTTCCCACTAGGTCCTGCTTCAGCAGGCGCTCCTACGGCAAGGGCATCCTCCCCAACATCGGTTATGATGGATCCGTCATTCACATTTGAAGGGGCTTTGGACCGAGATGTTGCGAATGTTGGAAAGGTCAATATCATGGATTGGTCAGATCCGGGCCGCGCTCAAGTTCAAACAAGTGCAGATGGTGATGGTAGTAACCAACTAATCCTTGTATCTCTTATTCCAGCCGATGAAAAAATATTGGATGGTTTTCGTGCATTGACTTGGCATCAAGCCGTGTTGTTTGAGGGCTATGCTATTGGTTCTCAAGCAGATTCATCCCCTTCTAGCAAAGTTTCAGATGCAACCATGACTGCTGGGGGGATGCCATTATATGAATGCCCTAGAGATAATGGTGGTGGTTACGAAATGTTACCTGACCCTGCTGTTTTAGGGTCGGTTACTGCTGACAAACAATCTGCTAGCAAGCAATCGATGGATGGCATCGTGTTCATGGTAACCAAAATTGAGACTGGTAATTCCCATGTGATTACCCAAGAGGGTGTTAAAGGCAGCACTTACAAGCATGGGACTGTTGGCACGACAGGACCTTTTCTTTACTTGATAATTTTAGGAATTATAGCGGGTGGTGGAGGCTTTGGCACATTTATCCTTTCGAAAATGATTCTTGCTAAACAAACAAATGCCATGACAAAGGAGATGATACAGGCAGAAAAGTTAGCCCAAGTTAGTGGTGTTCGGGATGCCATGAAAAAGGCAAAGAAGGAGGGGAGAAATCCCGTTAAAGAGGCAAAGGCCGCAGCAAAAGAACGAGAACAGAAAGTCAGGGATGCTGAAAAGGCCGCTGAAGATTTGGCCGCCAAAAGGGCAAAGGAGACTAAACCATCTTTTGACATTGATTCGATTTTGTCAGTTGGGGGGGCTGATGAATCCATGCCGGATGGCATTGTTGCTGGCGGTGGTGTTGTCGCCACCGAGGCAGCATTGGATCAGGATGAATCCATTGCAGCACGCTTAGAGGCAGAAGGTCATGGGATTTCGTCTCAGGTTTCTGCCATGGTTGGTGATATTGATGTTGGCGGTGCAGTGACGGGCCGCGTATCTAGCCCTCCGGTGGGTCCAACAGGGGGTGTGACTTCAGTAAGCACTTCCACTGAATCCCCTTCCCCTTCACCCCGTAGTTCAATATCTGGTAGTTTGGCACCAGAGCGCAGTGAGGCGCCCCTCCGGCAAGCAGGCCCCCCATCAGATCAGCAAAGGGGTGCCCCTCCCAGGGGACAACAACGTGCAGGTCCCCCAGGTGGCAAGCGTAGGAGTCCCCCACCGGGAAGCGGTGGTGAACGGCAGCAACGTTCCGGACCCCCTGTTGGGCGAAGAACCCCTCCTGGGGGTGGTGAGGGTGTTGGCCAACAAAGTAGTGGTCCTGTCTCTTCCCACAAATCGCCAGAACCCCGAAGTCGGGGTAAACCTTCAGTTTCAGATGATAATTTTGATGATTTTTCCCTTTAAATTATTCATCCCACTGTAGTGATGAAGCGCCACGTATGTGTATTTGGTTTGGATGCCATGTAATGTGTGCTGGTAATTGCATACATGGTTCGCCATCAGCTTGGATGATAATTGGCTTGTCTCTTTTGTCTGCTAATTCTAATTTAACTTCTTGAACGCGTCTGTCGTAAATTCCCTTTTTCCCAATGTGCTTTCCCTTGTGTAAGGGTCCCATTAATGTCATCATTTTCAATTTCCCAAGCCCTGTACCATAGATCATCCCCATGCCTTTGAGGCGGGGATTTGCACCCGGGAATGCGCGATAACCCCCCCCAAAAGTTTCGCCAATCATCATCGCTCCAAGAACGAAATCGATTTCTTGACTATCTTCATCACAAATGAGTCTAATTTTCCGGCGTTTCCAAGCAATAATTTCCCTAATTCCAAGATAAGTATATTTTAGTGTTCCTCGAAGCCATTTTGCACGCACAAATTTTGATCTACTAACTGCTGCCGTTAATCCAACATCGGACTCTTGGAATGCCCAACGGACAATACGCCCTTCATTTTCAGGCTCCCCATCCCAGGAATGAGGTTTTGGTATGGGGTAATTTCCTATCGGCGGGGCCGGCAATGCTTCGATCCGCATTGCAGGTACAGGGCGGTCAACTCCATTGACAATGACATCAACAATTCCCTTTGGATCTAAAGGAGGGATTTCATGTGTTCTAGCAAGGTCATTCCCCGAGCCAGTTGGGACAATCCCTAGGACTGTTTTTCCCCCGCGAAGGCCAGATGCAACTTCATGGGCAGTCCCATCTCCTCCTACTGCCAATATCAATCCATCATAATCATGATATTCATTTGCCAATTCAGCAGCATGCCCGGGCCTAGTGGTCTGCAATTCAATGATGTCGTCAAATCCATTTTCATTCAACAAGGTCCGAACTTTAGTCCAAATCCGCATGGTTGCGCCGTCGCGAGACGTTGGATTGACAATGGCAATAGCACTTGACATATACAGCAGATTAAGTTCAGCATCATGATCTCTCCGGCGGCTTGCCTTCAATAATCTACACCGTCTCGGTCTAGACGTGTGTGCTATGAGGCCAGATGCCATGATGGCGAAAGCCTTGGAACTTGCTCTTCAGGGAAGAGGGAAGACCTCCCCTAACCCATTGGTAGGGTGTGTGCTTGTTCGGGATGGGGAAATTATTGCTGAAGGGTGGCATGACCATTTGGGTGGGTTACATGCCGAACAAGAAGCAATTGCAGCAGCTGAAAAAGCGGGGATTTCTACAAAGGGGGCCACAGCATACGTTACTCTTGAACCATGTAACCATCACGGTAGAACGCCACCTTGTACAGAGTCATTGCTTTGGGCAGGTATTAAGCGCGTGATTATTTCTCAAAGAGATCCGAACCCCATGGTTTGTGGGGGTGGTTTAGAACGCCTTGTGGGAGAGGGTATTGAGGTGGTTGAGGGTGTAATGTCCAATTTATCAAGTCGGCTTATGCAGGGATTTTTGCATTGGTGCCGTCATCGTCGTCCACTAGTTACTGCAAAAATGGCAGTTGACTCACAAGGGAGCGTTGATGATTTGAATCAGGAATCATCGCGCTTTACCTCTCATCAGTCACTAGAACTTTCTCACCAATTACGCGCCGTATCTGATTCCATTCTTGTTGGAATTGGCACAGTACTTCGTGATGATCCGATGTTGACAGTTCGACTATGTCCTAGAAACCGGCATACGCCCCCCTTGCGCGTAATCTTAGATCCTCATGGGAAGATGCTGATTAATTCTCGAGTGAATTCAATAGATGCTCCTACATTGCAATTTGTTTCAGATTCTTCTGAACGTTTTGAGCATGTTGAATGCTCCGACCTTGGACCTTTGTTAGATGATGGTGGTCTTTGGAATCCTGAGGTGATTTGCAATGCGCTTGGCGACCGTGAAATACATGAATTGCTAATAGAAGGTGGCCCAAAGACGATACGTCATTTTCTAGATGCGGATTTTGTTGATCGTTTTATCCATATAAAGTCTCCAGTGACTCATGTGGAACCCCTATTTGGATTTGATATTGATCGATATATCGACCGCTGGCCTCACCAGGAAACGAGACATATGGGTGGTGATGAGGTTTCATTTTTCTCACGGGAAGTATTACCGTGGAAAGAATGGCCACGGATTCAGTAACTCGATAATCGACACCATGCAGGCAAGTATTCAGGCGAATTTGGTGAGGTGAATGCTACCCCCAGAAGCATCACAATCACAAAGAATACGGGGAACAACGCGGTCCAAGTTAGGATTCTAGGGTCTCCTTTCAGGTGCATGAATAATCCTGCAATCCCAATTCCTTTGACTACGGCCACTCCAATGAGTACAACTGCGGTCAAAACAAGACTTAATTCAAGACCAACCGCGCCTACTTCGATAACTGTTAAGAACATGAGCACAACAAAATTCCAAAAGTATGCATCATTCCAAAGGCTTCCAGATTCACCATGCTCTCCCATTCATTTCACCCGAGTCTAATAGAGATAGAAAGCAGGGAATACGACAACCCATGCTAGATCTACAAAGTGCCAGTACAGCGCGAAATACTCAATTCCTTGGGCATTAAGTTTGTCCCACCCTCCATTTGCAGACTTGATAATGAGGTACAGCAACCCGATCAAACCCGCAAATACATGTGCGCCATGAGTCCCAGTTGTTACGTAAAACGTGCTTGCAGACAACCTAAGGTCAACCCCACCTAATCCATCTACCCAGTGTCTTTCAGTCCCATGCCCACTACATATCGCTTCAGAGATCCCATGGCAGAAATGATCATGGCCTTTCCAATTCGAACCATTTAGGCGATAGCCCTCGGCAAAAATCAGTGTATTCCATTCAATCATCTTGAGAATTAGGAACATTATTCCAAGTCCTAGTGTTATTGAGAGATACATTGTCGTCTTTCTCTGCTTACCAAGTTTGGCGGCATTTAGGGCCAGTACAAGTGTATATGATGAGATAATTAGTGCAAATGTGTTGATGGCGCCAGGGGCAAGTGTTCCCCAATCAGCGGCAATAAAGTGTGATGCTGGGATCCAACAATAAGGCAAGTCAGCAGGCGTGCATTCGTAAATACTGGGCATATTTGTCCTATATCGGATATATGTTGAGAATAGGGATGAGAATACCATCGTTTCAGACATCAGGAATATCCACATCCCAACTTTTCGGATATCGATACCCCCGAAAGGTTGTCCGATTGATTTTGGTTCAAGTGTTCCATTCCAATCAATATCTTCACGCCACCAATTAATTAGTCCAGCAACAAAGATGGTAACTCCTCCAACGATTAGGACAATATTCACGAGTGCAATCCCAAGCAGAAGGAATGGCAATCCCGCTGACATAATAATTGGGCTAGCACTCCCATGATGGCCGTCATGGTCCCCATATTCGCTCATTCAATCCATCTCCTCTTTACTGGGCATTTGTTCTTCTTGAAGCCCCCATAGTCGACTAATGAATCGTTGTGTCCTGCTTGGCTTTGAGATGTGGTTTGTAGGGGCGTTTTCTTGTCGTACGTCATCCCCAAATGATGGAGTGGGTGGGGGTGATGTTGTTGTCCATTCTAATGACCATCCTCCCCATGGGTTGTTTCCTGCTAAAACACCTTTGCGTGTTGAGATAATAATGTTCACGAGAAGAATGATCATAGATATACCAAATATGAATGACGAAACGGTAATTAGCATATTTGCACCACCATAACCGGTTGATTCAGCATATGAGTGGGTGCGTCGTAGCATCCCATCAAGGCCAAGTTGGTGCATTGGCCAAAATGCAATATTATAACTCGTAAATGCAATAATGAAATGGATGCGCCCCCATGTTTCGTTTAAACAACGTCCAGTTACTTTGGGGTACCAATAGTATATTGCGGAAAGTATACCAAATACAGTGCCACCAATAAACACGTAATGGAAATGTGCGACGACAAAATAAGTTTCATGAAGGTGCAAATCGAGGGGTATTGAGGCAAAATACATCCCTGAAATACCTCCTATTGTGAAAGTGACTAAGAACCCTAATGCCCACAACATATGCGTGTGGAACATGATTGCGCCCCCATGTAGGGTTGCGAGCCAATTGAAGATCTTTACACCAGTTGGTACGGCAACTAACATTGTCAAGAGCATTGTAATGAATCTGAATTGTGGGTCGGTTCCAGCAGTTAGCATGTGGTGCCCCCAAACAACAAACCCTAGCACCCCAATTCCTGCCATTGCCCAAACCATGGATTTGTATCCAAATATTGAGCGGTGAGATCCAGTGGCTAATACTTCACTTATCACCCCGAACGCGGGAAGGATGACAACATACACTTCGGGGTGTCCAAAGTACCAAAAGAGGTGAGCCCACAATAATGGATCCCCGCCAGCGGCGATATCATAGAATGCAGTTCCAATTGTACGGTCTAAAAAGATAAACACAAGGCCGATGACAAAGGCCGGGAGCGAAATAAAAAGCATAAACACAGATACAAGAATCGACCATGTGAATAATGGCATTTTCATCCAAGTTACTCCTGGTGCCCTCATAGTGAATATGGTGGCAATGAAATTCACTCCGGAGAGGGTTGATGATGCACCGAGCATCAATTGTCCAGCAACCCACATCGTGGTTCCGGGTGTGGTTGTGGTTGTTGAATAAGGTGCGTATCCCGTCCATCCAGTGTCTGCTGCTCCATTTGAGAACACCCCCCAAAATATCAAAATCGTTGATGCCGGCAAGAGCCAAAACGCGAATGCATTTAGGCGTGGGAATGCAAGATCTTTTGCCCCGATTTGTAGTGGGACGATGTAATTTGCGAGTGCACTAATCAGTGGCATTGCAGCAAGGAAAATCATTGTAGTTCCATGAAGGGTAAAAAATTGGTTATACTGCTGTTGTGTGAGAAAGTCGCTTTCAGGCTGAGCGAGTTGGATCCTGAAAAGCAGGGCGAAAATTCCCCCCACTAGGAAAAACAAAAACCCGAACCAGAAATAGAGGGTCCCGACACCCTTGTGGTCTGTTGTTGTAAGCCAGCCTTTGAGCCACGGCCAAAACACTTCAAAACGAAATGCATCTGGTGAGGCGCGGTGGAATACATAGGCTAGCATTGCCACGCTGATAATAATTGCAAGCAGAGTCCCAGTGAGAATTACAGACAAGGCAGAAGCTGTTGGAGCACCGATGTAATATGATGCAGTATTCCATTGATCACCTACTCCATTCATTCCATCTCCATCTACGGAATTGACAACAAGTTGGAATTCTATATCCTTCCCAGGGATATCTGGCGCGGTCCATTCAATTGGCCAAGCGCGCTGATCATTTCCCTCTGCTGAATGTGTGAGTATATCTGATCCTGTGTATTTCTCACCACCTACGCCACCTCCATTATAGGTTGCATTTTTCCCCGTAGAATTGTCGATAGGAGAAAGACTACCATCGGAAACAACCAAGACAAACCCGCCTTGATTAATCATGCTTGATCCAATAGATGGCCCACCACTGATTGAAATATTGAGTGAATAGGTTTCTCCAACATCATATGTCTCTGGGACTCCATCTAGGAGTGCAGAAACGCCTGAATTAGCAGTTCCTGAGTGGCAACTGCAACCAGCATTGGCAACATTTTGGTCCGCAATACCACTTGGGTATGCGGTAAAAACTGGACTCAATGCGAGAAGAAATGCGGTCCCAAGAAGCATTACGATTCTCGTTTGTCGCACTCTTATCATCCCCTTCAGTTAAGCAAGCCAGAACATATCCCGGCATCATCATATCCAGTAATGACTACCGTTGCGAGCATATATGCGTGCATATCTCCACAATACT
The DNA here is from genome assembly GCA_964389655.1 of uncultured Candidatus Poseidoniales archaeon. Taxonomy (GTDB): domain Archaea; phylum Thermoplasmatota; class Poseidoniia; order Poseidoniales; family CAYMED01; genus CAYMED01. The sequence continues at coordinate 17,149 of CAYMED010000001.1, forward strand.
CTGCACATTTTACTCCAAGTGTGTAATTTCCATCTAAAAATGCATCCGATTGCGCATCAACTTGTTTTGGTGTTTTGGTTGTGAGGGTGATTCTCAATCCTGGCACTGCATCTTCCTTGATCCCTAACTCGACAATGAAGAATGCGTGTTGAACATCATAGGAATATATGTGGAATTTGACAATCCGGTCACAAGGGATTGAAATTGAATTTGGCGTGTACCCCGCACGTACAAGGGCCATGTCTTCATCAGTGATCACCGGACTATTTTCTGTGAATAGGGTTTCCTCGCGGGCATTGAGGTACCATGCCCATTTTTCCCCAACTACAGTTACAGTAACAGGGGCACCCTCGGTAGCAGTTCTCTCTTCAAGATCTGCCTCAGTGGGCCATAAACGATCAAGGGGTCCGAGAGTGATTAGAGTGAGGTAGATTACTAGAATCAATGGGCCTAGGAACCAAGCAAATTCGAGTTTGGCGTTATCCCGTTCTTCGGGAAAGAAACCAGGGATAAATGGTGAATCTTTTTGGGGGTGGTGTCCAGACTTCGCACGGTATCGTAGAATGAGGTATCCGAGTAAAACAAAAGTTAGAATTCCAACTAGGAATGCCCAAAAATTAAACACGTCCCAAAGCGCTGCAAATTCAGTATCAGAGCGGGGGGATGCCATCCGATTTAACCTCCCGACCCTAGATGGATATGCCCCTTCTGCTGGAGGCCTCATGAACTGATTCCTTAAGCATTTTCAAAGATGCGTTCGCTTTGACAAATCTCTCTTTTCGCAGAATCATCCTTGAACTTTGGATGTATGTCAATTATGTAGTGGTAATGCGTGGTAGATGTTGTGTGCCAATCTAATCCTTTTCAGGCGTCATTAACTGGGACCTTGCTCAATGTATGGGTGTCTCCTAATTCCAATCAATCTGCAGTTGGTGAGATTGATGTGTGGAGATGTAGGCTTACCATCTGTGTTAAGTCAGCTCCTTCTAATGGTCGTGCAAATGAAGAACTCATGGATTTGATGGTGAAGGAACTTGGAATTAAATCCGAATCAATAAAAATCATTTCAGGTTTGAAAAGTCGTGCTAAGACTTTACATCTTGACGGTCTCGAACCAGACGTGACAAGATTACGACTGGGTCTTGGGGATTAGTTAAATGGGATCAAATGCGCGAAATGTTCGAAAACGAGCAAACCGACACTATGAAGCAGGACTTATTTTGGGTGATCTGCGCCGTCAAATGAGGATACCCTCTTCTGAAGGAGGAGCCCCTATTGCTGTTGTCGAAGGGCGAAATGACCTCGCCACATTGGATGAACTTGGAATTAGAGGAATAATTCTCACAATAGGTGATGGCCGGCCTCTTCCTGAGACGGCTGAACGCATGATGGCCGCCGCCATTGAATCTAGTTCACTGGATCCAACAGTCATTCTTCTAATGGATTGGGATCGAACAGGGGGCCGGCTACAGCGTAAATTGAATCTCCTCTTGGATGGTTCAGGGGTATTTGTTGATAATTCGATAAGGGCGGCGTTAATCACTCTCCTGACGCCAGAAACGCGTACAATTGAATCGATACAGGGTTGGCCAGACCTGATCCGTGGGATGTCTCAAGAAGATTCAGAGATGGTTGACTAAATTTCTTGAGTCTTGGATTTGTGGTAATTTGGGTTTTGGACCTCAACATCGAGAATCCATGTGCCTAACCCCTCAACATCTGCTTCAAGTCCTGCGGTTAGGATCATCAATTCGTTGTTGGGATTAATTGGGCGTAATTCAAAGGAGGTCGTGATTTCATGCTCCGCTAAGATGCTAATCCCCCCAATTTTCGAGTGTATCCCCCAGCCATCAGGAGGTCGGACCCGCAATACCTCTAACCCACGTTTTCCGGCCATCACCTTTACCTCTATTCGAATTCCCCGGGGGGTTGATGTGGCCATTCCATTGATATCTGGCATCCCTTCTTCTCTGTCTCGATCTGCGAGGGCAACAAGTAGCGTTCCTAGCAATGGTGCTGACATCAGAATCCATGGCCCAATGGTGAATTTTTTCGATGACTGCATGGCCTCTACAAGGTCGATTATCTCAAGGGATGCCGGCGCCCCCCCTGTCCGATCAAGAAAACCGATGATCAGAGCATATCTCCCTTGTTCCCCGCTCAATAAATCAACATGATTTGCTAACAAATCTTCTTCTGTAAAATTAAACCAAAGGCTGGAAATTTTCCCTTTTGCTGGATCAAATCGGATTGAGTGTCGGTAAGCTTGGCCTAAATTTGGTACGGTGTCATAGCCAGCATCATCGAACATTGCAGATTTATCGATGATGATTGCAACGGCATCTATGCTAGCAGAGAGGTCGTAATTTGGAACTATTTCAACAAAGACAGAAAGCATTGCTCCATCTCCTGAATCGGCCAACCACCTTGCTTCCGTGTGCATCTCAAGTGCATCACTTTTCTTTGTTAAATGAGCACTTTGGATTGCTTTCTCTATTGAAGGTGCATCGTTGGCAGGCGTGGCAATGCCATCAACATAGATGGAGGGTGATTTCTCAACATCATTTGACATGGCACGCGCAACATATGCCTCCCGCCCCAATTCTTCCGATTCGTTTCGGTGAACCCAACTTAACCATATGATATCTGTGCGCCCAGGCGGATATAGCACCTCAGCCTCAATAGTTCTACATTCATTACAATGTAATGACGTAAATGATTCAACGAGGATTGGTGATTTATTGCCCGAACTAGCAGCTGTTAGTGTGGTGCTTGAAATACATATTAGAAAGGCGCAAATGCCAACCGACTTCCAAGTGGTGGCTCCCATCGGTTGGGTTGTGCGCGGTGGTGCCCATTAAGTGACCGATATGTTCTTGTTAGTCAGACCATTATGGCTTAGCCGATTTTGAAGACTCTAGAAGGTTGCAGGAAGGGGTTTTGGTTATATATCTGAGAATACCGATTTGGCCCGGTTGTAATGTCTGGTTGTTCACGCGCTACCTTGCTTTCGTTTTTGATGCTCAGTTCTCTTTGCGTTGCTGCCATGCCAACTTTGGCTGAGAATACATCACTAGTTGTAGTGACTGAGCCCATACGCATAGTGGATGGTGGCTCCGTAAATGATCGGACCATAGCAATGGAGGCTGATTCTGAGGGCAATATCCACTATGTATTTAGCCGTAATTTCCAGCATTTGTATTATGCTATGCGAAACCCCAGAGGTGAACTTCTTATCGATGCAACTCAGATTTCGAACTTTGGACAAAGCAAAGCCACCCACCCTGATGTGTCAATTGATGATGATGACCGAGTCCATATTGTGTGGGCAAACCGAGCAGGGCAGCATGCGATTATGTATACGGCGATCGACCCATCTCTTGCGGCCCAAAATGGGGTGCAAAGTGATGATATCACGCTGACTGTGATTGATGACACCGTTGTCTCCCAACGGTCACAAAATAGAGATTGGCCGGCAATTAGTATTGACTCTCGCGGAAACCCACATATTGTTTGGGAAGATTCTTTTGACCAACTCGACAAATTCTACCAACACCCACAGATTTACTATCACATGTTTGAAGTGGATTATATAGGACACCGAGCAGTAACTGCAATCAAAGAAACTCTAATTACCCCTGTAATTGGCCACAAAGGCCACCCTGATATTGCAGTAGATCGCGCCAATGGTGATCAAATTCAAATTGTGTGGGATGACACAAGAGGTGGGAAAGTAGAGATTGTTCTTCCTATTGATACATCTGGTTCAATGTATTCTGAATGGGCAGATATGTGCACGGTTCTCTATGGAGGTTCTATGAGTAGTGGGGGCAATATGTTGGGCATCAAACCGATGTTGCAAGATGCAAATATCACTGTATTTGAGACGTTGTATGCGCTCAGCGGAAATTGGCCAGGTGCTGCGATGTCTGGCAACTGCGTTAAGGCCTATCAAACAGGTGGATCCGGGTCACAGGGGCCTCGTTCAAATCACTTGGGACAAAATGAAGCCGATCACTCGGGTGGAATACGCGAGTTAAAGGATGTAGTCTATGCTGGAAATTCAGTAAATCTTCCGCAAGATGGTGGCTATTACAGTGAGTTTTGGGGCCCTGGCACGACTTGGGCGTGCCTTTCATGGCGTGATGCAAATGGAAATACACCCGGGCACCCCCCAACTCCAAAAGATCACAAATGGAATCCTAATGCAACCAAGATCGTCATTCCAATAAGTGATGAAGGACCATATGGGGGGAGCCCGGATCAACAAGCAGATGATAAGCAGACTATCAATGAAGCCCATGATTCCTGCATCGAAGCGGGTATTGTTCCTGTACCAATGTATGGTGGAGCCTCAACTGGAGTAGTCTCACACATGTGGGATCTTGCTACTTGTCCCGGAAGTTCGGTAACTACTACGCCTAGAAACTGCAATCCAAATGGTCCCGTAAGGCAGCAAGATGCTGGCGGTTCAGTGTATGAATTCCCGAGAGGCGGGGGTGGCAACCAAATGGGCAAGCTTGTTGAAGCAATGATTGCTTTGGCAACTAATAACAGCCGTGAAATTTACACAACAATCCTTGACCCGTACGTGAAACTACAGGATCCCACCTTTACCTATGGAAGTCCAGCTTATTCTACAAGCGGTGGCAAGTATACTGAAGATGTTGGCCCAGCAGATGCAGCAAATGGGGACTATCATCTCGTGGTTGTAAATGATACACGGCTTACCCTCAACGATGCTTATTCCTTCCATCCGTCTATTGGAATTGATAGTAAGGGGTTCAGTCACATAGCATGGATGGACGCGCGTGATTACGGTTTTCGATTGGAACACCCATACGAAGTGTATTACATGAAAACAAAATATGCTGGTAAACAACCATTCGACGGTATTGCTGGCGGCATGGGGACTCAGAATGTGTGGGAAGTGACACCTTCTGCAATTTCAGAAGTGGAAGGCGCCACTGGTTGGGACGGCCGATCAACCATATTTTCTTCTTACTTGCCCAGCCTCATCATAGATACACGCGACAACGTACACCTATCCTGGGTCGATAATGGCAATACAAGTGCGATACAAGAAGTAGTGTATACTAAGTTGAATGCAACAAGCAAGCATGGCCCATTTATGACCGCGGACGTGGCCTATGATGGATGGGACCTCACAAAAATCACTCATTGGCAATCTGCAAAACTTGGCAGTTATCTCTCAAAGCGGCCCGATTTGGGTTGGCCACCAGCACTTGCTGCGGATATGGGGACGGGCGCCCATCTTGCATGGACAGATACCAACCGATGCAGTACAGAAACGAATAATTTCCTTTATACTGCCTGTTATACACATATATTGACCGGTATTGTAGAAGTTCAACTCCCTGAAGATGAATCCTATATCCATACGATAGAACCAGGTGAATGGACAAGATTCAACCTCACGGTCAATAATACCACCCCGGGCCCAACAGACCTCGTCGCAGACCGCTATCTTCTTAATTTGAGTGAAGAGACATTACCGCGCAATTGGACAGCGAATCTTTACTTTGCTTCCAATCACTCACGCGTTCTACCTGACACAGAGATTTTCTTAAAAGGTGGTGAAGCAGAACAACTCTACCTCGAAGTTCGAGCGCCTAGTATTTATCAAGCAGACAAGGATCAAGATGCCCCTATTATGGTCACGGCTATTTCAGTCAAAGACTCGGCGATACGTGGTGACCGTTTAACAATCACGCGCATGGATGTTGTACACGGGATTAAATTAGACACAAGCCATGTTCTTGCTGATATTGAACAAGGCCAAACGGCGGTGTTTTCAATCACTATAAAAAATACAGGTAATGTTGAGGATACATTCTTGTTTTATGACCCTGAGACAATTGAAGGGATAATACAGTGGAACCTTTGCAAAGGATGTGCCATTAAATTTCCAAAATCAGTGACACTTGATCCAGATCAAACCACAACAAAAAACCTTGAGATTAGTATCCCTGAAGATCTTGATGCAGGCACCTATCCAATTTACGTGAAAGGTTGGTCAGCGGGTGAACCTATTCTTTCCGTTGAGCGAGGGACTTATGACGTGATTGAGCTTTACGTTAATGTGAGTATCAAGAGTGTTGGAAATATTGTTTTCATACCATCTGATACATCTAAATTGGTTCTACCGGGGAAATGCAAAGAATATGAGATTGATGTCAAAAAGAATTTTGAATCGGATAACATAATCTTTGATTTACCAGGATATGAGCATCAACCATCGAATTTAACTGAATCACAAATCGAAGATTGGAAAGTCGATCATTGGGTCGTTCGCTTCAGTTTCCGTGATGCACCAGGTGGTGATACAGATGGCTTTGGGAATGAAGTGCCTTGGGACTCTCCTCGATATTGGAATACTGAATTGCTAGATGGAACCCCCGCATCATACCCAGTATATGTGGAGGTATGTGCTCCAACAAATGCATCTGCCCGCTTTTCATACCATCAGATCATCAAAGCCCATTTGCAAGGTGCAAGCCGAATTGCTGACTCCGTCGTCTTGTCAACAACTGTAGCTCAAGTTTATGAGCTTGAAGTTGAGATGGTTAAGGATAAATCGGTGATCAAAGGCGATCCATCCCTCCCATTATCCGTAGTGGACTCCCAGATAGAGGGGAATAGTGGATACGTGGTTGAAACAAACCCCGGCCGCATTCTTGAACTACCCATCCATATCACGAATCAGGGGAATGGCCCGGATCGCTGGGACTTAACCCTAGATGGAATTGTAGATAAAAATGGAAATCGCTACAACTGGGACATAGTACTCAATAAGAGTCAAATTATGTTCCTCGACCGCAATGCAGATCAAGAGCTTGTTCTTGAAATAGAAGTGCCATATGATTCACTAATGGGTGACTATACTCTTTCATTCAATATTCTCAGTCAGGGTGCGCGCTTACAATCAGTTCTTCCTGTGCAGGTATCTGTTCTTGAATATCATGACCTGAAGATATGTCCTCGCTTCACCTTGAAATCAACAGTGCTATCTGAGATGGGCTGCGACCGAAGTGGGGTGATTGATGATCGTGTTGAATCTGCAATTAAGGAAACTGCACCGGGCAAGACCGTTCGATTTGTTTTCAACATAACCAATTATGGGAATGTAGAGGACCTTGCCACATTCCACGTGCACACAAAATTGGCAAATGGGACTTGGAACTCAGTTCCTGGTTTGGGTTCACTGGAGACATGGAATGTACGTTGGGATCAGCGTGTTTGGTACCGCTCCGATCAATTTGCAGACACCCCTCTTACTGAGGATAAGGGCATCTGGTCCATTCCTGAAGCAATAGCACCATTTGCCTCGGTTACTGTTGTTGCAGTTGTAGAAGTTTCACCTTCTGCCGTACTTGCTGACCGTGCCTTGGGTTTCAAAGTAATGTCAGATGGCGACGATCACGATGAGAGTCCTACGTGGGAAGGCTATTATCGGGACAGCAACGAAATCGATGTGGAAATACGCCTTCGAGCCCCGAATTTGGTGGTTAACAAAGCAGATCCATTAGCAACACGCGCAGATGTGGGCGAAATCATCGAGATTTCCGTTCAAGTTGAAAATAACGGAAATACCCGTGCTGAAGATGTTGAACTGGTTTTATGTGTGGGGATGAGTCGTGATGACATCGAGGAAAATGACGAAAAGTGTGATGAGGATAATATCAAAGATCGATTTACAATTCAGCGCATCATGCCTACAAAAGGCGAGACTGATGTGATTGATCTTCGTATGGTATATTCCGTTGAAGCAGGTTCGTATGAAGCTTTCATTATCATAGACCATGACGATATAATCGTCGAATCGAATGAGAAAGACAATATCATTGCAGTTGGTTCTTCAACCGATGAGGGTGCAACTGATTTGTCATCAACTCGTGCGACCCTTGATGTGGCGGCAGAAACTGCAGCAAAAGTGGCTATGCCTGTATCAGTAACCGTTCTTCTTGTCGTTCTTGCAGTTATTGCCTTCCTTGTAGGTGGTGGACGCCGCAAGGAAGCGATGGATAGAGTTGCAGAACAATCTAGTTTGATGGTTGCCGGCTCCTCTCAAGATGACTGACGAGATTAACGTCATTCACTTAGACTGTTGAGGTTAATGCCCACCCGCTAGCCTGCTTTTTGGACTGCAATTTTGGCAAGGTTTCATCAGCCCACTTATTTTGCCGAAGCCATGGCTGCAATGCTGCGAATTGATGAACTCCGGTCGGCAACACCCCTCACCGGTGATTCGAACCATCTTGTACTTCCTTTATTCAAAGAAACTCTCCGACCTCCTACAAATTCTTTAGCTGGCTTCAGTCGCACAAACCGTGCTCTAGCACGGCATGCTATTGAATCTAAAGAATTCACCGGCGAATATGGTAAGAATTTCCCCCTATGGTCTCCTTCTCAATTTATCACTCTAGTTGGTTCAGGAAATCCCAGTGCCTTGACAACAGGGTCGTCCCGATTATTGGGTGGGAAAATTCGAGCAAGCATCGGTGATGAGCCATCAGATGTGATTATTATTCGATTTACGAAGAACTGGAAACTCGATTTTATGGTCAGTTTCCTTGAGGGCTTTTTATTGCGTGATTATCGTTATTTAGCATACAAAACAGATGCGAAAAAGCAGGATTTTTCAGTCCATGTACAAGTACAACCGCGCTATTTAGACGCGCTACGTGAGTCCAGTGAGCGCATGATGAAAGTAGTTGATGGAGTACACTTTTCCCGAGATTTAGCAAATGCCCCACCAAATGAATTGTACCCCGAATCATTTGTCAAACGCGTAATTGAACGCCTAAATGGGCGAAATAACATCTCTATCGAGGTATTGGAAGAAGATGAACTTTTGTCAGCAGGGATGGGGGGTCTGATTGGAGTGGGGCAAGGAAGCCGGCGCCCTCCGCGGCTTATGATCATTAAACTAAACACTCCATCTAAAGGGAAGGGCAAGCAGGCACCGCTAGCAATTGTCGGAAAAGGGATTACATTTGATACTGGCGGGATTTCAATTAAGCCAAGTTCAAGCATGGATGAAATGAAATTTGATATGCATGGGGCAGCAACTGTAGCTGGTGTCATGGATGCTTTGAGTGCTATGGAATCAGATAAGCACGTCATCGGCTTTGCAGCACTTGCTGAAAATATGCCTGATGGGAATGCACAGCGACCGGGCGACGTCATTTCAACGTATTCTGGTAAAACGGTAGAGGTATTGAATACGGACGCAGAAGGCCGTCTAGTATTGGCAGATGCGCTTTGGAAGGCGTGCGAGTATGAACCGAAATGGATTATTGATCTTGCCACTTTGACTGGTGCTATTGTTACTGCGCTTGGTCACGAAGCGACGGGACTATGGTCAAACAATGATGATTTAGCCAGTGATATCAAGCGAGCGGGCGACTCAGTAGGGGAACTGATTTGGCCCATGCCGTATCTTGAAGCCTTCATCAAACAAGTTACTTCTTCTAAAATAGCAGATTTGAAGAATCTGGGCGAAAGATGGGGGGGTAGTAATTCCGCGGCGGCCTTCCTTGGTGAATTCATCAAAAAGCGCGATGTGGATGGTTGTGAACAACCCGTTCCCTGGGCACATCTTGATATTGCGGGCACCGCGTGGGGCGTTAAATCCGATTTAGTGGATCACGGCGCAACAGGGGTGCATGTGCGGACTCTCGTTGATTTAATCAATAACCAATAATTATTCCGAAGATCCATCATCCACGACTTCAAATTCAGCATCCACAACACCATCATCTGTTTGAACATCGTCAGCAGATGCCTGCTGATATAGCGCCTCTGTAAGTTCATACATCATTGCTTCTAATTCACTTACTTTGGCCTGGATGGCGGCGTCATCGATTTCGTCTAATTCTCTAGGCTGTCCATCAACAACCACGAGACCTTCTAATTCATCCAAGGCGAGAGTTACTTTCTTTGAAAGATCTTCATCAATTTTTTCAGCATTATCGGCTAAAGTGCGCCTAGTTTGGTAAATAATTGAATCAGCTTGGTTTCTCAGATCTACTTTTCCTTTTCTGGCTTTGTCAGATTCAGCATGTAATTCTGCCTCTGCAATTTTTTCTTTAATTTCATTTTCATTCAATGATGTTTGTGCCTCTATTTTGATAGATTGCTCTTTCCCAGTACCCAAGTCTTTGGCTGAAACAGAGGTGATCCCATTTGCATCAATATCAAAAGTCACTTCAATTTGAGGGATGCCCCGGGCAGCAGGTGGTATCCCAATGAGTTGGAAATTGCCCAAAGTAGTGTTGTCCTTTGCAAATTCTCTTTCACCTTGTAGGACGTGGATATCTACAGCTGGCTGGCTATCTGCCGCAGTAGAGAACACCTCGCTTCTTTTACTGGGTATGGTGGTGTTTCGTTCGATGAGGCGAGTCATTACTCCACCTAGGGTTTCTACACCGAGGGAGAGGGGCGTAACATCTAGGAGAAGGATGTCTTTTACATGCTCATCTCCTGCAATTATCCCTGCTTGTAGGGCTGCACCCATTGCAACAGCTTCGTCGGGATTAATTCCCTTGAATGGTGCTGCTTTGAGTCGTTCTTCAATTGCTTCTTGGATTGCAGGAATACGCGTTGACCCTCCAACGAGTAATATCTTGTCAATATCTTCTGGTTTTAGGCCTGCATCGGACATTGCTTGGTCAACAGGCCCCATCGTTTTTTCAACAAGATCAGCAATAAGTTCCTCAAATCGGGCTTTAGTTAAATTGAGGTCAAGATGTTCTGGCTGGCCATCACGCATAGTAATGAATGGGAGATTTATTTGAGATGACCCCGAACTTGATAATTCGATTTTTGCCTTTTCAGCAGATTCCCTAAGCCGGCTCATAGCTTGCATATCAGCACTCAAGTCAATTCCTGTATCTCTTTTGAATTCATCAGCAATCCATTCGACTACTTTGTTGTCAAAATCGTCTCCGCCAAGTCGATTATTTCCTGAGGGCGCTTTGACCTCAATTTTGGGTTGATCATCGACCTGGTATATTTCTATAATTGATACATCAAATGTCCCCCCCCCCCAAGTCATAGACTAAAATTGTCTGATCATCTTCTCGTTCAACCCCATATGCGAGTGCTGCAGCAGTTGGTTCATTGATAATACGCAATACCTCAAGTCCAGCGATTCGTCCAGCATCTCGCGTTGCTTTTCTCTGAGAATCGCTAAAATAAGCGGGACAAGTGATGACTGCTTGTTTTACTTCCTCACCCAGATATGCTTCTGCATCTGCTTTCAATTTCTGGAGAATAAATGCTGAGACTTCTTGAGGTGTGTATTCATTTTCACCAACTGTTTTACTCCAATCACTTCCCATCTCCCTTTTGACACTTAGCAGTGTCCTATCAGAATTCGTTATCGCTTGGCGCTTTGCGGTAACGCCAATGAGGCGTTCTCCATCCTTTGTGAATGCCACTGCCGAAGGTGTTATTCTCGCGCCCTCTGAGTTTGTGATCACTTGGGGGCTTCCCCCTTCTAATGTGGCTACACAACTATTTGTTGTTCCTAAATCAATTCCTATTACTGCCATCTTCCCGTCCCCACTTAGATTATTGGAATTCCCCCATCCCCATCGTTTCTGTCAGTAGATTCATCAATTATTAGATCAACCTCCATGACTGAATTATTTATGCTCCATCCAGTGATTGATTTTGTGTTGACTGGGAGGTGGAGTGTTTCCAGTGGGTGTGTGGATGCTTGTCCAAGAATGCGAAGCGTGCGCCCATCATCTAAAAGAGCCACTTCTAGACAATCATGTTCTGATATGTGGGTAGAACAATCAATGCTCGCCGTAGCTTTTTCTCCCATAATATAGAGGTCGTCAATTGGAATTTTCCGAATCCCTTCCTTGTCCACCTTAATTTCGATTTCTGCTTGTTTCTGAAATAGATTTGGAGATGCTTGTTGATTCCCCATTAACCTCATGATGTCCTCAAACGAAGTTTGGAGGTTGACATTTAACTTCCCTTCAGATATTTTCGTTAAATCAATACCAAGCCCTTCTAATTGTTTTTCGAACTGGCCCAAGAGCGCCTTTATATCATCTATGGGGAGATCCATATTAAATGACTCAAAAATTGATCTAAGCATTTCCATCATTCTTTCTTCATCGAAAGGGGGTGTTGAAGGTACGCTCATATCTCTCCCACTTGTTAACTCAAGGTTACGTAATCCCCCCCTCTTATCAATCTTCCTTCTTACTCCATACTCCCCCTTATATCTCAATTCACTACCCCGAGATTGTGAATGCTGGCCAATCAGATGTTACTGGTGCTGGGCCCCAATTACCTGGGCAGAGTGCAAGGCAATCAAGTCTTGCCGCATTAACTGCGCTTTCAGATGCTGTTGAATCCACTTTAGGCCCAAAGGGTTTAGACAAACTTCTCGTCTCTGGGGACTCTAGTTCATACATAACCAATGATGGATCTGTCGTGCTTGACCGCGCAGATATACATCACCCAGCAGCCCAGATTATTGCATCATTGATCAAACACCATGCCACTTCTATTGGGGAAGGGACTTCAGACATACTCGTTTTATCTGGTAATTTGGCACGCGCAATTCAACCGCTTCTAAGACAAGGTATCCACCCCGTTATTATACAGAGAAATTTGAGAAGTCTTGCCGATGAATTACGCCTTATTCTACCACAAATTCAGCGCCCCTTTGATCCGGTGGATGATTTGGAGATGCTGGTTTCAACAACACTCAGGGGTTTAACTAATCCTTCTTTATCAGGGGCGCTTGTCAAAATCATATCATCTTGGTATACCACTCACAATATAAAACATCCATTTCAAGGCTCCCGCTCAAGAATTCGAATAGATGAATCAGTTGATGATCTCTCTGATCCAAAGTTCATTCGTGGAACGATCCTCAATAAAGATGTTTTGAACACCCAAGGTCGCCTCATTGAACGTGAAAGGGGAACTGTCCTTTTGCTGGATGGGGGCCTTGAGCATGGCTTTACTTCGCTGGAGGTAAAATTTCTCGTACAGGACCCCCTTGCCCTTAATGATATGAAAAAATACGAATTTAGCGCTATTGATCTCGAAATTAGCCGCCTCAAATCAATGGGTGTTGATCTGTTAGTTGTACGTGATGGAATTCATGATGATGCACGCGATCTGCTTAGGAAACAAAATATATTAGCAATACGCAGGGTCGAATCGGACGATTTTTCCCATATTGCGCATGTTTCTGGCGCAACACCCGTTTCTCGAATTGAGAATGCGACAATAGATGATCTTGGCATTTTTGAAAAACTGGTTACCTCGAAAAGAGGGAATTCAGTCCATACTCAACTTATTGGCGCTGCAGAAACGGATGCGGGAACAATCCTCATTCCTCGAAGTAATCGGAATTTATATCATGATCTAAGTCGAAATATCAAACGAGCGTTAGCGCGTATAGAATCAATCTCTTCTAATCCGTATCTAATTCCTGATGATGGAATAGGGCTGGCATGGCTTTCAATAGAAATGGCGGATGCCACGGATGACGATGGTCGCGATGCGATGGTTCGTGCAGCATTTATTGCAGCACTTGAATCGATTACTTCTACGATTTCTCGAAATGCGGGTGTTGACTCGACTTACCTAATCGACTCTGTGCGGAGTGCATTGCAGAAAGAAAAGAGCTTGTGGGGTGAGGCTATTGATCAAGAATTTCTCCCAAATATCCCTTCAATTCCAGTAATGCCAGTTTCGATCTTAGAAGAGATTATTTTTGGGGCAGTCGAATGTACTGTGCGTGCACTTCGCGTGGACGATATTGTTCTCATAGAAGGGGAAGAGCAAGAAGGGGTGGCATAAAATGCATGGTTCCCTTTTCATAAAACGAACCTTAAACTAACTTTAAGTTTACATTGTGCCATAGGTCTTCATATATGGCGAAGTCTCAATGTGCTTTGGAGATGGGGTCGCATTGAGCGATAGCAAGACGGGAACTGTGCAAATAAAGGGGGCGGTTCCACTAGCTCCGTTGGATGAACTAAGGGCAAAGGCAGTTGGCTCACCAACCAAAGGTTACACTGGCCCTTCCACTTCGTCGAATGATGCATCTCTTCGTGATTCCCTTCGCCGAGAACGTAGATTGCGATTAAGGGCCCAAGCAGAACGGGTTGCTGATAAGAGTATAATTCTCAAACAAGAACAGCAATCTCATGCTGAACAGTCTTTAGCAACGATTGAGTTGCGCTTGCGCGCAGAAATGGAAGAAGATCTTGCGAAACTTGAAGCAGAGATGCTGGCTAGAGAAGAAGAGCGGATACGTGTTGAATATACTTCGCGCTTAGATCGCTCTGAAGAAGAACTGAAGGAACGCCTTGATCTTGAGAGGATACGTCGTTTGGAGGAACGGAAATCCGATATGATTGAGCGATTAAATGCTGAAATATCTAGCGAATATGAGCGCCGACGCGGGTTTTCGGAAGAAAAATTAGAACTGGAATCAAATCAGCGATTGAGGGAACTTTTAAGCGATTTAGAAGCAGAATTATCTGCCGAACTGCATGCGGATTATGAACGACAAGAAGGCGAACAGATTCAGCGAATTCGAGAAGAATTTGATGCCAAGCTAGCAGAGCGAGAAACTCAACTTCGAGCGGGTATTCGAAAGCGACTGGAACAGCAAATGCGCGCCCGACTTAAACAGAGAGAATCTCAATTACGGGCGGAGTATGAGAGACAAGGAAGAGTGCAAGAAGAAGATATTGCGCGAGATATTCAAACTCAGGTTGAGCAAAGGTTGAGGGATGAGACGGAGCGGCTTGAAGAACAGCTGAAAGAAGACCTTAACCTTGCAATAGCTCGTAGAAGGGAGGAGTTGCGGCGGTCGATTAGAGAGAGCATGGACCGCGCATATGCGGATCGTTTAGGATCACGAAAAAATCAATTGCGAGAGAAGTATGATTACGCATTTAGCGAACGCGTCAAAGAAATAGAAACCGAACTTCAACTTGAACTCCGTTCCGTAATGGAGCGCCTAACGGATGAAAATTTTGATCACTATCGCATTTCTCGAGAAACAGAAATGGAAAATCGATTGGTTAGGTTTAGATATGATCGAGAGCGAGAACTCCGAGACCGATTGGAGGATGAGTTTGGTGAGCGGAAACGTGCATTAAATGAATCTATAGAACACGAATTTGACCTTCGTGAGCAAGCATCTCAGCGCGACATTTTAAGTGAAATTGACTCAATAGTCCGTAATGAACGTCTATCTCAAGAGACGGACCTTGATCTAGCAAGGGAAGAACTGACCGTTGAAAAAGAAGTAGACATGGAATTGCGCCTGAATGAATTCCGAGTGAGGAAAGAACGCGAAGTAACTGAGCAATTGGAACGTCAACTTGGCAAACGTGAAGAAATTATGCGGAATCGCGCGCTGATTGAAGTAAGAAAGCAAGAAGCACAAATTCGAGCAGAAATCGAGGCGCAATTGGGTATACGGAGAGCCGAAGTACGTGAACGTATCAGGAGCCTCAACGAACGGATGGAGAAATTCAAGAGTGATGCTGAACGTGAAATACGCGATCGAATTACGGAAGAAATACAGAAGGAAAGAGAGGAGCTAGATCAGGCCACAAAAGCCTATGAGGATGCTGTGGCTGCATCTAAGGCACTTCCACCTCAGCCATCTCCCGTATCTTCCCTTTCGCCAGCGCCTATGGCTTCCCCTATGGCACAAACGCGCCGTGATGCATGGATGGCAGGACTCTCAGGGGGTTCCCCGGCAGGGCGTCCTGCAGGCCCAGGACTTGGTGTGGTTTCGGGGGGACTTGGTGGTTCACCTGCTTTAGGTGCATCACTTCCAACCCCTGCCCCATTTGGAAACTTGCCTAAACCCGTTTCGTCACCAGTTAGCGCGCCCATTCCGCGCGCCCCTGTTGGATTAGGTGGGGCCATGCCAGCTCCAATACGTGCTCCTATAACCCCTCTTTCTCCACCAGATAGGGATGAGAGTCCATCCCCTCAACCAATTAGGCCACCAATCACTTCCTCCGCAGAAGACCTTGCAGAGGATGTAGTTTCTTCAACACCTTCTGGATCCCCACCTGCTCGCCGGGGCCCTCCCAGTGGGCCATCACGTGGGCCACCATCTACTGTCCCCCCTTCATCCCCGCGCCCATCACGTGGGCCCCCAGCAGGGATGCAAAGGCCAAGAACCCCCCCGGGTGGACCAAGCCGCCGCCCAACAGGGTCCCCACCGAGGGGTCCACCTGACAGCAGAAAGAAGACATTAGCGGATGACCAAAGTGAGCGTGCTGATGTTGGGGAATTAGATTCTGAAATCGCTTCTGTGATTCGATTAGAGCCACTTGTCCGCTTGCAACCAACTCCTGAACCCCTCGCTGAGAGCAATGCGGAAAATGCCCCATCTGTGATTCCAAGAACACGGTTGATGCCACTTGGTGATTCTGAAGAATGATGTTTCCTTAATCTCGCAAAAATCGGATGGGAAGGACTTTTTCTCTCAGATGGCGCAACAAGTCAGGCTGTATGGCAGCTTCCCCCTGGTGATTTCTCAGTAGGACGCGCAAAATATTATTCCATGCTTTTGTTGTTGTTCGTAATTCCACTTCACCAATGCAGGCAAGCAGCAATAAAGATTCTTCAGGACTATCCGCTTGGCATAGGCCCCGCAGAATTGTTTCTGCTCCGATTTCGATCACTGATGGCATCCAGTCCCCTCATTCTTTCAGGCGCCGGACTAAATTATCAATATCCATTCCTTTGAGTGATGATATCTGATCTCGTAAGTCTGTAATATGGTTCTGTAATCTGCGAAGTTGATGTTGTTTGACCATGTCTTTGATCAGAGCATCAACACTTTGGTGCCCTTCCATTGACTTGAGGGAATTCAATAACCTTCTCGCCTCAAAACTGACGCTAACTGATGTCATACCTTCTCCTGTCATATATTCATCCCTTTCAATTCATCTTATTTGGTTCAATATATCCCTTCTTTTCGCGATATCTTAGCATTCTCTCGTTGAATTGCTTAAAAAAAGACCAATAGTGTTTTGCTCCTCTTCCAAACTTTTTCGGTGCACCTTTATCTTGGAGAAGCACTATCGGAGCACCATAGTTTACAGCTTCAGCAATGGCAATTCTTCGGAAGATGACTGCTGGTTCTTCGAACACTTGATGGTCAAAACGCCGCCGAATTTCATCTGAGACCATTTCATGTAATGTTGTATTTTCTCGCATGGTTTCCAGTATTCCAAACAATTTGATTCGGGGGTTTAATTGTCGCTTCAATTGATTCACAGTTTCAAGCATTTGTCCCAATCCTTCAATTGCATACCACTCTGGCTGAACGGGGACTAAGAGGAAATTAGCAGCAACAAGGGCATTTATTGTCAGTAAACTCACGCTGGGTGATGTGTCGATAATGATGTGATCAAATTCAGATGCCACTTCATTGATGATGTCTCTCAACCTTGTTTCTCGGCCGATTTTATTTGATAGTTCGATGTTTGCCCCGGTTAAATTAATGTCTGATGGCAAGATCCACAGGTTTGAAACTTGGAATGTGTCTTCCGGTATTTTCCCATTTGGTGTAGCGGATCTTCTTTTTCCTTGCATTGATTCTGTGATAAGTTCAGGCGTGAGCAAATATTGTTCGATGTTGCGCAAGATTTCTCCATCGTCGTCCATTAATAGATTGGAGATTGTATGTTTCACCAGTGATTTTTCAATGCCAAAACTAGTAGCAACATTTCCTTGAGGGTCTAAATCGATAAGCAATACTTTCTGTGGTTTGATTCCATCTTCAGGGTCTCCTTTTGAGAGGGCAGCTGCCAAATTTACAGCAGTGGTTGTTTTTGCACAACCTCCTTTCATATTTGATACAGCAATCACTGATTTGTGTGGGCCGTATCCGATGCTCAACCCTCCTTAGTTACAAGCCGGTCGTGGGTGCCTTTCAATTCTTCAGTGTAATGTATATTGATAAAGCCAAATTCCAACCAGTAGTGCATATGCCACACTTTGTCGAATTCATGCTTGTTGAATAACAGGTACTGGGACTTCAGACAATATTTTTCGCATGATGTGCATCCCTGTGATGCCACGTATTTTCGCTTCAGGCTTCATTGAAATTCTGTGGCTTACAATATTCAATGCCATGCCTTTAATGTCATCTGGAATTACAAAATCACGTCCATCAATCGCTGCCGATGCGCGTCCAGCCTTGAACAAACCTTGGCAGGCACGGGGGGATGCTCCATTGATCACACGATGGTCTTCACGACTTCGCTGAACGATTTCGACAATATATGACAAGATGGCAGGATCAACATGTACTGTTTCTAGGGCCTTTTGCATTGCAACAATCTTCTTTGGAGATGTGATTTGTGTTACGTCGTGATCATCCTTTCCGCGTAATTTTCTACGTGCAAGTATCGCCTTTTCTTCAGATCTGTCTGGGTATCCCATGCTCATTTTGATCAAAAAACGATCCATTTGCGCTTCCGGAAGAGGATATGTGCCTTCTTGTTCAACGGGATTTTGCGTGGCAAGAACTACGAACGGGGCAGGAAGCTTGTGTGTGACACCTTCGATTGTAACTTGCTTTTCTTCCATTGCCTCTAGTAAAGCCGCCTGCGTCTTTGGTGGGGCGCGGTTAATTTCATCAGCCAATAATATATTTGCAAAAAGCGGCCCTGGCCGGAGTTTAAACTCACCAGCTTTTTGGTCATACATGTATGTGCCCATGATGTCGGATGGGAGAAGGTCGGGGGTGAATTGAACGCGCTTGAATTTACACCCCAATGCCTTTGAAAAAGTATTGGAGAGCATGGTTTTTCCAAGGCCAGGGAAATCCTCCAATAAGATGTTCCCGTTGGAGAGGATGGCAACAGTAACTCTTCTCAAGTTCTCTTGTTTACCAATAATAACTTTTGAAACTTCACTCATCAAACCTGAGGTGATCGCACTAACTGTGGAAATCAAATCTTTGCTACGGGAGTCTCCTCCGCTCGTCGACGCTGCATAATCGGCTGTCAAGGTAATACCTCCGAGTGGATTGAAGTCAGGAGTGTCGTTCATCAAGGTTGGGGGTGGGCGGGCATAGCAATTCAACTCCTCATCTTCCCCAAAAGTGGTCATTTTTCCTGTGAATCGAGCATATAATCTCTAGGGCTAGTTTAGTACCCTCATCAAGACTCCCCCCCCCCAGCATCCGCGCCTGAGCGGAGGTGAGATCAGCAAGAATATGGTCTTCTTCTTCGATGTTTCTTCCGACAATACCGCCCTCTATGGCTATGGCCAATTCATCACCCGCACTAGCGGAGTCATGAGAGGTCTCATCAGTGCGTATTGAGCGGATTTTTCCGATGTATTCTCCATTCATGCGTATGAGGCGCTGCCCAACTTTGATTCTGCCAGAACGTATTCTAACTCCTACTACGGCAGGTCCACTTCGTCTGAATATGTGGTTTTTTAGGACAAAGATCTCTGCAGGGTAAATGGAAGGTGTAGTCCCATCATTTTGCAAAGCCTCTTTCCTTTCTTTTCTCCAAGTGATTAGTTCATCGATGAGCTGGTAAATGATATTCCCTTCAAT
Source organism: uncultured Candidatus Poseidoniales archaeon (assembly GCA_964389655.1). Taxonomy (GTDB): domain Archaea; phylum Thermoplasmatota; class Poseidoniia; order Poseidoniales; family CAYMED01; genus CAYMED01. Next base: position 36,770 of record CAYMED010000001.1, read on the forward strand.
AATTTCAATACCTTCGTTCATGGCATCATCTCGTATTTCTTGTCGAATTATGCTACCATATGCTAGGATTGCACGATTCAGCGGGTCCTCATTTATTTTAGCACGCCGTATGTCTTTACGAGTTACTTGCCCAACTCCTGCGAAAACAACTTTTGCATTGGTATTGGTAAGTTCGGCTGCAAGTGCTTCGATGCTCCCAAGTGAATCTCCGCGAATTACAATTCCCTTGCTTGCAGTTTTGATTGTAGAGGTGCTGGAGTGGAGCACTTCAGCTTCTTTCTCTTTCCTATCATCATCTGAGCCTACGGACACCATGAGAGACCCGGGTATGATCTCGTTGAGGTTAGGTGCAAGGAGCCGTACCCCGCAAGCGGCTTTACATGACCGCACATCATCCCAGCGGTCGCCAGCATCCCTCATTTCACTCATTCCTCTTGGCCGAAACATTCCTCTGACATGTGTTTCAATAATGCCACTTTCACTTGCTAGAATAATTCGGTCCCCTTGATTCAATTCACCAGACGATAGAATCACATCACAGACTCTCCCCATCCCCTTTGCATCTTTTACTTCAAGCACAGTCCCGCGCGCACCTCCCCCATTTTTCACTCCTAATTGATCGAGCAAGAATGCATTCGCTAATCCAACAATGATGGCTAGCAAATCTTGTATACCTTCATGGTCTCTTGCGCTGCAGGGGATAATTGAAACCACGTTTCGCATATCTTCATTACGCGTGTATAGATCGGCATTTATCCCATGGCTAGCAAGGTCTCCTATTAGCGCCCATATTTTCTCATCCAAGATGCTTCGAGGCCCATCCTTTTGTTTTGGGAGCGATTGAACAAATGGGCGATTGCTTTTACATTTCCATCCGTGGATTCGATCAATTTTAGTGGCAGCAACGATAAACGGTGTCTTTGCCTCAATGAGGAGCCGTATGGATTCTTCAGTTTGGGGTTTGAATCCATCTAATATGTCGATTACAAGTACTGCAAGGTCGGCTAAAGAACCCCCTCTTGCCCTCAACCCATTGAATGCAGCATGTCCCGGCGTGTCAATGAATAGCAACCCGGATGAATGAAATTTCTCCCCAATAAGGGGTGCGCATAAATCATTCAATAGTTTTGATGGGATTTCTGTGGCGCCAATGTGTTGTGTAATCCCACCTGATTCACGCTCAGCAATTGATGCCTGCCGGTCTTCCCGGGCACCCAGCGACCGTATTCTATCGAGCATTGTCGTTTTTCCATGATCAACGTGGCCAAGAACTGCAACAATTGGTTGCCGGGGCGCGGCGGGCCCCTGCCCTGTTGTTTTGTCACTCATATATGTGGCTCTCCCGGGTGGGCTGCCACACGGTCAACCCATCGGGGAACCAAAGATTGAGTTCACTCATGGCAGTATCTTGACCATCGCTTCCATGAACTATATTGCGTCCAATATCAAGCGCATAATCTCCACGGATTGTTCCGGGCGCTGCTTCAGCTGGGTTTGTGGCCCCAATTATGAAGCGCGCAATGCCGATGGCATCCTTTCCTTTCCATGCCATGGCAAAAACTGGGCCAGATGTTATGAATTCAATGAGTGCGGTGAAAAAAGGCCGTTCCGAATGGACTGAATAGTGCTTTTGTGCTAATTCTAAACTTGGTTGGAGGAAGCGGCCACCCACCATTTTGAGTCCGCGCCGCTCAAATCTGCCAATCACCTCGGATATCAATCCACGTTCAACGCCATCGGGTTTGATCATGACGAATGTAGTTTCCATTTCTATCCCCAATCTCTAACGTATACCACCCTTTTCATATCGCCTTGTCCACTTCATTTTTCTAGGGTTTCGCCTGAGGTGGAGGAAGTTCTTCCGGGCTTTGCTATTTTTGAACCACAACACATTCCCATCTTTTCGAATAAACATCATGCCAGTTCCTGGTTCGATATCTTCCCCTGAGAAAGAACACACGCGTCGCTCAACCAAACCTCTCACCTCACGTTAAGTTTTCTCGCCTCGCGACCGGTATCGCGTAGCATCAGCACATCCCCAACTCGTATTGGACCCAACACATTCCGCGTTATTATTCTCCCCACATCGCGGGGGTTTGGAGCATCATTTACTCTCACTTTAACTTGTGTAGCTTCACCCGTCATCCCTGTGCGTCCAATTATCTCGACAACTTCGGCGGGCCATCCCTCTTGATCGCTCAAGCCGCCCCGCTCCTCAATTTATCTACTCGCTTTGCGATTTCATTGAATGCGCCTTCGGCACCCTTTCCAATTTCAATTAACGCAATTGATGCTGTTTTCACACCCTCAGGCAATCCAGACTCTGATGCGAGATATTCTTGTGAGGGTACGTATGCATATGGTATTTCTTTTTCATCGCAAATTAATGGCAAGTGGGCAAGAAGTTCTGGGGGATTTACATCTTCCGCCATGATGATCATCTTGGCCACACCTCTCTCAGCAGCTTTCGTCACTTCATTGCTTCCGCGTTTGATTTTTCCGTGTTCTTTCACGCCTTTAATCATCTCATAAATGCTATCTGCCATGTCGTTGGGCGTTTCAAATTTCACATGTACACTCATTGGGGCACCCCTTATGCGTCCTCCGCCCGCGTCAGTTCTGATTTAAACACGTCGGATGCTAGGGGGAAATGAGCGAACTCGCGCCCCGGGCAATTGCGAACCCCGCATCAATCTTGGAGGCGGGATTTGAGAGGGTGTTTGAGGAGGTCACTGTATCTAATGACTTACGCAAGGTTGTGAGTGCGTCTTGTGAATAGAGCCCATGTGCGCATATGGCGTGCACGCTCTGTGCACCCTGTCCCTTGAGTGCTTCACTGGCCCGAATAATTGTGCCTCCGGTGCTAATCATGTCGTCTATAATCGCTACAACGGAACCCCTGACGTCGAGATTTTTTGGTTCATGAGTGATTGTGTGTGCGTCAATCCGTTTTTTGACCAAATATGAGTGGGGAATGTTGGCCTTCGATGCAATGTTTGCGACACGATCTAGGGCACCTTGGTCGGGGGCGAGTATAAAATCTGGTTTGACTTTTGTATTGAGAAACTGGGATATCTCGGGTGAAATGCTTTCAAATATGACGTCAACACTTAATCCTTGAAATGGTTCTTTAGCGTGTATGTCAATCACGACTAGGCCATCGATTATGTGTGCAAATGTATTGGCCAAGGACCTTGCAGATATTGATTCCCCACGCAAGAACCTCTTGTCTTGCCGAGAATACCCATAGTATGGGGCGCATAGGATGAGTTTCTGTGGCGATGCCTCTTGCCGTTTATCAAGGGGATTGTTGAGGCTTGCCACATCGCCTGATTGAACCTCTCGAACCATCTGCAGCATGAACAAGGATCGTATGATCCCCGAATCAGGGTATGTGTTTGACACCACTATTGTTGGCTCTTTCCTAATTAAATCAAAGGAATGCTTGGGTAGTTTGACATAGGTTTCTCCATCGGGAAATTTGCGGGCTTCGCATAGGATGCATTCGAATTGTAGTTCGGCGGCAGCGGTACGCGCCGCATCTGCATGGTGTCCGGTTGTAATCACAGGCATAGGGGGTCTCAAATGATCGGAAACAGGCTTTGGACATGAATGTCGCGAAGAGGGCTGTAGTGCTCTAAATCTGTACACTCGGTGGGCGAGGCAGGATTTGAACCTGCGGCCTCCCGGTTATCAGCCGGGTGCTCCACCAAGCTAAGCTACCCGCCCTTGGCGGCCCCTCCACCGAGCCCTTCGCAATAATATCTGTGGTTCGTGTATTATTCGTCCTCAAAAGGCGTGTTTTCATCATTTAATTGGGCGAATGTCATGGTCTGGATGATTGAACTCAGGCGTTTTGAGAGTATTACATCATCTAGGAGGTCTCGTGTCCTGTCGAGTGAACTTGTAGGGATGTGTATGGTCTTTGGTAAATTGTGCTGGTGTGATACCTGGGGGTGTAGGTCAATTTTGACTGCCTTGAATGTGCGTTTTATTTTCACTAAATCTGATATTATCCCTATCTCTCCTCCGTCGGAATCACACACCCCGCGATCAATCATTTCATCGAGAGAATATAATTGGTTGTTGATCCGAACCGTCTGTCTCCATCTACGCTGTAGTTCTCTCATGGATTTTGAAAGTGCGATTGTTCCGTCGTCGCGCTGTCGTGTGATTAATTCCTTTGCCAAGGGTGCAGTCCCGGCAGGCCGCCGCATGTAGTTTTTCGCAATTTCGGGGAGTACTTCGATCCTCAGCGATTGTACGCGGTGCTGGTTGGGGTGGTTTCTTTCCCCTTTGATCCTCCCAACGAGTGTGTTGTTTACGTATACGTCTTTGGCAACTAAATCGGCAATGTGGTAGTCTTCCATTCTATCCCCGTCGGTCTCCGGTAGATTGCAGTTGATAATCTTATCTAGCGTGACTTGATTTGATTTTCCAGCAATATCAATTATCTTTTTCAATTGAAAATATAATTGCCTCTTGAAGACACATTCCCCTCAACAATAATGTGTTGTCTCCCCCCCAGGGGGTCTATGTCAATAGCGCCAGAAGCCGTTCACTCGGAGTTGTCGAAGCGCATCTTGGTGGATGGTTTTGACATCGTCGTGGATTTGCAAGAATCACGTGGTAGTTGGATGCGGGATAAGCGGAATGGGCGCGATTATCTCGATTTTTTTTCCTGCTTCTCATCTCTTCCCCTGGGGTGGAATCACCCTGAAATGATTAACCGGCAGGGTGAATTAACTTCTGCAGCGATCAATAATATCTCTAACAGCGATTTGTATACTGTTGAATATGCGGATGCAGTTTCAACAATCGGTCGAATCGCTCAGCCAGTTGGGATGGAAAATATGTTTTTTGTAGCGGGGGGCGCTCTTGCGGTTGAAAACTGCCTAAAGGCAGCGATGGATTGGAAATATGTGGGTGTTAATTCTTCAATTGAAAAAACACCCGATCCTGCATTCGACTGGGGGTTGGATATGGCGCGGTCTAATGCTATTTCCATCGGCCACTTTCAAGAATCATTCCATGGACGTACGGGCTATACTCTTTCAATAACCTGTACTGACCCTATGAAGACTAAGCGATTTTCCAAACACGATTGGCCCCGCTTTCCCAATCCAAAAATACACTTTCCTCTCGACCGCGCAGAATCCGCCCGCCTCGATGTATTGGAACAAGAAATTCTCAATGATGTGGGGGCTTCTCTCGATTCTGAAAATATGGCTGCAGTGATTATTGAACCGATTCAAGGGGAGGGGGGTGACAATCATTTCAGGGATGGCTTCCTGCGGGATCTTGCAAATTTAGTTCAGTCGAATGATGCTTTATTTATTGTTGATGAGGTGCAATCTGGCGTTGGTGCCACTGGGAAAATGTGGGCGCATGAGCATGCCGGGCTCTCGCCAGATTTGGTGGCTTTTGGGAAGAAAATGCAAATATGTGGCTTTTTTGCAGGTGATCGGCTGAAGATGCATGATGACAATGTGTTGGAGACAAGTGGCAGGATTAATTCAACGTGGGGGGGCAACCTCGTTGATTTCGTCCGGGGGTCCATTGGCTTGGAGGTTGTGGAGGCGGAGCGCCTCGTGGATAATACGGCCAAGAGGGGTGTGGAGCTTATTGCGGGGTTGGAAGAGCTCGCTGATGCTCCCTCTTCGGCTGTTTCGCAAGTTCGCGGAAAGGGGACTATGTGTGCCTTTACATTACCTACGGAGGCGCAGAGGGGTCAATTTCGTTCAGCGTGTATTGATCGAGGTGTGTTTACATTGAATAGTGGTCGCCGTAGCGTCCGTCTCCGTCCAAATTTGGCCTTATCCTCTGATGAAGTTGACATTGCGCTTGCCGCATTCTCTGAGGCATCTTCTTTTGTATCTTCACAAGAAATTACATGATGGTGTGGGCCCGTGGGCAGTTCTCCAATTGAGATATTTTATTCTCCAATTGAAAATTCTGATTTAAATGGGGGGATTGCTCCCTCTCTAGCCTATTTTTCTGAAAATAACCTTTCGCGTGTGGAAATATTATCCTTTTTCGGGCCCCGGTCTTCAAATTCTAAATTCTTCGTGCTAGATCGTTATGGTTGGTTGGGCGCTGCTTCTTTCGAACCCTCTTTGTTGGACAAGAAGGTATTGTCGTTCGCTATTCCTATTTCAGAAGAGGGTGGCGCTGGTGCTCATTTCCACCCTCTTCACATAGGGGACCTTCAACGGGAAGTTGGTGCTTTCTTGGCCGAAAGGGGGGGTGTCATTCCCCCCAATATTCTTTTTGTTGGGGATAGGTGTACTAGTCTGTCACAATTGCGTTGCTTAAGCGCTGGTTTTCGTGATAGAGTCCATTCCGCTAGAAAAAGGGGCCTTTCATCAATTGAATTATCGGGGACGGCAGTATTGCCTTCTAATCCGGTGGTGGATTGTGGTATGTTCTTGGATTCTAAAGAGGGTGTCGAGGTTGTATTGGTGAATTCCCAGATTGGTTTGCGGGCGGGGGTGCTCTCTGCAATTGCGCTACATGACCGGGGATGAATCATGGCTAAAAAATCATGCAGCCAAGTAGTGGTAGCAGCAATGATGCCTCTCCTTCGACAACAATTTCGGTGGCATCGGACTTCAATTTCCCCCAGCTAATTGCTTCTTTTAAGCGCGCACCCGAAAGGGATCCATCCCATTCAGGGGCAGTTGTAATGGCGATTGCCCTGTCTAAACCCCCCCTGTATTGGTTCCACCACATCACGTGATGTTTGCTTATTCCCCCTCCAATCAATATCGCTTCGGAATTGGTGGAGGTCCATGTGAGGTTTGAAAGGTGCATTTGATCGGCCAGTAAGTCGGGGAATATCGTTGGTGTATCTTGGGCTGCTTGGATTAGTTGTGCTCCGACGGCCCCATCAACGAGGCCGGGGATGATTATTGGGATTTTTTTCTTCCACGCCTGTGTGCATATTGATTTTTCATCATTGAGCTGTTTTCCAATTGCCCAAACCAGTTCGATGCCCGTCCATTTTCTCTTTTTTTCAGTGCATAGGTGTTTTGCGATTAATTCTGTCATAAATTTTTCAATCGCATTACCATATGTGTCTTGTGGTACAATCACATTTCCTAGCCTACTGAGCCCCCTTTCTGCCAATTCTGAATCATCTAGGTCGAAAGATCCATGGTCATATGCTCCTAGTGTGCGTGCGATATCGTGGTCGAGTGTGCCGCATGTGGTGACTACAACGTCGGTTCCTTCTCTCGCTAATAATTCAACAAAAAACGATCTACTTCCTGTGGCGCAGAGGCACGCTGGGAATGAGGTCCATCGTAGTAGTCCCTCTTTTGGTTGTTGGCTAACTATTTTTTTTGCAATCCTCGCTGCCTTGGCGAATTTGGTGGCGGTAAACCCTCCTGCATTGCCCATCGATGTGAGTAGTGCCTGGAATGGGCTTGGGTGTTTGAGTATTTTTTCGAATGGGTAGTCTTGGACTGGGTGTTCTGCTTGGTGGGTGGCCATGGTATTGGGTGGCGGTCCGTCATGTAGCATCTTCGACATCTCGGAGGGTTGAGATTTTCAATTCAAATATCAAATCCCTCAATTGTGCGGCCCGCTCAAAATCCAATTCGTTGGCGGCCCTCTCCATTTCACCCTGCAATTCGTTAATGGACATCTTTCTCTCTTCCCTCATTGTGCTAGTTGCCGGGAGTGGATCATTTGCTTCCCCTCTGCTCTTTTTTGCCCCCTGCCGCTTTTTCTCTTTTGGGCTACCATGGCCTTGGTCTAGTGTGGGCAGGGGCTTGGTTATGCTCTTTGCTTCATAATGGTGTTTCAAATTATACTCGGATTGCAACTTTCTCCGCTTTAACGTGGATTTTATGGCGCCCTCCATAGCGGGGGATATCGCGTCAGCATACATCAAAACGGTCCCTGAAACGTGCCTTGCTGCCCGCCCAATGGTTTGGAGGAGGCTTCGCTCATTCCGCAAGAATCCTTCTTTATCGGCATCGAATATCGCGACGAGTGATACTTCGGGTATGTCGAGCCCTTCTCTGAGTAGGTTGATGCCCACGATCACATCTATGTACCCTAGGCGCAGGGTTTTGATAATCTCACTTCTTTCTATTGTGTCGATCTCGCTATGTAGGTAATGGGATTTGATGCCATTTCGATTCAGGTAATCTGCCACTTCTTCGGCAAATTTGATTGTCATGACGGTGATCAATGTTCTTTCCCCATTGGCTATTCTATGGGTTATTTCTTCCATGAGGTCTTGCATTTGTCCTTTGGTCGCGCGAACTTCGATTGAAGGGTCTAGGAGGTGGGTTGGTCTGATAATCATCTGTGCAACGCCTTCGATGGAGTTGACTAGGTCCGATAGTGATCTGCCGCCCCCCCTCCTTTATCAATTGGGGATTTGATCTTTTTCTTCCCCCCCCCCTTGGGTGGCGCGTGTTCTAACTCGGGTGGGATGGCTTGCCCAGTGACTTCGCAAAGATGCCTCAGCTCGCGAGGTCCTGGTGTTGCGGAAACGTAGATCATTTTTGGGATCATTTCTTGAAACTCTCTAATTTCTAAAGGGCGGTTGTCATAGGCAGAGGGCAATCGGAACCCGTGCTGGATGAGATTTTCTTTTCTACTTCTGTCGCCAGCGTACATGCCCCCGATTTGAGGCAAAGTAACGTGGCTTTCATCCATAAATACGAGATATTCGTCTTGGTCCCCGTGGTACTTCTCCGCACATGTGCGCATGAAATCTAGGAGGCAATACGGTCGTTCACCAGGCCCCCTCCGGTCGAAATAGCGGCTATAATTTTCGACACCATTGCAGTGCCCTGTTTGTCTCAACATTTCTAGATCAAATTCAGTACGCTGGCGTATTCTTGCTGCTTCGGGCCATTGTTCCCTGTCGTTAAACTGCTTGGCCCGAATTTCAAGGTCTCGTTCTATTTCGTTTAGGGCAGTGCTAAATGTTTCTGGGTCGGTCATGAAGAATTCTTTGGGGTGGATCCATACTTCCTCTAGGGTTTCAAGTTTCTTCCAATCAATGGGGTCGCATACACTAATTTCATGTATTTCGTCTAGCTCAAATTTAATTCTAAATGGCCGTTCCCTCGATGGCATCCATATGTCTAATATTTCTCCCTTCAGCCGTGCACATCCCTTAGATAGGTCACTTGTTGTTCGCGTGTATTGTAGTTTGACGAGTTCCTTGATCAGGTTTTGGGGGTCGGCCTTCGCTCTGGCTTTGATGTGTGTGTGTTGTCCAAGGAATGTTTTCGGGGGGTTGAGGCCGTAGATGCAACTCACGGAAGCTATGATGATTGTGTCTGGTCGAGTGACTAGGCTGGCTACTGTGCTAAATCTCTCTTGTTCGATGCGCTCATTTTTGGATAGTTCTTTATCGATGTATAAGTCCCTTTGTGGTAAGTATGCTTCTGGTTGGTAGTAATCGTAGTAGCTGACAAAATATTCTACGGCATTTGTGGGGTACATGTCTTTCATTTCTTCCCATAATTGTCGTGCGAGGGTTTTGTTGTGTGATATAATGAGTGTGGGCCGTTGTATATTTTCGATAAGATGGGCCATGGTGAATGTTTTTCCAGACCCCGTAACTCCAAGTAGCACGCACCGCTCTTGCCCATTTCTCAATTGGGAATTTAATTTTTCAACAACTCCCTCCTGATCGCCTGCGAGTTGATGCGACGAGATAAGTGAAAACCGCATCAACAAAGCCCCGTTTTTCTCAAGGGAGATATAATCCCCCATTAACGTGCAGTACGGCTCCTGTCACATATGATGAGGCGGGGCTAGCGAGGAAAGTGATACATGAGGCGATTTCTTCAGGTTCAGCAATTCTCCCCAAAGGGACCTCGGACTCTCTTTGAATGCGCTTTTCCTTTGAATCTCCTTTGAGTATTGCGGTATCTACAAAACCAGGGGCGACAATATTCACGCGAATTCCTCGAGGGGCTAGGTCAAGTGCTAGCGACCTTGCCCAAGCATGTAACCCAGCTTTGCTGGCAGAATAATCTGCCCCATGTGCTGACCCCCGTATGCCTAACTGGCTTCCAACCGCAACAATCCGTGCTCCTTCAATGATGTGGTTTCGAAGTTTCCACCACACAGCATGGGCCCCTTCTAAATTCACTCGGATGGTATCGCGGAGAGTTATGGGGTCTAGCTCAGATGCAGCAACTCGTTCATAGATTCCATGATTTAATACCAGCACGTCGACTCCTTCGGCAGTCCATGGGTGGCGTACCATTAATTCGATTTCACTATAGTCGCTGCAGTCTACTTTGATCGCAACAGCATCTCCCCCCTCGTTTCGAATTTCCTCTACAGTTTTTTCTGCACTTCTTGCATTATTGTTGTAAGTCAACAGTACTCTGTATCCTGCACTTGCCAGTTTAAATGAAGTTGAAGCGCCAATGCCACGCCCGCCTCCTGTGACGATGGCCAGTGCGCCCTCCACAACTCCCTCTCCAATGCCTGCGGGGGGTGCTTACGGAAAAGAGAAACGTCTGTGTTCCAAGGGTGGTGCGCGGACACTTGATCAACGCACCGATTCTAGCCACCATCCAATGGGCTTCATTGAAGGGCTCCCGGTCATTGCCGGCATTGCCGCCTTTGCTCTTGCAGCGAGAATTCCCTCTTTTACAAAAAAAGGGCGAGCAGGAACCGATATTGCATTGGTTTTTCTTACGGGATTTCTTCTTGCGCTCCCTCTCTTTATTTTGAGTATTGACCTTCTTTTTGGCACAGGAGCATTCCGATACTCACAGCAAGTGCTTGAATCGGGGCTTCCATGGAAATATCGAATCAGTGGCTTATGGTCTACCCGCGTTGGGCCCTTGGTTTTGTGGGCCACAATCATCGGGCTGTTAGGGTGTTGGCAAATTCATTCAAATGACTCCTCGCAGGGGATGGTTGCCATCCCGCTTTTACTTTTGTCGGGTGGGATGATGATCGTCGCCGCTAGATTTGAACCTCTCTCTCCCGCAATGGGAACTGCAGCCTATGGTTCGATGAACCCGCTTTTGCAAACCGACTTGATGGTAATACACCCTCCCCTGATCTTTGTTGGTTACAGTGTTGCTTTACTTCTTGCATCTAAAGCTCTCGTTTTAGATTGGTCGGATCCCCGCACATCAGATTCTCTTCGAAAGTCGGCGAATTTAACCTTAATCATCCTAACAATCGGTATTGGGCTTGGGGGATTATGGGCATTTATGGTCCTAGATTGGGGTGGATATTGGGCTTGGGACCCGGTCGAAACAGGGTCTCTTCTCCCTTGGATTCTCGTTCTTCTTCTTCTTCACGTGCGTACTGTGCCGCAATTAAGTCAAAAACCAGCACTCGAGGCTGCAATAGCGGGCTCGACTGGCTGTGCTGTCCTTCTTGCTGCGCTTGTAACTCGCGCGGGGGGCGTTTGGGCATCCGTTCACGCTTTTGTCGGGAATGGTCCACAGATGGCGAATTCAAATGGACTTACGCGCATCCTTCTAGCGGGGCAAGATCCAATTTCAGGATCCGAGATTGGGTTTGAAATTGGCATGCTTACAATTCTTGCCAATGGGATGGTATTGCGGGTAATTCACTGGCAGACTGGCAATAAAATGGGCTTAAACCGCCAAATGGAAGTTGCCGCATTTTTCCTCGTTCTGCTAATAGCACCAATTGCATTTTCTAATAATCCATCGCAGTCATTGTTCTTCTTGATAGTGATATTGGCCCTCCCTTGGATAGCCTCAAAAGAGGCATTATCATGCTTATTTTGGCGTATTTACTCGAGAAAACATGTTTTAACTGGCTTTGCATTGGTCCTTTCCACCCTTTCATTTGGTGCATTCTTGAATATAGATGCGGGTGCGTGGGGCTTCGGAGTAGACCCATTAATTGGGCTTATATCTTGCAGCTTGCTGCTTTGGTGGGGATCCAATGAGGGAGTCCTACCTCATTTTGCCCCAACATTATCTCTCGTTTCAATCCATATTATCGCAGCATGGGCTGGTTTGGCGGGCTTAGGTGCGTCTTCAATAATTCTTGGGGGGGTTTTGTATCCTTGGTTAATGGGCCAGGAACTGAATGAACCCCCCCCTGTGAATCATACAGCTCCTATGGCGAGATTGTGGTTCTTGCTTGAGAAAACCTCGATCAAAGCCCCAATTTTTCTAGGATCATTATATTTCTTCATCACATTAATCTCCTTGTTTACATCAATGGATTCTCCGCGCTTTGACCTCCACGAAACCCTAGGTGCTCCGATATTGTTCTTTATCTGCATATTCTTGTTTATCCGGTTTGGAGTTACGGGAACCGCCTCCAAAAAGAGAGGCATTTTCTCCATTTTCGGGGTGGTTTCAATTACCCTTGTTGGCCTCCTTTTCCTTTCATCTTCCCTCCCGGGCGATTCAGAAGACCTGTTAATTGGGCCCTTTATCCGGGGCCACATTGCTTGGCTAATTCTTCCGGCTTCCTTGTTTGTTCTTCCAACACTCATCGCACACCTTATTCGGACATCTCGCAATGAATATCATTTTGGCATAAGGTCTTTAATCCAAAAAATAGGGCCACACATTGCCCATTTTGGTATGGTGTTATTCATAATTGGGCACGTATTTTCCACAACACTTGTTGCTAGGGGCGCCCTCAACCATGTTGTTACTTTGACAAAAGATGTTCCGTTGGAGGTGGATGGGAGGTCATTGACATTCACTGGAATTGAAGTCATTCCAGATGAATCTCCTTCATTTGACGAGAGATTTGACGTGGGTGAAGGGTATGTTGGCGTGATGGTCAAAGTCGATGGTGAGTCCGACTTGCTTCAGCCTGGTGTGATTAGATTTGACAGGCCAAATGGACTTATTTCAACTAGATCTGAAGTTGCTCGTTCATCCGATGTCATGGGCACCACAGTTGTTGTTCTAGATTCAGAACAAGCATCGGAATTGATGCGTTCATCGATGTTTGGGGAAGATGTAGAGAGGGTGAGGCTGACTGTTTATTCCCTCCCGTTCAATTGGATGATTTGGGGTGGGTGGCTCCTTTTGATTGTAGGAATGGCTCCCAGATTACTTGGTGAGCCTCCTAAATGACGATCAAGAGTTTTTGATAGATGGTCTTTCTTTCCGGTTTCCTGATATATCAACAGCCTTCCGGCACGTCGGCGATAGTATGGAGGATGGCTCCGTTGTGCGGGTTGAGTATGCCTTATTTGATGCAGATTCAGATGCCCTGATTGAGACGAACAAGGAATCAATTGCGAAAGATCATGAGCGATATGAGGAGAATCACAATTATGCTCCAATGCTCGTCGTTATCGGTTCTGGACGCTTAATAGAGGGTTTTGATGAACACCTTTCAAGCGCTGAAGTGGGTCAATCACAATCAATAATCATCCCTCCTGAAAAGGGATATGGTGTGAGCGATTCTGAATTGATAAAAACGATTTCCCTCGACAAATTGGCGGCTCAAAATAGAGATGTGGAGCATGTTGGAATCGGCTCGCCGATCTATGTTGATGGCCGCGTTGGCACGTTGACTTTCGTCGCGGCGGGCCGTGCCCGGGTAGATTTCAATCACCCTCTTGCGGGTAAAACTCTGAAGTACGAATATGAAGTGGTGGAATTAATTGAAGAAGAGACCTCGCGTTTGACTGCACTTTTGGAGGCTGAAAGCAACCATTCAGGATTTGAAGTTGAGATTGCTGATGGTGAGGCCTCAATCACCCTCCCCCCGGCCGTTCGGTATGATCATAATTGGTCCAGTGTTAAGCCTCGCATCATCAATCTACTTCGTGAGCACCTAGACGCCTCTCGCATTGTCCTGCGCGAGGTCTATGAGACACCCACTGCCTCGGCTCAGGATGAAGAGGAGTGATCTGTGGGCCCCAGTGAATCGTCGGCTGCGATGAATTCGGAGAGCGAGCCACTTACGGCGATCGAATGGGCCTTGATTTTCGTTTTACTTTTATTGGGTATTTTGGTTGTGCAACAATTAGTTACGCCCGCGGCATCCCGAATTGAATTTGTTGAGACAGCTTTTGTGTCTCCTTTCACAGATGATCTAGGCGCGAAGGACGGGGATTATAACTGGGCTAATACGGCAGTTTATGCTGGCGTGTTGATCAGTTCAGTTGTGGTTATTGCTGGTTTACTGCGAATTGCGGGAATTGGGGCGGACGATCGCCTTTTGTTGGCTATGACTCCATGGGTTGTTTGGGCCGCACTTGCTCGTGTGCTGGAAGATACGGGCTTCCAAATTGGTTCAAATGCCGCCTTGTTTATCTCGCCAGCGATTCATTTTCACACTGCAGCGTGGGTGTCTTCTTGCTTATTTCTTGGTTCGATGATTGTTAAATCACCACCTATGAGGGCGCATTTAGTTGAAAAACACGAATCTCAGAGGGCATCCCTAGTTGCGACAATACTTGTTTGCATTCATTTTTTCCTAGTGATTCGGCCGAACCTATTAATTGGTCGCGGGATTCATCTGGAGTTGCTGGGTTTTATTGGATTATTTGTGGGGGTAATTTCTCCTTGGTATGTGTCTCCTCGATTCCATCACCGCAGCCGCGTATCTGAAACACTGTTGCTGTCTACAGGGGTTGGGGCGTCTGCCTCGATTATGGGTATACTCTTACAATATGTGTTCTCTCCTTGGTCAGTTTCCAGCGGCGGATCTGTCTTCATAATCGCCCTTCCTGTAATTTTTTCAATTGGGATTTGTTCTATAATGGTAGTGAAGACCCGCAAAGATCGTGAAGAACTCGCTTTCCATGGCTTGATTCCGGGGGTACTCCCTCGTGGTATAACAATGGCGAAATGGATGGATGGTGAAAGTTCTTCAAAACCGGTAATCGAATCCCATTCATCGAGGGCAGCATTGGGGAGCCCCATGGTGGTCTTGCCCGTTTTAGGTCAACTTCTTGATGGTTCGGCGACTTGGATTGGGATTGATTTTTTGGGCTATTCGGAGAAACATGTTGTCGGCAGTCAAATCATGCTTTTTGGTCAAAATTACTTGTGGGATGGGGGTTGGCTTTTCTTTGTTGTAAAAATAGGGATGGCGGCACTTGTAGGGTGGGTATTGGCCGCCAATTTAGTCGAACATAGGCAAAGGCATTTGCGGCTATTGATCAGCCTCGCTCTAATGGCGGTTGGCTTGGCCCCCGGGATACGTGACTTGGGGCGGATTGCTCTTGGTGTATAGTGAAATATTGTAGTGTGATTAAATGAAACGTCTTAACTCTTCCTTGGTAAAAGATGATGCTTTTTTGCGCAGGGGGGAACATCATTCGCGCCTTCTCTCTCAATTGGAGTCTTCCTTGGAAACGGCCAGGGGTGGTGGTGGCGAACGCGCGATCCAACGCCACCTTGCCCGTGGTAAGACTTTACCTCGCGAACGAATTGATGCGATACGAGATGAGGGGACTTCCTTCCTAGAATTATCCCCTATGGCGGCAAATGGGATGTATGGTGGCTCGGCACATTCTGCAGGCATAATAACGGGAATTGGCAGTGTTCATGGCCAACCATGCGTCTTCGTCGCAAATGATGCGACAGTCAAAGGGGGTTCGTATTATCCCATGACCGTGAAAAAACACCTTCGGGCCCAGCAAATAGCCGAGGAAAATCACTTGCCTTGCATATATCTTGTGGATTCAGGCGGCGCATTCCTCCCCCTACAAGGTGAAGTATTTCCAGATCGTGAGCATTTTGGGCGAATTTTCCATAATCAAGCTATTATGTCCTCAAAAGGAATAGCGCAAATTTCAGCAGTTCTTGGCTCATGCACGGCGGGGGGTGCCTATGTTCCTGCAATGTCTGATGAGAGCATCATCGTCAAAGGGAATGGGACGATTTTTCTTGCTGGTCCCCCTTTGGTGAAGGCAGCTACGGGGGAAGAAGTGTCTGCTGAGGACTTGGGTGGTGCGGATTTGCATACGAGGCAATCGGGCGTTGCAGACCATTTTGCCAACAGTGAACCCGAGGCGCTTGGCATAGTCCGTGACATTGTCGAGAATTTGAATAGAAAACAATTAGATCAAGGGGCTTTTGTTCCTACAGAAGATCCAATCTATGATGCTGATGAAATTTTGGGAATTCTCCCGGAAGATAGTCGGACTCCATATGATGTCCGTGAGGTTATTGCACGTATTGTTGATGGGTCTAGGTTTCACGAATTCAAAGAGAGGTATGGGGTAACGCTGGTTTGTGGATTTGCCCGCATCCATGGTATGTCTGTTGGGATTGTGGCGAACAATGGCATCCTATTCTCTGAATCAGCTCTGAAGGGCTCACATTTCGTTGAATTATGTGGGCAACGTGACATCCCCTTGGTGTTCTTGCAAAATATTACTGGATTTATGGTGGGGCGAGAATATGAGGCTGGCGGTATTGCAAAAGATGGTGCAAAACTCGTAACTGCGGTCTCGTGCGTTCCCGTGCCAAAATTCACCGTCATTATTGGTGGTTCGCACGGGGCGGGGAATTATGGGATGTGTGGGCGGGCATATGATCCCCGCTTCTTGTTTATGTGGCCGAACTCTCGCATTTCAGTAATGGGTGGCCCACAAGCCGCTGATGTCTTGGCCACGGTGAAACAGGACCAGTTGCGGAATTCTGGCGAGGGTGTCATGACTGCTGCTGAATTGGATGAATTTCGAGCACCGATCCTAGAGAAGTATGAGTCAGAGGGTTCTCCTGCATATTCAACAGCGCGCTTATGGGATGACGGCGTTATTGATCCGCGCACGACGCGAGATGTCTTAGGATTGTGTCTCTCGGCCAGTTTACACGCGCCTCCTCTAAGTGGACAGTATGGCGTATTTAGGATGTGATTTATTGAACTTTCCAATTGAAGAATCAATTCCCATGATGGAATATGTCGGCGTTGAGGTGAAGGGTGATGTGGCTATTTTATCACTCCAGCGTGTTGAAGCTTTGAACGCATTAAATCCTCAATTAATAGTGGAGGTTGTTAAAATTCTCAATTGGATTTCAAATCATTCGGCAGCAACATCCCAATTGGGAAATCGTGGATTTCGCGCCATTATCCTGCGGGCAGAGGGCCGACATTTCTGTGCGGGAGCGGATATTGAATGGATGCGTGCTTCAGGCGCTAAAAGTTTAGAAGAAAACCGAACAGATGCTGCCCG
Organism: uncultured Candidatus Poseidoniales archaeon; assembly: GCA_964389655.1. Lineage (GTDB taxonomy): Archaea > Thermoplasmatota > Poseidoniia > Poseidoniales > CAYMED01 > CAYMED01. The sequence goes on from CAYMED010000001.1 coordinate 53,910, forward strand.
TCTTGACAAATTGTTTCATACATTATGGTCCCATCCTTGTTTTACTATTGGCTGGGTGCAGGGCGTTGCACTAGGTGGGGGTGCGGGTCTCGTTGCCTCACTTGACCATGTCATTGCAACTCCAAATTCAAAAATTGCACTTTCAGAAGGGAAATTAGGCATTCTCCCAGCAGTCATTGGCCCTTATGTCCTGCGCCGCTTGGGCCCTGCCCAAACAAGGCGCTTGACGATGCTTGCGAGTCGGATAAAATCAGATGAGGCCTTGCGAATTGGATTAATTGATCAAATAGCAACTATGGATGACTTTTGGCTTGAAACTGAATCTATCGTTGATGAATTGCGGACCACTGGGCCAGTTGCAGTTGCCCGTGCCAAAACACTCGTAGAATCATTAGAAAACTGGACTGGAACTGTCGATGAAATGAGAACTTGGACTCTTGACTTGACATCTGAAATGCGTGGATCTGCAGAAGGGCAGGAAGGACTTTCTGCTTTCCTTGAGAAACGCACCCCTAATTGGGATCATAATGCAAAATAGGTGATGGAAGCATGTCCTTCTCAGTCTCTCAAGAACATTTTTTTGATACCATATTGGTGGCCAATCGTGGTGAAATTGCAGTCCGAATACTTGATGCAATACGTGTTGCAGGCTTTCGATCTGTAGCGATTTATTCTGCAATAGATTCTCAAGCAATGCATCTTTCTCATGCAGATATCACAGTTGAGATTTCAGGCGATGATTTACACAGCACATACCTCAATATTTCTAGTATCATTAATGCAGCCAAGAGAACCAAAGCGGATGCAATTCACCCAGGATATGGCTTTCTTTCAGAAAATGGCGATTTTGCGCGGGCAGTTATCGAAGAAGGCCTTGTTTGGATTGGCCCACCTCCTAGTGCGATAGATTTGATGGGCGATAAATTAGCGGCCCGTCGCTGTGTACTGAACGCAGGTATTCCTTTGATACCCGGAATCGAAATCCCGAGTGCCTTGGATGAACATGCAGCCATAGACCTCATTTCATCATTGGGGACTCCTCTCATGCTCAAAGCAGCTGCTGGCGGCGGTGGGAAAGGAATGCGTCGTGTTACTCAGTTAGATGACATTGGTGAATCCTTTTCTTCAGCACGTAGGGAAGCCCAGTCCTCTTTTGGAGATGGAAGAATTTATGCCGAAAAATTGCTTGAACATAGCCACCACGTAGAAATACAAATTGTAGCAGATCTACACGGCGAAGTAGCTCATTTATTGGAACGCGAATGCTCAGTTCAACGCCGCCATCAAAAAGTGATTGAAGAGGCCCCTTCGCCATTCATTAATGTTGAGACGAGGAATGCAATTTGTGAATCGGCAATTGCAGTTGCGCGATCAGTCAATTACGTTGGAGTTGGAACAGTAGAATTTCTAGTGGATCAGAATGGGGATCATTACTTTCTAGAAATGAATACTCGGCTACAAGTTGAACACCCAGTTACAGAAGCAATATCTGGTGTGGATCTAGTCGACCTTCAATTCCAAATTGCAAGTGGTTCTCGACTCCCCCCTGCATTGGCGGGCATTTCTGCAAAAGGTCATGCCATGGAAGCCCGGGTTTATGCTGAAAGCCCGCATAATGGTTTTCTTCCTTCGACTGGAAAAATAGAATATCTTCGATGGCCAATTGGTCCGGGAATTAGAATTGATGCAGGTGTCTTGGAAGGTGACAAGATCGGTGTAACCTTTGACCCAATGCTTGCTAAAATAATTGCTCATGGGACTAGCCGAGAAATTGCTCGGCGTCGATTAATTTATGCACTTAAAGAGACAATTCTCTTAGGCGTATCAACAAATATCGGTTTTCTGATTGACGTGTTAGAGCACCCTGATCAAATTGCAGGTCGAATCGATACGAATTGGATTGACCGACTAGGTCAATCGGAAATTATGCCGACTTTAGACCCCTCAATTGCAATTGCAGCAATTGCCTTTTTTTCTAAATCAGGTGCTTTGCCAACTTCTAGGGGTATCAAGGGCCCGCCTCAGAGTCCTTTCCTGACACTTTCTCGTACATATCCATAAGGAGGTTCAATAATGAGTGAGTGGGTGGTAGAAGGTGATTCAAGACCATGGAGATGCTCAAAGGTTTCTACATCGGAAGTATGCATTTCTTCTGAAGATTCTGATGACAGGATTTACTCTATCTCAGAGTATAGCGGCAATAATAAATATCTCATTTCCGATGGGTCTCAATCAAATCTTGCTCATGTTGTTCAACATGATGGAAAATATTGGGTACATGTGAATGGAAGGATTCACGTATTGGTGGAAAGAGATGAAAAAAAAGCGAATTCTGACCTGAAATCACCATTGATCACAGCACCCATGCCTGGTAAAGTGCTCGAGGTTCTAGTTGACCTTGGAGAGATTGTTGAATCAGGGCAGACGTTGCTGGTCATCGAAGCAATGAAGATGGAACACAGAATTAAGGCCTCAATTGATGGCGTGATTGAAACAATAGAATTTGGAATTGGTGATCAAATTGAAGTCGGTGATTTCTTGGTCAGAATTGCTCCAATTGGTTTGGATCAATGACTACCAACCAGATGGCTCTAGAATAGATCTCCCATTCATTAGTGGTATCAAAACATCAGGGATGCGAACTTTTCCATCCTGCAATTGATATTGCTCCATTATTGCAACTAAAGCCCTACTTGTGGCAATTGCAGTTGAATTTAGCGTGTGAACTGATTTATTTCCATCTGATGTGCGAAATCTCATTTTCAATCGATTCGCCTGATAATCAGTACAATTTGAGCATGACACGACTTCCTTGAATGAACCGGCTCCTGGAAGCCACGCTTCAAGATCATACTTTCTTGCAGCGATAGTCCCCATATCTCCTGTGCAGATATCAACAACTCGATAATGAATTCCCAGTGAATCCCAGATTTTTTGTGTATTTTTGAGTAGTTCTTCGTGACATTTCCATGACTCATCAGGATGGGATATGATGACTTGTTCAACTTTCGTAAATTGGTGAACTCGCCAAATTCCTCTATCTGAAAGTCCATGTGCACCAACCTCTCTTCTGAAGCAAGGGGATAGACCAACCATCCGAATTGGGAGCAAACTCGGTTCAATAACCTCTTCCATGAACATTGCAGTTAGTGGATGCTCTGACGTTGCTATTAGGTGATACCCGTCAGGCTGGATGCCATACATCACATTCTCAAAATCAGATAAGTCAGTCACGCCTTCGTATGCTCTCTTATTCATCATAATCGGCGGCTGTACAAATGTGTATTTCTTATTTCGAAGCCAATCGACAGCAAATGTCTGTAAAGCAATTTCAAGCCGAGCCAAGTCTCCTTTTAGGAAGTAAAATCTAGATCCCCCTATTTTTACTGCTCTGGGCTGGTCCACCCATCCATTTAACTCAATCAATTCATTGTGTGAGCGTGGTTTAAAATCAAATTCAGGCTTTCTCCCGTGGAGTGATTTCTCATGATTTTCTTCATCATTTTCCCCAATTGGAACATCATCGTGAAGAATATTTGGTATGCGCATTCGAATGGCATCTCTTTCACCTTCAAGGTGGTCTGCTTTTTTCCCAATTTCCCCAATTTTAGCGCCGAGATCAGCGACTTCTGTTAGAATTTTTTCCTCCTCTTCTTTATCTCCTACTTTTTTTGCCTCACCGATTCGCCTAGCAGCACGATTTCTCATTTTTCTCATTTCGTCTGCTTTAGAGCGAGTATCTCTCCATTCTATATCAAGTTGGATTACTTCTTCAATGGCAGAGTGCGGCAATCCTCTTCGATCATGATCCTTACGGATGCGGTCCGCCTCTTCCCGGAAGATCCTGATGTGAATCATATATTAGAGCGCACATGGCTTACCCCCTCAAGCATTGCGCGGATTCTACTGATCCAAATGTTGATCATAGAATGGCCTTGGAGATGCGAGCGCCGGGATTTGAACCCGGGTTCCGGCGTTGGCAACGCCGGGTGATAACCGCTACACTACGCTCGCTGAGAATTTGGGCTTAGTGATCGAGTCTAATGCCTTTCGCCAATAGGCAACGTGTTGAAAAAGCAGCGGTGATTGAGCCAAGATATGGTTGATGGGCCCCGGCAGATTATCATTGGTAGTAAACCGTTGCATGTCTATGTGGCAGCAGTACGCACCGTCATCGAGAATGAATCAACTCATATTTGCTTAAGCGGGCGTGGAAAATCAATCCGAACAGTCGTTGACGTTGCAGAAATATGCCGGCGCAGACATGGGACCATTGCGTCGGGACTTCCCGAAGGAATCCATATTGTTTCAGTCAATACGGATACTGAACAATTGAGCCGTGACGATGGCGGCACGTCATCGGTCAGTGTTCTTCGTATCATCATGGATGTAGGAATAAGTGATGGGGAAGAATGAGATTATTTCAAAATAATAATGTTACTTTTTTCTTGGATTAGATATTCCGATTTTCAAAACAGGGTTTGAAGAGTTAGTGCCCATTCGGCAGGCTGAATGAGTTCTGATGTTGTCTCTCAGCATGATCCTAGCGATACAGTTGCAGGCCCAGAGGTGCGGGCTGAAATGGAACAAGCTTACCAATCCATGCGCCGTAAGATGAGAGTTCAATCACTAGGTGACCGAATAAAGCGTACAATCATGGTTTTATCTGGGAAAGGGGGTGTTGGAAAATCTACTGTTGCAGTTGGCCTTGCCCTGTCTATGGCTGAACGAGGGATGAAAGTTGGCTTACTAGATATTGATATCACAGGACCTAATGTTCCTAAGATGCTTGGCATAACTTCAGCCGACCTTTCAGTTGAAGATGGCTTGATTGTACCTGTTTCAGCAACTCGCGGCGTCCGGATGATATCAATGGGCCTTCTCCTTGAGGAAGAAGATAAACCTGTAGTTTGGCGTGGCCCAATCAAACTTGGAGCCATTCAGCAGTTCATTGGGGATGTTGCTTGGGGGGATTTAGATGCATTGGTAATTGATTTCCCCCCTGGTACTAGTGATGAGCCTTTGACAGTGGCACAAACTCTCCCGCACGTGGATGGGATGGTTGTGGTAACAACTCCCCAAGAAGTTGCGATCTTGGATAGCCGCCGCGCAGTGAAATTCGCTGAAACTCTCAAAATACCAGTGCTAGGGATTCTAGAAAACATGAGTGGTTATACTATTGAAGGAGTGGTAAAAACATCTGATGGGGCCTCTCTTTCTAGTGCAGAAGTAAGTATCATGGGCCCTCGCGAGATACCACTGACTACGCAGATAAAAGATGATGGTAGTTGGTCAATCGAAATAGATCTATTCAAGCAAGGAGGCGGAAAATTAGCTGCTGATGATTTAGGTGTCCCATTTCTTGGCGCACTTCCATTTGACCCTGGTGTGGTTCGGAGTGGAGATGATGGTGTGCATCGCATCATATCAGACCCGGATGGGAGAACAGCTCTTGCATTTCAGGGTGCAGTATCTTTAATTCTTGAGCACCTAAATACTGATGCATCAGAAACACGCGAGTCTCCTCAAATATTGTAGCAATGGAGTTACGAAATACACGCTTTCCAAGCAGTATCAATATCAATCTCAGTAGCAACAGCGGAAGTAAGGTTTACTTCTGGGCGTGGGCGATTATTGACACCAGGGTTCATTTCGCTGATTATATCTACAGTGGTCTGGCTTGCAGGATCTGAGACCCGTCCGAATGGCGAGTTTGAATCATTCAGTTCTGCTCCATCCCAATTGGTAGATAGAATCATCCATTGTGAACCTGCTGGCTCATCACTGCCTCGGATTGTAGTAATTACTCCAGTGTCATGTCCAAATCCAGTGTTATTTTCAGGAGGGATCAGCCAAGTTTCTGAATTTTCTTGGTCGCCAAGGCCATGATATGTGATTGCATGCCCGCCAGAACCATCACCATGGGTAAAATCTCCTCCCATTATTGCTCGATTTAGAATAATTTGATGAATTGGGGTTTGGTTATAATATCCCGATTTTACAGTTTCTAGAAAATTCAGTGAATGATTGGGTTGTCCGGGGCAAAGATCAACTCGAACGGCTCTTGATGTGCGCCCATCTTCAGAGTCCCATTCAAAAATAAGTTCAACACGAAAACCACTTTTTTGCTCATCTTCAGACTCACTATTTGTTGCAGAATCTTTTTGACCACTTAGACAACCCTGTAAAGCGACTAATAATACCACAAGAGAACAACTATATTTCCGCATTTTTTCACATCACACATGGATTGACAACATGCGCCTTAATGCCAAAATAGCCTCATCTGCAGTTTCTTTTTCAACGATTATTTGGTTAGGTATTTTTCCTTCGCAGCATTGCTCAAGTACATCGAGCAAATAAGGAGGCTGAATCATGTACATCGTTGAACAGGGGCATATTTTTTCATCTAAGCAGGTGATTTTAGTGTCAGGATATGCTAAATTTAATCTCCGGACCAGATTTATTTCGGTTCCAATGGCAATATTTGATCCTGAAGGCTGAGATGCTACAAAACGGCGGATGTATTCAGTTGACCCATAGGCATCAGCCGCTCTGACAACTTCTTTGGTGCATTCCGGATGTACGACAACTATGCCATCAGGGTGTAATTTTCGAAAATTTTCAATTTGTTCAACGGTGAAGCGCTTGTGAACAGAACAATATCCATGCCAAAGGATAAGTTTGGGATGGATTATACCGCTTCTTTTGTCCTCTTTTTGCCAGTCATTCGGCGTCCAAACAACCATTTCTTCCTCATCAAGACCCATTTCTAATCCCGTGTTTCTGCCAAGATGCTGATCGGGGAAAAACAATACCTTTCCTTCGCTACCTGCTCGATCAAAGGCCCATTGAAGAACACCACTGGCATTAGATGATGTACAAACAATTCCTCCGTGAAGTCCAACAAATGATTTCAAATCTGCTGATGAATTCATGTAGGTTACTGGAATCAGAAAAGATTCCCCCGGTGGGGCATGCTCATCAGGGTTATTTCGGTGAATAGGGTCTCTCAGCCCCGTTGAATCTAGAATGTACTCCCACGCGAGTTCCACGTCTTCTAATACGGCCATATCTGCCATTGAGCATCCTGCTCGAATATTTGGTAGGATCACAACCTGATCATCACGGGTTAGTATGTCTGCACTCTCTGCCATGAAATGAACTCCACAAAAAACAATCAATTCTGCTTGAGAATCTTGAGCCATTTGTGCTAGCATGAAGGAATCCCCGGTTTCGTCAGCATGCAAGATGATTTCGTCGCTCTGATAGTGGTGGCCGAGAATCATTAAGCGGTCGCCAAGGGTCTTCTTGGCAGAAATGATTCGTTGGCAAACGTCTTCTTCGCTTAGTGTCCAATAGTGGTCTAGACGCGTTGATGGGGCCATGGGTAATGTGAACACCATGTCTTATCAAACCGAACCGCAGTGCGCATTCATTTCAAACCATGCCCCTCTCAGAGACGGGGCTAGACTGTGTGGGTGGAGCATAGCCGGGTGCACGAAGGTGCCGAGGCAGTAGTGAGCACTGGTACTTGGATGGGGCTTCCTGCAGTGCTTAAAAAACGTAGAAAACGGGGATGGCGACACCCTAGTTTGGAAGAATCTCTTACGCGCCGCCGTATTATTGCTGAAGCCCGCATTTTAACTAGGCTTGATGAAAATGAAATTCCAGCTCCAAAAGTACTTGCGATTGATTTGCATTCACGCACCCTATTGTTAAGCCGTCTCAAAGGGGTGCCATTCGTTGAATTGATTGATAATGGTCAATCAAACCATCAACATTTCGTAGATCTCGGAATGTCAATCAGGAACATCCATAACGCTGGAATTGCGCACGGAGATCTAACGACACACAATATTTGGGTATCAGATGGTAACAGCATGATCATAATCGATTTTGGACTTGGAAAAGTAACTTCTGATGTAGAATCATTTGGTACTGACCTTCATGGCTTGTATGAGAGTCTCAGTGCTCGCCACCCGGAGATCAAATACGCGATGGATTCAGTAATTGAGGGATATTTGGGTGAAACAGGGGTGGCCACTAGAAATAACCCCTCGTCACTTGAAGTAATTAAGCGATTAAACGTGATTCAAGAAAGAGTTCGCTATCATGGGTAATGAGTCAAGTCCCAATGGTCAATTTGGTCCCGATCATGCCTCCAATCCAAGCAAATGCAATGAAAAGTATCGGAGTTATGGCATATGCCACAGTTTCGAATGTAATCCCCTTTTGGCTCATTTCAGAAACTTGCCATGCATATGCGCTCATTGTAGTGAAAGCACCTAGAAAACCCACCCCTAGGAGCAATACTGTGGCGCTTGTGGCCTCACTATTTCGGTTATTCAAGGCCAGCACTATTCCAAGAGAAAAAGCTCCTGTAGCATTGGCGATGAATGTTCCAACAGGCCACCGATTTTCATCTAGTGTCTCGCTCAATGCCCAACGAGCTAGTGCACCACCAGCCCCACCTAATGCGACCATGATGGCAGAAATGAAGTTCATGGTTGAACCATTCATCTCCTTCGCTTGGCTCTTTTGCCGAGAAACTGAAGACCGATGCCCCGTGTATCACCACGTGGAAATCACACGGGTGATAGCCGGCACGAATAACCTAGGCAAAATTAGAGAATTTTCTGATTTTTTCTCAGATTTTCATCTCACAGTAGTTCCTATAGGCCAAATCATCCCAAATTTTGCATTTTACGAGCCCCAATTAGATACACTTCAGCCAATTTGTGCATCCAAACTTCAACAAGCAACTGATGCTCTTAGCAAGAAAATCAACCCTTCTGATATTCTCCTTGTAGAAGATGCTGGATTATTTATCTCATCATTATCGGATTTTCCAGGTCCATATAGTGCATATTTCTATTCAAAACTGGGTTGTGAAGGGATCCTCTCCTTGCTCAAAAATGAGAGAGACCGTAGTGCGAGGTTTGAGGCTGTTATTGGAATTGCAATAAATGGAACTCAGTATTTTTTCAATGGAGTATGTAATGGGAAAATATCTTCTTATAAAATGGGTCAATTTGGTTTTGGTTTTGACCCAATATTTGTCCCCTCTCTTTCTTCTACAGGACTCACTTTTGGTGAAGATCCATCCTCAAAGAATGAATATAGTCATCGCACTTTAGCCCTATCTGCTTTGCAAGCATCATGGACTGATTTGGTTCGAGATATTGACCCTAACTTCATAGCATGATTCGGTTGGCGGATAACGAGGGTCATGGGAGGCGGTCTGCGGTTAATATGCGGATTCGGCCTAATTGGCAGCGCAGTTGCCTACTTTTTGCTGGTAGATCGATTGTCTGATGATGCTGCGTACGGACTTGTCGCATTTTCTATTATTTGCTTTGCAGGTTTGGTGTTGCTGAAAAGCTCACCAAAGAAAAGGCGCCCCCATCGGAAAACGGCGCGTTCTATCGTAGAAGAAAGCCCTCTTGACATTCCGGCGCCGGTCGTTCTAGATGACGATGGCGATGGGGCCAGCCGCCTTGCAGACAAGGAAGCCATGATTTCGGGTGGCGGTGTTGAAGAACCCTCTTTGGATGAGGTGGAATCGAATGCTGAGCCAAAAATAATTGATGAAGAATTGCTTGATGAGATCGATGCATTAGAATCCGAAGAAGAAAGTCATATTCTTGAAGCAATTGAAGAGCGCCGTCGAATTGACTCTAATGTCCGGGCCCGCCTTGCAGGAAACCGCCGAGTACGCCTCTCAAAAGTCCGAGCTGGAGAAGCAAAGAGGCGCTTGATGGTGGACTCGCGAGAGGATTTGGTGAAAGTCATTGAAGAAGATGACGGCCACATTGTTGTCTTTGATGAACCAGAACATCCCCCTCCAGGTGCAGCATATGCTGGCGTTTTAGTTCGTATTAATGATGAGCACATATTGCGTCTGCGCCGCCCCCTCTCATCGATGATTTTTGAGCGACCAAGAATTCAAATTGAAACTACTGATGACGAAGAGACTGATCAAGAAGATTCACGTCTGTCGGATCTAAAGGATGAATTTAATGGCGAAAATGATTCATGAACCAGTCCATTCAGGTTTAGTTCGCTCAAGAAAGGCAGTAACTCCGATCTTTTGGTCGTTTGTATCGAATAAGTTCGAGAATGCTGCTGCTTCAATTTCAATTCCTTTACTAATCGGCATTTCAAGAGCAGCGCGTACAGTATTTTTTGCGACTTTAAGTGTATGTGGCGATTTGCTACCAATATTTTTTGCAATCTCGATCGTTTTTTGTTCCAAGTGATCCGCTTCAAAGAGGTGATTCAATAACCCAATTGATAACGCACGTTCGGCATCTATCATTTCTCCTCCAAGTATCATTTCCATAGCATGACCATAGCCTACTAGGCGTGGCAAGCGCTGTGTCCCCCCATATCCAGGAATCAATCCTAAATTAATTTCAGGAGTCCCAAAAAGTGCACGCTTGCTGCCAATTCGCAAGTCACAAGAACAAGCGAGTTCACAACCCCCACCGAGCGCATACCCATCAATCATGGCGATAGTTGGCTTGGATAAATTCCATATCGCTTCAATGGCATTATTGAGAAACATTTGCCGGACCGCCTCAGAATTTTTGTCAACAAACTCTGAAATATCAGCCCCTGCAACAAAGGCATGGGGTTTGGCACGCTTTCCTTCTGAAGGTGGATTAGGTGGTGCGCCCGAAATAATAACAATTCTTACCGAATCCTCTTCTTCAGCCCATTTACACATATTCTTGAGCGCCGAAACCACTTCATGATTCAGAGCATTCAGTTTATCCGGCCTACAAATCATTGCTTTGACAATGACTCCTCCGTCAGGTTTCTCTTGGTTGATCAAAATCTCATCGACCTGTATTGCCTTCGACTGGAATGTACTATCCATGATGATGGGATGATGGCTCGCTTCATGACAATTATCTTTCGGACTTTGATTGCGAATGACAGCATTCATTCACCATTTTCGGCAAAAAGAAGGGATGCAATATTTTGTATAATGAATTGTGAGCCGAGTTTTGATCGATAACCATGTTTTGGTCATTACTATTAGTGAATCCACCATCACACAAGTTAGGACTTTGTGATGCGTGAAACCATTGTCGAAGCAAATTCAATCGCCAAGCGATTTGGTGAATTTATTGCATTGCAACCGATAGATGTCAAAGTGCATTCAGGAGAGTTTTTCGGTGTTTTCGGGCCCAATGGTGCGGGGAAATCAACATTCATTCGTTTATTGACTGGACAACTTCGTCCATCAAAGGGTACGGTGAGCGTTCTTGGAATTGATCCTACAAAAGACCCACATCGACTTAAAGCAAATATTGGAGTAGTACCAGAATCTGAATCACCGCCATCTTTTCTCACAGCAGAAGAAGTGCTCACTTTTGTTGCGCGCCTGAGGGATCTTGATGACATAGAGACAAAAGTAAATCATTGGTTAAAGTGGTACGGTATTGATGACCGAAGACATACATTATGCAAAGACCTCTCAAAGGGGCAACGGCAAAAAATAATGCTTGCATCTGCTATGATTCACCAGCCGCGCGTACTTTTTCTCGATGAACCTTTCGTAAATTTAGATCCTGTTTATCAACGAAGGTCCCGCGAGTTACTAACGGATTTTGTAGATCAAGGGGGTACGATTTTCCTTTGCAGTCATATCCTTGAAATCGCAGAAAGATTATGCACGCGCTTTGCAGTTATCGATTCTGGAAATGTACTTGCGCATGGGACGATTGATGAAATGCGACATTCACCCGAAGAATCTCTTGAAGATGTCTTCATTCGACTTGTAGGTGGTGATGAATCAGAATGAAATTGACCCCGGGCCCAATTCATACACCTTTACACACGCGCTCAATTGCATTACATTTGTTCAGACTGATGTTTTTTGAAGAATGGCGGCAAAGCCTTGAACAAGCAAAACGGCGACACCTTCTTCTTTTTCCAGTGCTTGTTTCATCGTTTACGATTGTTTTTGTCATTGGCATGCGGTTCCTAGTCGAAGGGGGGATCCCTGGGACCGATCCAGAACGGGTTCAAACATTTACTTGGAATCAACTAAAGTACTCTATGCACATTCCAGTTGTTCTATTCAGCCTTGGCATGGGCACTTTTGCTTTCATGGCTAAAGATGCGGCAGCACGTCGGGGGGGAAACCGCGCCCACTTGATCACAATTTGGATGTCAGAACCTGTAGATCCACGCGTGGTCTATTTTACATATTATGTCAAGGAAGTGGTCTTCTATCTATTGATGATCTTGGGCCCAATTGCTATTGGCATGTCACTTGGAATACTAGTTAGCCAATTGTGGTCACTAGGTAGCCCTCTCAGGGTAATCAGTGTTCTGTGGGTTCTAATTGGCCTCTCAATGACCCTTTCGTATGGCATTGCTCTTTCGTTTGCAGCAACCTCACTGCTCTCCTTTGGACGGCGCGGTCGCTGGGCAGTCCTTTTTCTGACTTGCTGGCTTTCCATTCCAGTCATTCTTGAATGGATCCCCTTGCATGTGCTAATTCCAGGACTAGCATTTCAGATCAATCACAATCCCTTGTGGATTTTTATTTGGGCTTTAGAAACAATCATTCTTGCTTTATTTGGCTCATATATGGTGCGCGTTGAACAACTCCATTCAGCATCTTATACCCGCCCATGGTTCTCAAAATCATATCGCTACCTTTCCATACTTGGAAATGGTAGGCTCCGCATACTTGTGGCAAAAGAATTTGCAGATTTAGCACGTAGTGGGACAATTGCCAAAATGACGGCATCATATGCGATTCCACTTTTTGTACTTCTCCTCATTGCCTCACTAGTGGATGTTGCCAAAACCCCTATCCCGTTCAATCTATTATCATATGCGCCTTTCCTCGGATTTTTTGGTTTCAATTTTTACAGTTGGCTGAATGGAATTGACCGCCCAGATGCTTACGATACCTATCCCATTACTGTCCCCGATCTGATACGTGCAAAAGTAGCAGTATACCTTCTTTCAACTACATGGATTTCAATTCTCTTTCTCATTTTGATGGCTTGGAGGCTTGATCAATGGGCGGCATTTTTTCCCGCTCTGATTGTCATGCTTGCAAATAGCATTTATATCGTATCTCTAACAGCATTTCTGATGGGCCTTTCCCCTAATAAAGCTATTTTTGACGTATCAATCATGAGTTGGTTCTATTTGTTCACGACCATTCCGCTAATGATGCTGTTTCTTCTTTCATTCACTCAAGGCGATACTGCAATATTGGAAAACCTCGTCCAACAAGTACGCGAGGGTGGTCTTGATGCAGCAGCAACAAAATGGGATGATTCCCGTGCACAAAAAGGGTTTAGCGGAATTCTCATGATCTCAGCATCTCTTGTCTTCGTTGGTGTTGGCTTACTTGCTATGATCTCAAGAAGATGGTCTGGAAAGCCCTTTTCTTCGTCGTGAGGCATTTCAATGGCTATTTCATCTACCAATCATCTAGCAATAGCGGTTTGTGGGATGCCAGGGAGTGGAAAGTCACTTGTTTCTGAAAATGCTAGAAAAAGATCGATTCCCGTTTTATCGATGGGCGATTTAGTTCGGCATGAATTAAAATTACGTGACTTAGATGAGACCCCAACTAATGTTGGTGAAGTGGCCTTGAATTTGCGGGCAACCTTCGGAGAAGGGATACTTGCATCCCGCTTGCTAGATGATTTAGGAAATGCCATGAAACATCATTCGACTGTATTCATAGAAGGGATGAGGTCACCTGCTGAACTGCAAATCTTCAGGCAAACACTTGGCTCTCAATTTATTGTTATTGGAATACGATCTGATGAAGAAATTCGCTGGAAACGCATTTCAACACGAAAGAGAGGTGAGGATGGAACACGGGAGGACTTTGCAGCACGAGATGCCCGTGAAACAATTTTTGAGCTCCCCAAACTAATCGATGAAGCACATATTCTTTTAGAAAATAATGGTGATTTGACCGACTTCCAAATTTCGGTCGATGCCGCATTTGATAAATTAATGGTTTGGTGATGCGACAGATGTTTAGGAAGGGGTTCGTAAGTATCTCTTAACGCAGAAACCTCATAGATGCAGCGACTCCTCTCGGCCTTAGGGGCGGAAGTTCATGGCACAACGCAGAGGTGGACGAGGTGGGCGTAAGCGGGCCCGCGCACAGCAGCAGGCACAATATGAAGAACTTGACAAATATCCTGTGGCCCCACCCCACGCATATGCGAGAATTGTCCGGGATATGCGCTCTTTGAACATAATTTACCAAATTATTGAGCCGCCTCTAACTCGTAAAGAACAGGATTGGAAAGAAGAAATAATGGACATTTTTGTCAAATCCTTGTCGGCAAATATTGAGGAGATTGATGCTGACTCCACCGCGTATCTCCGCACTGCGATGGATCGCATCATCAAAGCATATGGTATGAAGATCGCTAAGCGGGAAAAATCAAAGATTTTCTATTACCTTCGTCGCGATTTAATTGGATATGGAAGGATGGATGTGCTGATGAATGATCCCAATGTGGAGGACATCAGTCTTGACGGGACTAACATCCCAATTTTTGCGTATCACCGCAAGTTTGAATCTGTTGAAACGACGTGTAGATGGGCCGAGGATGATGAACTTGAATCCTATGTTATCAAACTCGCCCAACGTTGTGGAAAACATATTTCTGTGGCGGAACCCCTCCTTGATGCAACTCTAATGGATGGAAGCCGAATTGTGATGAAACTTGGGCATGAGATTTCTACAAAAGGATCTACATTCTGTATACGAAGGTTCCGTGAGGACCCATTCTCTCCTTGTGATATCGTCGCTTTCCGAACAATGACGAGTTTGATGGTGGCGTATCTTTGGATAGCCTTTCAACAAGGGATTTCAATGCTGTTTGTGGGGGGGACTGCATCTGGTAAAACAACAACGCTGAATGCTATGTGTTTATTCATCCCATGGCAAATGAAAATTGTCAGTATTGAATCGACGCGTGAAGTAAATATCCCCCACCCAAATTGGATACCTGGCCTGACACGGCAAGGTTTTGGAGGCGAGACAAATGAAGGTGAAATCGGTGAGTTCGAATTGCTTAAAGCAGCATTGAGAGAACGACCAGAATATATTATCGTAGGTGAAATCCGTGGTGTAGAGGCATACGTTCTCTTCCAAGCAATGGCGACCGGACATTGTGCTTATTCTACAGTTCACGCGGATTCAGTCCCTTCACTCGTCCATCGTTTGGAGAATAAACCAATCAATATCCCACGTGTTCTATTACCTGCACTTGAGGCAGTATCAATTCAAATGCAGACGAGAATCAATGGGAAACGTGTTCGGCGAACAAAGCAAGTTGTCGAAATTGTTGGAATTGATCCCCACAGTTTGGAAGTCATCACGAATGAAGTGTTCAAATGGGACCCAGCCACTGATGACTATGTATTTAGTGGAAAATCATACATTTTAGAAAAGATCATGGTTTTGATAAATTATGATCAAAATGAGATGAGGGAAGAACTTCGTACACGCAAGCGTATTCTCGATTGGATGGTCCTAAATGATATTCGTCGCTCTGATCAAGTTTCGCAAATCATAACCGAATATTATGTTCGCCCCCAAGCAGTGCTTGCCCGAGTTGACGGTCTCCAGTGAGGTTGTTGAATGGTTCTGAGTACTTGGGAACGTTGGTGCACCCGGGTTGTTAATGCATTTTCTGCAGGTTCGGTCAAGAAACGCGCACGCGCAGATCCTGATTTAGCAAATACATTAGCAAAAGCACGTATGCAGATTGCTCCTGAAGTGTATCGGTCAACTGTTCTCGTTGCCACAATTGTGACGTATGGTGCTTGTATAGCAGCTGCATTTTTTATCCGGGCCGTGGTCATGCCTGTAACCTATGAACAGATGCAAGCCCCATCATCAATGGAGGAATGCAGAAAATGGGAAACAGTTCACCCCGAGGAAATTATAATCGATGCTGTTGCCTATGGGTGCCCTTATTATGAAACACGGGTATTTGGCATTGCTCCAACGATTATACTCTTTGTAGTCCTTGGCTTCTTCATACCATTTGGTCTTCAGAAAATGTACAATGGAAGAGCTAAAGGGGAAGTTAAACGACGTGCTGCGAATCAAGAAAAATATCTCCCATATGCTGCATCATATACTGCTGCCATGTCTGCAGCGAATGCAACTCCAATGCGAATTTTCAGATCCTTGGCTCAAGCAGAAGACCTGTATGGTGAGATTGCTCATGATTCAGCCATGGTATATCGAGATCTAAATGTTCTTGGATATGATTTACTAACTGCAATTAGATCAGCCGTAGAGCGTTCAGCATCTTTGTGGGCTACTGAATTTTTTCAGGGAATGGCGGGAACGCTTTCTTCAGGAGGAAACCTAAAATTGTATTTCCTTAATCGCGCAGAGCACTATATGCGTGAAAATAGAACTAGACTTCAAGAATTCCTTGAGACGCTTTCTATGATGGCTGAATCCTATATCGTCGTTGCAGTTGCCATGCCTCTTTTCTTGATTGTAATGCTTGTAATTATGTATTGGGTTTCAGGTTCAGGATCCTCAATGAGTGATGGCTTCATCTACACAGTTGTCTTGGGAGTGATTCCAATGATTCACGTTGCCTATAGCCTGCTGGTATGGATGATGAGTGAAGAACAAAAAATGTGAGGTTGATTGTTCATGGCAAGGAAGAAAAAGCCCACATTAAAGGTGGAACTTCATCTTCCCAAAGATGACAAAACTGAATCACGTTTTATCATAATATTGATCATATCCATGCTTGTTGCAATCGGCTTTTTTGGATTTTGGCTGACTAATTTCCTTCCTCACCCAAATGGTGAACCCATTTTCATCAATCTAGCATGCCAGCGAGATACCACTACACTTCCCACGTGGGAAATGAATAATTCATGTTCGCTTACACAGGACATGGCGTCCACTGAAGTTTGGACCGATACAATCCTCTCGGTTGATAAGGGGCGTGGGCGAGGATTCTCGGTTCCAGGTGTTCCCGAATGGGAAGAAAGTCCTGGTTCTTTCCAACACCCCCCAATTGCGATACGGGGAACATGTAAGATTACATTATCCAATTTACCCACTTACTCGATGCGCATATTTCGTGCAGCAGATTATGATATTGGACGTCCTGCAGTAGAAATTGCTAGTGGTACATTTGAATCGGGAGAGCCTTGCCAAATTTCAGGAGAGATTACTGGTTTGGGGGTCGATGTTCCTGGTGAGGGTTATCGAATTGAAATTGTACCTGAGCCTGGCTCGGAGATTTCCCGTGAGGCCGAGTTTACCATTGAGGTAGACACGTATGATGGTGTACCTGAAATGATGAATAATAAATCAAAATTTTTGGGTCCCGAAATAAACACAGGGATCATTAGCCTACGCCCATTTAATTTCCTTAATTGGTTTGCATTTGGGATGTTCACCCTTTTATTCCCTGCATCATTTTATTGGGACCGCGTTCAAAAGAAAACCGAAGCGATGGAAAATAAATTTCCAGATTTCCTTAGAGATCTTGCAGAATATTGGAAGGGTGGCTTATCAATGACAGTTGCAGTTCAGACACTTACCACCGCTGAATATGGAGCATTGAATGATGAGGTTAAGAAGATGTCAGATCAAATTTCATGGGGTGTTGCATTTGAGAATGTACTTCTCCTTTTTGCCGACCGTGTTGGTACCCCCCTCGTTCGTCGTGCAATTTCATTGATTTGTGAGGCTAATCGTGCCGGAGGAAAAATCTCAGATATCTTGGTTACTGCAGCAAATGATACCCGTGAAATTAAATTCTTAGAGCAAGAGCGAATTCGCGCAATTGCCTCGTATAAGGCAGTTATTTGGACTTCATACTTTGTGTTCTTAGGGGTAATTGTTGTTCTCGCTAAAGTCTTCATTCCTGCTATTGCGAGCAGCAATTCTAGCGGCGAGAGCGAATCAATTGGTGCGATGACAATTAAATCAGTTGAACCATTGTTTTTCCTTACTGTGTTCTTTTATGGTGTTACGATGCAAGCAGTAGGAAATGGTGCAATGGCGGGGATAATGGCTACAGGGCGCATCTCTTCTGGCTTCAGAATCTCTGGAATGATGATTCTCGTTGCTCTGTTATCATTCAATCTCGTGGCATTTTCTCCAGATTTGATGGGTGTACCCATACCTAGAGGACTAAGTCCTGATCTTGGCGGTTATGAGACAACAGCATTTGTAGGTGGTTAAATGGGACCGCTCCGGTCCGATGAGGAAGGGCAGGTTCACATTCTTGAGATGATTACCCTTTTCTGGCTCTTTTTTATGAGTGCAGCATTCATCTTGAAAATACAAATCCCCGACCCAGCGTCTCCTGCGGCAGATGCGGGTTTGGAGATCGTTGCTAGAGACACCATCAGTTTTGTTCTCTCAGACGGCCCGAGTGTGAATCAAAGTAGCGTTCACCATTCACTTGGCATGGGAGACCGAAATGCTGCTTGTGCAACTGTTATGGAAGCACTTCCGGTGCAGTATGACGGAAATTGTTGGTTGTCGCTTGACATTGAATGGCCACAAGTAGTTGGAAATTACGCTGAGCCAATTGGCCGTAGTTCCAGTACTCATCGGCTAGTTGTCGTCGATGAAGATGTCTGGACTCTGTCTCTTCAAGTTTGGGCACTTGGGGGGGGAGTGTCTTGAAACGGACTATACACGAGGACGAAGATGCGCAGATGTTGCTGGCAACCGGTATGGTATTGCTCATGTCACTTCTTTCAATGGTATTGCTTAGCCTTCAGTATGTTAGCATGGGTGAGCCCTATGACCCTTCACCTCGTGAAGCACTACGATGTTCCGATGAAATACAGAAACAATTTCCACATCTGATTGAGGTGCGTGCATCTGAACTAATTCAGGCAGGTTCTGATGAAAGATCAGCGATTTGGGCGGCATTGAATTCGAGTGCATCTGACCTGAACCATCATGGAGAAATTAGGGGGATTGATGTAGCACTTCTTGATTCGACCGTGGATAATGAAGGAGGCGCTTGGAGAATCCAGTCTTCATTAGGTGTGGCGGATGACACGATACGCCTTGAAGTTCCCCTCTCGATCATTATTGACCTATGACCTCCGCTTGTCTTTTCTCCTATACTGCTTCCGGTAGAGTATGGACGTGCGTGATTGTCTGTATATAGATGGCCAATGGACTAAGCCCCATGGGAGGAACAGCATCGATGTTGTGAACCCAGCGACTGAACAAATCATTGGTGCAGTTCCTGCTGGAAATATTGATGACATCAATGATGCAGTATCGGCATCGAAAACGGCATTTCTGACATGGTCTAAAAGCCCATTAGCAGACCGGATCCAAATATTGAATGGCCTTTCAACAATATTCAAGCAGCGCACTGATGAAATTGCAGAACTTATTACTTCAGAAGTGGGAACCCCCCTCGGTTTTAGCCGCATGGCGATGGTCGGAACTCCGCGTGTAGTTTCACGTTCCTATGCAAAAATTCTAGAGAATTTTTCGTTTGAAGAACAAGTGTATAATTCTCTAGTGATCAAGGAACCAGTTGGGGTGTGTGCACTGATTACTCCTTGGAATTATCCTCTCCACCAGATTATTGGGAAAGTTGCACCTGCGATTGCAGCTGGTTGCACTATGATTCTAAAGCCCTCAAAAGAAGCACCATTGAATGCATTCTTGCTAGCTGAGATTCTAGACGAACTTGGCTTGCCAAGTGGGGTATTCAACCTCGTGAGTGGCCATGGAAGCGATATTGGCGATGCTCTTGCTAAGCATCAAGATGTGGACATGGTGTCATTCACGGGATCCACAGTGGCTGGTGTCAAAGTTAGCAAATCCGCTGCCCCCACTATTAAGCGAGTAACTCTTGAATTAGGCGGCAAAAGTGCGAACGTTGTTCTCGATGAAGGGAGCGCGATCCGTGCAGCAAAGAGTTCTATAAGTGCTTGTTTCTCTAACTCTGGACAAACATGTTCAGCATTAACCCGGCTCATTATCCCTGCAGGATGCAGGGATGAGGTGATCGAAATAGTCACTCAGCGGGTGAATGGATATCGTGCAGGTGACCCAATGGATGAAAACACCAAGTGTGGCCCGATGATCTCTGCCCGGCAACAGGAAATTGTAACTGAATACATCCAAAGTGGAATTGATGAGGGCGCAAATCTGATCGCTGGTGGGCTTGGGATGCCTGATGGGTTAGAGAAGGGATTCTATGTTAGGCCCACGGCATTTGCTGACGTGTCGTCTGATATGCGAATATGGAGGGAGGAGATTTTTGGACCAGTATTGGTTATCTCAACTTATGAATCCGAAGAGGAGGCTCTTACTTTGGCTAATGATTCCCACTATGGGCTTTCAGGGTGTGTGTGGTCTGAAGATGAAGAGATTGCCCTCAACTTTGCTCGAGGCATGCGAACCGGCCAAGTCAGCATCAATGGTGGCCCCTTTAACATAAGTGCGCCATTTGGTGGATACAAGATGTCAGGTAATGGCCGAGAGTTAGGGGTACACGGTTTAACCGAATTTCTTGAATTAAAATCTATTCAAATGTGAGTGGTGAATTTAATGGAAGTTGAACTGCAGACCATCGAAGGTGGCCTTGCTCTTCTTACTTTACCTTCAACAGGGCACTCAAATGCGCTTACAGGATCTTCTATGGATGCCATTATCGATACGCTGCAGGCACTCAATGATGACCCCAATATCCGTGCAGTGATCTTGACAGGGAAGGGGCGAATTTTCTGTACGGGTGCAGATATTGATGCAATCAAAGAGTCCTTGGACGAAGGAAATATTGAATCTCATGTCCGACATCTTACAGATCGTCTTCACCCCATGCTGATCAAGATGGCCTCATCTTCCACGGTTTATGTTGCAGCGGTCAATGGAAGTGCGGCGGGAGGGGGGCTTGGCCTTGCCTTAGCCTGTGACTTCCGGATTTCGACCGCAGATGCACGAATTGGTTCAGCTTACTTCAGCATCGGTTTGAGCCCAGATGGTGGGTCGACTTACTTCTTGCCTAGGCTAATTGGAATGTCAACCACGCGACGTTTCTTGTTTGAGAAAGAAGTATTGACTGGGTCAGAAGCATATGCTTATGGCCTCGTGGATGAGATTGTTGAACCAGAATTTTTACTTCAGCATTCAGTTAAAAAGGCAAAATTATGGTCTCAACACCCTCCCCATCTTGTTCAAGCGACAAAATCTCTGTTACGGTCAACATGGGATGTGGATATGGGTGAACAACTCAGCCGCGAGCAATCCCTCATTGTTGCATCAGCAAGTAACCCTCATTTTGAGAAATGTGTCAAAGCCTTTCTTGGCAGAAGGAAAAACAAGTCATAAATGTAAGCGATCAATTTTTCCATCGTCATTCCACTCATAGATTCCCTTTCCACTTTTCTTGCCCAAATCACCTTTAGCGACAAGTTCTTTCAATAGGGGATGGGGTTCGTAAGAAGGGTCTTGAAAAGAATCTCGTAGATTTTCTAATATGTGCATGCGAACATCTAATCCAACCAAATCAGTCAATTCAAGCGGACCCATCGGATGCCGATATCCAAGCTTCATGGCCGTATCAATATCTGATGCTGAAGCGACACCATCAGCAAGCATGCGGATTGCTTCATTTCCTAATATTACTCCAAGGCGGCTTGTTGCAAAACCAGGCATATCTTTGACTAGTATTGTTGTTTTCCCCATAGTAGTTCCTGCCAATTTTGCTAATGCAATAGTATCTTCAGAACATAAATCATGTTTTACTAATTCAAGCAATTTCATTATAGGGACCGGGTTAAAAAAATGCATTCCAATGACTTTGTCAGGCCTTCCTGAAGCAGCAGCAATGTCGGCAATTGATAGGGAGGATGTATTTGTTCCTAAGAGGCAATCATCTTTTGTCTCTTCACCAAGAACATGAAAAATGCTTGCTTTGATTTGAAGTACTTCAGGAACGGCTTCAATTACCATATCGGCATCTCTTACAGCAGCAACCATGTCTGAGAACGGATGAAGATTAGAGCTCCACTCTTTTTTCTGTTCTGGAGTTGTTTTACCACGTGCAATTCCTTTTTCCCAAAAAGCGTCAATAGCATTCATTCCTTTGTCTAACCCCTCTGAATATGCATCAAACAAATTGGTTTTCCAACCTGCTTGTGCTGATACTTGTGCGATCCCAGCACCCATTGTCCCCGCACCAATAACAGCAACGCGCTGAATGTCCATGGGTTCTCGAATAGGTGGGGGTTGAAATCGATTCGCACGAGTCGTTTCTAATTTTCCGTTCTTTTGAAATCCCTGCCATTTCCATCACTGCTGGCTAGAGTAACTCCACTGACAATTAGTGCGAAAGAAACAAGCAGAGACCATCCAAACTTTTCTCCAAGGAGTAACCAACCAAAAAAAATTCCGAAGAGTGGAACAAGGTAAACGTACAGGGCAGCCTGTGCTGCACCGATGTCACGTACTCCGTCTGCAAACCAAACATATGAGATGACAGTAGAGATGACAGCAAGGAAAAGAATCGAAACCCATGTGATTTGAGAAATAACAGGGATCCCGAATTGAATTGTTTCCCAACTGGCCCATGGTGTAAGCAAAACTAACCCAATCAAAGATGCCCAGGCGGTTAATTCCAATGGCGTCATTGCATTTTGCCCACTTTCATCACCCACATCCAGTGCTTTTTTCATAAAAATTGTCGAACAAGCCCATGCAAATGCCCCTCCTGCAATCAATGCATCTCCCCAAAGTCTCTCATTTAGGGGCAGATCAATGTTTGGACTTTTGTTAGCAATGACTGCAATTCCTAAGATACCTAGGACAATGCCTCCCATGAGCCGTGGCGTCATTTTTTCTCCAAGAAATGGTATTGCTAGTATTGCAGTGAAAAGTGGGTTAAATGTGATCACAAGTGATGCATCACCGGCAGCGGTCCATCGCATACCAAACATAAACAATACTTGGTACAAAAACGCTCCAAAAAATCCAATCGATGCAATTTGAAACCATTCTTTTTGGTTTGGTATTCGTAATTCATTTCGCCATTCTAACCAGATTATGAAGAGGGGAACTGCAATTGCGTACCTCAACCAAGCGCCAGTAACTGGTGGGATATCCAATGCCAACCACCTCCCTGCGGCCCATGCAGCACCCCATGTGGCAGCGACAAAGAGCAATTTTGCATGTGTGGTTAATGGGCGTGGGGAGTCGCCACGTACATTCACGACCTTGGGAGTGAATGAGGGGTGTTAATGTGAGTTGCCGTGCGTCTTAATCGACGTGAGCCCATTGCGCTAGTCCAATTTCAATGATGCGTTGTCTTGGCAAAGATAATTCAGGTAATGCGTTTGCATGTGCGTATTCTATGAGTCCTTCTATTTGCATTACATAAATTCCATAGGATGCAATATCATATGGGTCCCATGATGTCTCAAGGCCAAGTTTAGCCAACCCTTTACATGCCATTGGTGAATAAATCGGGTAAACCAGACTTGTGAAATGCAACCAGTGGCTTAATCTGGTCACATCCATATTATCAATCGAAAGCAATTTTTCAGCTAATGCTACATCTGGATAACGAAGTGTATCAAGTACAACTAATATCTCAAGTAGGATGCTTTCATCCCAACTCGTATCTGCACGTCCCATCCATTCATCGATCAGTTTGAGATGGCTTTCTCTAGCTGGCTTTTCTACTTTGTACAGCAAGGCTTCATAGGTGTGATCTCTTACTGAATTTACAATTATGTTTGGCAAAAAATCAAAGAATTTCTTGCCTTTATCTATGTTGATTCTTTGCAGAAAGAGGGGGATCATTGTACACCCTCATTGGTATATACTATGCTGATACGCTCCCAATGCCAGATTCGATCATCATCCTAGTTGGGGCGCGAAATTCAATCCACTCTTGTTCAAAGATCTCTTTCAGTTCCTCTTCGTCCTGATCTGTTGGTAACAATTTAGCAAGGTACGATTCCCATTCCTGTTCTGAACCATCAAAAGCCACACCCTCGACAGTGAATCTCTCACCAGCACATGAACCAATCTCTCGATTGAAGTTTTCATGTGCGACGTAGAGGGGGGCAGCATCTTCGGGTAAGAGACCATTCATCTTGTTAACTTCCCCTACTATCTCATCGTGGTAATGTCCTCGACTTTCCTCATTGAGATATTCTTTTGCCACATCTTCTCCATTCTCAAGTTTGACCCGTTCATCCCAGCGGCCCTTAATTCCCCAGACATAGGCCCATTCAGCTGAAGTTGAGGTATCTGTACCAAACAAGTCGTGTGCTGTTGATACCCATTTGTTAAAGTATCTCTGTAACATGTCCAAGGGGATGATTCCTGCCTTGATGATTCGGCGCAAGCCATTAGCTCCTGTTCCTAGGTGGAACGATTCTTCCTTGAGCATTGGACCCATGCTTGCGGCCAATGGCTTGAAGCCAGAGGTAGATAGCATGCCAAGTTGAAATTTACCATCTCTGTCAATGAACATCGTGTAGCAGAAGAAGTCGAGCCAATGTGGCATCAAACGGTTGAATGCACCCAGTAATCGGCTGCCATCTTGGGCGTTTCTCTCCAAGAGTTTCTGTGCTTCTCTAGCTCCCTGCTGTCCGAAATATGTCATCAAAAGATAGCACATTTGCCAACCGTGGCGCTGTTCTTCTGCCATGATTCTAGCAGCAGCATAACGGTCATACTCAGTCGGTGCGGTCTCCAACAAGTGCTTCTGTTGTTCAACACTGGCAAATTCGGTGTCTCCTTGAACAGTGATCATAGAGAGAAGGCCATCCCTAATGTTCTGGTGTGGGATCTGAAGGGATCGATCCCACTTTGGCCTACCTTTGTAATCACCGAATTCAATGAAATCTCCTGCCCTTTCCCAATCAAATTTGATGGATAAGTCAAAATCTCCAATCCACTCTCGCTTGAAACCTATGCGTTCTTGCCACTCATTGAAGTTCTCTACCCAGTCATCGAAGGTAACTGGCAACTGACCCATACCTCCCCGAGAAGTGACACACGCATCAATCTCTCCCTTATCTGATCGCCCATTCAATTGGGCTAAATATTCGAACATCATCAAGATGGTTACATATTATTTTGTGTTTTGTGAGGTGGATTATCTGACAAATAGTTGATCTTGATATTCAACTAATTTCGAGATATTGCAGAGGCTGATACGCCGAGGTGATACGTGGATGTTCGGGTGTATCTTAGGCAGCTTATTCTCCTTTGAAATTTGCCACACGCTTTTCTACATATGCAGCAATTCCTTCCTTTGCATCACTACTGTTGAAGAGTGCAGCTTGTAATTCACGTTCAAGTGCGAGATGGTACTCAAATGGTATTTCGGACCCAGTTTGGACACTTCTTTTGATGTTCCCTACTGCTTTTGCGGCTTTATTTGGCAGGGTGAACTGGCCCGCCCAATCAAGCACGTCTCGCCTGAATTCAGCAGCATTTCCCTCAAATACATGATTGATCAACCCCATTTCAATTCCATC
The DNA here is from genome assembly GCA_964389655.1 of uncultured Candidatus Poseidoniales archaeon. GTDB lineage: Archaea > Thermoplasmatota > Poseidoniia > Poseidoniales > CAYMED01 > CAYMED01. The sequence continues at coordinate 79,443 of CAYMED010000001.1, forward strand.
TTCAAATGATTTGAGTTCTCCAGTGACCATCATTTCCATCGCTTTCGCCTTTCCGATTAATCGGCTAAGTCTTGCAGTCCCTCCAGTTCCTGCAAGAACTCCCAAATTAATCTCGGGGAGCCCTATTTTTCCAGCATTCTTTCGAGCAATACGTATGTCTGCTGCCATTGCAATTTCAAGTCCTCCTCCCACTGCATGGCCGTTCATCGCACAAATCACCAATTTCGGAGTTTGTTCAAGTCTCGATAACGTTTCATTTGCATGAAGACAAAAGCAGTATTTGAAACCAGGGCTTACACTATTCAGCATCTGGATGCTAGCTCCCGCTGAGAAGAATTTCTCTCCGTGTCCGATTAGAACAATTACAGTTACATCATCATCAAACCTTGCACGAACAATTGCTTCGTCTAGGTCTCGCATCATTTCGTGAGTGTAGGTATTCGGACCTTGCCCTCCTTCCGCTAGAGGCTCGCCCGAAGAATCACTAGCCAATTCTATGATTGCAATTCCGTTGGGAGTGGTGCCATAATTCACGAGTTTGTTCGGCATTGCTTCAAGAATATGATCATTCATATTTCTCCGAATCGGAAGAGATTCAAGAACTGATCGCAGGTTTGTTGATTGAATTAAGGGGAGGATTTGAGGCCTTGAACCCTTTCGGAATGCTATGGCCTGTGCCATTCACGTCGAAGTTGTGGAAGATGCTCTTTCTCCGGGTGAATTCCGCAAGCGACTGTCAGTCGAAAAAAGTGGCTGTATCGTTTCGTTTGAAGGAATTGTTAGAGGGATGGAAAAAGGTGTCCGCGTAAAGCAACTAGAATTCGATGCATGGCGTACCTGGTTAGTATCTATTCTTGTAGGCCTTGCACGTTCTGCGGCGATAAAGTGGCCTTTACATGGTATCGTGATTGCCCACCGTGTGGGTGTTGTGGGGCCGAGTGAGCCAATTGTATCTATTCATGTCAGTTCAGCCCATCGTGTAGATGCGTATGCAGCCAACAACTGGCTGATCGATGAGATGAAGTCTCAGGCCCCTTTGTGGAAGAAGGAAGTAACTGAGATGGGTGAGACCTGGCGCTCAGGACTCGGGTGAGTGACGAATATGGAGAAAAGAGTCAACACGATTGTCGACATATCTGCCAAGGAAATTGTAAAGAGAACTTCGATCGCATCAGGTATGCTAATTCTATCAGAAGAGGGGTGTGCTGTTGCCAAGAATGGGAGAACAAAAAAAGGTGATTTGTTTGAGGCTATGCGGATATCTGCAACATTGGCGATCAAAGAAACCCCTCGAATAATTCCGCATTGTCATTTGATTCCAATTACAAACACGATCATCTCAATTGAGGCTCAATCTAATGGCATTTATGTTGAAGTTGAAGTGTCTACTCTCGCCTCCACTGGTGTTGAGATGGAGGCTCTTTGTGGTGTAAATGCTGCCCTTTTATGCGCATGGGACATGCTGAAAATGTATGAAAAAAATGAGGGTGGACAATACCCTTGGACACGAATAGAATCCATATCTATTCTAGAGAAACGAAAAGGATTTCCCGCGAAGGATTGAACATCCATTCCCTTTGGCGGATCTATGGGCCAAGTTTCTGACCTTGTGGCACATTTTGTCGAAGCCACTCAACGAGCGGCTATTGCCAGCATTGCCTGGCGTGGAAAAGGTAACAGCAAGGCTGCGGATCAAGCAGCAGTGGATGCCATGAGGTCTGTGTTGGGAAGTGCTCCTTTTGATGGGCGGATCGCAATTGGTGAGGGTGAGAGGGACGAAGCCCCAATGCTCTACATTGGAGAAGAATTAGGCAAGGGTGTCGGAATCGCAGGCTCAATTTTAGTGGATATTGCGGTGGACCCTCTAGAGTGCACGACGAATTGTGCAAAGAACTTGCCCAATGCTTTGGCGGTATTGGCAGCCGCGCCCCGTGGTGCCCTCCTACATGCCCCGGATACCTATATGGACAAAATTGCAGGCACTCCCGATCTCAAAGGGGTCGTTTCTCTTGATGCATCCATCGAAGAGAATATTCTCGCAGTTGCCTCTACTAAAGGGGTGCAAGTATCGGGCGTTCGAGTTGTAATGCTTGACCGCCCTCGTCATCAAGATCAAATCCACCAACTTCGAGAATTGGGCGTTTCACTCACACTGATGTCAGATGGCGACATATCTGCTGCAATTTGGGCTGCAAGGCCGGATGGTCCATTTGATTTACTGCTGGGTGTTGGTGCGGCCCCCGAAGGCGTTATCGCCGCCACTGCGATTAGGGGCCTTGGCGGAGTATTCGAGGGCCGCCTTTCCTTCCGTGACCAAGTAGATCGCATGCGGGCTGAGAAAATGTTACCTGGGGTTGATTTAGATCGTGTTTTCTCTGCAGAGGACTTGTGCACATCAACTGATGCGATTTTTGTTGCAACTGGTGTTAATTCTGGCTATCTAGAGGGGGTTGTAGAAACGACAAATGGTATGCAGACGACCACCGAAGTCATTGATGTACAATCTAGAACTGTGCGCCTGATCAGTGAGTTGAAAGAGCAGTAACATCTCACCGTTCGGTTCAAGCCAACTTCCCGGTTCGGTTTGTTGATCACCATGATGGATGTTCACGTCCCAGCAGATGTGCCGGAAGATATGCGCTCACGTTATCTTGAGAATTTTCGTCGCGCAACTTGTGGGACTGGAATGCTGAATTTGTTTGCTTGTGACCAAAAAATAGAGCACTTAAATGATGATTTCTATGATGGTGGGGAAAAAATTCCGCGGTCCAGCAATGATCCTTTGCATCTATTCAGCATAGGTCAAGCAGCTCATCAGGCAGGGACTCTAGGTGTATTGGCCGGGCAATTGGGTCTAATTGCGAGATATGCGGATGAGTTCCCCCAAATTCCATATTTGGTTAAACTCAACAGCAAGACCAATGTGGTAAAAACAGCACAAAGGGACCCAGTAAGTCTTGCTATGAATAATATCGACGATGTAGTTTCCCTGATTGAGAATGGAATTAATGTGGTTGGCATTGGATATACGGTATACCTTGGTTCCGAATTTGAAGCAGATATGCTGACTGAAGCGGCACACTTTGTCCGGCAGGCGCATGAGATCGGGCTCATTGCAGTTACTTGGATGTATCCGAGGGGACAGTCAATCTCAAACGAGAAAGACCCTCAACTAATCTCTGGTGCAGCTGGTGTTGCGTTATGCATTGGCGCAGATTTCACAAAAGTAAACCAGCCAGAGGCGTGGAAAGGGATGGATCGGTTTGAAAGCCTCAAAGTCTCTGTTGAAGCGGCTGGAAGAACTGGGGTGATTTGTTCAGGGGGGAGTAGCAAACCAGTAGAGGAATTTTTTGAGGATCTTTGGAATCAGGTAAATGTCGCAGGGTGCCGGGGTGCTGCAACAGGCCGCAATATTCACCAAAAAAGTACGGAAGAGGGCACCCGAATGGTTGCTGCTTGTCACTCAATAATTTGCGCTGGTGCATCAGTAAAAGATGCTCTTAAACTGTATATAGGGGAATGAACCGGCCGGCCCTAAGCCAACAATCTAATTCAATAGAATGGGGTCTCCATCTCTCCATTCAGGTACATTTTCAGATACCCATGTTCTCGTAGCCCACTCACAGATCTCATAGCCCCCGCTCAAAAGCCCGGACCGTTTGATGTAGCCTACTTTCAGAATGTCTTTGTCTTTGGATAACACATTGCCTAACTGCTGGCTTGTAGTTCCGTGGCGCATCGTACTATTGATGTGCTCTAGGATTTCCGCGGTATTCCGCGGCTTATCACTCAAGAAGGCCTTAATTTTTTGTCGAATCCGTACTGTCTTCATCTGATTTTCCTCCCTGTCATTGTCGCCACATGGGGCGGCAAAGCACAGGACATATGGAGCCCATATAACCGTTCCCTCATTGTCAGCAATTCCTTGCATTAGATTGCACGTTAGGTGGCAATAATTTGCATTAGACCCCCCCATGCAAAAACATCAGAGGTAAGGTGCAATAATATAGTAGTTATTCATGTCCGGAATGTCATGAGGTCGACATATAGGCGTCATATCCTTCGCAGTCTATCGCGCGGGGATCGTACAATTTCTCAAATCACTAAGGATACTGGCCTTGATTTAGCGCACGTATCTCGCCACGCGAGTAGAATGCGTGATGACGGGTGGATCGAAGATATCGTAGATGGAAAACAGAGGGGCCGCCAACATCGAATTACTTCACTTGGTTCTCTAGAATTGAAGGAACACGAAAAAGCAGTTGTAGCTAGATTTGCCAAAATGGATCGACCCTTGGATTCAGTGCTTTGTGTGTGTGAACGATTAGGCGACCGCGCGTTGCTGATTTGTTTGCAGAAGTCCGAATCAAAGTTACACCCCTGTGGGGTTCTTGATGGACTGAGTGTTTCCAGTGGAAATGAAGGGGTGCGTACTGTTGAAACTTGGCTGGTTGAAGAAGAAGGAAGTTCTAGTTGGCTTGACCCTGAAACATTAGAGCCAGTTTCTTCTCCGCCAGTGGGTGGATTGTTGGGTTTTGACCGATTGCACCCAATCCGAATTGTCCGTGCACGAGTATTTGCATGTCATGGCCGTTTTTCTCCGTCTTTGGGATGGCAAACTTCAATCCCCTCATTGCGGGGAGAGGGCAGGGTCCTTGCAGATCTCCACGATGGTGACTGGGAATGCGGATGGCTAGACCCTCGTCTTTCCCCTATTCGCCCCCAAAAGACAATCTTTGCTACAGCAAGGGATCCAATAGCGCGTGCAGCATTGTTGCGAGCAGCAGCACCAGGTGCACTGACTCTTACCCAGTCCCCTTCTCCGCATCTAACACATACTCTTCCAGCTTCAATTCTTAATCACTGGATTTCCATGATGCATCCCCGAACGAAGCATGCTGCCGAACTTGCAGAAATCCTCATCTTTGACACGGAAAAAGAGATTTATGGCACATTGCCCCCATCCCTTGATCGCCTTGTCCGGCGTAGTCGAACACTGCTTCATCACTCATTTCCTGGATGGCGATTTACACATGATGCAGCACCCCCCGAATGGTTAGATCTTGGGAGGCTTAGTTCACGTGCTCGTGAGTGTGTGATTGATTGGTCACTGCATCAAATCGACCGTCCCGTATCAATCGAAACAGAATTTCCCGATATTGGCCAAATAAGATCTGCACGGGCTTCTGTGAGGCTTATTCTTTCTCAAAGAGAGCCCAAGCACCTTGAATTGGTACGGCTTGATGTACATGCACATTCTGGGAGAATATTATCTGAACTTTGCCTACCTGGGATACCAGAACCCGTCCCTCTCAAATTTGGAGTAGTTATGGAACGCATAGATGATCGGGCCTCACGGCGTAATCTCGCCGCATCGAGGTGGTTAGCACTGCTAAATAGACACCCTGCTGGATATTTAATTCTAGCAGACCCCTCCCTTCTTGAGGACCCGATGATTCAATCTGCTATCGACCGCCCGATAGGTGGTGATGAGGCATGGGCAAATTCAGTTGAAGCACTCCATCCACTAGCAGCTTGGCTTGCGACTCCCTCTGATGAGCATCGATCTCGCTGGCAACGCATTCATAGCTCTATTGATGACAGGTGGATTGGATTGATTGACCCCTCGTCTCTCCCATTTGATGAGTTAGTGTCTTGGTCTATGCGTGCACCTGAATCTTGGCGTTCTAGGGCTGCAAAGGTGATTGAGCGCCAAATCTCCCGACATCCAGACCGACTAGCAGAATTAGTTGTTGAAATCGCTAGGCAGGATTCTGATGCATCATCTTGGCTATCAACGATCATCATTCAAGGGCACCGTAATCTTCCTTCCGAACTTGCCCACCAGTCGCTTGAAATCTCTATTTCTAGGTGGTGTGCCCGTCCCTGTAAACCTGTAGTATCAACACTTGAATCTCTTGTTGACCAAGAATTGGTTGATGTGGATTGGGGCCACCTCAAACAATCAGGAAGAATCCGAACCGACCTGATTCAATTGTCTAATTGGATTTCTCTCGTCGAGCAGATTGAACATGGCCGATCCCCTTCTCAAGAATGGGCGTCATTACACTTACTTGAATTGCCAGAATCATGGTGGTCGGCGAAAGCACCTGATTGGCTGAACCACTGGGTAGAAGAACGCACAAATGGGCCCTGGCTTCTTTCAATAATCGAGTCTTGGCCGAATTTACTTCTCCGTCCCGCAGGGTCGTTATCAGGCCCCCCTTCAACACCCCCTCTCCAATATCCGGGGATTGATTCTACTTTCCTCCCAGTATTGGAGGACATTCGTGGAGCATGTCTATCCAGTGGTCAGAACCTCAATCTTGGGCATTTAGCAAGTTTAGATGATGTAATTGATGCCTTGAGGGATGCTGCTGCAGAACGCCCGCCAATTTCTGGCCGCACACACCCATGGGTAAGTCTTCTCACGCGCGAAAAATCAACATGGCCTATTCCTGACAGTTCTTGGACTAGGGGCGATCAAAAGGTAACAAGTCTCCTTTTTGAGCAATTTATACCCCATAATTGAGACTCAAATAAGCGATGTATTGATGTCTGCTGGCCAAGACCGAGGTTTGTCCTGGACGCAACCCTCTTGTGAGTTCTGCGATGAACAAGAATACCAATTCAGGATCCAGCCTGCGCATCGAAGGAGGGAGTGATTTGGTGATCTTCCTTGCAGCCGCAGGAATCGACTGATGCATGGGTCCCCACCGGACGACAGAATGATGCATGGGACAACCCCATCAGCCTACACCCCGGCAGGGGTCAACCCCCCGAGGACGTGTCCGATGACGGCGGGCGTTCCTGTCGGGACCAAAAATGTGCATGATTGTTATTTGCTATAAGCCAAAGAAGTGGGATAATGAACAATTACAACACATCGAATTTTCTTCCACCCCATAAATTGGGCCTTGTAGGGGGTACATTCGATTATTTTCATTTGGGCCATAAGTCTCTTTTTGCATCAGCGTTTGAAACATCTGAGAATATCCAAATTTGGTTATCGTCAGATGAAATGGTAACAGCCAAAGGGATTCCTCCTACTTCTTGGCAATCTCGAGTAGATGTGATTAAAGAGAATTTAATGGCCTATCAAGGACGTTTTACATTCCATAAATTAGTTGATGAATTTGGATGTTCTAGAACGACAACAGAATGCAGTGCAATTTATTGCACTCCTGAAACTAAAGTGACATGCAATGAAATTAACCTCATACGTGTATCGAGTGGTTTAACCCCTCTTGTAATCATTGAAGTACCCCATTACAGGGGTGAGAATGGCCTAATTCTTAGTTCAACTAGAATTCGAACAGGTGAATGTGACCTTGAAGGGAATATTTGGATTAGTGAGCAAGAGATTAACACAGGTCGTAGAATTACGTCAGACATGGATACCATACTAAAAAAACCGCGTGGAGAAATCATCGAAGGTCCGCCAACATCCCCCCTTGTCGCAATGAAATCTTGTCTTGAAGTGCTGGGTGGAGTGAGGCCTCTTATCTCGGTTGGAGATGTTTGCTTGCGTGCCTTATTGGATCTAGATGAAATTCCAGACCTTGCCTTGGTCGATGGGCACACGCGCCGAAATGATTTGATGCCTGTTGATGCTTCAATGCGTTCACATTTTTCCAACATATTAAGAGCCAGAAACTCTCCTGGTGAGGTTTCAGCATCCCTTTTCCACGCGGTGTCTGATTCACTTACACTAGAGGGCTCAACTTTGATTGAAGTAGATGGTGAAGAAGACCTTGCCCCCTTTGCAATTCTGTTGTCGTATCCTTTGGGGGGATCGATCGTATATGGGCAACCGAATCATGGAGTCGTGCTTAGGTCAATTGATTTGGCATCTAAATCGGATGCAAGGGAGTTGTGGCAGTTGATGGAACCGCTTGAATGAGGTGATCATGTGGAAGTTAGTATTACTGTCTGCGTCCGTAATGGTGCACAATTCATTGATGAATGTCTAGATGCATTAGTCCAGCAATCCCACCGCCCGATTGAAATTATTGTAGTTGATGATGGATCATCAGATTCAACTTCAAAATTGCTGGAACCATGGGAAGATGAAGAAGGAACATTGAGAGGCATATCAATCCGAGTTATACGAACAGAAGCTAAAGGGCTATCATCCGCCAGGAATACGGCTCTTCTTGCTGCAAAATATCCGTTAGTTGCTACAACAGATATTGACTGTAGGCCCAGATCGATGTGGATTTCCGAATTGGTTCGGCATTGGACCGAAAGCAAAGACAAATTGGCAGCAGTAACTGGCAGAACGATATTTCAGCGTGGCACAACGACAACAAGCCGGCTCCGCGCAGGCGACATTGCTCGAAAATATGTAGGAAGAGGGCGCAAAACATCTCTCGCAAATGGCCCTTGTAGCATGTATGATCGGGCCTTGTTAATTTCATCAGGTGGCTTTGAACCACATTGGTATCATGCAGAAGATATGGAGGCCAGCCTTCGCTTAACGGCATTAGGTGGCCAAATTGAATATGTGCCCACCGCACTTGTCGACCATGTTGCAGAAAGCCAACTTCGTGTATTCTTAAAGAAGCGAATTCGTGATGCACGAGGGCATGTCAGAATAATGCGAAAATATGGGAAAAAGTCCCATTCTGAAATGGGAAATTTCGATTTTCTAGGGAAGTCTTGGAATATTTTGTGGTCTTTCCCATTTTTCCTTACAGGAATCATGTTGCTTTTCTATTGGTTTTTTTCAGATTTTTCCCATCATCTGCCTACTTTATTTCCCCACCCCTTCATTCTGCTTTCTCTGGCAATCCTGTTGTTAATTGTAGACTCTTTACTCCTACTTTTTGCCAATCCTCTGCCCCTGATAAATTCGACAAAGGAAGAACGGATCATCGATCTAATATTCTCAAAATGGATTTTACGCGCATGGTCATTCTCTCTTTGGATGGGTGCTATTCTAGGATGGTGGGACGGTATACGAGGACGCCATCAACAGGCCTCACTTGCAGAGCAAAAGATCAACTGATATTTTCAGTTTCTTCTAGTGAAACAAGATGTGCTAGAGATAGGCCAAATCCAATCAAAATGATACTAACAGAATAGACTCCCACATCAATCCAAGTCCAATAAATGGCACTCCACCCGAAGTAGAATGAGAAACCGATCAAAATGCACCAACAAGCCGCAGATGCCTTCCACCCACTGGCTTTGGTGGGGCCCGTAAGACCTCCCCATACTGCATGATTTGCAAGGCCCTTTGCCCAGACAAGAACTCCCCCGTCGACCAATTTCGCAATAGCCATTAAACCCCAAAAAAGAATCAGGCAAGCAATGGCCGTGAAGATGAGGTGGGAGCCGCCAAATCCAATGGATGCATCAACATAATATCCGTCACCGATGTTTCCAAAGGAAAGAAGATGTGGCCAATTTGCCCTCAATGCACCATCTCCGCGCCTGACAACACCCCATATGAGGTCAATGAAGGCGAGTAAAAGGAGCCACGTTCCTATCAGCACAATCGTGGGGGCGATCCCTCTCGAAAGGAAGAGCGCGGAGGTGCTGCGGTCATCACTCATCAGCGGCCCATCGGTGATCCTTGTATAACCGTTTCAGATAACTAGCGGAGGCTTCCTTGAACGCTATATGTTGCTTTGATTACTGGGCTCATCGTATCATCTGACTTGACCATGATGGTTGCAGCATCAAGGGTTGATGGAATACAAGATGTGATTTCCTTGCTTCTCCCATACCTCCCTCTGGAGATCGTATTTGCCGAAATCAATCCAAGCATATCAAGATTTGAGATGAGGTCCGTAATTCTTCGAGCAGTCAAGGGGATTGAATTTGCATTGCGGCATGCTTGCTTGTATACTTGATACACCTCTCCCGTCGAGATTCTACGGACACCGCGACGATCATGCACCAATACTGAAAATAGAACCAACTTTTGATGGAGCGGGAGGGTGCTTATTGTAGGCGTCATTTGATCCCTCTCTAATCGATTATGCGCAATACGAACATGTCGTGTTTCAATTATATCACCGTTTTCTCGTTCTGCTTCTTCTGCAGAAGCACGTAAAAGGTCAAGTGCGCGACGCGCATCTCCATGTTCCCTCGCTCCCATAGCAGCGCATAACTCAATAACTCCGTCATTAACACAGCTTTCGCGGAGTGCATCGAGTCGATTACGCAGAATTTCTTGCAATTGATTTGCATCATAGGGAGCAAAGAAAACATCTTCTTGTCCAAGACGGCTGCGTACTCTTGGATCAAGGTGTTCAGTAAATGTTAGATCATTGCTGATTCCAATCACGCACATTCTAGCATTGCGGAACATGGTATTCATGCTGGTCAAATTGTACAGCAAATCATCACCTGATTTCTTTACAAGGTGGTCAACTTCGTCAAGAACAATAACATGGACGCCTCCATTCGAATCCATCCTTTTCATCAATTCACTATACACTTTGTCAGTGGGCCATCCTGTAAATGGGATTTTTTCTTCAAAGTCATCAATGATGCTGTTTCCTAGGTGTGCTAATACGCGATATTGTGTGTCAATATTTCGACAATTTATGTCGGTTGTTGAAACATCGCTTCCTATTTCTCGTGCTTTTTCCTCTAGTTGTCCTAATACAAATCTAGTAACTGCTGTTTTGCCAGCTCCAGTCACTCCATATAGGATCATGTTTGAGGGGATATTTCCAGATAGTGCCTCAACAAGGTTGCGCCTTAATGCGTCAATTTCCCCATTTCGATGGGGGAGTCTATTCGGTATATGCGTATGTCGAAGAAGTTCTTTGTTTCGAAACAGACCAGGTTCATTGTGAATGTTTTTGAATATGTTTTCAGACACGTTCGTTCCCTCACTCTTGGTTCATGCCGACCCACTTCACCCGCAGTTGGCTCTCTGCAAAATCCCGAGCGAGGACCCGCGGATTTAACCATTCTCCGAATGCTTCGGTCAGAGATCAATTTGGATCAGGTATTGTAAGTTCAAACCCATCGTTAGCCCATACTGCATTTTTAGGCATCGGGGGCAATTTGGTTCCAGATTTAACATTTGGATCTGGCATAAATAAATGTGTCAATATGAATTTTGTATTTGGGTGATTACCGATCAAGTCTGCAGCAGTAGACGGGCTAAAATGCAGGTCGTTTTTGACATGGTTTGGGAGTCCAACTTCTAGAATAACAACATCTGCTTCACCAGCACGTTCTTCGATTGCCTCACAGGGGCCGCTATCCCCACAATGCATGATTTTAGTCCCACTACTATGTTGCAAGTACCATCCATGAGGATGGACAAGGGGCTCATGCTCAACTTCAAACCGCTCCCCAATCCAATCTGGGGCATTTTCTAGTTTTGATGGTGAATCTGTTTTCCAATTTATCCGTTTATCGAATACACTCTCAAATGTTCCTGGATAAGCAAGATGAGATAATTGTTGTAACCAACCAACACCCCCCCTTCGCGTATGAACTTCTAGGGGGTGAGTCCCTTCCCTATCAGACATAAACAATCTTTCAAGCAAGAGGAATGGGAATCCGAAAACATGATCACCATGCCAATGAGTGATCAGAATTGTATGTATCAAAGCTGGGTTGATTTTTGCGCGTCGTAATGATGCGAGTGCCGTGGGGGGTGCGTCTATGAGTATCCCTCCATCAATGATTAGCAGTGAATGGTGTCGTCCTTCGGGCAGGAATGCATTCCCCGTCCCAAGCAACTGGAGGTGAACCATGGGTAGCGAGTAGGGCTTCGTTTCATAAGCCGCACCCGGCACCGATGGGGAGAGGGATTCGTTGTCTAAGGTATGGAGTAGCAAAAATCCCTTTCTGGCCCGCATGTCCGATAGAGATATTCTCAATTTGCGCCCCTCATCCAAAGAAACCCGCCATATTGTGATTGAACTAGGCGATAGTGGTATTCAGTATAAAGTGGGAGATGCACTTGGCATCATCCCTCAGAACCCTCCACATCTAGTCGATGGCCTCATTGAGTGCATGGGTGCATCACCTGATGACAAAATAAAGACGAGTAAAGGGGATCGGAAATTATCTGATGCCTTTAGAGAAGATGTTGAAATTCACCGTTTATCGAAGAAAGTCGTTCAAGCATTAGCATCTAAATCGTCAGGTTCTACCGGTGCGCCAACAATACGGACGATCAGCAACCAGCGCCACAATCTTTCTTCAAGAGAAGAAATGATTGCTGAATGTCCAAAGCCATCTCGACAAAATGGTAACCCCTTTGACAGGATTGCCCAGGTCGTCTCAAGTCCATCATCATTGGACTCTTATATTGGTCAGAGAGATTACATCGACTTGGTTAATGAAATTGGGACAGATGTGCTCTCCGGGCAAGAAATATATGATCTTATGGACCGGATGAAACCTAGGCTTTATTCAATTGCATCTTCGTTGGATGTGCACCCAGGACAGGTGCAATTGACAGTTGCAATCGTGCGCTATGAAACACTGGGGCGGCGGCGCGCAGGATTGTGCACTGGATGGTTGGCTGATGTTGCCGAACTTGATGCAACAGATATTCCAGTTTTCCTTTCTCCCACCCGTTCATTTGTACTTCCCCCCGACCCCAACACAGATGTCATCATGATTGGACCCGGAACTGGCATCGCACCTTTCCGTGCCTTCCTAGAACAGCGCGCTTTCGATGGCGGAAATGGGAGGAATTGGTTATTCTTTGGGGACTGGACTGAATCGGGAGATTTTCTTTATCGTGATGAACTGGAAAAACATCAATCAACAGGTGTTTTGACAAGTTTAACAACAGCATTCAGTAGGGATCAAGATACAAAAGTGTATGTCCAGCACCGCATGCAAGAGCATGCATCAGAAATCTGGAACTGGATTGAAAATGGCGCACACTTCTATGTTTGTGGTGATAAAAGTAAGATGGCAAAGGATGTTCATCAAACTCTCATAAAGATCGCTATTGAATACGGCCAGCGCACTGAAGAAGATGCCACACATTATGTGGAAAAAATATTGATGCGTGAGGAAAAGAGATATCTCCGTGACGTGTACTGACTTCCGCTTCTCTGATGTACTTGAGTGGTCTGGGGTGTCTTATGGGCTTCGACCGTGTCCTCATCGCCAACCGCGGAGAGATTGCGTTACGAATTCTTCGAACACTGCGTGCGAGAGGCACTGAATCATCAATAATCTACGCCCCTGAAGATCGTTTATCGCATCCAGTTCATTTAGCAAACTCTGCAATTGAGATTCCAGGAGGAGGTCCGTCTTCTTACCTCGATGTCGAAGCAATAATTGCAGCAGCGAAATCAGTTCAAGCAGATGCAGTACATCCAGGCTATGGATTCCTTGCAGAAAATCCCGTGTTTGCGGAACGTCTTGCCGAGGAAAGTATTGTATTTATAGGTCCGTCACCGGATGTTCTGAGGCGTTTGGGGGATAAAATCCAAGCACGCTCAATTATGTCTAGTGCTGGCTTACCTGTTGCTGCAGGTTCAGATGAACCGATATCTGACCCCCATCTTGCAGAATCATTGGCGGACGAAATAGGATATCCTGTCATCATTAAGGCCGCCGCAGGGGGGGGTGGAATAGGCATGCAAGTAGTTCATGAACCATCTTCTTTCAGAGACGCTCTTCGGCAATGTACTTCACGCGCACAATCAGCCTTTGGTGATGGGAGGGTATTTGTCGAGAAGTTTATCATTGGTGGACAACACATCGAATTTCAAGTGCTTTCGGATGGTAAACACGCCATTCACTTTGGGGAGAGGTTTTGCAGTATACAACGACGCCATCAAAAGATCATTGAGGAAGGCCCATGGCTGAAAGAAAGCGTTCGTGATGATATTGGCTCTAAGGTTTGTGCAGGTGCTTTAGCGGTAGGATATCAGGGCCTTGCAACGTTTGAATTCCTAAGAGATTCAGACGGTAAGTTCAGTTTCCTCGAAGTTAATCCGAGGGTTCAAGTTGAACATACAGTTACTGAGATGATCACGGGCATTGACCTTGTGGAGGCCGGTATTTCTGTAGCGGAGGGTTCACCGCTTAGCCTTCAGCAAGGTGACATCATGTGGAATGGTCATGCGATCCAGTGCCGGTTAAATGCGGAAGATCCTCACACATTCAAGCCGAGCCCGGGCCGAATTTGGGATTGGCACATGCCTGATGGGTTTGGCGTGCGGGTTGATACGCATGCTCATGCGGGATATGAGATGCCTGATTGCTTTGACTCGTTACTGGGAAAGTTGCTTGTTCACGGAACGAACCGCCAAGAAGCGATTCAAAGAATGCGCTCTGCACTTGATGAATCGATGATAAGTGGGGTTGAAACACTCATTCCCCTGCACCGGAAAATTATGGAAGAGCCTGATTTTATATCAGGTAACATTACAATTCGGTATCTTGATGAGCATCCTAAATTGGTAGGTGCTTGAGTTGGATGTAGTAATTGTTGGTTCGATTGCTTATGATGATATTGAGAGTGAAGCAGGATTGTCTCCAAACACACTAGGGGGCTCAGCCACTTATGCCGGAATTGCATGTGCTTTCCACAAAGCCGATGTAATGGATGTTGGAGTTGTTGGGGTCGTAGGCTCTGATTTCTCCAACGATGATTGGGAACTTCTTCAATCACGTGGACTTGATCTGAAAGGCGTCACTCGTCTTGACGGTCTGACGTTCCGATGGCGAGGTCGTTATGATGGTGCAATGGAATCTGCTCAGACATTAGAAACCCATCTCAACGTATTTGAGCATTTTAGTCCCAAAATACCAAAAGAATGGTCCACGCCTAGGATCGTTTTCTGTGCTAATATCCACCCTGGAATTCAGCGCATTGTCTTGGATCATTATAGCAAGTCTTCTCTAAAAATACTTGATTCAATGAATTTGTGGATTGGCATCGAACGAGATGCGCTTTGCGATGTTTTGCGTTCAGTAGATATTGCCATCCTCAATGAGGATGAAGTGATGCAATTGGCAGATGATGCCAACATTGTTCGTGCAGCTCGGAGCATTGTCTCAGGAATTAGTATCAGCAATGGGAAAAATGCCGGAAAAGGACCTAATTGGCTTATCGTAAAACGAGGGGGCGCAGGTGTGCTTGCGGTTAGCAATCATGACCTCATATCATTGCCAGCGTGGCCTACAGATGACCTAGTTGATCCAACTGGATGTGGTGACACATTTGCCGGGTCCTTCATTGCAAAGTTATTCTTGATTGAGGGCGAAATTACGACAGATGAGTTACGGTCATGCCTTATTGATTCGATAATTACTGCATCATTCACGCTCTCTTCTTTTGGCCCAAAAGGCCTTCTTAGCTTAGACAAAGAGCAGTTTGGAAGGCGACGTCAAGCATATTGTACAATGCTTGGATATTAGCCATCACCCTATCCGTCGTAGTCCTAGTACCCCTTTTTGCTCCTTGCTCATGGTAGATTCAAGTGATGAGAAATTCATAGGCCCATCTTCTGTACTTTTTAGCAATGCACTTTCATCATTACTACCTTCTTCGATTAGTCCACCAAATGATTTTCCGTCAGATAAGATGTGCTGGTGGGATGCTCGTAACCTTCTTCGTATTGAACTTGACATTTTGGCATCAGGAACTACATCGAGTGGATGCCCCCCTTCATCACCGTATGTTGCTCGATATCCTTCAGTGTCTGATGCTTCAATTAGTGTTGTAGACCTCCGCTTTATGAGTTCAAATGAGGCATTATTAGCATTGTTACGTTTGCATTTTCGCATACGGATCATTCTCTTTTTCTTCCGTTCTAGCCGGCTTAAGATGATATTGGCAACGGTTGGATGAGTCCGTCTCAACTGCACAAACGAATTTCCTTTGTCAGTTTCTTGTTCTTGATGCCCATAGTTTCGTTCAGAGACGATTTTAGGACTATATTCATGCTCATTTGGCAGTACATCAATCCGCGCACCAGCAACTAAACCCCTTTCAGAGGTGAACAAGGATTCCATGGTTTTTGTCTCCGAACCTCCCCCCCCATATGGATCTGAAAATAGATCGCTATCAAATGCTGGGAATATCGATTCACCTTTTTCAAACCATGATGGTGCGGTCTCCGCTTCTTCCATCCCTACTTCTATTCCACTTGTAGGGTGATAATCTGAATTTTCATGAGTCGAATGAAGATCCAATGGCATTGCAGGCGCATGTGGGTCAGACCATGGTGATGCATTGATTGAATCTGTGAATGAGCCTTGTGCATCATGGCTGCTTCGTATTTCCCTCATTGCCTTAAGCGCTCTAGATTGAGTGCCTTCAAGTGAAGGGGCAATAGGCGGGGGCTCAGCAACTTGAATTTCTTCCTTTTCAATGGGTTTCGCATCATCCCATATGAGAGGTGTAAGAAGACTCTCAACTATTTTTGTACCATCACTCAGTGGATCGTGATCGATTTCAGGCTCATTTTCCCTGAAATCATCCGTGTCAATTTGACCTGCCTCAATGACTTGATCAGTAATCATTGGCTTTTGTTTATTTCTTGCACTAGGTGGTGATGTGTAAAGCAGTTCTTGAACGGCTTGCCTAGCAATAGACAAATCTTCGCCCGAACGCAGGCGTGAAGAAATCATCCATAGGCGTGTTAGAATTTTTTCACTCCCCAAAAGGTTGATTCTCTCCCCCTGCCGGGTATCGATCGTTAGTGCTGGTCGGCGTGCAAAGCACCATGTGGCTGCAATTAACCCTCCAAGCGCAGTAAGGGGAGCAGCCAAAGGCCCCTCAATGATTCTCAATCCAAAATATGTGATGGCGAGGGAAGCAGCACCAAGCCATCCGGGAACGATCCAATCACTTCTTTGGCGTATTGCAGCCACATCATCCAGATTCATTCCAATTTCTACAGATCCTTTCCGGAAAAGGATGAATTGTTCTTTTGACACAATAACTCGGCAAGGTCCATTCCGCCCCCCTAGCCGAATCCCTTCGAAAACTTCGCAGTCCGAAGATACCGGCCGGGCAGAGCCCGATTCGGTTGTGTGCATCCCGGAGGTTGTATTTGCGATGACGTCTTAACCATTGCCACCATAATAACTCGATAGTGGCGTGATCACAACTTTTCGATAGATGCCACTTTTCCAATAATTCGCTGCGGGGCCGAATCAAGCCGTGCTAGAATTCCTCTTGCTCCCTTACGTAGGGCAAGGTTAGCATTAAGAGCAAGTTCTAGATTATGGTTTTGCTGAGATATGATTTTCCCTTCAATAAATTGGCCATCACAAAATAGGTGCACGATAGAACCCACTTTCGTTATCGGGGGATGAGCCTCTGTCCGATCAAGGTTTATGGCAATTCTTTCAGAAACAAGGATTTGTCTATTTTTGACCATTTCTGGAGCAACTAGCATCCCTCCTTTGTTGATTTGACTTGGATGAATATTTCTGATTGCAATTCCAACTCTGCATCCTAGGCCAGCTTCATCAACATCCTCATCTAAGACTTGGATTGAACGAATTGTCCCGATGATTTCATTGCGGACTGAGCGAATTGCATCTTGGCGATGCACAGTCCCTTGCACCACTCGCCCTATCGCTACTGTACCAATACCGGGTGGGCTTAGAACTTGTTCAATGACAATTGCAAACCCTTCTGGGTGCTCTTGCATTTCCTGTAATTCACCATGCTGAAATAGGTCAGTGTGAAGGTCAGCAGGTTTTGGAATTGAAAGATGAATTGGCCATTCACTTAGGCCAACTTGTGATGCAACTAATTCCACTTGCTCAGGATCAATCCATCCCCCCTCCTCTGGCGCTAAAATAAAATGCCCATGTTTAATCCCTGCCGCTGCAATTGAGACAATAATCTCCCCAAATATTGCATCGAAGTGAGTGATATAAATAAGTGCACTTGATGCCCCATCGAGGGACGCTAGAAGGGGCCTTATTCTTTCAGGGTGGCGTGTCGGTCGAGCAAATACGAGAGCACTTGTTCCGTCTTCATTGCGGATTTTATGAACATATGTTTCGACATCTCTTTTGTCACTGGTCTTCCCAAGTGTTCGTCCGATTTCATCCGATCCGATGAGGGTGATGTGCTGAATTGCTAAACCCATGTCCATGGCCACGTAACTGCATTGATCAACCCGTCGCTCTTTTCCTATTTTCACGATCAATAAGGTGTGTCCGAATTTCGTCTGCTTCTTCCCACAAATTTCTTTCTTCAGTGTTGGTGGGTTCAAAAGAAGGAATGGGAATGGGTCTCATTGCAGCATCAATGGCTACCATAAAAAAGAAGCCGCTACAAATAATATCGTATTCCCAATCCACCTTCCCCATCCGTTGAGCAATAACATGGCACCCGGCGGTATGGGTTGATGTATACACTATTTTTGCCTTGATTTCGATAAGATCTCCTTGTGTTGCAGGCCTTCTGAATTTCAGCCCATCAATTGAAATTGTTACAAACTCACGATGCGCAAATTTTGAGGATACAATTCCTGCTGCTTTGTCCATTAAAGAGAGGAGTCTCCCCCCAAATAGTGTGCCATAAGAGTTAGTGTCTTGGGGAAATACTTCTTCGATCAAAGTTACTGGCTCCGTGGAATATGGCTTTTCCATGGGATTCGGCAGTAGGGGGTTGGGGATGAAATTCACGGACGCCTGATCATGGATATTTTATACAGCGCCGGCAGGTGGAATCAATGATTGAAGGGTTCTTATGCATCGGTCACGCACTGTTAGCCTGCTTGTCGTACTTCTATTAGTTCCCAGTCTTGCTTCAGCAGCACTGATTCAGAACTTCGCTAATAGCAGTAGTGAAGCGACAGCCATCATGACGCCAGATGTCATGAATCCTCTAGAAAACCTTCGAGATTCTACTTCCGCTCAAATCGAACTTTCTGTAGGTGAAACGGTTGTTTCAGCATCGGCGAACATTAGTTCCTCTTTTGCCCTTTCTAATGGTGTAGAGGCTTACAACTATGAGACCGTGTCCGATGGAAAGCCGTGGGGCCAACCTTCGATAGATGTTTATGCATCCACATTGGGCGACACAGCAGACCCCTCAACTCTAGTAACGTCAGAAAACCCAGACCTTCGCCTAGCAGGAGAAGGTTGGAGTTCAGATTTTGAGGGTTCAGATGAGGGTTTCAGTGATCAGACAGATCAAGGCCCTTTCACTTCTATAACAGGTTGGTCTCATGATTCGGTTCAGCCTACGATGTACCGATACCGATCGAACAATGCGCTCAATGACTACTCTTTTGGATCTCTTGCCTCGGGTTGCAAATCTGGCGATGACTGTTTTGGCACTTATTTTCGGGATGATTACTATCCTAATGATGGTTCAAACAATCAGTTTACTTACACAATGGAATCTCCAATCCTTGAAATGCCAAATACACAGAAAGAGCTATCTTTCCAAAGTTTCCATGCGCTTCTCACTAGGAACGGAGGGCAGATACGGCATGATTGTGCATATGTAGAGTATGTTGCTTCAAATAATGTGGACAACCTTGCTTCACTTTCATGGAAAACTCTATCCATCAATGAAACTTTATCGAATGGTGAAATTGTTGCCACAATCGTCAATTCACAGGTCATTGATCCAACCAAGGTCCCAAACACAGAATGTGCTGCTGAAGTAGGGAGCAAGGTATTGGTCGGTCGCAGTGAGGTTTCAGGAAATCCAAGCGGTTGGGCTGAAATTGTTTACGATTTACAGGGAAATATCACTGAGAAATTTGTTAAATTCAGATTTATCATGGAATTCCAGGGAGTTCAGTCAGGATATGATAATGGATCACTTCCTGGCTGGTATATTGATGATTTGCGATTGGGTGGTGAAAAGCCACAACGTGCTCATCTTCTAACCCCTCAATTTGAGCCACAAAATTTCGGTGCGGCTGTAGGGCACGGGATTCTCAGTATTGATGCCAATGTCCCCCCAAGTGCGGGTCTAACAATCGATATCTTGAGCCCTTCGACAGGGTTGGTGGTGAATGATAGTTCAGGTATACCAATGCAAGGCCTCCAAGCCCCATTGATTGATTTATTCAGTATAGATGCGACAGATCATCCACAAATACGCGTTCGAATGAATCTTGATTCAGGTTCTTCAAGAATGCGAAGCCCATCAGTCCATGGCATGTCACTTGGACATCGAATTGGAACATCATTCAATCAAACCACTGATATCTCTTTCAGCCCAGGTGCTGAGAATATTGAAGATGGTGCCTGGAATGTTACCAGCAATGGGTCGGGATTTACCTATTCACCCCGATGGAGCAACTCGGTGAGTGTTTCTTCTGCGCGCTTAAGTCACCCTATTCAAGCATTAACTCCTATGTTGGTTCACAATTGCTCGACAGAGCCGTGGGTCAACATTACCTCCATCAATGGTGAGATATTCACAGGTAGGGCACCAAATAAGATCCCACTTAATGCAAGTACTGGAATTTCCATTAATGTTGAGTGGGATAATTTAGCAGGGTGGTGCCATGTCCAATCTGCATGGTTTGATCTTGATGTAGGTATAGCAGCAACTGGAATTTCTATTGATGTTGGGGGCGACGGAGATGTTGAATGGAGACATCAGGCGTCGGGACTTGGAGCATGGGGGAGACAAAACTCATTTTTGCAGGCCGTATTTTCAGGGGAGCCAATGGGTTCTCCTTCTCTGAACATTAGCGTAGCATCTTCGGGACAAAACCGTGGAAATGGCTCTGGTGCTCCGTTTTTGCTACCAGCCGGGTCCTCAATCGATATGGCGGAGGTTGGTTTCGACTTAGCAGATATCGGTGATTTTGAATTATTCCTTTTTGCACAGGTGGAAGTACCAACCGGTATGTCGCCTTTGATCCACGAAGTCCATCTTGCCAATATTTCATCGACGAAGTCATCCTCTCTTCCATCCTTAGGTGACTCAATATCGTCATTTTCCCCCGAATTGAATGAAGTAATGGATAACCTTTCACAAGAGCCATATATTTCTGACTCAAATGGAAACCATTGGGTTAGGATATGGTTTGGAGTGCGAAATGCAAGTGATCCAAGCACTGGTGCCGGAGTTTTGAGGATGCGTGATTTAGATGTGATTTGGGACATGTCCATGCCTCTTGACGATGATCATGGCTTAACGCGTGAATTGAATCAAGGGGCATCTCTTGCTACACCATCAGGAGGTAAGGTACTCGTCCCGTTCGTAGTTACTTCTACTGCTGCCGGTGCTCTGAGGTTCACAAACTTATCTATTTCGACCACAACTGGATTAAGCACAAGTATTGATGTCCTAGGATTTGAAGGCCTATATCCAACTGGCGAAATTTATACCATCCGTACTTCACATGGAATTGGACCTTCAACAACTCTTCTTGGTGCACGCCTCCTCTTTGAATCACAGACGGGTGATGTATCTGTTCGTTATGATTCTTCAATATCTGACTGGATTGAAGAGGATCCTCTCGATTTGATTCTTTTTGAGAAATCAGAGAGTTCTGTTGTTGAGACAGCTGGTGGTATGACTATGCGCTGGGCTTTCAGAATGAATACAGTATGGGAGGACACTCCTGAAGTTCGAATCTACGCATCAACGCTTGCCAATCCCGGTTCCGGAATGGTTGAAGGGATTCCTGGTGCACGCCTCCTTGATCCAGCGCAGGGTGATGCGATTGAGAACGATGCAAGAATCTCTGATTTCAAGATATTTAATACTGCAGATGTTGAACAGAGTGACCTCACGATGGTTATGACAACTCCATCAATAACGATAGAAGCCGACCTGCGGTTGGAAGATCTCCCTGTATCCCCCGACCCACAATTGTATAACCTAGTTGTTGAGCGGCAATCAGAATCAAATCATTCAAATTACATCTCTGAAGCAGCCTGTAACCCGGCAACAGGGGATGGTGGGTGTATCTACAGTGATGGGCACGTGAGCTGGCCGATTACACTCTCATCATCTCTTATGTCGACTTATCGTTTCCGCATTGCTTCCTACATAGGTGGTGACATCTTACAAGTTCCAGTATCATTTCGTCCATCTGCCCTTTTAGATCCTGTAAATGATACAGCAGTCTATTTCCGTGCAAATGTATCTACAAGCGTGAGTGCACCTAAACTTCAGTCCATTGATGTATCTAAGGATGGTACAATTTGGAGAGGCCTAGAATTAGGTGCTGACACTTGGATCATGCCTAACTTTGACAGAACACTTGGTGGCAACTTTGTCCCAGGAACTCCAGATATATTCCGGTTTGAAGTTCAAGATGACAAGCGAACTCTGACGAGCATTATGGGGCATTATTGGATCGAGGCTTTACATGATGGCTCGACAAACCTGTCTCTACTTGACGGGATGGCGCAGCCCGAAGAATATGTTTCTGTACCATTGGCCCTCACTTCACCAGCGAATAATGTTTCAAAGACATTCACCCTTTCCATACCGGATCAAAAACCAGAATATCGTGACAACAACATCTCATTGTATATTTCAGGGACCGATGCCTTTGGAAATATTCTCAGCACAGATGGTGAGGATCTTGTAGATGCTGGCGGGCCAGGATTTGATCAAGATTTGATCACATACAAGGCCATGCAGAGTGAATCCCCTCGTGCATTTACAATGAAAATTGAAGATTCAGAAGGCCGTCAGTTTACTGCAGATGATACCTACCGAGTGATGTATGCTGGAAATGTCTACCAACTTTGCCTTGTGGGAGAAGATCTCAATGGATGGACTGACTTGGACGAAGTCGTCTTTGATGTTATTTCGCCTGGGTCAGCAAATTCAGCAGGTGGTGGCATCATTAAGGTAACTTATCAGCCCAACAACAGAAGTTCAGAATTTGCACAAGGTGCATTCAGTTCTGAAATATCCACATTCTTATCCAATGGTCTTTCCATTCCTCTTGCGGAAATTATCGGGGAAGTAAGCATATCGAGGCCAAATGGGGACAAAATTCAGTCCTCTTTTGAAACCGACTTCCGAATTTGTTTCCACTTACGGTTGGCCTGGGATGCACCAATTGATCGAAGCACAGTAATTGGCAGTGAAGTGATTGTTTCTGATAAATCAGGAAGCACAACTGTGATTATCCCTCAACTTGACCCTCAGATATATTATCTTCAAGAATGGGGCTATTCTAGTGGGCTGAAATTGGTAGACCTTTCAGTTCACCATATCGACGGTGAAGAGGATATTCAAGGATCATGGATTTTTACTGGAGAGCAATTGGTAGTTAGTGGTCATTATGTATTCATAGATGCCATAGGAAATCCCACTGATGTATCTCCTGAAGTTGAATTGACTTTATTGCTGAAGCGAAACCGGGTCTCTAATGATCAAACGAGAGGATGGTTATCAGCACCAGAGGCCTATGATTGTTTAAACACAACAAATGGTCAGTTTAATCTCAGTTTTCAATCACCATTGCAAACTCAGGAATTTGAGTATGAAATAATGATTGCTGAATGGGTGCCTAGTTCTAGATGTGATGATGCTCAAGGTGTCATCCCAGTACGTAGTCTACGGGACAAAACAATTGATCAAGCCCGAATTTTTGAGGTTAAAACAGATAATAACCGTCCTGAATTGATTGAGATGTCTACTATGTCTGAAACATCATCCGGATCTGGAATTCTTGCTACAGTGAATCTAGAATGTTTTGACATACGCACCCTCATAGAAGATAATGAGGCACCATTGGCCCCAAACCTTCCAGACCATTCAGCGTATACTCTCAATTGGGTATACTTTGATGGTAATGATGTTTGGTCAAAGAACCCTACTCTATGGTCTGCACCTCTTGATCATTTTGAAAGAACAGCTGATGGTTTTCTTACTACAATGACATGCATTGACCTATGGGAACCTCTAACACGCATTCCTGATGATATTGTAGGTGTTCGGCTGCACATATGGATCTCTGGAGAAGACCCAGCAGGTAACCTCATCAAATCAGGAGGAAGCGCAACAGCACCTCGCATGTCCTTTGACCTTGCTTATCAACAACCAGAATTTGATGTGATATTTGCAGATTTATCAGTTCAGACACCAGTTGTTGACGAGAGCTTTGAAGTCATTCTTAGAATCAAGAATATTGGTACAGGTAAAGGCAACCTCTCATACTCTCTTTGGCTGATTGAGGCAGAGAGGGACACCCTGATTGCCAATGGAACTTGGGGTGACGGCTTAGAGCCAAATGGAGATGCACAAAATCTCCGCATAACCGTTCCCGGAATTCAGTTTGAGCAGACCGGATATGTCATTGAGTTTATGGATGAATCAGTCAATCAATCGCTCTGGAATACAACTTTCAATGTAGTTCCAGACTCCACTTCATCATCAGGTGGTGTATTTGGTGGAGCATTAACTGGTGA
>CAYMED010000001.1:103779-186216 GCA_964389655.1 uncultured Candidatus Poseidoniales archaeon
CCTGCTTGTCATAGTAGTAGTTTTACTGATTACAAGCCGTCGCAAGGGGTATGACCTTGATGAAGAAGTCACTGATGATAGTGAATATGGGATGCCGCAATATTCCGATCAAGCATCAGCAGGAACTTATGGAGATGCATCAGGATATGAGCAGGCTTGGCAACAGCAGCAAGGGTATGGACAACAGCAGCAAGGCTATGGACAACAAGGATATGATCAACATCAAGGTTATGGTCAGCAACAGGGATATGGCCAACAACAAGGTGATTGGACTGGTTATGACCAATCCTGAGGCGCTCTCTAATGATTGATGTTAGTAGACTTGAATGGCGGCCGATTCGATGGAAAGATCCCAATGGGGGTTTTCTCCAACTTATACCCTATATCCCTGCTTTGGGACCTTTACCCACATTCAAACGATCTAAGCGGAATTATCCTTTGGCTCTTCTTCTCCCATCTGAAGAAATAGAAACTTGGAATGAGGACGCTCGGCTTGAGCGATCAAGCCCCGGTGCATCAGCAATAGAAGCCATTACATCAGGTGGCTCATTCGGCGACTTCATCACAACTCTTTCGGATTTATCGGGGATTGATGGTCCGAGATTTCCAGATCCAGTACCATATGGGCTTCTCCGAAGAATTAGGAAAAAGCAGGTTTTCTTCATAGAACCCGATGTATCAGATGATGATTGGATGAAATGGATTGAATCCTCTATTGATTATGGAACACGCATGCTCCGTCTTCTCAGCATGGTCTTTCGTTCGCGTAAGCAACAACGTGCCATGCGTCGTTACTCAAAATCAATCGACCTTCCAGAGCACGTAGATGGTCAATGGAATCTCGCCTCAGCAGCTGCATGCGCATGGTGGCAGGTATGTGAATCAGTGATCGGTCCATCTCTTGCTTTAGCACGAGACCGACGTTTTGCCTCGCGGCTCCGTGGGGCTGTTGAAATGCTAAGGATGAGGGACTGGGTTGATGAGGGGGACTCGTCTAACATGATCTTGGAAGTGCCAATACATCAACCCTGGCTTCCGTCCATCCACTCAGCGCTAAATGAAAACCCCAAACCTGAATTATTTGATCGGCTGAAAGAGGAAGAAGAATGACGTCCATACCATATTCAATTGAATCGCAGACATTTCGGTTTATTCCTGGGCGTCCATTGGTTATGCCTAAGGTATGTGATTTCCTTGGAATATCTCCCTCTGGATCTGTTGTAATTCACCATGATGGTGACCTGGGCATCACTTTCATCGTAGACGTGATGGGCCGCCTTGTCGTCCATGGTACTGCTTCAATCGAAGTTGCACGTACAGCAGCAGCATCATTTGTTCTTGGAATGGATGAGGATGAAGAAGGGATGGTGGCAGAGGTTGGTCCAATAGTCGCAAGTGCAACGCTCACTGGTCCAATTGACCTTGATCGCTTAGCGATCCGTTGGCGAGGGGAGTGTGAATTGGATGATCGTCTAGATTGCTTACGCCTGCAAGAACCTCGTCATGATATCGACGTATTTATCTGGGAAGATGGGCGCTTAATCCTCTCAGATGCAATGTCGCCGTCTGTTGTTGAGGATGTGCTCCGCCAAGTAGATCGGAGAATCAATGAGATCGGGGCTAGAAAATCTACGTGAGGACATATCGATGTTGCATAATGGGCGATGGAATGGCCCGATATTGGACAATCATATACACCTTCGAGAAGATGGTCTAGGGATTTCTGCAGCAAAGTTATTTGAAAAAAGTGGTGGGACTGATATTGTTCTCGTCCATGTCCCAAACTTCAGTAAATTACCCGAAACCCGATCGGATATAGATGATGCATATCAAAAAACGCTGAATATGGCAGAACAAGTTCGCAGCCAGACATCACTGCGAGTCCGAGTCATCTTGGGCCCTCATCCTGCCACTTTTGTACATCAAGCCGAGTCATGGGTGCAGGAAGGTGCGAATGGAATTGAACGTGCAAAGGAAGTATATTGGGAGAGCATTGATGCAGCACTTCAGCACTGTCAAAATGGGCGTGCAGTCGGCCTTGGCGAAGTCGGCCGTCCGCACTGGGATGTTACAGCAGAGATTGCAGAAGTTAGTAATGAACTCCTTTCAGAGACAATGTCCCTTGCGGCGAAAGAATCACTTCCACTCCAGTTACATGTCGAAGCAGGAGGAGCAGATGTGTATCATGATTTAGGTGCTATTGCAGACAAGGCGGGGCTTAAGAGGGATCTTTTGATACGACACCATGCACCTCCAGATATATCTGAAGTGACTCTTGATGGACTAATACCTAGTGTCATTTTAGGTAAAAATACACTACCTGTTCTTCTTGATCAACTTCATGCAAACAAACGTGGTTTCATGCTTGAGACAGATTATTTGGATGATCCACAAAGACCTGGTGCTGTACTAGGTCCGCGTACGCTTGTTAAGAGAACTCAGGCAATCGCCGCAGACCCGAGAGTTGATGACGAATTACTTCATCGTATTCATGTCGGTCTTCCTGAAGAAGTCTATGGGCCATATGACTGACTTGGTGTGCAATTGCAGTCGTCAAACCTATCACATACCTGCTTCTCGGAAACTCGTGCGCCGTAGTTTGCTCTTCACGTTCCTGCTCGTGTTTTGCCTTCTTCCTATGCCCGCACAAGGTCAATTACAGCCTACTGTAGAGGTTGTATGTGAGCCGTCTACTGTACAATTCATTGGTCGTTCATCAAAAACAATCAGTTGCATTGTCCACAATACTTCGCAATGGACTGAAGAGGTTGAAATTAGTTATGAGATTTCAGATGTATTTTCGGCGATATCGAGTGAGAAAATAACAATTGAAGCAGATGAGGAGTACCCAATAAACACGTTACTAAACCCATCAGATGTTCCATCTGGTGAATATGTGTTCAAGATTTCAGCAGAAGTTACTGACATTTTAATTGGATCAGTACTGATTCCAATCAACCAAACCACGACCCCTGTAGAAGATGATGTTACACTTGTAGTTCCTCTTACCCCTGTGTTTACCGCAGCAGGTGAAAGTGGTAGAACCCGTATTCCTCTCAATGAAGGTGCAACGCAAAATTATACCATAAATGTCCAAAATCAGGCACCAGATGGGGACACATTCCGGATCAAAATAGTAGATGTGGAATCCCATGTCGAAGCGGGAATAATCATCAGAATGGCAAATAAAGGTGGGGAAATGGATGATGTGAATGAAATTGAGATGTTTCTTGAGCCTGATGCCTCGGGTACGGCCATAATTCATCTCGAGGCCCCAAAGATATCTGTGGACGAGGAACGAACAATTCGAATTGAAATAACTAGTATGACAGATGAGTCAGGTCAGTCGGGTGAGCAGCAACCATTGCCCAAAGTAGTTGAGTTCCGCGTGGATATGATACGTCCAGAAGGGGTTGGTTTTTCTTCAATTACTGGTGAGGACGGCTCTATTGCTGCAATAAGCATGATTGCAGCAGGAGCTGTCATAGGCGTATCAATTCTGCTTTTCATCATCGTAAAAATATCAAGCCGTGGCCGACGACGCACAGCAATCAGTAGTGCTGATTTGGAGGACTTGGAGGATGAGTTCTATGACCTTGAGTCTGAACTTGGGATGCTCTGAGTTGCACTGCTACGAAAGTGCGAGGTGTGTGTTGGGGGCAAGCATCATACAGGGGATGCCGGAAAGCAGGTATGTCCAAGGAAAGGTGGTGTAAATATGCAACTCAGTGGAAAGACTGCACTGGTTTTTGGAGTTGCTAGTGAAGACAGTATTGCTTGGGCTATTTGCCAACACCTTTCCGCTGCAGGGTGCAAATTGGTACTTGGATTCCAACCCAGATTCCGTTCAAGAATCTGGGCGTTGAAGGATAAACTAAATTCAATTGTTGGTTTATATCCTCTTGATGTCGCTACTGACACAGATACTGCAAAATTTTTCTCTGCTTGGCAAGATGAATCACCCGATGCAAAAGCAGATATCCTCGTTCATGCAATTGGCTTTGCCCCCCGTGAATGCTTTGACCGCCCTCTTCTTTTTGTGAATGAAGAGCCCCTTAATATCGGTATGACAATCTCTGCTCATTCACTCCAAAGATCGCTTAAGCATGCTCTTCCGCATTTGAATCCTGGGTCTTCGACGATCACTTTGACGTATGCGGCCTCAACCCGGTATGTTCCAAATTATGCTGCAATGGCAGTGAACAAAGCAGCACTTGAAGCATGGGTGCGTGAATTGGCAGCAAGGTTGGGCCCAGAAGGCCATCGAGTGAATGCGATATCTTCAGGTCCAATACGCACAATCGCAGCTAGTGGTGTTCCTGGATTTGATAACATTCTTGCGCATGTTGAGCGGAATGCGCCGCTGCGTCGAAACGTGGACCAGAATGATGTGGCTGGTTGTGCAGTTTGGCTTGCTTCTCCCTTTTCTAGTGCTGTAACTGGCCAAATTATTCACGTAGATGCGGGATATTCCATTACCATGGTCCCTGAAAGCATCATGGAGGATTGATCATGAACCCAGACCTTGGGCTAAATCAGGGCCCCTTTGAACCTATAGCAATAATTGGCATGTCCTGCCTTTTTCCAGATGCATCGACATTAACTGATTATTGGTCAAATTTATTGAGTGGTAGGACAAGTATCCAAGCCTTGCCTCCGGAGAGGTGGTCGGTTGAAGACCACTGGACCGAAGGAGGTCCTGGAAATGTGCCTGAAGGTCGAACTTATGCAAAAATAGGCGCTTTTGTCAATGAATTCGAATTCAACTGGCGTCGCTGGAGAGTCCCCCCTGCAACCTTAGGCCAGATTGACCCGTGTCAGCAATGGGCGGTTGAAACAGCAGCAGCGGCGTTAGAAGATGCGGGGTTATTCGGGGAAAATATTCGCCGTCCATTACCCGGTGCCCGCACTGGTGTGGTTTTTGCCAATGCTCTTGGAGGCGAGAATCGAAACCTCTCTAATTTGCGTGTATGGGGCGACCGGATTACTCGAATCGCCCAAGAAAAAGGCCTTGCCAAAGAGCATGCTCAATCATTGTTGGAAGCCATTACGGCCGAATCTCCCCGCGTGGATGAACAAACAATGCCGGGGGAATTAGCTAATGTTGTTGCTGGTCGAGTAGCAAATTTACTTGATCTTCAAGGTCCGAACCACACAACTGACGCTGCATGTGCTACGACAATGGCGGCATTGCTAGACGCTGCTAGAATGCTACAATCTCGTCAGGTGGATTTGATGGTTTGTGGGGCAAGCGACCGCACAATGGACCCTGCAACTTTTGCCAAATTTTCTGCAATTGGTGCTCTCTCAGCGACACATAGCCGTCCTTTCGATGCATCAGCTAATGGCTTTGTCATGGGGGAGGGGGCAGGCTGCCTTGTTCTTGCACGCCTTGATGATGCGATTGCTCACGGGGATCGCATTCATGCTGTAATAAGGGGCATTGGCGCTTCTAGCGATGGGAGGGGTAAAGGAATAACTGCACCGAGCATTCGAGGACAGCAACAAGCAATCTTGCGAGCATATCAACAAGCAGGATTCAGTCCTAAATCTGTTGATTTAGTTGAGGCACATGGAACTTCAACTAGCGTAGGGGATGCAACTGAATTGGGAGTACTATCCCAAATATTTGGAGACGGGGGGAGAACTCATCCCGTAGCCGTTGGTTCCGTGAAGTCTAATATTGGCCATTTGAAAGCAGCCGCTGGAATGGCGGGAATAATCAAAGCAGTCTTGTCAATTGAGAACCAAATAATTCCTCCTAGTTGTGGCTTTGAAAACCCCAATTCCACAATTGATTGGGACACAATCCCATTATGCGTCCCCACAACTTCAGAGAACTGGCAAAGGTCACTGGAAGATTTACCGAGAAGAGCACAAGTCTCTGCCTTTGGTTTTGGAGGTACTAATTGGGTTGCTCTTGTAGAAGAATGGACAACTGGATATCATCATGATTTATCTGAGAAATGGCAAGCACGATGGAATGCTGGGGAAGCAGCATTTCAGGGGGATACTCAAGTCCCCAAGATGATCACCTTACCGCCTAGCGTTCTTGATCCATCTTGCACACCGACCCTAACACATGAAGAGTTACTAACGCTTGAAGGTGGCGTTCTTCTTTTGACTGGCCCCGATCCCAAGTCTCTAGCCATTAGGTTGTCTGAAGTGTCTGAGAATTTGCTCAATGGGGGGCCAATTTTTGATGACGACCCTACCGGCCGTCGCCTCTCAATTGAATTAGCCAAAGCAAGCGATTGGGACCTTGCTTCAAATGTTAGAATGGCGCTAATTGCCACATCATGGGAGGAATTTCGCAGCAAAACCAGTTTGGCGATAACTGCGGTTGAGGACCGAGAAAAATGGAGTTTTCTTGATGCCCGTTTAATCCACATATCTGATAGCCCAGTTGATCCCCACGATCGTGTAGTTCACCAATATCCCGGGCAGGGCTCTCAATGGGTTGGAATGACCAAGCGCCTCAGTCAGCGATATTCAGGGGCGGCAGATGTATGGCTAGAAGCAGACAAGACCATGGTTGACATCCTTGGTGGAGAGACAATCTCATCTTTCGTCCTACGCACTGACCTTGCCGAATCTGAACTCGCAGAAGCTGAAGCAAAATTGAAGCGAACAGAATACACACAGCCAGCAATGCTAACTGCAGATCTGGCCATTGATCGTGTTTTCGAGGACCATGGCCTAGTTCCTGACATGGTTGCAGGGCATTCGCTTGGCGAATATGGGGCACTGATGCGTAGTGGGATTATGGATATGCACGATGCTTTGCGCGCAGCGGCAGCTCGTGGGACCAAAATGGGCTCTGTAGACGTGCCTGATGAGGGACTAATGGCTAGTGTAACTGCTCCAATCGATTCGATAAGAGAGGTATTAGAATCAACATCAGGATATGTTATTGCAGCAAATGAGAATTCCCCAATGATGACTGTAATTGCAGGTGAGACAAAACCCATGCGTAAGGCAATAGCAACGTTTGAATCGCTAGGTGCTCCGGTTGCCGTGCTACAGACATCTCATGCTTTCCACTCTAAAATTGTCGAACCGGCTTCAGGCCCCCTGAAAGAATTTCTTAAAGGATTGGACCTTCAAATGCCGTCAATCCCCATAACCTCAAATTTCAATGGTGGATTTTATCCTCAAGATATATCGGGATATGATGGTCCCCAGAGTGCAATTTTGCCCCAGTTAGCACCCCAGATGGCATCTCCTGTAAAATGGACAAGTCAAATTGAAGCAATGTATACTGCTGGTGCCCGGATATTCGTAGAAGTGGGCCCCAAGCGTGCTCTCACAATGTTTGCTTCACAAACACTAGCTGATCGCCCTCATCTTGCTATCATGTCAAATCACCCAAAAATAGGTGACCTTGCGTCTTTCCTCTCCGCTTGGGGACGTCTTGCACTCGCAGGTCGCCCAGCCAGTTGGCCTGATCCGGATTCCTCAATTCTATCTGAGGCATTCCGTGCAGGACCCATTGGGTGGGATTCTGTACCTACAGTTCCCTCCATGATTCCTGTAGAAGAAACCCCCCAAATTGAAACCAGTAAGTCATCTAAGTTGTCTCCAAACAACAAAAGTGAATGGGTCGCTAGTGTCTTGTCAATTGGTAGTGGTTATCCGGCATCGATGTGTATAGGGAATGCCAACCTTCGACATGACTTAGGGATGTCACATGAATCAATCAATTTATGCTTCCAAAAAATATCTACATTAGTTGAAGTTGATGCAAGGCGTGATCCCTCCCTGTTTGAAACAGCCAATGAAGTGATTGAATGGGTTACCGGGCCAGTTCCTTCTCTAAAATCGGAGAATAAAACGCCCTTGCCGCAACATTCTCTAGAATTTCAAAAATCAGATTTTTCTTCTTCGGCAGCTCAAACCGGCCCTTATGATGCTAGAATTTTGGATCCATATGTTGTATCTGGAGTCAGTTTAGGTTTGCCCGGGCTAGATGATGTCTTTGATCCCGATGCGATCGAAAAAATAGTTGGTGGGATGAATTTGATCAGTGAACTCCCTCCAAGCATGAAAGATGCAATTCTCGACAAAAGAATCGTCCGTCTTGTCAAAGGTGAAGGTGGCGAGGGTCGTTTTGTTGAAGCATCAGGGTATGATGATATTCCTCAATTAGCAGGGATGGCCGGCCGGTTTGATCTTTCAGATTGGGGTGTTGATCAGAAAATGATTGATACTTTTGATATCTCAACACGCCTTGCCATTGCAGCAGGATATGAAGCAGTCAGGGATGCGGGCATCCCTCTTGTTCCAGTTGAACAAATAGGCCGTGGGGGAAAGCGCCTTGTTCGCCGTTGGATATTACCTAAGTCATATGGCGACCGAACAGGGGTGATCTTTGCCTCTTGCTTCCCCGGACTTCAACAAGCCCTAGATCATGCGGCAACAAATGGAGATGATGGAGAAGGTCGCTTTGATCGAAGATATCTCTTCCAAGTGCTGACAATGGGTCATAGCCAATTTGCTCAACTAATTGGTGCACGCGGTGCAAATGCGCATACCAATAATGCTTGTGCATCTGGTGCATCTGCTTTCGCAATCGCTGAAGACTGGCTTGCGACTGAGCGATGTGATCGCGTGATTATCATTACCGCGGACGAAGTGACTCATCCGACTCTCATGCCGTGGATCGGTTCTGGTTTTGCTTCGTCAGGTGCGGCAGCAACAGGACGTAATGTCAAGGAAGTCGCTCTTCCTTTTGATGTGCGACGTAATGGCTTAGTTTTGGGAATGGGAGCAGCTGCATTTGTTCTTGAGCGAAAATCGAGTGCAGATCATAGAGGGGTTAGTCCCTATGTGGAATTGCTTGGTGCAGAAATCTCTAATTCAGCATTCCATGGAACACGTCTTGATGTGGAGCATGTAGCAGACAATTTTGACCATTTCGTTTCACGTATGGAGTCTCGCTGGAATCTTGACCGACATGGGATTGCTTCCCGTACCGTCTTCATGTCTCATGAAACCTACACGCCTAAAAAAGGTGGATCTGCAGATGCTGAGATCCAAGCCTTGCGCAGAACATTTGGTGAAAGTGCTAGCAATATACTCATAGCAAACACAAAAGGATTCACTGGACATCCCCAAGCACCAGATATCGAAAATGCAGTTGCAGTATATGGGCTTGTAGCTGGGCGCTTTCCTCCAGTAGCAAATCTCAAAGAAAGGGACCCTGATCTTGGCCAATTACGACTTAGTGAAGGCGGCTCGGTTGAAGCAGACTATGCTATACGATTTGCCGCAGGATTCGGAAGTCAAATTGCAATTACGATGTTTCGGAGATTGGCAAATGACCTTGATCGCATTGATCGTCAAAAATTGCTGGAATGGGTGAAAAAATCGACTGGGGCAACTGATGTTGATCTCAGAATCCTTGATCGCAGACTTGTTGCTTTCATAGATGCTGATGAAAACCTAATTGGGTTTAATGCAGGAACTACTTGGCAGAAAGACCTTGGAAAAAGTCCCGTGCCAGACGAACCTGCGGACTCACCGAAGTTACCGCACGACAAAATTGATGCTTCCCTTCCAATAGTTGAGCCAACATTTGATTCAAGATCTCCATCACTGTCAAAGTCGAAAGTGCAGGATGTATTGCTGAATATCGTTGTTGAAGCAACGGGCTATCCTGCCGAGTTTATCGAATTTGACCAAGACCTTGAGGGATCATTAGGTATTGACACTGTCCGGCAAGCGGAGATATTAGCAGCCGCTCGGCAAGAACTATCTCTTCCTGAAGATCCAGATTTTAGCCTATCTCAAACCCCAACGTTGGACTCCATCATAGATTATGCCATGATGATGCTGGGAGACTCTCCTATTTCGGCTCCCACAATGGATGATGTTGAATCTAAACAGCTGGGTGATACAGAAGACCTTCCCTTTCAGAATCAAATAAATGATTTGGAGCATTTATCTTCTCCTTTCGATGGAGGTATTGGCGATGAAGAAATACGTGCAATATTACTGGAAATTGTTGTTGAAGCAACGGGTTATCCTGAGGAATTTATCGAATGGGATCAAGATCTCGAGGGATCACTTGGGATTGATACAGTCCGTCAAGCAGAGATTCTTGCGGCAGCGCGCGAAAAACTTTCACTACCCGATGACCCTGAATTTAGTCTCGCCCAAACACCCACATTAGATGCAATTGTATCTTATGCTGTTCAAATGCTGGTTAGTGATAATCCAAATGAAACTCAAGAATCTCCTTCAACAGAGATATCTAGTGGGCCACAGGTTTCAGTTCTCAATGAGGTTCCAGATTGGTCAACAAAAGCACCAGATAATGTTATTTCTGAGAAAACAACTGAAAATCGCACATTGATTCGAGATACGCTTCTTAATATCGTAATTGATGTAACTGGTTATCCCGAAGAATTCATTGAATGGGATGCAGACCTTGAAGGATCCCTCGGGATTGATACTGTGCGTCAAGCAGAGATACTTGGGGCTGCAAGAGCACAACTTTCTCTTCCAGATGACTCTGGTTTTACTCTTGCCCAAACTCCAACTCTAGATTCGATGATTGAATATGCGGTTAGAATGTCAAGGCAGAGTAGCCAAGAATCTCATGACACCAGCAAACCAATAATGTCTGGTGAGAAACCCGAATTATTTACACCTCCGCTAGAAGTTCCATCACCTTCTCCTGACTCAATTTCACACACTCCAATTGGCGTTCGAACTTGGTCAGTTGAAACTGAGAACATTTCTTTTTCAGATCAAATGGATGGAATCACAGAAGGGTCTCATGTTGTTTTGATCGACGACCCTTTTGGCCTGACCCGCTCGTTAAGTGTGCGTCTTGAATCCCTAGGCGCTGAAGTGTCGCACCTCTTCCTTGAACCAGGTACAAGGCAAGTAGTCATGGAAGCGTCGGATTATGAAACTGTAATCCGCTTTGACCCATGTAATGTGTCGCAAGTCAGAGATGCTTGTCAAAAAATTCTCAAAATAGGGAAGCCTTCTGTTTTGATAGATGCAGGTCCTCTTCATTTAATTGGAAGATCTTGGCCAATTGGAGAGGGTCAGGATCGTAAATTAGATTCCGTTCTCGGGGCGGGTCTTTTGTTTGAGGTATTGCGAAATTTAGGTCCGAGCATAGTTGGTCAATCAGGTCGTGCTATTACAATATCTGCTTTAGATGGCGCCCATGGCCATATCGGCAGTAATTCTCATCCAATGCAAGCAGCATCTGCAGGAATCCTAGGTTCTTGGGCTAAGGAAGTTGAGAATGTGATGGTCCGTCACATCGACCTTGAACCCGAGCTGATCATTGACCTTCCAGCAACCGCACGCAAAATTATTGAGGAAATTTCCCACCGAAATGAACCAGCTGAGATTGGTCTTGGTGTAGATGGAACGCGTCGTCGGTTTACCCTACACCCGGTTGATGGACTTCCGCTAAATGAACTTCCGGTAGCTGGTAACACGATTCTAGTTACTGGTGGTGGTGGTGGAATCACCTCTGCTTGTATTGTTGGCCTTGCTAATCATTTACCCTATGGGGTCAGGTTTGTGATAACTGGTCGCACCTCTCCCGAACCAGATGCTGAAAAATGGTTAGATGATGATGAGGGTGTACTTCTCCAGCGGAAGACAGACTTGCGTAAGTCAATGCTCGACCAAGCAAATAGGAGGGGGGAAAGCGCCCCAACGATTGTTCAATGGGAAGGTGCTTGGTCTAAATTGCAGCGCAGTCTTGAGATTTATCGTACGCTCTCAACATTGAGAAAAGCAGGACATGATGCAGAATATCACTCACTCGATGTCACGGATGGAGCAGGAATAGATTCTCTTATTCGTCAACTTGGTGCAGTTAGCCTTGTCATCCACGGCGCGGGTATTGAAGAAAGTAGGTTTGTCTCGGATAAGCCCCGTGACCGGTTTGATCTATGCCTTTCTATAAAGATCGACGGACTTCGAAATATTCTCAATTCCGTGAGTTCTAGAACAAGAATAATCGCCTTTACCTCTATTGCCGGGCGCTTTTTCAATGCAGGGCAAGCAGATTATAGTGCAGCCAATCGCGTACTTGATACGGCACTTAGCCAACTCCCCCGTAATCGTGGTTTGACATTAGCATGGACTGGATGGCGTGAAGTTGGCATGGCTACACGCGGTTCTCTTGAGAAAATATTTGAATCCGCAGGTCTTGAAATGGTGGGATTAACTAAGGGCGTTTCTCAGTTTGTAGATGCAGTAGGGGGTGGTTTATCCGGACCGCACGTCGTTTGTGGGTCTTTGGGAAGTATGGACGTGGATGATTGCCTTCGCTTACCAGAACCGGATATTGATAATCCATCCATGATTGACCCACCTTCTTTTGCTCATATGCTTGGCCCAATCGAAAAACACGGAATGGATCGTCTAACATCGTATACTGAAATCATTGCTTCTGAGCATCCTTATCTCGTAGATCATGCAGTCGGTGATCGACAAATTTTACCAGGTGTAATGGGGATTGAAATGATGGCACAAGCAGCAATGATCCTTCGCCCGGAGTTAGCATTACTTGAAATTAGAAATGCTTCATTCTTGCTTCCTGTATCCGTATCTTCAAACCCATTAATTCTAGAGATCATAGCTGAAATAGAACATATAGGTGATAATGTTACTATTTCAACTAGAGTCGAATCAAAACTCAGAACTAAGGATGGGCGTGTCTTTGATCAGCCGAGAATTCACCATTCAGCATCCATGATCTTCGGGCCAGTTAGAAGAAGCCTTGAGCGGTTGAGAAGTGAAATCTCTTTTTCCGAGAATTCATATTCATCTACGATACTTAACTCGGGTGACATATATCGCGAGGGGCGTATGTTTCATGGCCCTCGATTCCAAGTAGTTTCTAGTGTAAATCAGCATGCTGGCCAAATTATGGATGCTACTCTGCACTCAAGGACAGGATTGGCTAAAGATCCACTTGACAACCCCATTTCTCGGCCATTTGTGTCATTGCCGATGCAAGTTGAAGCGGCATTCCAAGTTGCTGGGTTGCTGATGATGTCCCAACAGCGCTTGCTTGGACTTCCAGTCTCAATTGGTTCAATTTATTATGCGTCAAAGTCAGTAGAAAGTTCCTCACTTTATACACAGGTATGGCAGGTTGAACATGATGGGGCAACTACGGTTAGCGATGCAATCTTGTTTGATTTAAGCGGCAAAAAAGCATTAATCTTGGATGGCATCAAACTTAAGGCCATGGCTGAGTTAGATGGTCCGGATATTTTGCCTTGAGGTGGGTGAATGAGATCATCCCTTTGGGTTCCTCCTAGTTCTTCAAATAGATTTGTGTCGGTATTACCATCCCGCGTCGTGCAGAGTTGGCTTCTTAATGGAATTGTCGATGGTGCATCTGAATTAGGACCAGACGTTCACTTAATTGCACCCGCGGTCGAAAATAACATTTCAGGTTACGAAATGGAAATCATCGCTGGTTGGAGTTCAATCGAAAAGTCTCAAGAAAAAATCCTTTGGTTACCCCCAATACATCGATTTATTGATCAATCCGAAGTAGATCAAATGCGTGTTCCAAAGCGTCGGATTGAATATATGACTGGTCGGTGGTTGCTAGGGGAAGTGATTGGAGTGGGTAAAGATGAATTATCCATCAAGCGTGATGAATATCGCGCCCCGCACCTTGTAGGATCATCTTCAAAACACAAATATGTCACAATTTCACATGCCGATGATCTTGCTTTAGCTGCCTCTTGCAATTTTCCCATAGGAATTGACCATGAACCTCTCAGATCGCCTAGGAAAAAATCACTGATTAGAGAGATTTCAAGTGATTGGGAAGCCGAATATCTCGAATTAAATTGGAACGTAGATCCCAAATTTTCTTCGTTCAATCTAAACCGTATTTGGACAGTGAAAGAGGCGATTCTAAAAGTCCTTGGTTGTGGTATGAATCTTTCTCTAAGTCGACTACCAATCGGGCACTTAATCTCGGGTAGTGGTAATGAATTATGCCTGGATGTGCAATTGCACAGACCCATGCGCATTTGGATTCAAATTAGGGATTTCTCAATTAATAGGAAAATGTGGTCAATTGCCACAGCACTTGGTGTCGCATCATCATGACTCCGAATTGGTCAAAGGGGAAACCCTAGTCGCTCATTCAACGCGGGTGTGGTCTAGCGGTAAGATTCCAGCCTTCCAAGCTGGAGATCCGGGTTCGATTCCCGGCGCCCGCATATAGAATACTGTTTTTTTCACATTGGTGCTTCGCATAGGATGATAGGCATCAGGTAAGCCGATTGATTCGTGAGGGAGATGCGGGCGCAGTCTGAGCCACATGAATCAGAATCCTCTCAAGAAGATCTTGAGGGCGATCACCAGATATTTGGACGCCAACTTTGGCGTCTTCTACCATTTTTACGGCCCTATGCTTTCCCTCATATTACGACAGGAATTCTTGCGAATGCTTTTGCTCGAGCCTTTGACCTTCTCCCCTTTGTTGCCATCGGTCTCTATGTGGATTATGCTCTCGATGGTGTCGTCCGCGGCCCCGATTGGTTCCAAGACCTAGTTTGGAATGGGAATGAGCACCTTTTCTATGGGACTCTGATTTTTCTGGCATTTTCAGGCCTTGCCATTTTTCAAGGCATTTCTGATCTCTCTTGGCAGATCTTAAGCCAGCGCACTCAACACGATTTACGCCTTGCAGCCTTTTCCAACTTGGTAAAGATGGAGCAGCGCTATTTTGAAGACCGGCAGGTAGGTGACGTGATGAGTGTATTATCTGCTGATGTCAATCAACTTGAAGAATTTGTGAGTGATTCATCAACATCCATAATTCGTCTGGTTGTTACATTTTCAACTGCGTTTGTTATTCTCATGACGATGTCATGGAAATTGACTTTGGTTCTATTTGGTCCCTTGTTTTTCATTATCCCGATGGTTTACTTTTTCTCGACAAGGGTTCAGGGGAAATACCGAAAAAGTCGGCAGTCCTTTGGGGATATCAATTCAGTCCTAGAAAATACAATTTCAGGAATGGGGGTAGTGCAGGCTTATTCTGCAGAAGAAAAGGAAGCGATTAGGGTCGGAAAAGAATCCCAATCCTATATGACTCATGCGATCTCAGCATCTTGGGACCGAGCAAAATTCATCCCAATGATTTACGTCATTGCGGGGTTGGCTTTTGGCTTTCTTATTTCATTAGGGGGATTGTTGCTTAGGGATGGAACCATTACTGTGGGAAACTTCACGACTTTTCTACTAATCTCTACCCGTATGACCATGCCAATGTTCATTCTTGGATTATTAGTGAATCAGATTCAGCGGTCGGAAGCTTCAGCAAGGCGTGTATTTGCCGTTATGGATCTTGAACCTAGTATCATTGATAATGAGGATTCACTATCGCTTGATAAACGAGTTACTTCCCTTAAATTTGAAGGCGTAACTTTTGCTTACCCAGGCGGTCCGAATGTCCTAAATGGCGTTAGTTTTGGTATATCCCAAGATGAGATGATCGGCATTGTTGGTCCATCTGGCGCCGGAAAAAGCACAATTGTCAAGCTGCTTTTACGCTATTATGAGCCGAACAATGGGACCATCACTATGAATGATTCAAACCTCCAAGAACTTACACTTGAATCCATGCGGTCTCAACTTGGCTATGTGAGTCAAGATGTATTTTTGTTTCATGGGACAATTCGCGATAATATTGCATATGCAGTTCCAAATGCATCTGATGAGCAGATTAAGGATGCAGCACAAGTAGCAGGTGCTTGGTCATTTATTGCTAATTTGGAAGATGGAATCAACACGGTCGTCGGTGAACGTGGAGTAAAATTATCTGGCGGCCAACGCCAACGAATTTCATTGGCCCGAGCTTTGTTGCGTGACCCTGCATTGCTTATTCTCGATGAAGCAACGTCTTCACTGGATTCTGCGACAGAGGAAGTTATTCAACGCAATCTTTCAGAGACTCGCTCTGGACGCATGACAATTGCAGTTGCTCATCGCCTTTCCACAATACGCAAAGCAAATTTCATTCTTGTTTTAGTTGATGGCGTTGTGATGGAAATGGGCACCCATGAAGAACTTGTTTCGGCAAATGGAGTATATGCCGACCTTTGGAATGTTCAATCAGGATCTCTAAAAGTTCATTCGGAAGAAGAATGATCACTCCTCTTCATGCTTGATGACTGAGCGGACCCGATCATCAATTTGATGGCCGAAACCAGCTTTATCCCCATGGCGCTTGATATGGCTATTTCCATCTTTGATTCCCATTCCATAATTGAAGTGCGCAATAAAGGCAAAGAATGGGGCCACGATTATCGTTGATATTCTCCGTTGAGGGCTCTTTCCAAAGGCGGATCCTACCCAGCAGAGAAGTATATACACTCCAATCAATACTCCAAATCCAATCGATATCGTCCGTATTATGTGTTGGTAAGGAACAGATGTTTCGAGATATTTTAGCAGCAGAGACCCCCCAATTGTAAAGGCCGATAAGTAACAAAGAATGGGAAAAAACAGGATAAGTTGATGGGACACCGAGGCAAGATCGGGGTCTCTTGAATTCAAAATCCGCCTCACTTTTCCATAATTTCTCATCTGCTTAGCAAATTTTCTCGTACGTCTACGGCGGTGCCCAACCCTAATCGTTGGGTCAAACCA
The DNA here is from genome assembly GCA_964389655.1 of uncultured Candidatus Poseidoniales archaeon. Classification (GTDB taxonomy): domain Archaea; phylum Thermoplasmatota; class Poseidoniia; order Poseidoniales; family CAYMED01; genus CAYMED01. The sequence continues at coordinate 120,445 of CAYMED010000001.1, forward strand.
TAATCTATGTCCTGAAGATCGTAACTTTGAGTCTAATTCGACATCTTCAGCTCCAATTGACCCGTCTTCAAACCCGTTGACGCTTAAGAGTGCGGAAAGGCGATAAGAGGCATTAACGCCTGGATTATGGCTGATTTCAACTAACTCGCCTTTTGGTGCTTTTCCATATCGTGTTCCTAATGTGATCCATCGAGCACCGATAACTACATCTGAACATTTTGCAGTCCATGGATCGTCATCAGGTGCCCAATTTTGACCCCCAATTCCGGAAACCTCTTTTCGGCCGTACCAGCGCATATGGTTTTCAATCCAATCAGGTGGTAGCAGTGCGTCATCATCAGTGAATAGAACAACGACTTCTTCCTCAGAATGTGCCTGATGAATTTCAGAAATTCCTCTGTTACAGGCATCGGCTCGCGAAGTACTAGTATCTAGGATCCATTTTGCGCCATGTGCTTCTGCAATTTCTTGAGTATTGTCAGTTGACTGTGAGTCGATGACCCAAACCTCGTATTTTCCCACATATGTCTGCTTTTCGAGTGTTGAAAGAGCCTGCTTAAGCATGCTCGCTGCATTAATTGTGGGGATCAGGACGCAAGCAATATGCTTGTCCATATCCTCAAGCCGCTTTCGTCATTACTCTAGTAAGTTCCTTCATTTCTCCGTGGTGCCAGTAGGTAGAGTCCCTTTCCGGCAGCATCTGCAAATTCAAAATCTGCCCGCAAAGGGGATCCTGAAGTGAGGCCAAAATCCATTGTGGGTAATGATTCAAGTCTCTTGGTTAGGTTAACCAGATATGGCATGCTGTAGGATGATTGTTGCTCTTCAGAACACTCGATGCTTTGGAGTTCAGCATCTGAGTATGTAACGTTAACTCCGTCGGTGGCATTTTCAACTTTGATAGCCATTCCTTCAGGTTCTATCGAGATAACAACAACATCTGACACAACATAGGCTGCTTTCATCCCACGGTGAATATCAGCACCACTAATTTTTACAGATGCCTGAACAGGTACTTCCATCACTCTCGGAACGTTAATCTCGCTTAGATTTAGTGGGCTGATGGTGCGGTGAATGTTTCCCACTTCAAGATGAATAATTCCTACTTTTTCATCGTAGCGTAAGTTAAGCGAATCATTACTGGATGCCATTTGAAGAGTCTGCTTGACTTTATCCAATTGCACTCCAATTTCAATTTCCTCTTCAACACCATAGGTGTCGAATGCAGATGCATCTAATCTTAGGTGCACCATGGCCACATGTCCCGGGTCAACAGCAGAGACTGTGAGTCCATCTTTGTCAAATGTCATGGCAGCATCGTCAACTACGACTTTTAGGATGTCAACGACGAGTCCAAAGACGTCACATCGGGCGGTGATGTTCAGCATGAGTGAATCCCTCATACGTGTCGGGCGTGTGCGGCTCATAACCTTTGGGCGGAAATTCTGCGTTAGTATTCCCGCCAGCGGTGTTCACATTCTGCGCAGGTACATATTCTCGTTTCTGGCTCATCGCTTGCTCTAGTTTGTCTTAATTCGACATATACATCTGTTGAATCACATTTTGGGCAAGTATGTGCGCCGGATGTGAGGTTTCCCATCGCAGGTGCATTTTCGATAATTTCGAATTCACGCACTTGTGCTTCCGACGTAGAACTTGCTTTCGCGAGTTTTCCTTCTGCAGGCCCCTCGTAACCGCAAGATGGGTCAGGGCAGCGGATATATCCATCGGCGCCAATGAATGAGAGTGTTTGACAAGCGGGGCAGAAGATTAGATCACCTCTGATATCTTGTTCAGGTGGTCAGGGGCCGTTTATAGATTCTCTCTTTCGAAAGCGAGTTCAATAATACGCGCTACTCATAACACTTGATCCAAGTCCCTGTTTGTGCGTATCGCTTGGTCATGGTGTGGGGCGGTGCTTTTCGATGATGAAAACATGGCTGTATCTCGCCTTCCGCTGGACGAAGATTCTGATTGTGTAGTGATTTCTGATCGATTTCACTCGATTAATGAGCAAAAAATAACTCAAGAAGGCGCTGACCTTTTCAGTATTCATCCAGATGCTGTTGTAGATCGTAATGCGAGCCCCGGATGGATTCTTGGTTTTGCCCCATCTCCTGAGTTGAAAGCCCGGCGCGATGAGGTCCTTCAGCAACGCATTGTATCTGACTTAAGGAAATCAGCACAAGCTCTTGATAGAAGAATAGAGCACCTTTTGTGCTCACTTGATGAGGCGCGTGAATCTCAGCAAATTGCTCATGCACGGTTGCTGGAATGGGTTGGTCAACTATTACCTGAACTTGACCCTGATGCAGATAGAACTCACGTAAGTGAGGCTGTATTACAATCAAAAAACCTAGCTGAAGTTGCAACGCGCCTCAAATTGAATTCAGAACCCCCTGATATACAACCCTCAGAATGGAATGCAATGAACTCTTTTGCCTCTAACGCAGAAACTAGCAATTCATCAGCCTCATTTGCTGAAGAAGCGCTGAGGCTTGTTACGGCCGAGCGCGCCCCTTCAATGTGTGTTTTGATAGGCCCTATAATTACAGCACGGATGATTGTTGCAGCACGCAGCCTTGATCGCCTTGCTCGAATGAGCAGTGGGGGTATACAACTTCTAGGCGCCGAGCGCTCTTTTTTTAAGGCATTAGAGACGGGTGGCCCTCCACCCAAACATGGCTCTATTATTTGGTCACACGTGTGGGTACATGGTAGCCCTCTCAAAGCAAGAGGACGCGTTGCTCGAATGCTTGCAGGACGGCTATCCATTGCAGCTAGAGTAGATGTTTTTGGTGGAGATACATGGGATGAAACTCATGCAAATGATGTTGGAAATGCAGTTCTAGAGATCCAAAAGCGGGCTAAGGGGGGGCAATAATGGGCCGAGGAAACTCCCGTAGTTGGAATCAAATAACGGAGCGCTGCGCAGTATTCCGAAGACGGCCATGGACCCGTTCTGCTTCAGAGCACCCCTCGTTTGGTGAATCACGACAACGGCGCAAGGGGGACACATGGCGGGCTTGGGACCCTCGCCGATCAAAAATTTCTGCTGGAATCGTCGCTTCTAAGGTGGGGGTTGGGGATTGGTTACCTCTTCCTGGAGAGAGCATCCTATACCTTGGAGCAGGACACGGGCAAACACTGAGCCATATTCATGACCTCACTTTTCTGGAAGATAAAAGCCGCATTATTGCCTGTGAAATCTCAAGCCGATGCCTTCGAAGTCTGAGAAGTGCTGCTGAAACTCGGGTTGGGATATATCCTGTTTTGATAGATGCTCGCCGTATTGATCTGATTGGACAAACGATAGATACTCCCGTTGATGTCGTGATTCAAGACGTATCTCAAGCAGATCAGGCCCGCATGTTTGCTCGCGCCTGCAACTTGCTTACTCCTTCTGGGAGAGGTCTCCTTTCTCTGAAACTTGCCTCTGAACGTGGAGGTATGCCGATGGCTGAAAAGAGCTTGAATGAGGCGAAATCAATGATACAGGGATATGGCCTGACTATAGATGAAGTCATTAACATTGAGCGTTGGCAACGAGGACATCGATTGATTATCGTTCGACGTTGAGGGTATTTTGTGCCTGAACTTCCTGAAGTCGAAACTGTTCGAAAAGGCCTGATGCCTCTTCTAGGATGTACGATCTCGTCAATAGAGGTCAGAAGACGTGATCTTCGCCGCCTAATTCCTCTTGATTTTGAGCATAAAGTTCTCGGAAAACGCTGGTCTAAACTTCTGCGCAGGGGAAAACATCTGATTGTCAAATTGAATTCGGGGGATTACGTACTGATGCATTTAGGCATGTCAGGACGATTCCGCTTGTTCGCTCCATCAAAAGAACCAACTCTTGAAGAATCCCATACACACGTCATTTGGAAGTTTGCAGAAGGATTTGTTCTCAGACATATGGATCCACGACGGTTTGGTTGGGTTGATTTATGTGCCCATCTAGAAGATGACAGATCAATTTCAGTACTTGGTCCTGACCCCCTCGACATCACCTGGGATGCTGCAACACTTGGTTTGTCGCTACGTGGGCGGAAAACCCCCATTAAATCTGCATTGCTTGACCAACGTGTTGTAGCTGGTCTAGGAAATATCTACGTTTGTGAAATTCTCCATCATGCTAGAATTTCACCACGTAGGTCTGCCGACAGTGTATCTCGCACGTCTTCTTCTGAGAGTGGGCGAACAAATAGAATTGTATTAGCCACTCGAGAAATCCTTTCTAAAGCAATTAAGGCAGGGGGTTCAACACTCCGTGACCATCATGGGGTAGATGGGGACTTGGGGTATTTTCCAATTCAATTTCGAGTCTATGGGCGTAGTGGTGAACAGTGTCTTAGAATGGAATGCAATAGCGTTATTTCACGTATTGTGCAGAATGGAAGAAGCACTTTCTTTTGCCCATCATGCCAAAGGTGATGTTTTCAGTTATCGGAATTTTCTGCAAGGCGAATAAGTCCCCCGTCAAGCACATGAATTCGCTTTTGGCCCAATCCTTCCTTGATTAGATTGTAAGCAGCAGTATCTGATCGTATTCCAAATGGACAAACGAGAAGTAAATCCACTTCTGGTTCTAATTCATCAATATCGCTTAAGATCGAATTTGTTGATGTGTGCATGCCTTCAACAAAAGGATATGGCAAAGACTCATTCGATATCGGGCTCAAGTCAAGAATTACGGGGCTCCACCCATTGGTAAATCTTCTAATCACTTCATCAGGCTGAATACGCGTGGGTTCTTTTGGGAATGTCTCATCCCTCCAAAGAGGTTTGTGTGGTACTTCATTTTGTATTTTTATTTTCTGGAATTTTGTATTTTCCCCATCAACTAGAAGCAAGAATCCCGATAAAGAGGGAGCACGTCCAAGAATAATTTCGATCACTTGCCCTGCTTGAATTGAACCAATCAATGCGGGTATGTGGGGAAGTACCCCAGTGGCACTACAGTCGCGCTGAGGCTCAGGAGATGGGGGAAATAGGTCATTATATCTTGGGCCATTTCCCCATCCAAACACAGTTACTTGGCCACTAAATCGATAAATCCCTCCATGAACCCAAGGGATCCCACGTTCTGAGCAAATGGTATCAATATCCCTTCTGCTTCGAACTCGATCAGTTCCATCGAGAATCACATCTACTTTGTCGACTAGTTGCCTCCCTGTTTCGATATCAAATGTGCAAGCATGCGTTTCAACAACGATCTTTGGATCAATACGGTGTATTCCATCTCTTGCAGATTCTACTTTGAGGCGGCCTATATCTGAAACGCCATGAAGCGGTTGCCGGTGGAGGTTTGTTCCTTCTACAATATCTGAATCAACTAGTATGAAATGGCCAACACCTGAACCTGCGAGTGCGGGAATTGCTGCAGAACCAAGTGCGCCACACCCGACAACCAGTACTGTTGCTCGCCGAATTCTTTGCTGCCCTTCCTTTCCTACTTCTGGCATGATCATTTGCCTAGCGAAGCGGACCTCGTCCCGGACTCCTTCCTCCAGTGCCATCTAGTCTGCGAGAATCATGCCTTGTTCATGGTTCCGTCGCCGGCAAACCCTTGCACCCCCTGCCTCTCGTACTATCGTGGAATCCAAAGCATGGCGCAGTGGACCGCTGCGCATATCGAGAGTTGTGGGTGACCTCACAAGAGATCGTGCTGATGCAATTGTCAATGCGGCGAATACGGCCCTTAGCGGCGGAGGTGGCGTAGATGGCGCCATCCATGCAGCAGCAGGACCAGAACTTGCAATTGCTTGTTCAGCATTTCCTGAAGTTGTAGAAGGCATTCGTTGTCCTGTGGGAAGTGCACGTGTAACTCTCGGTTTCGATTTAACATGCCGCTGGGTGATCCACACCGTCGGTCCCGTTTGGAGGGACCCAGAAAGTGATAGAGAAAGTCTAATCTCTGCGTTCCGTTCGAGTATCCGTTTAGCCGATGCACTTGGTAGCCGTTCATTGGCAATGCCAGCAATTTCTTGTGGCGTATATGGTTGCCCACATCGTGAAGCCGCTCTAGCAGCTGCAAAAGCCATTGAATTAGAATCATACAACCTTATTCGCTTGCGAAACCTTCGTTTTGTTTTGGTTTCAGAATCTGTTGCTTTGCAATGGGACGACGTATTTATGAGCCAATCTTGGGACTTGCTTGATTTACTCTAAGTGAGTAGTTGGATGATTTCTTCACCCCAAATAGAATAGGACAGGTCCGCTCCAGTTGCTGAGTCAGCAGCCCATTGAAGGCTGTAATTGTAGGGCTCAGGAGCCATGAAGCATTCTTTCTCAAATGCCCCTTCTCTCTCAATGTGCAGCGTTGTATTTTCACCATGGTGCGAGTGTAAATCGAAAGAGATACTTGATGTTGCTGACCAGATCCAGCATATCTGACCTCCTCTCGGAACACTCATGTCAACTTCAAAAGTAGTACCTGCCCAAATAACTTGGTTGTCTGTCAAATTTGCACTTTTTTGTTTGGGATATGGGTCTAAAAGGATGGAATTAGACCAGTTGTCATATAGTTGGACCTGTACTATAGATGCATTTGAAGAAATGATGTGCAAAATTGTGGAATTAGATAATAAATCCCCACCGGATGCAGAAAATGCCCAATTTGTTCCAAGATCATCAGTGATGTTTTGCCCGAATGGAATCTGAACCCGTTCTGAAATAGTCCACCAAGTTAAGGCATGTTTTTCGTAAATGATAAGGCTAAGGTTGTGGATTGGTATGAAAGATTCCGATTGAACGTATCCATTCCATTCAGTTCCATTTTCTGATTCTAGCCAATTAATGCTAAATTCTGGCCCAATTCGAGATGTGTTAATGCTGTCTGTGTCAGGAATTCGATAATTCACAGCGAAAGTTTCACGTGCTGATGATAGTTGGAACTTTGTCCAACGATTATCCGAATCAAAGTGCATAATCAATTCCAATTTTGGATTGTTGAAACGGATATTGTAGTTCGATTCTGTGATGTTTTCCACCTCTATAAACACATCCTCATTTGCATAATTTCTGAGACGCAAATCTAGTTCTTCGAATAAAGTCCTATTCACAACAGGTGCTAGATTAATGTCAAAGCAATTACTCCGGTTAGATATCAGACTCTTCCACATTTGGTGTCCATTATTGCACCCAAGAGGTCGTTGCTGATTTTGTATTGAGGTAAAAACCGGTGCTGATTTATGCAGTTGTAAAGTAGATGATGTGGAATAAATCCCATCCTTGACCCCCACCCATTCCCCCGACTTTGACATCCAATTGATATTCCAAATTTGTGCGGCCTCCGATGAACCATTCCAGTATACGCCTGATGTTATTATTGCCTCCGATGACGACGAACTTGGGTCAAAAGTCGACCAATTTATTGAATAATCAGCGAATGCACTTGTTGGTAGAGGTGTATTTAGTAACTGGGTAAATTGATCTTCTAAAGGAATCCCTTGATCCATAATTCTGTTCAATGGATGTGTTTCAACATTAAATATCTGGCTTAAGATATGCAAATCCTCAACGGATTTATTTGCCAAATCGAGAAACTCTGCGTGTAAAGGGTTGTCCTGAGAGATGGAGGTATTTGTTCCTGATTCGCCCGTTCCTACCTGACAATCCCTATTTTCAAGAATGTATTCCTCTTGGCATTCCTTTTGATGCTGTGAATTATCTTCTGATCCAAAACAACCAGCAGTGAGTAGACTTCCGATCACGAGAAGGCTGACGAATCTTAAGTCAGTCATTATTTCTCACATATCCCTTCGGAATGCTCCTCCAACTTCAAATAAAATTTCACTGACTTGTCCTACGGTACAAACAGGTGCTGCACGATATATTGCGGCAAACAGGTTTCCCCCTTCTATGGCGATTCGGCGCAAATTAGCCAATTCCTCTTTAGAATTCTCGGCATGTCTTTCCCTAAAGTCCCTATTTCGAGAAATAATCAATTTTTTCTCCTCATCATTTGAGCGTGTAACATCAACAGAAAATGTATCTGCAGTATCTGCAGAAAGAACTACCGCATTTTGGTCCACAAAATAATTCACTCCAGCAATTGGAAGTGACCCGTTATCCTTTCTGTGCTCATATTCCATCGATTCTTCTTGGATGCGTGTTCTCTGAAATCCCGTTTCAAGCGAGCCAAGGACTCCTCCTCGCCGATTCATTTCCTCAAATATTTGCAACACCTCTTCTTCGACACGGTTAGTCAACCATTCGACAATAAACGATCCTTGCAATGGGTTTTCACACATGTTCCATCCATATTCATTCGAGAGTATTAATTGTATTGCTACGGCATCTCGCACAGTATCCTCGGTTGGAGTTCCAAATGCCTCATCACGGCTATTTGTGTGCAAACTATTTGCAGAATCTTGAATCGCATAAAGGGCTTGCATTGTGGTTCGGTAGTCATTCCAAGCAAATTCTTGCGCATGCAATGATCGTCCAGAACTTTGAATGTGATATTTCAATTTCTGTGATTTATTATTTGCACAATACTGTTCTCGCATTGCAATTGCCCAAATTCTACGACAAACCCTTCCTATCACTGAATATTCAATGTCCATCCCATTTGAGAAGAAGAAGGAAAAGTTTTGCAGGAACTCATCAACATCCATCCCCCTCGCCCTGAATATTTCGACATAAGTGAATGCATTTGCTAGAGTAAGTGCAGCTTGTGTAATTGGATTTGCTCCTGCCTCTGCGATGTGATAACCCGAAATTGAGACAAAATAGTGATTTCGTACATCATGTTCAGCATACCATTCAGCCACATCCCCCATCATTCGCAATGCAAAGTCTAGGCTGAAAACAAGAGTGTTCTGCCCCATCGCTTCTTTGAGTTGGTCTGCTTGTACGGTGCCCCGAACAATAGATATTGCCCTCTTTTCAATCATTTCAGCCTCTTCTGAAGTTGGATCACGTCCATGCTCTTTCACGAATTTCTTCAGCTGCTGTTTTGCAGCAGTATGGAAAAAACAAGCGAGATGCCACCAATAATTTCCATTAATTGTCATAGAGACTGATGTGTCGGAAGCGCATAGGTCGAATCCGTCATAAAGCAGTTCCATTTCCTCAATTGTTGATATGCTGACTCCAGATTCACCCACTTTTCCATAAATATCTAATCGCTCATTAGGGTCTGCACCATAAAGTGAAGGTGAATCAAATGCCGTGGATAACCGATTGAATGGCACGTCCTTTGACAGGAAATGAAAGCGCTCGTTAGTACGTTCGCTTGAGCCTTCTCCAGCAAACTGGCGTACAGGCAATTCATCTTTTCTTTTGAAGGGAAATACACCAGCAGTGTATGGATAATGCCCGGGGAGGTTCTCTGATCTAATATGTTTGAGTAATATTCCATTTTCTTCAATTGATGGAAGTGCAACCCGTGGTATATTGAGTCCCGAGAGTGATGATACATTTGTTCCAACTTGGATATTCTTTCCTCGCACTTGATACATTGCAGACCCTTCACGGTATGATTTCATTTTCTCTTTGAACTCCCCAATTTCGACCCATATGTTCTCTGGGATTTCTCCGCGGATTTCTTTTGCTTGCTCAAATAGTTCTGAAGCGATTTCTTCTTTGCCCTTTCCGAGCATATGGTTTGCAGAATCTTCTAAATGGTCAACGAGATTCACCTTTTCAACAAATAAATCTGTTTGAAAATGATGCTTCCGCACATTTGTAGCCACATCTTGGAGATATGATTGATGCTCAAATGGAATATGGGACCGTCGTGAGGGAAGTCCCTTTGAATTCAGATTTGGACCTGAAAAAGATAGATCTAATTGGTGGACATCATTGATAATAGTAGCAAGTCTGAACCACAACATATTGATCCCTTCATCATTGAATTGAGAAGCAATTGTGGGTACAACAGGTAGTTCATTTTCATCTAAATCCCACATTTTTCTGTTTCTCCGAACTTGTTTTCGAATTGCTGCGAGTGCATCTTCGGCACCCACCTTCTCAAATTTATTTAGAACAACTAAATCGGCATCGAGCATTTCCAGTTTTTCTAATTGACTTGGCGCACCATATTCATTGGTTAACACATATACTGACAGATCAGCAATAGAACGAACCGCATCATCACCTTGGCCAATTCCACTTGTTTCGGCAAAAATAAGATCGAATCCAACGGCTTGGCAGACTTCAATTGCTCGTTCCATGCATCCTGCAATTTCATTTCCCGAACCCCGGCTAGCGAAAGAGCGCATGAAAATATGCTCGCTTGATAGTGAGTTCATCCGAATCCTATCGCCTAACAAGGCGCCACCAGTACGCTTTCGACTAGGGTCGGTACAAAGTAGTGCCACTTTCAATCCAGGGTTATCACGCTGGATCCGAAGCATCAATTCATCTAGTGTACTCGACTTTCCTGAACCACCAGTTCCAGTGAATCCAATTACTGGAACCTTTTCATCAGTCGGACGACTTCTAGATCTCTCAAGAACTTCATGGAATATCTCGTTTTCTAGATTTTCAGCAATAGTCATTAGGGAAGCAATTGAACCTCTTTGTCGTGGGTAAATTGGCCCATTTAGTGCATCAATTCTTTCTTGTGAGACTAAATCTAACTGAGTAGCTAATTTGAGTGCATCCTCAACCATTCCTGTTAACCCCAGAACTCGACCATCATCGGGGGAATATATCCTCGCAATTCCTTCATCTCTGAGGTGACGTATTTCTTGAGGGAGAATTGTTCCTCCACCTCCTCCAAGGAGTACGACATGTTCAAATCCCTCAGCATCCAATATTTGCTTAGTTGCGGTAAAAAATTCTACCGCTCCACCCTGATAAGATGTGATCGCTATCGCATGTACATCTTCTTCAATTGCGGCTCGAGCAACTGCTTCAGCCGACCGGTCATGACCAAGGTGGATGACTTCAGCACCCATTGATTGGAATATTCTTCTCATGATATTGATTGCAGCATCATGGCCATCAAAAATCGCTGCAGCAGTGACAATTCGTACAGGCATTCCCGAGGAAGTCCGAGCGATTATATCGCCCCCCTCCCCGTCAGATGCACTTGCAGTCATAATGGCTCATCGACCTTTCTACCTTCAGCCCATCGGATTGATTCTCATTCTAGGGTATCAATCCTGTCAGCATGCTTGGCAAGAATTTTGGGTATGCGTGGTTTGAGTGTAGGGGTCATCAGTCCATTTGTCGAAGGGTCCCACGCTTCGTGATCGAGGATTACTGTTGCTGGCTTTTCATAGGCCTTCCACACAGGTTCTAGACAAATATCATTACGCAAGTGTTCAAGAACGTGATTTTGTACTTCCTCATTTCGACATAATTCAGCTAAGGAACCACTGCTATTGATTCCAGACTTGACTAATGATGATTTGAGTTCATCTTCCTTTGGCACCACGACGACGAAAGTACGTGTCCGATCCCTTCCACCAAGGATTGCTTGTTCGATGAGCGGAGATGTGGAAAGTGTTGCTTCAAGCACGCCAGCAGCAACGAATTTACCATTTGCCAATTTCCACGTATTCTTTAGGCGACCAGTAATTGCAAGATATCCCTCTTCAGTAAGACGTCCCACATCCCCTGTTCGGTACCATCCGTCTTCCGTCATGACTTCAGCAGTACGTTCTTCATCACGCCAATATCCTTGGAATACATTTGGCCCACAAACCTGAATTTCACCTTGATCTGGATTTTCATCATCATCGTATTCTTCAGTTGCAATACGTACCTCGACCCCAGGAATTGGCTTTCCGACGGTTCTGAGCTTGCTTCCACCAGGTCCCATCCACCCATTTGCAGCAACCATGGGGGAAAGTTCACTTGCCCCATACCCTTCATAGCAAGCCAAACTTGCTTGTTGGACAAATGCGGCCACATCAGGATTTAGTGCAGCAGCCCCTGATATGCAGAATCTGATCTTTCCTCCGAAGCGAGCCCGAACTTTGCCCCAAACAAGTTTATCCACCTTTTTCTCTAACCAACCACTGGCTGGGACAGCGTCACAATCAATTCCTGACGCAATAATTCGCTTTTTTGCATCTTTTCTTGCCTTAGCAACCAATTTTGCTTTTAGTCCAGTAGCTCCATCAAGTTGACCAGATACTCTTTCATGAAATGTATCCCATATGCGTGGTACTGCACAGATGTAGGTCGGTTTGATCCGCATTGCTTCATCGGCCAATCGTTTTGGATCGCTAACGATATTCACGTGTACTCCTGCACGTAAACTCCAATGCAAATCTATCGCTTGTCCAAACGAGTGTGCCCATGGAAGAAATGCTGCTGACCGATCTCCTTCTCCGATTTCAAAGCAACCTTGTACGCTAATTATATTTGAGAGTATATTCCAGTTTGACAGCATGACTCCCTTTGCTTTTGCCCCTGATGTGCCAGATGTCCAAATAAGTGAGGCTAACGCATTTGGGTCATTTGCCATATTTGATTTGGAGATTGGGTCCAATTTCCGTCCATGTATGATCAAATCTCGCCATGCTTGGACCTTGATTCCAGTAGGTGCTTTTGGGGAGGCTTCTTCATCGTCAATAATGACCACACCTGCACTTGGCCATGCTTTTGGGTTTGTTCCCATCACTTCAGAAACACGTTCAAAAACATCCAAGTCAGAGACCAAAAGAAGTTTTGGCTCCGCTTCAGAAATAATATGTAACCAGTCTTCAGGAAGTACATGGGTATAGGTTGCAGTATGCACGGCGCCTAGGCGATTAGATGCATAAGCAGACACAGCCCATTGTGGGCAATTATCGAGTATCATCATGATTCGATCTCCTGCCTCAATTCCCATATCCGAAAATGAAGCAGCAGCAGCATCGATCATTCCCCCCAATTCATTGAATGATATATTGACTGGGGGCATCTCTTGTCCAGTTCTGAAACCTAGTGCTGGGCGATCCCCATAACGGTCCACTGCAATACGAATCATTTCATCTAGAGTTTTTGGATCATCCTTGATTGGGCCAGACCAATCCCGATCTGCCTCTGAGCGTTTGTAGACAAGCCTATCACCCGACATGGCTAGCGCACAACGCCTCTCCCTGAAAAAATCACACCCACGTTAGAAACCCAGCACATTAGCGAATGAAGCACGCCAATCAGCCCCCCCATTCCGATTTGAAGCCGGATTCGCAGGACTTGGATGTGGAATGTGATCAACAATAATTTTACCTCCATCAAACAATTTTCTTGCACATTTCTCTGCATATCTTCCAACACCAATGACGCGGCTTATGTTGAGGACTTGAGCAACATCATTGAGGTGTTGGTCACAAATACTTGTGAGTTCTTTTGCCACATCTCCCCGCAGTTTATCAGGTGTAATATTTCGTCCATCTTTATCAAACATCCATAGGGGGCAATGATTGGCAACTAGTAAATGCCGATGGATTTCTTTAGCATTTCCAAAATGTGTGGAAAGAAATCCCCAAATTCTTCGTCCAGATATTTCCACTTTTGGGCATGAAAGTCCATACACCTTCCTCTTTGGGTGTGTTTTTGCAGGTTCCTTTACTTCCAAATTAGTGATTTTGAGGACATCACGAACTTTTTCTGGACATCCAAATGGGACCCCTGTGTTCCCCATCCCATGACCTGGATTCATCCCAACAAGGAGAGTTTTTGCCCCCAAACCCCCAAATCGTTCTAGATATGCTTTGTGAGGTTCCCAAGCATATTCTAGAGGATTGTAAATCCAAGCAACTGGTCCCTTGCTCATGAGTAATTGCTGAGCCACCGAAGTGGAATGGTCCCGCAAATTTTCAGCAGCAGATACGAGACCTTCAACAACATTCATGTCCAATCCTCCAGTACTAATCGTGCCAATTCGGGTATGTCGAGATTAGCCAAATCAAACCATTCCTTGATATCACTAATGCTGGAATTTGAAGCCACAGCCTTTGCCCGCTCAGAGACCAGCCTCCAAGCAGATTTTGCTCCAATTCCTGGGATCGATGCTAATTGTTTTTCAGAGACATGCTCGCATCTTATACCAATTTCAACTCCCGTAAGTGAGCGTGAACCATGGCCGGTTACAAGTACGTCTGATGCAGTTTCAAGTGGGATGAGATATGGTACACCAACAAGGAGGGGATACGCTCCAATTTGGCGACCAAACGTGATTCCTCCTTTTCCATGAATCATGGGATCTTTGTGCTTGTGTAAATGAACATGGTCAGGCAGTCTTGTCCGGCTGTTATGTGATTCCCAGTGCACATGATTTAGACGCTGTCCGATTGGAAACATTTCGCGAACAAGGCTAGAATCAACCGCTTTGCGGACAAATGTCTTGAATTCATCAAAATCACTCTTATTGACCTCTTGAAATCCTTCCCCTTCGACTTGTCGAATATTGATCCGACGCAACCATAATCCTTCGTCGACCAAAGATTGGAGAAAAGTACGATTGAGGTTGTATGAATGGGACGTTTCACCGTTAAGACCAGCAATAAAATTCAATCCCGGCAATAGTTGGGGTAACCCTCGTTTTCCCCTTTTTCGCCCATATTGATTTACATGCCGAATTGCAGTCAAAAGTTGATCTGAATTACAGTTTAGCCAGTTTAACTCGTGTACGGTGGGATCAACAGATTCCAACCCGAATGAAAGAACAGCACCATCCGAGAGTGTTTCAACAAGAGTTTTTGTAATCTCGGTAGAGGGTTCAATATGTTCTGAGATGATGCTAGGGTTGGCATTGTCTACATGGAGAATATCTAGTCGTTCATCATCCCTCAGAGAATAAAGAAGTTCGGCAATTGGTTCAGGGTTTGGTATTGGATATTCGAGTTCTTGAATTCCTTCAGCCATGTATGTGTACACATCAGTCATTCCACCTAGACGAATATGCTTGACGCCGTGATCAAGAGCAACAGATGCTTCTTCAATCACGTCTTTTGGGGTCCTCCAAATTGGCATCCCTTTCTTTGGTTCAATACAGAAGCGACACCCTCGCTTATACCGAACACAACCTTGGTATACTTCGATTTCATAGATCAAGGGCCCTCCAATATCAGGATGGTTTCTCACAGATCGTGAAGATGCCCCTGCAATCGCCCATTTATTCCATTCATCATTTGTCCTTCTTTGTTGCTTGAAAAAACCCGTACCGAGAAATTGATTGAGTGATGCATCTATATCTTGAACTGCGAAGAATAAATTTTCTCTGAATGGCAACCGGCCCTTCTGTTTCCACCCTCTTATTGCCCATCCTCCGGCCAGAAAAGGAAGGTGCTTTGGTGCCTCAGCAATGAGGTCGCACGCTTCTTTACACGAAATTGGCGTGCCACGCAAATATTTCCCTGGCACGATCGCTCCAGCAACAAGAACAATGCCCTCGACATCTGAAAAATCTAATTTTTGACTATGCCGTAAATGATCTATGGTTAGATATCTGTAGTCAATCCCTCTCAGTTCCAATACACCACATACATACCGTACATGAAATCCAATATAGGGGGGGACGCCAAAGGCAGCTGGTTCATCTTCGTAGCCATCTATGATGAGCCAAGTCAAGAACTATCCCCTGCTTTGGGTATGGGCCATCTAAAATGAGTGTTGGCTATTCGTTTAGGCGCGATTCAAATTCGTTGCGAGAGATACTCCCTTCCTCAAGCATGGCCTGAAGTTCTCGTTTGGATTTTCTTTCTTTTGATCTATCTGTTCCAAGGCCAATTTTCTTATTTCCACCCTTTTGGCCAGATGGTTGCACATTTACTGGGCGGCCAAGTATCTTGGATCGATGAAGCTTTTCAATTGCTTTACTCGCATTTTCAGGTGTCTCAAAAGTTACGAATCCGAACCCCCTTGAGCGCCCTGAATCCCGATCCTTCATGGCGATTGCATCGATCACAGTTCCGATTTGAGAGAAATGCTTGTGTAAATCAGTTGTTTCAGCTGCATGTGCTAAATTTCCAACGAATATCTTGCATGCTGGATCGAATTTTCGTTTTCCCCCTCCCCTTTGATTCCCCTTCCCTTTCTTATCATCACCCGCTGGCCGAACACTAATTTTTGATCCTTGCATTTCTTTTCCATTAAGGTGGCCTATTGCACGTTTTGCTTCTTCAGGTGAGGACATTGTCACGAATCCAAATCCGCGTGGTTCGCGAGTATCTTTGTCTCGAACAGCAAATGCATCAGCAACGACTCCAACAACGGAGAAATGGTCATTGAGGTCTGATGTTTCAGCAGTTTTTGGCAAATTTCCCACAAATAGCCTACATGCCGGATCAAATGCATCTCGCGGTGAATCATTGCGCAATTGGATTCCTCTTTCTCGGCGGCTTGCCGCCCATTCAGCCTCCACATTTGCAGCCCATCGTTTTCCACTGTTATTTAGCCGACTTATTTCTTCATCAGAAGATAGGGCATAACCATGGCCAAATCCATCTGACAAATTCCGAAACTCGCGCAATTTGCATGGATGACAAACGACATTGAAATCCCCATGACCTTCAGCATCAAGGGGAAAGCCACAGTTTGTGCATTGTGCATGGAGAACTCCTAATTCGCCTCCTTTTTTTGTTGACAATCGAACAATGGGGTCGGTGTCAATTACTTTTGCACGCAATATATCTCTTTTCCGCATTGAATTTCTAGGTTCGGGAAGAAAACGGTCAACGATCTCATGAACCGCAATTTCTCCATATTCAAATTGAGGGATGATGCCAGTTGCAGTACTTCCTTCAATCTGTAAAATACGTATTTCTACTGAACTATTGTTGAGCCGAACAACTTCTCCAATAACAACATCGCCCTTTTCCACTTTCCCCAATCCTGAATTAATCGCATCAACACGGATTGTATTATTTGAGCGATGTACATGTCCAAGGACAGTTGCAACAAGCTGTTCTCCAAATTCAGCCACGCCACTCCCGGCTTCAGTTCCATTTGATGCGCAGATGATCGTTCCGGGAGTCACGAGTTCCTTTGAGGGGTTATCCACGTCTTGAGGGGCTCGGGTTCTGCTCATCAATCTGTTGACCTTTTCTACGAAGAATATCGCAGGCATCTCCATCCCCTGACTTGGGTTTTTTTTGCAGAACTACGGTGATAGATTTGTGTTGCTGGTAAGCGATATTCAGCATCAAAGATCACTTCTGAGTTCCATCCATATTCCTCGGCTAATCGTTCAATGTGGGAGGCTGTAGCAGCATGAAGTATGTGTATGGCTTTTGCGTTAGATGTGAATGCAGCTACCATTAGAGGGCGATCTGCCCCTCGGTTTATTGTGCCAAAAGGTGGATTCATCAAAATTGTGGCTGGCTGCAATATGTCTGGCCATTTCTCATCAATATTTGCATTCAATATAGTAACCTTTGGCGAATCTTCTTTGGGCCAGTTGCCGTGTATTGGTGGCCATCCTTTGATCTCACCTGTTGTGAGACCGAGACTTTTGGCAGCAAATACCGAAGAAGCCGCTCTTTCCTGATTCCTTTCAATCAAGAGGACTGGCTTTCCACTAATCAGGTGTGCTCCAATTCCTAATATGCCTCCTCCTGCACCAAGATCGGCAATAGGCCCTTTTGTTAAATCTCCAAGTCGAAATGCGATCTCAAGCCATCGTGCAGCTAAATCTCCTTCGGTATTCCATGCTTCATCTTCTGGACCTGCAGAAGGCGGCGTTGGCAAAGCCGATAATCGCATTGCTAGGTCACGCAATCGCATCAACTTCGCCTCAAGTCTTGCGCATCAAATCCTTGAGGTTAGCAGACATATGCATTCGCCGCGCGCGGTGTTCTGCAGCCGATCGTTGTGCATTTTGAGAAACTTGTTGATCATGTGCATCAGGCACTTTCCAGTTTTCTGGCTTTGGGGCATTAGCAATTTGTGCTCCATTTCTATTTCCTGCTGCTTCACGTTGTAGTTCTTCGGACTCAATAATGCCGATCAAAGTGGCTCCACAAACTGCGCAAGCGGGAGTGCCTTCTCCTGCCACTTGTCCACAAGCCGTGCAGTAAACCATACGAATGCCTATCCCCTTTCGTGTATGAAACCCACTGTTCATCCTGCGACTTTAATGAATAGTGAATATTCATCTACACCTGCTGCGACTGCTCGGTCACTAGCAGATTGGAATTCTGGATGCTCAAGAATTTCAGAACCTTCAAGCCCTTCTCCCCGTAATTTGGCTATGAGGTCATCAATTTCTTTTTCCATTGTTGAAGCCGTCGAAGTACTTGAGGGGGTGATCTCTGAAATAATGTCTTGTGGTCCACTTAATGTTGACTTTGGTGCATCTGTGGAGGATAATGGAATTGGTTGAATCGTCTGCCCTGTTGCCTGAATCACTTGCCCAACTGGTTGTGCTGGCATTTGGGTGGGTGGGTTTGGCATTGCTCCTTGTGCTGCCATTGCTTGCTGCATCCAAATTTGCTGCATCTGCATCATTTGAGCCTGTTGCATTGCCATCATTTGCTCATTAGTCCAGCCCTGCTGCATCTGCTGTGTGGCTGGCAAAACTTGGGTTGATGCAGAGTCAGCAGGGCGTGAACTGACTTTTGCAACCATCGTGCCCACATCATTCGGTAATGCCTGTGGTGTTTCTCCAGTTGGAATGAATATGAACGCTCTGCCAACAAGATGGTCTGGTCGCATGCCCATTGGGAAAAAGTCAATCTTCGGAAGTTCCGGATGCCGCCACATAGACCATGTTTGAGAATTGAAGTCCATTCTCGTAGGGACCGGAATTCCAGCAGGTATGGGAGTAATTTTGACAGAATGATCAAGCCAATCACTTCCTCGTAAACCCGCAACCCATTGTTCAACATCTTTACGCGCAATATCGACAATCTGATAGGAAGCTGACATTAAGTCAAGACCTTGACTTTCTAGAACTTCAGACTCAGCGCCAGGCCGGAAGAAGAGCGTAATTACGGGTTCATGCAAGCTTATCGTTTCTCCACGCTTTTGGAATGCAGGTCTATCTGCTCGCCGACACATGATTAGGAATCTCGTTCTGTCGCTAGAAGTACCCAGTTCTCCCCATTTCCGGCCTTCTGCCTCATCAAGGAGCTCCGCGATGGTTACTCGATCAACGATCTCAAGTCTAGCCACAATATTGACCGGAGCATGTATTTGGCTTGACCATTATGCCGTTGAGCATCATATTTTCCCGCAACAATGACAGGATGTATGCCGTCCGGTCTGACAATGGCTCTGGAAAATTTGGCCAATACTCCCGTTCTAGTGACTGGTGGTGCTGGCTTCATAGGATCACACTTGTGTCAGAAACTCTCTGAGATTGGCTCACGAGTCATGATCCTTGATAATCTGGATACTGGCTCAGTAAATCGCCTTCCAGCAAACCTATGCCATCTTCGTTCAGACCAATCTGAGGGTGCTTGGACACATTGTAGTTCAGATACGCCAGTGCTAGTAGAGGGCTCGATAGTGGATCATGAACTTGTCAAAACGCTTCTCAAAGG
The DNA here is from genome assembly GCA_964389655.1 of uncultured Candidatus Poseidoniales archaeon. Classification (GTDB taxonomy): domain Archaea; phylum Thermoplasmatota; class Poseidoniia; order Poseidoniales; family CAYMED01; genus CAYMED01. The sequence continues at coordinate 139,878 of CAYMED010000001.1, forward strand.
TGCAATCTCAGTCATCCATCTGGCCGCGATTGCTTCAGTCCAGCGAAGTCTTGACAACCCATTACTCCACAGATCTGTAAATATAGAAGCAACTAGAAACCTTATCGATGAATGCGATGAATTAACCAATATTCGATCCTTTTTGTTTGCTTCCTCCGCTGCAATATATGGAACAACAGATCAGTTGCCTATTGTAGAATCCACTGGAAAAAACCCAACATCAATTTATGGTAAAGGAAAATGGCTTGCTGAACGACTTGTACTCGGAAAGGAAGGTGGAATGGACGAATGGATTTCAGCATCCAAGCCCCGAAGAACTCCTGTTTCAGGACTGCGCTTCTTCAATGTGTATGGACCCGGGCAAGACCCTTCTAGCCCTTATAGTGGGGTCCTTTCAATATTTCATGACTTGGCTAAAAACGGGCAACCTATCACCATACATGGTGATGGGAAGCAATCGAGAGATTTCATACATGTATCTGATGTGGTATCAGCAATTGTTGATGTAACTCACGCTCTCTTAGAAGGGGGCGTTGCTTCAGCCCTACATGCACAAGCATTCAATATTTCCACGGGATCTGGGGTGAGTTTACTGAATGTTATTGACATTCTTGAGGCAGAATATGGACCGCTTGATGTTGAGCATGGGCCTGTACGAGAGGGAGATATCAAGCACAGCCATGGTTCATCTGACTTAATCCAACAATGCACAATTTGGAAACCAAATGTGTTGCTAAAGGAAGGTCTTGTTTCTCTTATTTCTGACGACCGACCTTTGGCCTGATGGGTTCGGGAACCAAGCGTCGTGCAATGATTTTTCGGATGATTCTTGCTCCGTCAGATATAGACCCTAATTTTGCATCTCCAATTCGGCATTTGTAACTGATTGGGATTTCAGAAAATCTGAGATTTGTACGGCAGCATGCAGCATACATTTCAGCTTCTATTTCAAAATGTATTGAGTTGAGTTTAGGCAGTATTTTTTCGATTGTCCTTCGCTTAAATGCCCAATATCCAGTACATATATCTGAAATATACGTGCCATGAAGAACAACAGCAGACCAGGTCAAAAGATGATTTCCCACATAATTCAGCCTACTCATCGCTCCTTCCTCGATTGATCCACGGATCCGGCTACCAATTACTACATCGATATTATCTGTTAATTTGTCCAACAAGCGTGTAATGTCTTTTGGGTCATATGTGCCATCTGCATCAAGCATGATGAGGACATCATCGCCATTAATGAGGAATTCGGCGAATGCTTCGCGCATAGCAATTCCTTTCCCGCGCGGACCTTTCTGGATAAGCAAGTCACACCCGGCATCGAGAGCAATTTGCTGTGTTCCATCTGTAGATCGTCCATCTACCACAAGTATCCGCAGGTCATATCCAGCAGCAGAGATTTCATGGTAGGGGATTTGATTTAGAACCTTAGGCAATGCTCTGGCCTCATCAAGAGTTGGTAGCATCACAGTGAGCCGCTGCATTGGTGGTTCGAAAGAGTCAGAGACCATAGTAAATCCGCCTTTAATTTAGTGGACGCACTTCGACCCAGTGAATCCATACACCATTATTCGAGAACAATGTGTCTGTCCGCCCAGATATGGCGCGCGGATCAATCCAAGTTCCATCACTTGACCTGATTTCCACAGTCACCACGTGTGTGCCTGGTTTGAGGGAATCTATAATCCGGGTTGTAGCGTCCCATCCTAATTCAATATCAGTAGTAGCACTAGTGAGTGTTTCATTTTCTCGATTGATATTCCAATTAATTTTTGAATTCTCAGTTCCAGATGAAACAACAGTTATTGCTGCATCCTTTCCCCTCATATGTTCTGGAATTTCGAATTCCCAATTGATCTGGCCGTTGGATATCCAAGGGACCATTATATCATCTTGAGAGGCCCTTGGGTCAAATTTTTCATTCCATAGATGCGTACGCATTTTGCAGTCAACGGAGCAAGCCTCTTCTGATGGCCGAGATATGATACTTCCACTCCCGGGCCGATCAATATCCCGCAATTCCCAAATCCGTGATCCATGTGATTCACGAATCACAATCCAGCCATCTGAAGTTGCTAGTTGTTCATGCAACAACCCAGAAGGGCTTGTCAATGCATGGGTAATGCCCAATTCTCGCATAGCTCGTGTATTGCCCTCTAGTGCCCAATATTTTGCCAGATATGCAGGCTGTTCTTCCACCTCAGTTAGTCCCACTCCATGGTAACTCGTTCGTGCCATTCTTGAATCTGCAGGAAGGCGTCCCCAAGGCGCTACTTCGCTTAGGAGAATTCCATCAACGTCCATTACAATTTCTTCAACTTCTTGCATCATCGCCCAATCACTTTCTGAAACAACGTGAATTTCGTTTTGATGGATTGAAATTAGCATCATCGCGCTAATTGCAATAAGAAATTGACCACTTGCAATGCATAGTACCATTATTCGTGTCCAAGGTGGTAATTGAGCATTTATTTTGATGTTGTCCTTTTCATCTAATTGAGATTCATCATCATCTTCTCGTTTTTCTTGTTCATGATTGAAGAATTCCTTTGAAACAAATGGGGTCAAATGAGACTTAGATGAAAGTGCCAAGCCAGAGGCAACAGCAAAAGGTATGTGGAATCCATGGAAGGCCATGGAATAGAGTGCTTGATCTAGCAATGCGAGAGCACCAAATAATATCCAGCCAGATAATAAATGCACAAATGTCAGGAACCACAGCATACCGATCCAAATCCCAATTAAGCGCCCTTCAACTGTAAATCGTGTTTTCCAACTTGCTACAAGACTTAGGATAACCAGTATTGGCCCATTAGCAATCAGCAATGGCAAACCTCCTTGCCATCCATACTCAGAAAGGATCTTTTCTTGAAATAAACGAGGAGCAAAAACCATCGTGGCAACAATCGTTCCGATAGAAAGAAGAATCGCACTTGTTCCAACCAGCCTTGCATGCTTAGATCTCTCGCTGCTCTCTCTGTTGGTGATATTTGTCATGATGTGTGCTAGCATCAATAGTGCGAGATATATGGCACCGGTTGGATGTATGACTGCTACGGAAATAACTGCAAAGGCATAAGCAAAATCATGATACTTTCGTCGTTCTTCAGAAGGCCGAACCAACACCACAAGCCCAATGACGAGACCCAGTTGGGAAGCAATTGTTGGCCATCCGGAGTCAAATGTTTTTGCGAAAATTCCAGCGCCCAGTGCTAGGGATGCAATTGTCATCGTGCTTGCCCCCCATCGGTCAGCAGCGCCAGCAATACCGAATATCAAGCATATTAGGGAGACATGCCCTAAAGCGGCAGTCGCATCGATTGGTGAAATCCTCAATGTATTTTCTATTACTGAGGATAGTGCTGGAAATGCTGGGGGATATGTCCATCGACCTACAGTTGGAGGAGGCAGGTTTACTTCACCAGTAGTCGCAAGAGCGTGACTAAGCGTTGAGAAACCCACCCAATCAATTCCCATTGGAATACGATAGAGAACCAGTGGTAAAAGTGAAACAATGCCTACAAAAACAAGTACTAGTGGTAACCACACTGACCGCTGATTTGCCAAATTAGATCGGGTCTCAACTTCCTTTTCTAGGTCATCTTCCAGCCGAATTGTAATGTCACTGATTTCGATCTCATTGTGCCCTTCCATGGCCATTTCCATTTTTTCCCATGGGGTAAGGTGTCGTACTCGAAGGACATCTCGCTCCCAGAGCAATCCTGAAGCTACTATGTTCAACAGCGCAATTTCTAGGATGGCTAAGAAATAGGAATGAAATCCAATTATGATGAGTGACCATCCCACAACTCCATAGATGAGAACAAGACCGAATGCAGGAGAAAGTAGCAATATCCGCAATTGATCAGCGCTGGGGTCAAGTATCCTAACAAGTGCTCTTCCTGGAAGGTAAGATATTGCAAAGATGATGGACAAAGAGAGCAAAGAATTCCCTAGGGAAACAAATAGTGTACCTTCGATCTCGATCCCTCCGACTCATGTTGAAAGATATGCCTTGAGTCGAGTTATGGGTCCAATATCAGTGGGGTCTTTCCCCCGCATCAATGCAACGCCATACGATAACCAATCACTCATTACACAACCATGAAGAAGTTGTGTTAACAGATCATCACCCTCACAACGAAGTCGCCAAATGCATGGACTTTGTATGAGTTCATTTATTGTCCAGTCAATTCTACGTAACATTTCTCCTTCAATATCCTCTGTGTCGATAACTATTACTGCATGATTCCTAGCGACTTCAAGAGATGATTCCCATGCGACAATTTCGTTGTGATGTGCTTCAGACAAGATTGATTCACGTGCAAAGACTCCGCCATTTTCATTGAGTTGAGCCCTTAGGCGTCGTGCCATTGGCCCAAGGGAATGAGGTGCCAGTAGGGCTAAAGGTGCTGCAGCAATTGTTTGGACCATTTCACTTAATGGAATATTCTCTGATTTGGCAAGGTCATGTGAATCAACTTCTAGTTTCAGCCATTCAACAATTTCTTCAATACGCTCTTTCTTGATTGTATGAATTGCACCTATAGCAGAACTAATTGCGATCAAGGCACCAAATAATTCCCCGAATGCAGTACGGGGTGGTCTTTCACCTTCGACTTTGATTGCTATGGCATTCTTTTCATTGGATGCAAGTTCAAGCAATTCTCCCCCTGAAGCTAAGGCAATTAATGGCCCACCTTTATTCACCACGTCTCGTACTGCTCGCAAGGTCTCTGAAGTTGATCCGCTATGGCTTGTGGCAATTGTTAGCCACTGAGGTGTCCACCAAGCAGGGATCACATCATGGCGTAAAGCAATGACTGGAATATTCCCTATCTGCTCTGCGAGGGCTGCAAGATGGTCCCCCCCTGCCCCAGATCCTCCCATGCCGAGACATAACAGTCCAGTTGGCTCTTCACTCCCCCACTCATCCATCCGGGCGGATGCAATTGTAAAACCGCGTTTGAGGTCCTCGGGGAAGGTTCGGAGAAAGGTTGCCATCTTTGAGGTATCAAGCTCAGCAGCCATGGCTGGGAAATCAGGAGTCATTGAAATCACTCCTCGGAAGGGATACCCATTCATCATCAATACTGGTGACTTGGATTGTAGAACCTCCTTTTTGGTAGTCCCACGGCAATGCCACTGACCGTACATTCCAATCGCGTGGGTCAAGAAATTCTCCTACACTTGAATCAGAATGGATAAGTTCTACTGTGTATACGTCTTTTTTACGTACTATCACTCGTGCGCGTTCTAGTTCCCTCCATCGTACTCCTTTTCTTTCATATCGGTCGACAGCCAAGAGAAGTAAGCCATCATTCCGACGCTGCTTCACCCGCCATTTCCTTTGCTCAAAAGTAATGATGTCACCAATTGCAAAGGCAGGAAGTCGATAGAGAAGTGTCATGCGAGTGACGTCTTCTCCTTCTTTTCTACCAACGATTGTATGGGTTTCATGTGTCTGACCTCCATGCGTGTTAACCATGGCTTGGACCCAAGATCGAGCAAGGCCTTTAGAACCTAGTTTTACATCATGTCCTCCTCGAACATCACCCTCTTCTGTCACAAACCAAGTGGCTTCAGCATTAGGATCATCTAGAAGTGTGCTAAGCATTGATCGTAGATCTTTAATTTCATTGCGCTCGATTTCCCTACCTTGTGCACGCAGTTGTACCGTGGCTTCAACATAGAATCCGGCACGTTTTGAGCATGTCTGACAAACTGCATTTGAGGCGCTAGCAATTGTTTCGACTTTAGTGGTGATTTCAAACGGCTCTATTGATGCGGAGACGCTAACGTAAAGGCGCGTTGATCGCTCATCAAGTATTTCAGCATCCCACGAGATTGTAGGCTCCCCAAGTCGCTCATCTATCATCAAAGCATGCTTCAAGCATCGCTGCCAGATTTCCTTGTCGCAGTCGTCTGACCACGCTTCCTTCCCAACCCGCTTATTCCCGCACCGCGGACACCGCTCGAACCGTATGCTATTGGGCACCCTTGCCACTTCTATCCGTTCAATTGTGCATATTTCACAGGTCGACATTGAGCATAATGGCGGTGGGGCGCCACATGCAACACAAAATCTTGCTCCATGGCTCATCACCTCACCCCCCATGCCAGCGGGTTGACATGTTCCCTTGACAAAGCCACCGCATCTAGTTGGTCAGACATTCTTATTCTTCTTCATGGATCAACTTGTTGATTGCACCAAGTCTTAATTCAATTTCATTTAAGCGCCGGGCTTGTGCATAAGTATACCACAGCATACATCCAACAAATGCAATAATCGCAATTGCTAATCCAAGCAGCCCCGTAGTTGAATTTCCGGCACTTGCAGAATCAGCCAATGCAAGTTTAGTTACTATTAATGTCGCAAAAATACCATAAATTAGAAAAGAGAATATTCTCACATTACCCCCCCCTTTTGATCTAGTGCGCACTGCATGTTTCCAATCGTCTCTTCTACTTGTTCAATGCGCATGGAAGTCGATATTTGTCCCACAAGAAGGATTGTCATTGAAGCAAACCCGAGCATCCATATGAGAATCATTTCTTTTGGGAGCCCAGAATCTGCAGAATTTGTTAAAATAACAGGTCCTGGGTGTTGCACTTGCCACAAACGAGTTGCAATATAGGTAAGGGGAACTAACATAAAACCGAATAGTCCAATGGACGCAAGGACATCTCTCGTACTCTCATCATCTGGCTGGCTAGCATGGCCTGAAACAAGAAAGAATGCGAGTCCTGTTAGAGCTGCAAATGTGTTCAATCTAACATCTCCCCAATCCCATGGTTTTCCCCATTCTACAGTTCCCCAAATCATTCCTGAACTGAGTGCGATTGCCCCATAAAGTGCGGTAAGTCGTGCGCTTGTCCGGTGCAATTGCCACCCTTTTTGACTACGTGAAAGGTACCATTTAGCGCTCCCAAATAAAAGGACTGCTGATGCAATCATTGTGGCCCAAGCAGCAGGGACATGAAGGTATATTATGCGTTGAGCAAGGGGGGCGTTCATTGAATCACTGCGTACACTAGGCGCCCAAAGGAGCCCCAATATCAAACTGATTAATAAGAGCAGCAATCCGATTACCTGCATCTTTGCTCCTCTAGCCAAATGCAAAGCACCCACATGCGTCGCAGTAGATGATGGTTCAAATATCCTATCAGGTGGTGGATGATAGAGGGTCCAAAAGGCGTGCAGCAAGTGCTGCAGCAAATGCCATCAATCCAGCGACCCCAAGGAGAACCACTGCTTCACTAGATATTATTCCTGCAATTTCATCAATCATCAATAGTACAGGTAAAGCGATAACAATTGCTAGAAGCATCGAAGCAGCAGCAATACTCCGTGATAGTTGGTTTAGCAATAATCCAAGAGATGCACTGAAGAAAGAGAGACAAATAACATTCCACAAGACGGTTATCAAGATTAGGGGGGTGCTGGGGACATTGGCAATAGTGACACAAGCAATAAGTGCGACAGGAATGGTCCAAAATATCGCTTCGGCTACTGAGAGTAAACAAACGCGATGAGCAATGAATGAGGTACTAGTCAGTGCTCTCCACCAATCCCCTGCTCTATCTTCTGAAAGCCAACCAAGTGCGGAGGTGCGGGAAAGAGCGATCAATACGCATGGAAGCATAATTGCAGCAGCTCTGATTCTTTCATCATTTTGCATATCGACTAGTCCACTAGCCAGTGCCAATGCCAGTAATCCTAGAATGCCTCTATTCATTGTAGATCTACCTGTGCGACCTTCCAGCCGTAACATCCAACTAAGTCGTGGCCCAGTCCTGAATTTTGGCCGACTGAATTTCACCACTTCAATACCGTCGTCGGATTTGCAATTTATGTTAGGAGTATCATCTAGATTCAAGACCTGATCGGCAAGATGAGTGAGTGATTTCTCGTGGGTGGCTAGCAAAATTGCATGTCCCATCTTTTTTGCCTCACCTAGAGTCTCCTCTAATATGACGATTCCTTTTGCATCAAGGCCCCTTTCAGGCTCATCAAGAAGAATAATGGATGGTGAATTCGTTTCAATTATCAGTAATGAGACTGCTACAGCAAGCCGCCGTTTTAGTCCCCCTGATAGTTTTCCGATCCGGTCATGTTGCCGGTGTGCAAGTCCCCAGCGCTGCAATATTTTCTCTCTTTTTGATGAATCAAGTGTATATTCAAGCAATGATGCTGCTTCATCAATTCTTTCACCAACTGTTAGATCTCCAACATGCCCGTCTGCCTGTAGGCACAATCCAATTCTATGCCGTTTTACTGCAAAATTGCAAGTTGCTTCGGAATTGAATCCTATGAGCCCAACAATTGCTTCAATGATACTGCTTTTCCCTGATCCATTCCCACCAAGAAGGACTATGCATTCACCTTGAACAAGGTCTAAATTCATCTTTTCAATAATCGTCTGACCATTGCGAGAGATGGAGGCTCCACGCAGACGCATCTGCACGATTCCGCTTTCCATGCCCTGACCTTTGGGCAGCATACAAGGAACCTTGCCTCGCAATTGTATAGAGAAACCGATAAGTCACCTCAAATTGGGCCACACCATGGGCCCAACACTGTGGCGCGACATCGGCCTAGCAGACAGTGTATTGCTGCTACTGTTTGCAACAGCTATCATTGGGCCTTATGCATACGCCCTCAAGCGTGATGTAAGTCTAGCTCTAGCAACCGTTCTTTCCATTGTACTCACTTATTTTGTCCAATGGATTGGAATTGTCCTTTGGCTTACAACAGGATGGGTGGAACCAATTGAGGGCTTATTGATGGCAGAACCCTTGATACAGGCATCTCCTGCACATTGGCATCGCTTCTTGACCTCAGCGTGGCTACATGCTCCTTCAGATCCATCGCACCTTTTGGGGAATGCAGTGATTATAGGGCTTGCAGGCATCCCTCTTGAGCAACGATTGGGAAAAGGTCGCTGGACTGTAGTTTACCTCTTGGGTGCCTTGGGGGGAAGTGCATTTTGGATGGTTGCGCATTTGGGTCAAAGTGCTCCCGCACTTGGCGCAAGTGGTGCTGTTTTTGGCATTCTTGGCGCTTATTTGGCTGCTTGGCCAAATGACGAAATTGAAATGCCCCTAATTCTTATCCGCCGCTGGCCAGTCTGGCTCATTGCATTACTCCGTTTTGGGTGGGAAATTGTTCAAGTGGGTATGATTCAGGGTGGATTGGCGAATCCCAGTGGGATCGCAAACTTGGCGCATATAGGTGGCTTTCTACTTGCTTATGCGATTGGCCGACCTCTTGCACGTGGCGGCCCAGTTCCCCCAGGAACTAGGGATTCTGGACCGAGTGCTGCTTCTGCTGAAGAAGCAAAACGAAAAGCCATCAAAGACCGAATGGGGTCTCTTCAAGAGGATCCTTGGTCTAATGTTGAGATACCAAAAGAGGTCCAGCGCACTCTTACCCGATTGCGTGAAGAAGGTGATGAACCCGAAACAAGGGAAGCATGGCTTGACCGCCTATCCCAGCAAGCAACATGCCCTTCATGCGATTCTAAGATTGAATTAGAGATTGAACGAGGGGCCCCACGTCTTGTCTGTTCAAACGAGCGCTCTCACCTTTGTTGGCCTTAAACGCTTGATGGCGGCATTTATCGTCAGTGGTTAGTTCGAATGGTTAATGAGGAAGGGCTACCACCGGCGACTGGCTCTTCTCGTTCTGTTTATCTTGGTGATTCCAAGTCTATTACAGGTGCCTTCTACCGGTGTCGAAGAAAGTCCATCGCTACAGATTGTTGAAGCCTTGCCTTCTTCCACTTCAGCACCAATTCAGATCCCAGGTCTTCCCATTCCTTTGTGTGGCGATGCGCCATGCCTTGCTATTGATCGCAACCCATCTATCCCCTCAGGCTCCGAAATTGGGCATGAACCATTTGGGTGGTGGCATACAGCTTCACCCGACCGAGATCACAATGGATTGGACGATCGCCTTCAACGGATTCTTGCAGGTGAATACGAAAGTCCAAGTCCAACCGCTGTAATTGGCCCTGATGGCAGGCTTACGGTTGCTTTGGTCCTAGATTGGGGTTGGCACCCGGGCCAGCGAGAACTCGACTTAGTTTTGCATGTACTTTCGGCTCATGGCTGGAATCGTCATGGGGCAGATCTATTTCTTCCACCAACTCTAGACTCAATTGTCATCGACCGCGTTCCAGTATCTGCAATAACAGACTTGTGGCACATTTACGGAGTAGTTCATGTTGAACAACAGAACGTGATGGTTCCTTTCAATGATGTTGCTGCAAAAGCAGTTCGTGCTCGCCCTTCAGAGGATTATTGGGCAACGGCTCATGAACGTGGCTACCGAGGAGACGGCGTGGTCATTGCAGTATTGGATACGGGGGTGGATAACGAGCATCGTTCCCTAAATGATTTTGATGATGTTGATGATGAGCCAAACCTCGACCCTCAATCCTATAGCGATCCGAAATGGGTGGCTGGTTATGACGCAACCAATCCCGTTTCCAATCCAGATGGGACAGTAGATCCCGATGATTCGAATGAACCATCTGGTCACGGTACACATGTTGCCGGAACAGCTCTTGGGACGGGTGATGATACTCGCCAACACATGGGTGTTGCACCAGGTGCTTATCTTGTCGATGTAAAAGTCCTCACTGATGCAGGTGGTACCAATAGTGCATCATCGATTCGTGGACTTACTTGGGTCCTGAATAATTCAGACAGTGATTGGGGGAACAATGCTTCTAGTCGTGGAATACAAGTGGCCTCTATGTCATTTGGTAGTGCGTCAAATCCGAATGATGATGATGTAGGGGATAATGGGACCTCTTCAGAAGCACGATTGGTTAACCAAATTGTAGCGTCTGGTGTTACGTGCGTGATTGCGATGGGAAATGATGGGAAAAATAGGGTACCTTCACCCGCATCGGCTGATCTTGCGATAACAGTTGGAAATGTGAATGAACGGGGGACTGTGGACCGGTCTGATGACCTGATGAATCCGTCCTCAAATTTTGGCCCACGTTTATCAGATGATGATGACAACACATACGATGAACTCAAGCCGACAGTTTCAGCTCCAGGTACTGCAATCAATTCAGCTAGGTTCGTAGGTGCGGGCTCAGTTCCAAATCCACTTGGTGACCGTCCAAAGGCAGATCGTGAATATCATGAGTTGACAGGAACTAGTATGGCAACACCAGTGGTCAGCGGAGTCGTTGCCTTAATGCTCCAGGCGGATTCAGATCTTGAACCAAATGACATCCGCTCATTGATGGAAAATCATTCAGAATCGTTTGACGATGCATATGACTCCACTCTTCACCCCGTCTGGAATGCACGATGGGGTTTTGGAATGGTTGATTCTACGGCACTTCTCGACGCGATTTTAGGTGAAGACAATGGTGGCGGATCACCAGGGGGTCCAGGTACTGATCCAAATTCAACTCAAGGTGGTCCTGAATGGGTGATTATCGAACAGCCCACCAATGCGTCTTGGGTTGTGCGCGGAAAAGCAATGGAAATTCGTGGAAGTATTGATGCGCCCAGTGGTGAAGTTGTTGATCGCATACAAGTGCAAATCGGCAATGGTGAATGGATCAATGTTGCAGTTGGGAAAACGTGGAGCCGTACTGTGAATATTGACAGTGAATATCCATTTGGCGAGCATCTTTACATCCGCGTCCGTGCAAGATCAGAGGGAGGAGAATGGTCTACGACCGCATCTCGTTTTGTTTGGGTTGGAGCAATGAAAGTATTTCCGGATGCCCCACCAGCCGATCGTGCTCTTTCTGGTGAACAAACCCTTACTGCAAACTGGGAAGCGATTGACCCCAATAGAATCGAGATCAAAATAGATGATGGTGATTGGATGGTCAAAGGTACCATGTCAATAGATGAATCTCATAGCCACTCTGGAACAATTTATGCCAATGGCACTTGGTCATATACATTCAACACAGACACACTCCCAGATGGGCAACACAAGGTCCGATTCCGCGTGGTCAATGATTCGGGTCTCCTTAGTGACGAGGCTGCAATTACAGTTGTGATTGACAATATCAATGCTCCTGACTTGAGAGTACGCGGTGATTTGGCAGTTGAAACCGCATCTGGTCAAACAGTTGGTTCCGCTTGGGTTGGCGAGCGCCTACAGGTTTCAGCCGAAATCACGAATATTGGAGATGCTACTGCATCAGATGTTCTAGTTCGACTAGAGGAAAATGGATTAATTTGTGATGCTGTTATTTTCACTATCGAGAGTGGTGCAAATGTCGTGGTCAAATTTCACTATACGTCTGAAAATTCAACTTGTGCAAGCTTAGCAGGTGATGCGAATTTGGTCGTACGTATTGATCCCGAAAAGCAGATTGATGATGTAGACCGGTCGAATAATGAGGCTGAAACAACCTTCAAATTACTCGAGCGACCAAGTGGCATTGATTTACTCGTTCACCGGACTGATGTCAGTACTGATCCACGCATCCCTCGTCCATCAGACCCTTTTTACATCCAACTGTATGTTTCAAATGAGGGTGCAGATGTTTCGAATTCGGCAATTATAACAATTGATCGTTGGGGTACTGTGAATGGAAATGGTGGTTGGACAACATTAGTTGACAAGTCCTTGGGTAGTCTTCTTGGTGGTGAATTGTCATCTCAAATGATCCTAGAAATCCCCCCGACGTCTACAATTGGAGTTAGTTTGCACCGTATCCGCGTAGACTCCACTGACGAATGGGCAAATCGCACATCGAATAATGTTCTCGAATTCAATATTATTTCGGAAGATGTTGCTGTAAGTGCAGACATTGAAGCACCAGATGATTTAGAGCCCATAGAACTCATTAGGACAGATGATGGAGGCCTCCTGTTTTCGAGAGTTGGTGAGCAACTGCACGTTCGAAAAATGACAGCAACACGTACATTCATATCTTCACCCCTTGTTGTAGAAGATCGATGGTCAGGGGATCTTGCAGTATCTTCAACAGAAGGAGGTACTGTCTACGCTGCTTGGACGAGAATTGCTGAATCACATCATGGGTCATTAGTCCAATATGTCAGTCTCGCAGCGATAGGTCCACGCGGTGAGGTATCCAGCCATATTGACCTCTTGGGTCCTCGCCCAATCCTTGAGGGACGATGGTGGGGTTTGGATTTAGAGCAGCACAATGGGCATTGGAATTTGGCAGGATATGACCGCGACCTTGCATCAAATGGCACATGGATCGCTCGAACATCGATTTGGATCCTTGATTCATCCACTCCATTAGTCAAATCCTCTTGGAAAATGACTCCCAGCGTCATTGCTGATGTTGATTTATTACCGTCACAGGGCCAATCCTTGGCACTGGGAGTCGGAGCACATCATGCTCATCTTTTGTATCAGTCACGCCGTGATGATGGTGGGGGTCTTTCTCGTCTTGGAACGTTCTATGCCCATGGGAATGTTGGCACAGTAAAAGCTTGGGCCTTTGACATGGATGTTGGTGACCATGCATCTCAACCTAATTTAGAAGTTGTAGGCTCAAATGAGCAGAGCGACCTGCTTGCTCTTGCATGGTTTGAAGGTGCAGATTCATCGCGTCAACTTGTTATTCGAGCGATGCCAGACAATGCATCTAAAGATCAAACCACTGTGATGAGGATTTCTACTCCTTCTGGGACGCGTGTTGCAATTGACCAAGATGCCGTAGGTGCTGTAATTTTATCTGATACTGCTCAGAGGTTTGGCCATCAGATTGTATGGGGAAGGATCTTCATTACTGCAAATGGCTCTCTTGACGTGTGGTATGGAAATGAAATTGCTGATGGACGCCTAATTTCCGCATCATCATTGGCAGATGGTACAGAGGTCCTCTATGCCTCTGATGATGGACGCTTGCTTGTACGGGGGCTGGTGTTAGACCCCATTTCTCAATCCGTTCCGCAGAATTCCCAACGTGGTCTATCATCCCTTTTACCTTCATTATCTCTTCCAGTTGGTATTACATTCGCCGCCATTGTAGTTTTTTGTCTCACCGCGGTCTCTCTTCGTCGGAGGAAAATACGAAGAATAGGTGAGAACACCGCAAAAGTTTGGTCAAATGATGAAATGACAGCTAATTCTATTTCCACTTCTGTTGGTGGTGAAGGCGAGCAGAAGGAAACGAAGCGTGAACGGAAGCAGAGAGAGCGCGAGGAAATTGAGGCCGAAGCCCAAAAAAGCGAGGCTGCAAAACTCCGCCAAGAACGCCGTAAATCACGAGTTGCTAAGATGGAACAAGATGATAATGAACATTAACTGATATCCTCATAGTTCAATAGCAGTTGTCATTACCGTTAGTTAAAGTGGTTTCATGTGTGGTATCTTTGGAAGCGTCGGTGATGACCGCAACATAAGGCACCTGGTGGAAGGCCTCCAGCGCCTTGAATATCGCGGATATGATAGTGCTGGAATTGCGTGGATTGAGGATGGAGGTCTAGCAATTCACAAATCAATTGGCCGGGTAGGTGAAATGGCTGCTAACTTGCCACCTGCACGCTCGGCCTGCGGAATCTCGCACACGCGCTGGGCAACACATGGGGGTGTAACCAATGAAAACGCTCACCCACATTTAGATCCCAATGGTCGTGTCGCGATTGTCCACAATGGGATTATCGATAATGCAGACTTGTTACGGTCGAACCTTGAGCGCCTTGGTGCCACATTTGAATCAGAAACGGACTCGGAAATTCTAGCCCACCTCATATCTAGATCTCTCTCTCGGGTAGATAGCCCAGTTGAAGCCGTAAGGTCTGCTTTGAAGCGGGTGCGAGGAACATGGGGCTTAGCAGTCATATTTGCAGACCATCCCGAAATCATTGTCTGTGCCCGCAATGGATCCCCTCTTGTTGTTGGATTAGGTAAGGGTGAGACTTTTGTTTCAAGTGACCCACATGCACTGATTCCAGTAACTCGGGACGTCGTATTTCTTGAAGATGGAGATGTTGCTACATTGACCTCTAGTGGCTTACGAAAATGGCGATCAGATGGGGAAGAAAGCGATTCAGTAGTTGAAACAATAGAGGATGAATGGGAATTAGAATCGAAAGGCGATCACCCTCACTTTATGCATAAAGAAATACATGAACAGCCAAGATCTCTTCGATTATGTATTTCGGGCCGCGTTCTTGCCAAAGAAGGACAAGCAAGATTGGGTGGCCTCCACCTTTCACCAGAACAATTGCAATCCATTTCTCATGTTCGCTTGCTTGGATGCGGGACTGCTTTTCATGCTGCCCAAATTGGCGCTAGCGTCATTGAGCGCCTTGCTCGAGTCCCAGCATCTGCACATATTGCCAGTGAATTTCGACATGGACAGCCCGTGATAGACCCCAATGCCCTCTACTTTGCAGTTAGTCAATCTGGTGAAACAGCAGATACTCTCTCGGCAGTGAAAGAGATACAACTCAAAGGGGGTCACGTAATGGGCGTAGTCAATGTTGTGGGCTCATCAATTGCACGAGCTTGTGGCCAAGGGGCATATATTCATTCAGGTCCAGAACAAGCTGTAGCCTCAACCAAAGCATTCTCAAACATGGTTGCGGCTCTTACGCTGTTTGGCCTGCAAATTGGGAGGTCCCGCGACCTTAGCCGTTCCAAGGGCCAAGAAATTGCTAAAGCGATAGTCGAGATTCCATCAAAGGTAGAATTGGCGTTAAAGGATCCCGGGCCAATCGATGATGCTGTACGTCTAGTTGCAGGAACTCGCCCAGTATTATTTCTAGGCCGTGGGCAATCAGCTGCCGTGGCTAGGGAGGGTGCTCTCAAACTGATGGAGGTCGCCTATGTTCCCTGTCTTGCTTACCCCGCAGCAGAGATGAAACATGGGCCTATTGCCTTGTTGGAAGAAGGCAGCACAGTTGTTGTCGTCGCCCCAAATGACGAACTCAAGGAACGCACTCTCTCAAATATACAGGAATGCCGTGCACGAGGTGCTTCAATCATTCTTGTTCATACAACTGATGATGATATTGCTGAGTATGCCGACGTGGCCTTGCCCGTCCCTAAGACTCACCCTATCCTGTCAGGGATGCTATCAGTACTACCGCTACAATTGCTAGCATATGGCGCGGGTTTAGCACTTGGATGTGACATTGATCGCCCACGAAACCTAGCTAAATCAGTCACTGTTGAATGACCTTTACTCAGGTTATCCGGTTTCAAGACACGGAGAACCGCTTTTCATCAGGGTCCCATTTGAAGCCACTGTAGCCAAGCTTGTGTTCTGTATGGCGCATTTTGATGACTGCGAGTTTGCGGGTAAATGAATCTCCATTTCGCTCCATCGCCAGAGAGATAACTCCATCAGAAAGGTAATCTTCGACTCCGAATTCACCGTATTGGTTTTTTGTCTCACCCATCATTTCACAAACGAAAAATGAAGTCAAGCCCATTCTGCGCACTGCTTCAAACACACGAAAAATCTCATCACGGGCCCGTTCTTTCTCGGTACGAGTCAGCTGAAAGAATGCACCAATGCTGTCAAATATAAGCAATTCAAAACCGATTGTATCTCGATATTTCTGAAGTTGGCGCAATAGTTGCCCCATCCAATCAATCTTATCGGTCATATGTTGTTTGTCGAGTTGCACGCGTAAATCTGCAAGGTCGATCACAGCGATTCTATTTCGTACACGAGGGTCATCAACATCCATCCCCATTCCTGCCATGTGTTTTGCTAAACTCTCCTTTCCTTGTTCAAGTGTAAGATACACGCCAGAGGTGCCTTCGTGCAGAACCGCATTGTAAAGCATGCTAAATGCAATACTAGATTTCATGGACCCTGAAACACCCGAAACAAGAACAATATGGCCTTCTGGAATCCCCCCTTGCATGCGCTCGTCAAGTCCTTGAATGAATGTGCGAAAGCGTCGGCTAGTAGGCTCGGCCATGTGAATCGTGTGTGGATGGATGATTATAAGATAAAACCAACCCATTCAACCGTCAAGTTGGCATGAGGTGTTCACGTGGCCCAAAAACCGCTGCTTCCAATCATTTCTCTTGCATCAAAATCAACACGCCGGAGGGAAATTCTAGAATCGAGATGGGGGAACTTGGTATCCCTTCAATCATCTTTTTTAGATGCCGATGAACCGGATTTTCAAGGAACTTCAGCCTTTAAACGGGTTTATTCGACAGTTTGTTGGAAGGCTCATCAAGCAGTCACATCGGAATTTCTTCATGCTTGTGACGCGGTTATTGTAGCGGATACACTCATAGAAGATCCAGAATCTAGTTTGGCACTCGGCCAACCAAAATCTCCTGAAGATGCATCAAAAATGCTTTCTCATCTTATTGGACGCCGTCATCGGGTTTGGACATCTACCGCCCTAATCATTCCTGAAGAAGGTCCTCTTGTCGAAGGACTTCAGTCAATGGACCTAGGCCTGCCAGAATGTACTGCTTGGATGAATGTGGTTTCAGCAGATGTGGATGTAAGCATGGTCTCAAGGCATGACCTCGATGAGTATGTAAAATCTGGATATTGGAGAGGGAAAGCAGGAGGTTATGATGCGGATGGCGCATTTAGTGAATGGATTGAGCATATTCACGGTGACAGGGAAACTGTTCTTGGAATTTCCACGTTGGTACTTGAGTCTCTTGAGAAGGCTTTTGACATCATTCTTCAATGATTATATGCAGATACGCACAATTTCAATCCTTCTTCAAGAGATGTTTCAGCCTTCCATCCCAATTTTGCAGTGGCTGAACTAGCATCCCCCCGTCTCCGTGGCACATCTCCAGGATGTCCCTCAACAATTTCCGTATTCCTCAAAGTAGGGTCAACAGATCCCTTTGCTATTCGAATCAGGGAACTGGCCAATTTTTGTATGGAGATTTCATCTTCACTTGTGATATCTAATGCACACCCTGAAAGAGAAGTTCCATCTTTTCCGATATCTAAGTTACCCGCTAGAATGAATGCATTGATTACGTCGCCGATCCAAGTAAATGCCCTTGTTTGTGTCCCTGGTGCGTGAATTGGAAGAGGGTCGCCTCGAAGAGCTGCGCGCAGAAATATTCCGACAACTTGTCCACCCGCATCATCAATCTGGCGTGGTCCATATGCATTATGGGGCCGTATAATTCTTGCATCTAGATTTGAAGATCGAACGAGATGTTGGATTCGGATTTCATCTAGGTGTTTTGCAACACCGTATGAATGGCGACCGTGCCGGCTGGGATTTTCAAAAAGGCTTGCTTCATGAGGCAAACTGCTATGTCCTGTAGCTAATCCAAATGCTTCAGGACTTGATGCATAAACGAGTCTAATTGAATACTTATTCGATAACTCAAGCACTGCTTTGGTGCATCCAAGATTCACATCAATGACGTCATCTGCTCGATCATGAAACCATTGAGTTCCATTTATTGCAGCTAGATGAACAATAACATCAGGAACTCCGTGCCTCTGAAGCAGTCTTTCGGAGAGTCCGGGGTTGCGTAAATCTCTGACAATCAAATCGAAATTTGCATTTTCGATAGACTTTTCAAGGTTTTTTCTAGATCCCCTGCTTAAGTCATCGATTCCCAGAACTGAATGGTTTTCATTTAGGAGCCGATCTACCAAATGACTTCCGATGAATCCAGCCGCCCCGGTTACCCACCACCCCGCCATATGGCGTGGCACCCCATGTCTACTGATGGATGCCACGGTCATAAACTCGCTCAATCACTTCAAGGATGACTTTTTCTTTGATCAACCTCATCTCAATAAGATCGCCATTGTTGATTTCAAGACATGGGTCTGCACTGAAACCGTGAGCATACGGTATCTTAAGCAGAGAACAGGCTGGTAGGACAAGTGGGCACACATCTCGGCTGATGATTGCTAGGGGTCCTCTATTTACATACGCTAAACCCATCAATACATAGGGGGCGACAGTTGACCCAGAGCCTCTTGGGTGGATGAGAACTTTTCCATCTATTTGGTGTCCATTGAGCGGATGTGATTCGTCCTCAATTATGCCCGTTTCTCGATTTACATGACCAAGCCATGTCAAAGGAACATCTGTTACCAAGGCTTCACCTCTCACCTTCCAGATTTTTTGGCTAGATATTGATCTTCCTTCAAGTGTACAAGGGCCTTGACGATCTGTTTTTGATGTGGGGCTAAGCTCTTTTTTCCGATCTTCAAGAGTTGGCTGCTTCCCATGTGCTAATGATGGTTCAAAAGCATGTGCTACACAATCCTTCAATCTTGCAACAGAAGTAGGTAGACGATTTAGCCCACTCGTCAGATAATGTTCAGCCTTCATCGAATTTGTGAGCAAATGGTTGTATTTTTTCCGGTTATAGGGAGTTACTTCTGGGCATGTATCTTTCAGCACAATGGCTCCAGCCTCAGTGAGCAATGCTACTGTTCCTTCTTCCTCTAACTGCTCATAATTGAATGCACTTGTAAAAACCCATAGCCGCTGATTTTGGATTTGAAAACCAAGTTCCATGCGTGCGCGAACATGTGCAGCAGTAGCACGTACCTCGCCTATGCTTGCTTGTGGACAACCAATCACAATTAGGTCCACGGTACCAGTTGGAGAAAGTTCATCCAAGCGTCGTTCAAGGCATTTTTCTGTAAAATGGATTTCTGGTATCCTCCCCAAGGGGGGGGGGTCGGATGTTATTCCATCGATCCAAAGCATTGGACAACCATGATTTGCAGCAGCTGCAGTCAATGCTTTTTTCATTTCAAATGAAGCATCTACAGGAAGTCCCTTAAACAACGGCATAGGACCGTACGGGAAATTCAATTCAGGAGACATGCATGTGCTGATCCAATCCCCTAACACACTCCATTCAGTTGGTTCTTCAAGTTTGCAATCGACGTGGATAACCATATTCGGCTTCCTATTTTCTTTGAGATGTAGGCCCCATTTTGGTGCCCAACCAGTTAGGGCAGTTGCCAATGCAGAAAGACCAGACTCTCTATTTGTGATGAGGTTTGAGTAGGTATTTGCATAACAAACCGCATTTGACTCTGCCCACGCACCAAGGCTGCTCTCAATTTGATTTCCCCGATCATATGGGGTACAAGATAGAGTTGCATATATGCCAAGACTTTCATAAGCGTGGATGATCTCAAATTGCAGTTTAAGGAAATCAGGAACTACAATATTCATTTCTTTCATTTGTTCATGGTCGCATCCTGCTGCATTGAGGGTTGTGGGGATCGCTACTTCGGCATTTATGTCACTGGTCAGTTCGGAAAGGAAGCGACGTAATCCGTATCCTCCTGTAAGGACAGATACACCTGAAACATGTGCCTCGTCAACCTCAACAAAATCAGAAACTTTAGCGACATTTGCAAGATCGATTATAAGACGCGCAGCCATTTGTGCAGCTGGTCCTTTTCCTCCCTCCAGCATGGTACGTAAAGGCTGAGGAATCAGCATCATCGTGGTGCAGGGGCTATTGACAAAAGAACTACGCGCCAAATTGAACAAGATCATTATGATGTCTGTTAACTACCATCGAGACGCGCATAGGTGTCTTGAGCGATTGCCACTTTGCGACCGTTTTGATCAAGCAGATCGGCTTCTGCAACACACAGGTGTTTGCCCGACTTCACTCCTCGAGCGTGGCAGGTAGCGTCTAGGGTGTTCATCATAGGGACTTTGTTCACCCTATACATCATGGCCTCAATCTCGGCTTTGCTCAATGTTGTCGTGTCAATCATGGCATAACGCCTCTTGTCTATTCAGTTTGCGTGTGTTTTGCTGCGAGTGGTTGTCTCCACCCTTGCCCAAATGCCCGTTCACTCACTCTTGGTGCAGGGGGCATCTGCCAGCGCTTGTGCTCGGCATAATTGAATTTCTCAAGTACGTCGATGATTACATCAGGACTTGCTATTTTTGCTGCGATAATAGATTCTAAACTCATCCCTTTTTCGATATGCAACGAGAGAATCTGATCCAGTATGGTATATGGGGGTAATGAATCCTCATCAATCTGGTTTGGAGCTAATTCAGCACTTGGAGATTTGTCGAGAATATGTGAGTGGATTGGGGGAATATTTTCTTTTTCAAGAGCCTCTTGATTCAAAACATGTGCTATGTCGTAAACTTCAGTTTTGTATAAGTCGCCTATTGGTGCATAGCCCCCTGCCATGTCACCATATAGTGTGCAATAACCGACGGCTAATTCGGATTTATTTCCTGTTGCCAATAACATTCCTCCCCGCGCATTAGCAATTCCCATCAGTAATACAGCACGCAAGCGTGCTTGGATGTTTTCAGCAGCAACATTGTGGCCCATTTTTAGTTCATCTTGAATCACGAATTCTGTTGCTTGATGCATTTCCTTAATTCCTCGTTGGAGCAATTCAATACCTAGTGCATTTGCAACTTCGATTGCATCCTCAATACTATGTGCTGATGAATGGCGTGAAGGCATGGCAAGTGCACAAACAGCATCAGGTCCAAGAGCACGAGATGCTAGAGCTGCAACGACAGCTGAATCAATACCCCCGGAGAGCCCAAGGACAACGCGCTCGATTCCAGACTTCTCTACATAATCTGAAAGTCCAATACTAACAGCATCTAGCAAGTCTCTAGCATCACTAGGGAGCTTTGGGTTTTCATTTGGGCGTGTCAATAGTGGTGAGCTTTGGGTTGAAGTGGTAGTGTCAAGGGGAATCCACTTGCAAGCAGTAGGGTCATCAAGGTCGACTAAGAATATTCCCTCTTCCCATGCAGGGGCCATGACGATGTGTCCATCAGGCCAAGCAACCATACTTCGCCCATCAAATACAAGGTCGTCCATTCCTCCTACTTGGTTTGCTACAAGAAAAGGATGTCCTAGACTTGCCGCTGCAGCGCGAGCCACTCCAAAGCGAGTTGCTGACTTACGCAAATGGTACGGGGATGCTGACAAATTCACAGTTGCCGCCAAAGTTTCTCTTCCTGCAATCATCTCACTGATCTGCTCTATTGGGTCTAAATCATAATCAGATGGGACTTCACCAGCACATTGCCAGGCATCTTCACAGACAGTAATTGCAATTGAAACCCCATTTTTGATGCGGATAATGCCAGGCGATCGTCCAGATTCAAAATATCTTGATTCATCAAAAACATCGTATGCTGGTAGAAGTTGTTTACGTGCAACAATTCGGGGAAGTGCGCCTGACATGCACAAATAAACTCCGTTAGAGGGCTTTCGTCTAGATCCTTCTGGAAGAAGTGCAGAACCAATTAGCATAGGTATTTGACGCCCTATGGTCTTAATTTCCTCAATTCCCTTTTTGATAAAATCAGGTCTATTAAGGCGATCTCGGGGTGGATATCCATGGATCATCAATTCAGGGGTTACTGCTAGGTCCACTTCCTCGGGTGCGAGAAGATCCAATGCCTTCTCAACGCGTTTTCGATTGTCCTGAAACGCCCCAACTGTCGGGTCGAGTTGTAGAAGAGCGATCATAGGCACATGCTCCGGATGGTGCGCCCCTCCATCAGGGCTGCGGCTGTTTATTCATCCTCTGTATCTGCTAACCAAGGGCGTAGTGCATCGATCACAGCATTAGTCCCATCAGAAAGGGGAACGTGGGGAGATTCTCCGAGATTCTCCGAGGCCTCGGCGAAAATTTTTGCAGATGCAGAACGCGAGCGTACACACGTGATGCGGTCAAACACCTTTGCCGCAATCCGAGCATTGATTCGTTGTTCATCTTGACCTGGCTCTGGAACTAATATGGCGGGTACACCTAGATGTGCAATTTCTCCAATGATTTGGCTGCCTGCTGTACAAATAACCATGTCTGATGTAGCCATGTCTTCGATAAATGTAGCCTCTGAGATTGGCCTTTCAGTGACGTGACTGCCTTGCACAACCCCGTGCACCCCATATATCCGGAATTCTTTATGCTGTTGTTTAGAGAACTCGGCGGCAGCATGAATAGCTTTGCTCGACTTACCTCGAAAATATCCTGTGATATGTGTGCCGTTTGGTTCCCAGGTACGACCCCGCAGGGATTGACGTATCATTGGCCCAACTAACAGAGCATCAGAATGTTTGGTTTTCAGTTTAGTAAATGGTTTTGAAACGATTGTGATTGTGGGCTTCGGGCAGAAAAAGCGGGCAGTTGCACCAATGGAGATACCCTTTATTCGGTCTCGCAGTGAAAGGAAACCCTGCGTTTTAATCACTCTAAGAAATTGCTGACTCGAAAATTCGATCAAAGGAAGTTTCCGGCGTCTTGCAAGCCGTGGCAAGATCGGTTCAAAATCTGAGATGACAATATCTGGATTGAATGAATCCAAAGTCTGGCCGATTTTCTTTGCTTGAAACAGTACTTTTGGTATGAAATGAAATGTGAATTTCACTCCAGATAGAAAATAAGAGACGCCCCAGGGAGTATTTTGGAGCCTTGGAACGGGCATTTTCTGAACCGAACCCTGGCCAAAATGCTCCTCTAGCAATTCTCTTGCATCCGCATCTGTCCAATACATGACTTCATGGCCATCTGCAATCAACGCCTCTCCCAGCGAAACTGCTCTTGTGCAATGTCCGCGCCCTTCTCCGGCCAAACCATAGGCGATTCGCACTTTTCATGCCTCTAACCGCAATGCATCCTCATTTGTTTCTTTATTCGTGTCCTCAAGAAATGAATCAGGTAATTGTTGAGTGTCACGTGGCCAATGAATCAATTCAATTCTCCCATCACTAAATTCTATGACTGATGAAAGTGTTTCAACCCAATCGCCATCATTCCAATATTCTGTACCGTCATAAATGGCATGTTTAGCATTGTGTGTATGACCGCACAATGCCATCTCACAGCCATTCCGTCTTGCTTCTTCTGCCACTGCTCTCTCAAATGCTTCTTGGTCCTGAGCACGCTGTTTCACTTTGGCACGTAGATATGCAGATAGTGACCAGTATGGTTTTCTCAGAAGCCAGCGTATCCCATTGACAAAATGATTGAGATACATACTCAATTCATATCCAAGGTGCCCAAGTGATGCAACCCATCTCTTTCTCCTTACAACTTGGTCGAACTCATCCCCATGTAGCACCAACATTCTCCGGCCATCCAACGTCTCGTGCACATGTTGCTGCTCTATGCAGATTTGTGCAATATTTGTCCCAACCCATCGTCGGAATGCATCGTCGTGGTTACCCGGTACATAGATCACTTCTGTCCCACTAGCAGCCCTCCGCAATATTTCTCGTAAAACGCGATTGCAATCCTCTTTCCAATGCCATCTTCGTCCAAGCACCCACAGATCAATAACATCGCCGACAAGAACGATTTTTTCACATTCAACTTGACGAAGGAACCTCAATAGATGGTCCGGACGCGAGCCTCTAAATCCAAGGTGAATATCAGATATGAAGACTGTCTTAACTTTGATTTTGATGTCTGCTAGTCCATCAACATCTCCTCTTGGACAGATATTTCCAGTTGCAGGGTCAAAACGCAGTGCTTCTGATAACGAGGCTAGCAATTGCACCTCGTGCTTACGCCTTCGGCGCCTCGCAAACCTCCCCATTGATAGGGTTCCTAAGCATAGAGGGGTTGAACCCTTCGGCGCAGTGCTAGTTGATTTTTTTTTATCAAGTGTCTTTTCAGATTGACGAAATCATCAGTGACATGCCTTTCCATATTTTTTCAGTCGCCAGTAGTTGTAGGGCCATGGGGTTAGGAAACCAACCACGAGCATGAATGGTATTGCTATCGGATTCATTCCTAGTTCTCCCGAGGTGAACAAGAGGTCAGTCACCTCCATCGCGATCTCCATCATTAGCATCGAGATGAATGACATTCCAAGGGCCGTTGAGAGAGCGTTTCGGAAGTCCATCTGGCCACGCATCAGGATGGCGGTCTCTAACATCACGCTGGTGATGAGGCCGTTGATGAGAGGCAGTATTGCGTAGAAGTACCAGATGTTGGAAAATAGTTCTAGATCAGCAGTAATTCCAGAATAGGAATAGTAAGCAAGAGTTCCGAACTCACCAATTGAGCAACCGACCAAACACCATTTCGTGTTATTCGCAGATTCTTTCCATATTGCTCGATCGGACCAATCAAATTTTGGTGCCCCTACGGTGAACCCAGCAGCAGTAATAGTTTCAACGAACGCACCGTGCCCTACATTATCTGAGGATTCAATGCGTGCAAGGCCCGATTTATGACATACGTCAACTTCTGAGACACCTTGCATGGCTGCAAGCGCTTCGGAAAGGCGGCTAGAACAGCCTCCACAGGTCATCCCCCCTACTACAATCTCGGTACTTGTCACAAGACCTTCGACTAGTGCTCTACCTATCAATGCCCCTCGCATGGTTGAAAGCATAGGCTCAGGTCCCGCCGTCATGGTTGTGCCTGAGGTAACTGGTGACCTTGATCCAGTTGCGCTTGAGACCGGACTCATGAGGCTCTGGAATAAGGAAGGAACATTTGCAGCCCAAGTAAACAATCGTCGGAATGGAAAGCCCTTCATATTTCTTGAAGGCCCCCCAACAGCGAATGGGCGGCCGGGCATTCATCATGTAGTTGCCCGAACCTTCAAAGATCTAGTTTGTCGCTGGAAAGCGATGCAAGGGTATCTGGTGGAGCGAAAAGGTGGATGGGATACACACGGTCTTCCAGTTGAAATTGAAGTTCAGAAGCGGCTGGATTTGATGAGTAATGATGCGATTGAAGAATTTGGCATGGCAGAATTCAATGAGGAATGCCGAAATAGCGTTTGGACGTATGAGCAAGCGTGGCGGGAAATGACCGAAAGAATGGCTTTTTGGGTTGATTTAGAAGACCCCTACATTACTCTGAACAACAACTATGTCGAATCTTGTTGGTGGGCATTGAAACAGATGTTTGAGAAGAATTTGTTATATCGTGGCCACAAAGTTCTCCCATTTTGTCCACAAACGGGAACGAGTTATTCTAGTCACGAAGTTGCTCTTGGCTACAAAGAAGTTGAGGAGCCTTCTGTTTATGTAAAATTCAAATTAGTTGATCAAGCGGCTAGCATCCTTGCTTGGACGACAACCCCTTGGACCCTTCCCGGCAATGTTGGTTTAGCCGTTGGCCCGAATGTAACTTATGTTAGGGTACGCGTGGATTCCAGTTCTGGAGACTCTTGGGATGGACGTGGAGGTGCGAATGTTGGTGACGAATTGATTGTTGCAAAGGACTTGCTCAAAGACGTCATTCGAAATCAAGTATCAATCATAGATGAATTCTCAGGTGATGATTTGGTAGGGCTAGCGTACCAACCCCTATTTCCCGATGCTGTTGATCGTGGAGAAAGTACAACTGCCTGGACAATTCTCTCGGCAGACTGGGTTACTACAACTGATGGCACAGGTGTAGTTCACACAGCAGTAATGTATGGTGAAGATGACTATAATCTCGGAATGGAAGTTGGATTGCCAGCACAACACACTGTTGATATAGAGGGGCGTTTCATTGAAGGCACTCATCAACAACTTGATGGAAAATATGTCAAAGATTGTGATGACAGTATTATTGAGATTCTTTGTAGCGAAAATCTCCTTTATCGCGAGAAAATGTATTCTCATGACTATCCTCATTGTTGGCGAACTGAACATCCCTTGCTTTACTACGCAATGGACTCTTGGTTTGTCCGCATGACTGCAGTCAAAGAGCGCCTAATTGAGTTCAATAATCAAGTTGAGTGGGCACCAGATTGGGTTGGCGAGAAAAGATTTGGTGACTGGCTTTCAAATGTCAAAGATTGGGCAATTTCTCGTGAACGATATTGGGGGACTCCTCTCCCTGTATGGTGTACAGTATCAGGAGAAATGAAGTGCATCGGTTCAATAGCAGAACTTCAGGCCGAAGTGGCGAAGGCAGTTAAAGCAGGCTTGGCCAACCCTCCTTGTCCTGATGATGTTGATTTGCATAGGCCAGTTGTGGATCAATTCACTCTTGTTTCTGATTCAGGCGAGCCGATGAAGCGGGACCCGTTTGTGATGGATTGCTGGTTTGACTCGGGTTGCGCATCATTTGCACAATGGCACCATCCATTTGGTGGCATCGAAAAATTTGCTGAAAACTTTCCAATCGATTATATCTGCGAGGGGGTCGACCAAACAAGGGGTTGGTTCTACACCCTCCTTGCAGTTAGTACAGCAGTCTTTGATTCCATTTGCTACAAAAGTTGCCTTTCCTTGGGGCACATCCTCGATAAAGATGGTAAGAAGATGTCCAAGTCACGTGGTAATGTTGTTGACCCCTGGGACCATTTCAATAGAGAAGGTGCAGATGCCTCTCGATGGTATATGGTGTCGTCAGGCTCACCTTGGAATCCACTAAAATTTGATCCGGACGGTGTGCGGGAATCCTATGGGAAAATGTTTCTAACTCTATGGAATGTGCATCGCTTTCATGCTGATTATGCAGCATTGGATGGTTTTGACCCCACAGATTATGCTTTGGATTACTCCAAGCGATCTCTGCTAGATCAGTGGATCATTAGCCGCATCGACACTCTTGTTTCTTCAGTACAGGATTTGTTTGAATCTTGGGACTTCCATAAAGCCTGTAGGGAAATCGAATATTTTGTTGTTAATGATCTTTCTAATTGGTATGTGCGACGAAGCCGTCGTCGGCTTTGGGATGAAGCAGATTCAACGGATAAGACCAATTGTCAACTAACACTGCATGAGGTTCTAGTGGCAGTTAGCCAGCTAATTGCCCCTATTGCTCCATTTATTGTGGATAAAATATATCGAAACCTCACTGGGGAATCAGTTCATCTCTCTGATTGGCCAATTCCAACCGGTGCAAAAAACCCCGAACTTGAACAAGCGATGGATCTTGTTCGTCGATTAGCAGAAGCAGGTCGGAGAGTTCGGATTGATGTGGAACGGCGTCAGCGCTTGCCATGCCGTGAAGGGTGGATTGTTGGGGGTATTGATGTTTCAGATTTTCATGAAATTCTCGCAGAGGAAATTAACGTTGAATTAATGTCTACAGAAACCGACCTTGATCGTTTTCAGCGAATTGAAATCGTTCCTGAAAACAAATCTCTAGGTCGAAAATGCCGAGCCGACTTGCCAATGGTTAAGGCGGCTATTGAAGCCGCTGATCCGGAAGACTTGTGGGGTCAGATTTCAGCGAATTGCGCAGATATTGGAGGTTATTTAATCACAACTGAAGATGTTAATATCCGTCGTGTGGAAAAAGTGGGCTTTGCAGCGACTACAATCAAAATAGGCGAGGGTGAGGATGAGCAAGACGTGAGTCTTGTCCTTGATATATCTATTACGCCTGAGCTAATTTCCAAAGGCTTGGCACGAGAAATAATTCGTCGAGTACAAGCACGGCGAAAGGAACTTGATCTCGATATTGAGAGTAAAATCACTCTTACTCTTTGGCTTCCTGCCGATGCGCCCGAACTTTTTGAGACGGACTGGCTACATATTTGCGCGGAAACTAGGTCCTTGTCTGGTGATTTAATACGTGATGTACCAGTAATTGATGTTGCTTCATTTAACATCGATGGAGTTGATGTCGGATTTAAAATAGAGTAATTATCAAGATGTTGATTCTTACGGTTCCCGCGGATCACATGTTTTTTTTATCCTTGCAAATACCATTCACCTGTAGCGGGATCTCTGTAATACCAAATTGCACTTCCTTGAGGGAATTCTAGCCATTCCCAACCCTCATAATCATATTCTCCAACCAAATTTCTGTTGGGCCACTGATCAGACTGCAGGGGAGGGTGAATCTGTCCCTCGATCGGCATTTGTGCATAATCTTCAGAGTATTCATTTGTTGCTGAAAATTCTGTGGAACCTTGCACCATTATTTCATCAGTCAATTCAGTGTCATGATCAGTGAAATCAGATTTTGTTTGTTGCAATTCATGCTCGGCTTTTTCTTGCCATTCTTCTACATTCTTACCCCGCCTTGATCTGAAGAAAAATAGGCTCGCAATGGCCCCAAATATTCCAATACCTAGTATGACTAAAAACATAGACATGGCTGAGTTGCTACTTTTTTCTCCGACTCCACTATAAGTACCACTTTCATTCACGGCGCTATTGTCTTGTAGTGTCTGATTCATGGATGAATTTGCATTGTTTTCAGTGAGTGTTGAATCAACATTTGCATCTTCCTTGTCAAGTAAATCACATATTTTGTCGCCATCCCTGTCATTTGGGATCATCAACTTGTTGAGTGGGTCTGTATTACACAATTCTTCCTGTTCGTCAGACCACCCATCCCCGTCATCGTCTTCATCAGCAACATTTCCTATCCCATCATTATCGGTATCTTTTTGTTCTCCTCTGTCAAGGGGGAAATCATCAACCACATCTAAAAATCCGTCTTCATCATCATCCTCATCAACTAGATCACAACTAAGGTCTTGATCTGTATCTATTGGTTGCGAAAGCGCATCTAATGGGTCTGAATCGCAGTTCTTTTCAATTTCGTCAGCCCATTTGTCTCCATCGTCATCGGTGTCAATGTTATTGCCCAGCCCATCTGCATCAGTATCAGTATCTTCACTAGCATTTAGCGGGAATGCATCTGCATCATCGAGTGCTCCATCATTGTCATCGTCAGGGTCTAGATGGTTGCATGTTTTGTCTCCATCTGTATCCTCTGGTGTGTCTGTGGATATGAGTGGGTCTGTATTGCAATCAATCTCAAGGAGATCATCCCATTGATCTCCATCCTTGTCAGGATCGCGAGGATCACAGATTCCATCCGAATCAGTGTCAGTTGGATAATCCGAGGAATTCAATGGATCACTACCGCAAGGGGTTTCTACATCATCTGGCCATGAATCACCATCATCGTCAATGTCATCAATATCTGGAACCCCATCGATGTCCGTATCAAGAAAAATTTCAATGGTAACTGTAGTGACGTTGTAACCAACATCATTTGTCGCATTGATGGTGTATGTTACTGCAGATGAAATAGCAGTCGGAGTTCCTTGAATTGTGCCTGTAGATGGGTCAAAAGTAAGGCCTTTGGATAGATCAGGCGTAATTGACCAAATAGTTGCAGGTCCCCCGCTATTTATGAAGAAAATCGGTGCAATTGGAGCGCCACTACCCAAATTGATTGATGTTGCAGAAGCGGTAATAGATGGGGCGATTTCACTCACACTAATATTAACTATAATCGTATCCCAGCCAAATCCATTACTAACATTGATTGTATAGGTATGTCCTGATTTTGGAATTGTTGGGGTTCCGCTGATTGTACCCGTCTTGTTGTCTAGGGAAAGCCCTTCAGGGAGTGGTGGGGTGATTGTGAAATTGTAAGTTTCTCCCCAGTGTGTTAGAATTGTTGGGGTAAGTGGTGTAATTGTCTGATTTCTTGATGCATTGATGCTATATCTATCGTAAGTTGCAGCAGATATTACACTAATATTTAGACTTCCATAGACAAAAATTTCTGATGTTGTGTTGTTTCCCCAAACAGTTAACACAGTTCCATTTGAAAATTCAGAAGGTGTTCCATTCCAAGCATTACCTGTAAAGTTGAGGCCAAGTAAAGTGCCCGATGCCTCAATTATAGAGGCGTTTTCGCGCATCGAATTATCAAGGGGGATTGCAATCGTGTATTCAAAGCCCCGCGCGATTGTAATAGGCGTTGGGCTTTGAGAAGACACGTATTTCAATTTCAGAAAAATAGAATCCGAACCATTTGCAGAAGATGCCGTGATGTTGTACGTATTGTTGAATGAAATCATGAGATTTGATAGATTTCCCGATATAGACCCGTCTGTTGTATTTAGGGCGAACCCCTTGGGTAAAGGGGGTGTGGCTGAAACAGAGCACCACGAGCACAAGAGCACGGGGTTGATTGAGATGTTCGCAGAAACAGAGATGTCTATTTCAGCAGGGTCATATTCTAGTCCCTGTATGACACTTACATTGACTTTTGCATAATATGATGACATGACCGTCGAGTCATTTGCCCAAACGGTCAATATCAGATTCGTAGTTGTTACTGAAGGCCGACCAATCCAAAGGCCCGAGGCATTCCCAGCAATCAATGGGATTTTGAGAACTTTGGCGGGGTCAAAATGATTGTAGGTGGTGTTATCACCAATTTGTCCATACAGGTTTCCCCCCCAACACCGCATAGTACCATCTGCTAATATTGAGCAGGTATGTGACATGCCAGACATAATTGATAGCCCGGCACGGCCCAAGGGCAAATTCGTATGTTTTGGCAATTTTTGGTTGGAATATGATCCCTCGCCTAGTTGCCCCGCACCATTCCGTCCCCAACACATCAATTCTTCATTGTCCAAAATAGCACAAGTATGGTCTTCGCCAGTAGTAATGGATACCCCAGTACGCCCGCTAGGCAAGTCCGTTTTTGTTGCAGTTGTCCGATTAGTAAAGCCAGTTGTTGTTGTCCCATCACCAATTTGCCCATAGACGTTGCTTCCCCAGCAAAGGACTGAACCATTATTGAGAATAGCACATGTGTGAGAGCCACCACTGGCAATGTGAAGTGCATTGTATGTTCCGTTGCTGTACATGTTTACACTTATAGGCGAATTTTGATCAATATTGTTTCCATCCCCCAATTGGCCATACTCATTTAATCCCCAACACAAAATGGTTCCATTATCGAGTATGGCACATGTGTGTGATATTCCCGATGAAATAGCAACTGCAGAGCGGTTTGTAGGAAGAGCAACATTTGCCGGATTCGTAACAAACGATGTCGACGAACCAATTCCAAGTTGTCCATTCCCGTTGTATCCCCAGCAGCGTATTGATCCATCGTCAAGAATCGCGCATGTATGTGAATCACCGGCTGAGATGTCGATAGCAGTCCGATTTGTAGGTAGGTTCACGCGCGTGGGTTTGTTATGAGATGTTGTAGAGCCATCTCCAAGTTGACCTGCGTTGTTTTGACCCCAACACCAAAGACTGCCATCGTCAAGTATTGCACATGTATGTTGATAAAATCCTGCTGAGACCGCGATGGCAGTTCGTCCCGTTGGAAGCATTGTTGTTGTTGGCTCCATTCGGTTTTGTGTTGTGTTATCCCCAAGCTGCCCTGCGCTATTTCTTCCCCAACAGCGCAGGCTACCATCTTTTACAATCACACAAGTGTGTTCGGACCCTGCGGCAATTGTATTGTTTGGAAGTAAAGTCCCATTACCTATTCCCCCTTTTGCAGTGAATGAAAGGCCAGGTACCATCCCAGATGCCTCGACAGATGTTGGATCTTGCTGTAACGATGTGTTCAGCGCAGTCCCAATTTGATGTTCAAACCCTCGTACGAGTGTGTGTTTGATTGGTGGGGTGGGTGATGTGAAGATCAGTTGAACAACAACATCGTCTGATCCATTCGACCCTTCTGCGAGTATGGAATAATTGTTTTTGAACGAAACAGCAGTGTTGACCAAGGCACCAGTTATGGAACCCGTAGCATTCATTTTGAGCCCGAGAGGCAAACTCGGAGATACTGAAAGGGTACACCAACTACAATGTAGTGTGGGGTGAATGCTGATGTTTGCACTTGACAGCAGTGAGATGCTTGATCCATTGTAATCTAGCGCTTTTACAACACTCACATTGACATGATCCATGTGTGAAAATGCACCACCTGTTGTGGTGTTATTTGCCCAAATTGTAAGGCTTATACCACCAGTAAGTTTTGTTGGGGTTCCTTTCCAAAGCCCGGGGTCTTCGTTTAAACGAGTTACATTCGTGGGTGTTCTTCGAACCGTATTCCTGCCAGATGTTCCATCTCCAATCTCCCCATATCTGTTTCTCCCCCAACACCTCATTGATCCATCATCAAGGATTGCACAAGTATGGTAACGGCCAACTTCTAAATCTGTAGCATTTCTACCCGTGGGGAGACTGGCATTGGTTGGCATTGGACTTGACTGACTTGCTCCATTTCCAATTTGACCGTAGTTATTTCTCCCCCAGCACTTCACACTTCCATCGTGGAAAATAGCGCAGGAGTGGTCATCACCTGCTGAGATATCAAAAGCAGAAATATTTCCTTGCATGCTCATATTCACACGTACGGGTGTTGATTCCCCTCCTACAGTTGATTGCGGCCCTGTTGTTCCATCTCCAAGCTGGCCGAAAGAATTGTGCCCCCAGCAATAGATGGATCCATTGTCTACAATTGCGCAGGTATGCGTATAGCCTGAACCGAGAGCTATTGCTTTGCTTCCATTTGGCAAAGTAACATTCTCAAGAGGTTGGTTTAGATCTGACGTGTTTATTCCAAGTTGCCCATTTGAATTAGACCCCCAACACTGTATTTTTCCATCATCAAGAATAACGCAAGTATGCGCATTTCCAGTGGTAATTGCAGTTGCAGTTTGATTCAAACTGACATTGGTTGGTGTCGTTCTATTCGCATTTGTTCCATCTCCCAATTGGCCATTTTCATTTAGCCCCCAACACCATACAGTCCCATTGTCGATAATTGCACATGTATGGGACTCTCCTGCAGAAACTGCAACAGCGTAGTGCCCATTCGGAAAACTAACATTTGTCAAAGAACTGCGGTCAGTTGTGGTATTATCCCCGATTTGACCAAATTCGTTGTCCCCCCAACATTGCAGGTAGAAATTTTGCAATATAACGCAATTGTGATTGTTTCCTGCTTCTGCTTCAATTGCCGTGATTCCCGTGGGTAGGTCGACTTTTGTTGGTCTAGTTCTGCTGCCCCCCCCTCCATCTCCAATTTGGTCCTCGTTGTTTCTCCCCCAACACCGCATTTCTCCAATTTCAAGAATTGCACACGAGTGGTACCTCCCAGTTGCTACAGTTCCATTTTTGACTTTTCCAGTGCCTGAGAATGAAAACCCATCAAGTTCTCCTGATGCCTCAACGCTCGTGCTTGAATCAAGGATAGTTGAATTCAAATTCGACCTGAATTCCGTATCAAATCCAAGCACAAGTGTGTGATTCCCATCATTCCCGCCACTTCTTAGAATTTCGGGGGTCAATTGGGTTTTTCCTTTGTCCATGTCCCAGTCTCCGTTAAGTCCAGCACTGAGTGACGCAACTAGCATGATGAACACGAGGAAAGCCACCAGCGTGGCCTGCGAACGATGTGGACATTCCCGGGAGATGGATGCCATCATTGAGTACTGAGGGATAAACAAATTGGCCTATTGTGTTGGCAAACACGATTTCTAGAGAACCTATTCATTGGACGTTGCAGAAGCGAAAGAAAATCAACCACCTTTCAAAAATCCTGCACCAATTAGCGAGATCAACAATCCTATGGTTATGCTGATTGCGAGTCCGTGAGAGGTTACACAAAGCAGAATTTTGCTGCTACGACTATTTGCCCGCTGGAAGAGAAAAAGTTCTGATACCTTGTCATGACCTCCTTTGATCCCATAAACTGCTCTAGCATATGTTGCGTGTCTAATAACCTCAAAGCAAACCATGACTCCCAGCATGACCAAGAATGTCCCTAGTGCCAGACCTATGTAATAACCAATGCCAAGAATCCCAAAAATGGCAATAGGCAGGAAGGTCAGGTGCATATGCATAATGTAGGTGGGATATACTGCCTCATTGAGGTAAGTCAGCCATTTGCTTGGGCGATTCAACAATTTTGAAGCCCAACTGAATATGAATAAACACCAAAACCAAGCGTGGAAGGACTGTATCACCGATGCCATTGTCGCACCTAGAGAGAATGCAGCATATCCTTTGTGCACCCATCCACCCTCCATTACGGAGGGAATTTCGCACTTTTCATTTAACAAATACCAACATATTGCTAATATTGGCATCAGAATGGTCACTGGAACCCTAATTTTATCAATCACGTGAAAGTAATCATCTTTCGCTGTAATCATTAGATATCCGAATAAGAAGTACAGGAGATAACGGGGGAATTCCCACCACATCCCCACTTCTCCAAATTGCCACGGCTTGAATAATATTCCATTGAGACTGAGGATTAGTGGAGGTAACAGTAGTATACCAAGTCCGTAGCGAACACTGAACACATATTTTACGAATCGAACCACTTTACCTTCGGGATTGTTTCGCACATGGGTGAATAGCGGTGTTAGGAGGAGCGAATAGATGAGGAGATTGTAGATGAACCAAAGGTGCCCATATGGCATGCTTTCAGCACCTGGAAATATGGTGAAAAAACGCCCAGTGGTCCCGATTGGATCGAAGATTCCAAACCACAAGATGTAGGTGCCAAACAATAGGGGTATGCCGAGGCGCGCCCCTCTTTCCTTGACATAGGTTTTCCAAGTTCTACTGCGAAAGGCGAATGCAGTACCCATACCTGAAATTACGAACAACGCCGCAAGGCGCCATTGGTGCATGATTCCGATGACGATGAATAAGGGGAAATTGAACACCTCTATGCTTCCTCCCTCCTTGATTTGTCCAAGGGAGAACACTGCATAATGAAACCAGATGAGCAAAGCAAAGAGGATGACGCGAAGCCAATCAATATCATGTCGCCGGATTTTTCCAAGGGTTTTTTTGTCCATCATAATCCCTTGTATATCATTATCCGGTTGGTGGTTGTTCTCCAATCGTGATGACTTTACTGGTTTCGACTCCTTGAGCAGAAAGCATGACTTGCTCACCAGTAGGAATCATTTGTTGGGGGATCATCATGCCATCAGGACCCATTACCATCGTTGGGATGTTATTCTCTCGAAGTACAACCGCGAGAACAATCCCAATGATGAGAACTAACACGCCACAACAACCTGAACCAAAACCAAGTGCAATAGCCTCACCAGCCTCCCCCATCTTTTGCAGATTTTTGTCGTCATAGGTGACCCACACTGGTGCATTGGATGTGAATTCCATTTCGCCTACTGTGCATGCAAGACAACCTCTACCAACTTTTACCATTCTTTTTCCTTCGAGAATATTTTCTTTATTCATCCCACTGGCACTACAATCACTAGTTTGTCGTCCATCGAAATTGTATTTTACTTCATAGTAAAACATACCCATCTTCGTGTCATTTTCCATTTCCCAGTTCGCTAACTTTGGATGCTTCGTAACTGTGATGTTCGTAGATTCACAATGGTCCCAAATGTTGTCATCATCTTTGTCTACATAATCTCCTAAAACCCAAAAGGTTACACCGAGATCGCCAGAATCATCCTCATCTGTGATGGACACAGTCCCATTTGTGACATTTTCAAGGGAGAATGTGTTCTTGTCAAGGTCCGCAAAGGAAGAGACTCCTCTCACACCAAATAAAGCAGCTCCCAAAATAAGAACGGCCCCAAAGGCAATGGTGATTTTAGACAAAATATGCATGCGCGTCGCATTTCCAGTGAATATTTAGTGTTGATCACCGTATTATGAAAGTACGCCTGTGCCTACAATGACAAGCAAGGCTGCAGCCATGTGCATGTATATGGTCTGTGCATTTGCCGTGGTCAGACTTCGATCATTATATTCAGCAAATACCCGCTTCGTTAGGTATGCTGCCCAAGGCACACAGAACATTCCAATGAGTGCCATTGCAGGGATTATTCCTGCAACGTAGAGCCAACCGAGGCTTCCAAATGCGGCTACTAGGAGGCTTGCATATCCATAACGTGCTCTCTCAAGACCCATTGTCGCAACGAGGTGAATCTTCCCGGTAGCAATATCGGATGGCGTGTCTGGAAATTCATTGATCCAAAGGATAGCGGTAGTTAGCAACCCGAGTGGTATGCCTAGAAGGAATGCTTCCATAGAATGACTTCCCGTGTATGCATATACTGATCCCATTGTCATGAGTGGCCCAAAAAGCAATCCTATGACCAATTCTCCTAGACCATGCCGGGAGGATAATTTGAGTGGTGGCGCTGTGTAGAAGAAACCCCCGGCAGCACCTGCAAAACCATACATCCAGATCTCAGCTCTATTAGGGGGTCCAAACATCACCCATGCACCAATTAGTGAGGCTAGGGCGATGAGTGTTGAAGCAAGAATGATTTGTCCCCTTATTGTAATGATTCCAAGTTCAACAGCGCGTGATCCTCCTGAAAAACCGAGAAAATAGTCGTTGTTTGCATCATCGGTACCTGCAATCACATCAAAGACATCATTGAATACATTAGCAGAAAGGTGCATGAACGCTGCAGCCCCAATAATGGCAAAGACAAGCAGCCAATTTGTTGCTAGATCAGCATCGGCGTAGTGTACCCAAACAAGGCCTAGAATGGCTGGAAGAATTGCAGCAGAAACAAATGGCAGTCTCAAAATAATCAGCCAAGCAAACATTCGTGTAAGGAAAGATGTCTTTGGAGTAACATCATTAGGGTTTACATCCAAGAGCGGCTCTGTTCTTCCGCAGAAACCCACTTGGACACGATTTCCATCAATCGTTTTGTACGTGGGTGTAATCTTAAATTGAGCAGCAAAACGACTTCCATCTTTGCGGATAAAGGCTGTTTTCCCATTATATTCTCCATCATTGCTGGCAGTAGCAAGCCAACTTCCAACATGCCCTAAAACCACTTCTCCCGGGCTGAACATTGAGACTCGACGCTTTCCAATAATTTCTTCACCAGAGTACTGGAATATCTCTTCAGCCCCTTCATTGTATGTCTCGATTCTTCCTTCCATATCGCATGTGATGATAGAGATGGGTCCTGATCCTTTTTCTTCATCATTCATCGTATCGTCTTCACTCATTGAGTCGCCGAGAGAGACAGGGTTGAAGAAACCGTTGTTCATTAGTCCTCGGCAAGGACAACAATTCGGTCACCGAGTGAGAGTTTTGCCTTTGTTTCATGGCGTGGATTAAGAGTCACTCCATGATGTGGGTGATCAGGAGTTACATCTTCAAGCCTTCTCCAGCCAACGGCAATTTCGTTTCGCTTACGGGCTGCAGCAGAGATTGTTGCAAAATTCACCTCATCACCTTCACGTATGTAATACTGAACCGGTCGAAGATAGATTTCACATCCCGCAGCATCAAACAATTCTGCATATACATCTGCAAGCTCTTTTGTTTCTGAGATTTGTGCTAACGTCAAACTGATGAGACGGTCGCTGACAACAAAGTCATCAGAAGCAGTGACTTCTGCAAGGCGCCGGTTTCGAATATCCATCATTTCTGTTGAAATCCTGAGTTCATGATCCTCTTTACGAGATATGTCTCTCAAGTGCATCAGGGTAATGAGTGAACGGGCATCAGCGCGCTGGGGCTCAAGCCGCTCAGAGTAGGATAATAGAATAACTCGATCGACCTTTTTCAGTTCCAGCGCTTCTAACTCTCTTCGGTCTGTGGTGTCACCTAGTTTTGTGTGCACTTGCAGGTTGGCAAACCCATCTACCCCCTTTGGTATCTCGTCTAGGTCCGCGAAAAGGTCAATGCGGCTTCCAGATGGGACGAATTCGTCAAGTTGTTCAATGATCAATGGTGCGCGACGATTCCATCCAATGATCATTAACCTCTCAGGTTCGTCTTCGACTTCATCAGTGGCATCAATCGCATCCTTGTCGATGTATCTCCGACCATCTCCTTCAAGGTGAATTTCACTATCATCTTCCGCGAGGACAATGATTTTGTCACCTGTAGTAAAAGTAGAATCGTCCTTTGGGTTGAGTTCTGGCTTTTCATCCTCGCGCTGGATTCCAATTGGTACCGCATCACTGAACAAATAGAGTGCTTCTCCAAAAGTCCGCCCCTCCAATCCCGCGGTTGGATGGAAATAGATCTCTTGCCCATCAAAATCAAGAATTTCACTATACACTGCGGAAAGTCCCGACTTGCGAGATGTCTGAGCAGTTAGACGTGCGAGAAAATCATTTGTCAAGACAAATTCTACTTCATTTCCTCCAACAATTCTGCACACATCTGCATTCTTTGGATCATGAACTTCTGCTACGATATGATAAGGCTTCGTTCGTCGGTCTGGATCGTTCACGATGGCTAGAAGAATCTTGATGACATCTGCGTCCGGGTCTTCGGCATCGGGTGAAGCGATAATGATTGATTTTGCTTCACGAATGGCGGCCAAACGCAAATCATTCATGTTCATTGGATCGCCACGCCGAGTCACAACTCGCGTGGTTTTGGTATTAGACAACTGGCTTCGAATATCATCATCCATCTCAGCTTTGGATCGATCTGCTAAAACCATGACACAAGCGCGTGCTTCTGATTCATTTGCAATAATGAGTTGCTCGATGATCGCCATTGCTTGTGTTGACCAGCCAAGCAGTACTGTATGCTCTCGCTCAACGACAGGAGACCGTCCTAGTCTGAGATCTCGGAGACGATCATTGAGACCTGTTGTGAGCACACCAATCAGCACACCCACGCTGATAAGCCCGGTAAAGAGAAACAAGCCTCCAGTAATTCGCAACCAAGCAGAAGAATCACCTTCTGTAGGGTCACGGTCTAGGGCTACAGTCCATAATACACCTGACAAAAACCGTTCAAGGAGGCTTCGTTCATCTCCAACTGCTAGGTGTTGGAGCAGCGCGATTCCAAATACAAGGGTCAGTGTACCTAAGGCGAGAGCAATGATCAGTACGCCAGCGCCTCGCTCAAGGAGGTTGTCCAGTTGATACCGCCATCGGCGGGGTGGTTGCACGTCCACGTTTATCCCAAGGCCTTCTAGTGTTTGATATTCTCGCCTCTCACAACATCTTAGTTGAAGTCTGATTCACAAATCATATTTTCTATATTTCTCGTCAATGCGGCGCCCTCATTGCGCAATGCCCGGAACAGGCGTGTACACCCTTCTGCCATTTCAGCTGGAGTCGTCAATCCCATGCACCCGATTCGGAAAATACGGTGCTTGAGATTATCTTGCCCCCCGATGACATGAACACCATGATCTGTTGCAAGGTGCGCGCGGAAGTGGTCATCAAGTCCCGATGGAAGTTCGACAGCAACCACAGTATCTGACCAAATTGATTCGTGTCCATATGGAGTAAGCCCTGCATGCATCAGAAGTTTTCGAACACCCGCTGCTAAAGACCGACATCGTTGCTCTCGATTCGATAGCCCTTCATCAGCGAGTTCTCGCAGTGCTTGTCGCCACCCGAAAACAAGATTGACTGCAGCGGTCCAAGGTGTTTGATCATCTTCGCTTTTTTCAAGTGCGGGTAATATATCGAGATAGAATGCGCATGGGACCCCCAATTCACGCCGTTCCCTAACTTTCGAGACGTAACTTTGGCTGACGGCCAAAGCAGCCAGCCCCGAAGGGCCAGCAGTACATTTCTGTGCACCAATTGCGGCGGCTTCAATTCCCCATTCTGCTAATTTTGTGGGGATCCCCCCAACACTCGTGATGGAGTCTAGCAGAAATGGGACATCATATGCTGTAGCAATCTTCGCAAGCGAATTGACATCTTGCATGACGCCAGTTGATGTTTCGTTATGGCACACCATCATTCCGTCAATCTCGCCCGTGGAAAGGCGTCCTTCGATCAAAGCCTGATCGATTGGTTCCCCCCATAGTCCTTGCAAGTGTTCAACATTACAATATCTCGATCCAATCTTTGCAACACGCTCTCCGAATTTTCCATTTGTCGGGACGAGAATTCGGTCGTGGCGGCTAAATCGATTCAAAATCATCATTTCAACAGCTGCAGTGCCACTGCCATTGACTAGTATTGTTGTCCAATTGTCATCTCCCGTACACGACCTCGTTCCTGCAATTGTGGAGGTGGGTGTGAGCCCAAATGCGATTCGCAAAAGGCTCAGCGTTTCTGCCATGACTTTTTTGAAAGCCTGTGAGCGAGCCGTCATAGCTGGTTCACACATCGCATCAAGTGTCGCCTGAGACATTCGTACAGGGCCCGGAATGAGAAATATCTGGTCGAGTGGGGATGGGGCCTTCGGACGCAGATTCACAGTTGCCCTCGGTAGCACCCAGTTGATGAATTAGACTCCTATAATCGAAATTCAAATTTGAGTCGCCCGTTTCGGCATTCCATGATCCGCATTGGGGTGATTGGAATTCAAGGTGCGATCCATGCTCATGAGGCATCATTGATGTGCGCAGCTTCTGCTATTGGTGCCTTAATCGACGTGCATGTTTTGCGTCATCCAGAACAAATTTCGAATATTGATGGATTTGTTATGCCGGGTGGAGAATCCACTGCGATGCGCTTAGCCGGTTCTTCTATTCTGTCAGCACTCTTTGAACGCTTGGAACATGAATCAGAACTTCCAGTTCTTGCAACATGTGCGGGTGCTATCCTTCTTGCAGACCCTGGTGGTGATATGGACCCACTTATTGATGTGGAAATAACTCGTAATGCGTGGGGGCGCCAAAAAGAATCGTTTGAGGCTTCAATCCGGACAACCTTGCCCGAAC
This sequence comes from uncultured Candidatus Poseidoniales archaeon, assembly GCA_964389655.1. Taxonomy (GTDB): domain Archaea; phylum Thermoplasmatota; class Poseidoniia; order Poseidoniales; family CAYMED01; genus CAYMED01. The sequence continues at coordinate 181,161 of CAYMED010000001.1, forward strand.
CACCGGATGCGCATTCAAAGATCTCCACGATTGAGGATGCCCGTGAACTGTCCATGACCCGGACAGCGCTTGGAAGTCCGTCTTCAGACGTAGAAACTAGGAGCGGATTGATGCCTGCCGTATTTATCCGAGCGCCGAAATTTGGGGATTTAGGACCATCATGTGAAGCTATTGCATGGTTGGGTGACGAGGTGGTCGGTGTTCGTTCAGGGCACAAGGTCGCAGTCTCTTTCCATCCCGAATTAACCTCTGATTTTCGGATACACCTCTCGTTCATTCAATCATGTTTAATTTAGCGCGAGGATGAAGGTGGGCTAATCCTTCGGCCCATTCATGGCGGCCAAATTGCCCATGTTGCCGGCACGCGCTGATGTGCCTGAAATAGGCGAAGCAAAGGGCTGTATAGAATGCCAAAAGGGCCGTAAAATGGTTCTTTTCGTAACTGGTCGTTGCCATTGGGCATGCGATTATTGTCCTTTATCTGAGAATAGACGTGAATCTCCTGTCATGTATGCCAATGAGAGACCTTGCACTACTTTTGAGGATGTAATTCGGGAAGCAGAAGCGATGAATGCAACAGGAACTGGGATCACAGGTGGTGACCCCATGATGGACGCAAAACGAACGCTCGAAGCGATTTCAATTCTCAAAGAGAGATTTGGGATGGACCATCACATCCACCTTTACACGAGTCTCACACCATCAAATGATCTAATCGGGGAATTGGCTAGGGCTGGGCTTGATGAGATGCGTTTTCACCCTCTGCAATTGAAACTGAATTCCTATGCGGATTCTATTGAATCAGCATCTAAGGCAGGTATATCTGTTGGGATTGAAGTCCCATGTGAACCAGATAAGGAAGCTGATCTATTTGCCATGTTGACTGATATTGAGTCTCTACCCATCGAGTTTCTAAATCTCAATGAATTGGAAATCACAATTGGTAATCAAGACCACATGGAAGTTAGAGGCTTCAATCTCGCAACTTCGTTAACAGCTGGTGCTGAGGGTAGTATGGATCTTGCTCAAAGAATTAAACGCCACGTCGAGTTGAATGATGATGGCACTTCTTCGAAATTTCATGTAAAGGTCTGTTCATCATCATACAAAGATGCAGGACAATTGCGAGCTCGCTTCCGTCGTCGCGGCGAGGCCTCTCTTTTGCCACATGAGTCACTTACCGAGGACGATACGGTTGTGTTTGGAGTCATCATCTCGGAGGATGAATCGATAGAGAGTGACTTGGCAGAACTGCTTGATATGACGGACCTGCCCGCTGATTGGGCTCAAATTAATAAATTGGAAAATAGAATCGAGATTCCTCTTGATTTGGCAGAGGATCTAGCAGACGTCATTGACCGACCAATTGCGGCAATTGAGGTTCATCCAACTCATGAACGCCTTGAAGTTGGTCTTGTCTGGCTTAATGATTATCGTCCAAAGGTTGAGTGACCAACTATTTGCTGCATTTATCTCGCGCAGTCGCTTCTTTCAAGGAGTAGGTGTCTGTGGGGAAAGTATGCCTAGTGCTTATGAGACCTTAATTGAGCGACTGAAGGAGATCTATTTAGTCGGTGAAATTGGAGCATTGCTTGGTTGGGATCAAGAAGTCATGATGCCAGCAAGTGGTACAGCAAGCCGTGCGGATGCCTTCGCGTGGCTCTCCGGCCGTTCGCACGCTATGGCCACTGACCCTGAACTGGGCCAAGCGATTGCAGCTTGTGAAGAATCAGTAGTTCACTCAACGCTTGATGAAAATCAGCAAGCCAACGTACGTGAAGCGCGTCGGGGGTGGGACAAGGCTACTAAATTACCAGCAGACCTTGTGATGCGACTTGCTAAACACACGAGTCTTTCACAATCAGTATGGGCTGAATCACGTGCGAAAAATGACTTTGCTACTTTCCAACCTTACTTGGAAACGATGGTGAAATTACAACGGGAGAAGGCTGACTGCATTGGCTATGAATCTACTCCTTATGATGCCTTGCTCGATGATTATGAAACAGGAATGCGATGGGCTTCACTTGAACCCATGTTTGCAGCCATGCGCACTCGCCTCGTTGCCTTGCGGGAAGCAATTGACGCAGCAGGTCCGACAACATCGTTTGATTTTGCTAAACATGGTCCTTTCCCTGTAAGCGATCAAGATGCCTTTGGTAAATTCATTGCTGAAAGCCTCGGATTCGATTTTACAGGGGGCCGTGCAGATGCGTCATCTCACCCGTTCTCGACAAGCATTGCCATAGGTGATATTCGCTTTACAAGCCGCTTTGACCCTGAAGACCCTCTTTCATCCTTGTATGCAGCAATTCATGAAACGGGCCATTCACTCTATGAGCAGGGCCTCGACCCTGCGCATGCACGAACACCTCGTGGCGGTGCTGTAGGGTTGGGAATTCATGAATCACAATCTCGTCTATGGGAAAACCGAGTTGGCCGAAGCCTTGCTTATTGGACTTGGATGTGGCCTCACCTTGTTGCATCCTTCCCCTCACTTGAAGTGGGCGATGCAACCTCCGGATTTCTTGCAGCAAATTGTGTACAGCCATCCTTCATACGAGTGGAAGCTGATGAAGTTACATACGATTTACACATCATGCTACGAGCGGAGCTTGAGAAAGCAATGATTGAAGGGGATTTGCAGGTATCTGACCTCCCATCAGCGTGGAATGATGCCATGAGTCGGTTCTTCGGAATTGTACCAGACACTGATGCTGATGGATGTATGCAAGATATTCATTGGTCAATGGGTGCATTCGGATATTTTCCAACATATACATTGGGAAATATTTGTGCGGCTCAACTGATGAACACGGCCTCTCTCGCCCTCCCAACTTTGTGGACAGACATAGAATGTGGCCAATTCAGTGGGCTTCTCGATTGGCTAAAGAAAGAGGTGCACTTACGCGGCAGCCTCTATGATCCTCCTGAATTGATGAAGCACATTACTGGATCAGAACCACGAGCAGAGGCACTTTTGGACACGCTGGAAGCCAAATATGCGGACATCTATGGTCTATGAATCAGCCGCCATACTCATGAGTCAGTGTCGGTCCGCCGCGTTTGATGGCCAATACCGGGCGTCTCCTCCTTGAAGTTGAGGAGATTGCCAAGTCTTTTGGTTCACTTGACGTCTTAGAAAATGTATCATTCAATGTTCATGAAGGCGATCGAATCGGGCTTGTAGGGTCGAATGGGTCTGGCAAAACAACGATTCTCGACCTCATATCAAATGGTGGACAAGATCTTGGAGAAATTCGACCTGTGGATGGCCTGCGTATGGCATACGTTACCCAAGTCCGGGATATTGAAGATAACCTTGACGTTGCAACAGAACTTGATCGTAAACCTCGCCAGTTCCGAGAAATTGAAGATGAATTATCCCTTATCGAATCACAAATGGCAGACCCAGCATTCTATGATGGTGATTGGCAATCCGTTATGGATCGCTATCAGGAACTTCAAGCAACCCTCAGCCAATCAGGGGGTGGTGATGTGGCGGGTGCTGCCAAGGCAATTCTTCGAGGACTCGGGCTAGGCCATATTGACCTTAGTCAGAAAGTATCGAGTCTGTCTGGTGGCGAACGGGCGAAACTTGCTCTTGCCCGTTCATTGGTTGGCCTTTCAGCGATCGATTTATTGATTCTTGATGAACCGACCAATCATCTAGACATTGAGACTTGTGAATGGCTTGAAGATTTTCTGATTGATTTTGAAGGAGCCCTGATTGTAGTCAGCCATGACCGGTACTTTCTCGATAAGGTCTGCACGCGCATTATCGAAGTTGCTGAAAAAACGACACAAGCATATACAGGAAACTATTCTGTGCATCTCCGAATTAAAGAAGCAAATGATGCAGCAGACCGAGCAGCTCTCGACACAATTGAGAAGAAAATTGAGCATACGCAGCAAGCATTACGGCACATGAAGAGATCGAATAAATATGATAAATCAATTTCTTCAAAGCACAAGATGATTGAAGAAATGCAAAAAGAGCGAAAAGAGATCAAGTCTAGGATTAAACCCCGCCCCAAATCCTTGCACATTCAAATTGCTTCAGAGGAGAAATCATCGAATGAGATGGTGGAATTTACAGATGTGTCAATGGTCTTTTCGGGTAATGACTCAAAATTGGTTTTTGAAGATCTTAACCTTGAGGTTCGAAAAGGGGACCGCCTCGGTATTGTCGGTCCGAATGGCTCGGGAAAGACAACACTTCTTCGGATGATATTAGGGGATATTGCCCCCACGTCGGGTGATTTTTCCCTTTCTCCAGGTGTGCAGATCGGATATTTTCACCAAGATCACCGCTTGTTGAACTTCAACAAGAGTTGCATTCAGGAGATCGAAGCCGTACGTCCAGACCTTGATTATGGGCAAGTACGCGGTGCACTTGGTCGGTTTCGTTTTTCTAAGGATTCAGCACATTCCCAAATCGGCGATTTATCGGGTGGGGAAAGGGCACGAGTTGCAATCTTGAAATTGCTGCTTGAGCCATCAAACATGCTATTGCTTGATGAGCCCACGAATCACCTCGATATTCCTTCTAAGGCGGCACTTGAAGAAGCCTTACGTGGGTACGAGGGCTCCATGCTTGTGATCAGTCATGATCGATATTTTCTAGACAAGATTGCGAATGGAATTCTCTCGGTTTCAGATCACAAGATAACCCGATATGCAGGGGGTTATTCGGAATTTATTACCTCTCGATTTTGAGGTCAATCAATCGAAAGCATATTCATCAAGTAATTACGCAAAGATTCGATGCGAGCCACGCGGCGTACCCTCAATGTGTTGGCGCTCACTCTACTGCTGCTGCTCAGCAGTTTTGGAAGTGGTTGGCTCTCGCTCGGCAATGAGCCAAAAATTGAGGAGCAAGAATCCTTGCCCTTCACGATTTCAATGGAGGCAAAAAATGCAAGTCAATCGATCGCGTTCAATACGACTTGGACTAAAGTGAATTCCCCTTATTATCTCAACCATCCAGTATCTGTTCAGAAAGGCATCCGCCTGACCATCGAGCCAGGTGTGAAAGTGTACATGAATACGACTA
>CAYMED010000002.1:0-136429 GCA_964389655.1 uncultured Candidatus Poseidoniales archaeon
AGGCCAGCAAGGCCAGCAAGGCCAGCAAGGCCAACAGCAGGACAATGGCCAAGGTCAACAGCAGCAAGGCGGCGAACAAGGCACACAAGGCAATCAGCAGGGTCAACAGAACCAGCAGAACCAGAACGGACAGAACCAGAATGGACAGAACCAACAGCAGCAAGGCCAAACACAGAATGGTCAAGAAAGTCAGCAAGGCCAGCAAGGCCAGCAGACCGACCAACAACAAGGCCAGCAGCTCGACAACCAGAACAATTTGGACAATGATGGTGATGGTGTTCCGGACGCGAATGATGGGGACAGCGACAACGATGGAATTCCTGATCAACAAGAACAGGACATCGATGGCGATGGCATACCTAACACCCAGGATGACGACGTCGACGGAGATGGCATACCAAATGACCAAGATGACGACGACGACAACGATGGTATCCTAGACAACGACGACAACGATCCCAGAAGCGAATGGGCTGATACTGACTTTGATGGCGATGGCATCGAAGATCATCTTGACGACGACGCCGATGGCGACGGTATAGATGATCGAGAAGAAGTCGAAGACGGAGATGACCGCACGGACATCTACGACCATGACAATGACGGAATTGGTGATTGGAATGACTTCGACAAAGACAATGATGGCATTGACAACTGGAATGATCGGCATGAAGACGGAACCGATGCATCCCTCGACCATGATAACGATGGGGTGAACGATGGTGAAGACACCGATGATGACAATGATGGCATCCTCGATGTTGATGAGGCCGACGGTCTAGTTGGTGATTCCCGCTATGATCACGATAACGATGATCTTCGTGATGATTGGGATACCGACGACGACAATGACGGCCTTACTGATTGGTTTGAGATCAACGATGGAAATGATTTGACTGGTCAATTTGACCATGATAATGATGGTATCGATGACCTCCCTGATGATGACGACGACAATGATGGTTTACTCGATGATCTCGAGATAACCGTCTGAGTCAAGGTGACCACATCGTGGCTATCTGTCCGGAAAGCCCTCACGCAGTGAAGACTTCCCGGCTACCGGCACTTCGGGGCAATGCCCCGGAGTGCCCTCCTTTCTTCTTCTCTTCTGGATATGATACACAACTCCGTGCGTGATACATCCACGCATCTTTTTCCCATCGCGTTCAAGTATGATTTTGCAGCGCGGTGTTCGATCGCATGCAGTCTGCAATCGAGTTAAAGAGCCTGAAAGAGAATCGCCGTCAAGTGTTTATCGCACTTATTATGACTGCTTTGATGGTAGGGGGGGTTCTTCCTTCTGCGATTGCATCTTTTAGCGCATCTTCGGATACTAGTGACAGTGAAGCAGATGGCCATGGTGAAGGGTCATCTGCCGCTCCCCAACTTGAAACGCGAGCGGAGAATCACTATGGTTCGGATGCAGAGTCGTTAATGCAGCGATTTATTGAATCCAGTCACCATGAACTTCCATACTTGTATTGGAGCGACCCTCTTGCAATGATTGGCAAAGTATCCGATGAGTCTCTTTTGAATTTGATCGAACCGGGCTATGGCCTCCTTGCTGAAGAGCCCACAACAGGAGACCATGACAATGATGGTATCGATGATCTAACAGACAAGGATGATGATAATGATGGTATTTATGACCTCATCGAACTCTTCGATGGATGTTATGGTACTGATCCATTTGATCACGACAATGATGGCCTCCTCGACCATATTGACCTTGATGATGATAATGATGGAATATTGGAAGGTCCCATTGATTACAACCGCAGTGGATTAGATCCTTGGAATGTATCCAGCGACCGGTATATTTTATCTGATACGATACACCCATGGACATCTACTGTAGTAGGTCCTGCATATCTTGCCGATCAGAACCCATGGGATCACGATAATGATGGGGTTCCAGATGAAGATTCAGATGGAAATGGCGCAGGGAGCTATGACGAAGATGACGACAACGACGGGAGAATTGACCAATTCCTTTGGCCATGTGACTTTGATAGTGATGGTGTGCAAGATTATTTTGATGCGGATGATGACGACGATGGAACCATTGACACTTTCGACACCCACCCCTATAACAAAGACATAACCACTACCAAGAACCCCACTGGATCGAAGGCCCCAAAAAATTGGGAGTGGTCTGATTACAATATGTTCGATGCAGCAGTTGATTTTGTTGCTTGGGAAGCTGCTAGGAACCCAGTTTCTCCATCTTTCACCTCGATATATGATGGTGATTTTGATAATGATGGAATTCCTAATTTCTTAGATCCAGATAGCGATAATGATGAAACTCCCAACAATGTCGATACAGATGACGACAATGATGGGTTATTGGATATGTGGGATCCAGACGATGATGACGATGGTATCAAGGATGTCTGTACAAACCTCGATACGAATGGAGACGGCTTAGAAGATCGGACAGGAACAAATCAAGCACCCTATGAGATTCCAGGTACTGACTGTGAACTTGATTATGATTATGATTTGGACAATGATAGGTGGCGCCCATTTGACCAAAATTACAATTCTATGTGGGACTGGTTTGACACCGACCTTGGTGGCGGAGCAACTCCAGATAATACAAATCATAAGACCGTTGGTGCAATCGATGGGCCCTGGGACTTGGATAACGATCAAATTTGGAATGAAAATGATTCCTACATGCTTGTCAAAATCATTGACATGCAAAACTGGAATTGTGAGACCTTAGGGGTCTCTGACGGCGGTGGAATTCGGCGTAACATCGCTTACGATCCAGCCCTTCCAACCGATTCACGCTGCTTGACCGAGCGCGCGTCATATACGCAGAATAACGACTGGGATGGAGATGGTATCAATAACTGGGATGACATCGATGATGACAATGATGGGATTCCAGATCATGTGGACATTGATATTGACTGCGACCTTGATAATGACAATGATTTGAACTTACTTAACGGAACTAAATTCCGAGATGATGGAATCAATCTTGTCGATATAGATATTGATGGCGATGGCCTAACGAATGACATTGATTGGGATGATGATAACGACGGCGTCAATGACCTTTATGATCCAGACGATGGAAATTGCGGCCTTCAAGATTCAGACCTTACAGACTCCTTTGACAAAGTCAATTACCCAACAGCCGATGGTGAACCCATCAACGGAAGTATCGATTCTCAGCGATATGGCTCTAATTCATCGGACTTTTGGAAAATGACTTTCATGTTGAATCCCTTTGATAGCATTGTTCTTTCTTACAATGGGTACGATGAAATTGCTGCCGGAGGCGTCAAATCAGGACGAGTCCCTGAGTTTTGGTGGTATTATTACTCGCGATGGAGCCCATGGAGTGGTGGGAACGACGTTGATATTGATGCCGATGGAGATTCATTGAGTAATTTCATAGATACTGACCAAGATTCAGATGGGATGCCTGACTGGTGGGATCAAGATGAGGGTGGTGATGGGATTCTTGATATCCATGATTTCAAATTTGGAGGTAGTATTGACAATCGAGGTCCGTGTGGGTTTACAACAACTCAGGGCTTCGTATGTGGATGGGAATATGCGACATTTTATCGCATGCCACTTCAAGGAACTCAACAATTCTCTCTTCCCCTTAGTACACGCCCTGACCCTACAGTCACTAATTATGAATGGGAATTTAATGGTGCAGTAATCAATAGCTCGGGGTATGATACAGATGGTGGTGGCACTGGATTTGGTGGGATGCTTAACAATCGTGATTTGTACATTGCATGGGTAGGCATTCAACTTGGAACACTAAACTGGCTAGCTGATCACAATGCAAATGAGTTTCCCGATGAATTGGCAGATGGCCTCAAAGACGATGTGGACCCAGACAATGATTGTCCTGCTCCTTTGGGCGGAAATATTCCAGATCCAAATTGCATGCGAAATGACACGGCGGATTTAGATGATGATTTTGATTCAGTATACGATGCCTCAGATATTGATGATGATAATGACGGCGTATGGGACTATCTCGAAGTGGATTCAGATCGTGATTTAGATGATGATGCAAATATCTACGAACCATCATTTTACACCGGCACAAATTGCATAGATAATGATGATGATGGAACTGATACGGATCCGGATGAAGATGGATGGTATCAAGCAGTCTGGGATCGTGGAATGCCAGTTCAGGGGTATTACAAAAATGCCAATGGAAATATCATATCTCACTATTATGACGTGGATAATGATAACGATGGGGTACCTGATACAGAAGATCCAGATGACGATAATGATGGGGTTCTAGATGTAATACAAGAGGCGGAGTGTTTTTGGGGGGAAGAACAATATCCTTGGGACCATGATAATGATGGTGTTGTTGATTGGAAAGATGATGATTGGGATGGCGACGGCATTCTCAACCACAATGAGCCCCTAGGCACTGCTGACTTTTGGATATCAAGATGGGACCACGATGATGATGGCATACGGGACGATGTAGACCTCGATGACGATGAGGATGGGATGCTAGATCACGATGAAGTTCTGCTTTGGCCCCAGCGCTTTTTCAAGAACTCTACAAACCCATGGGATCACGATGACTACGGGGGTGGTGAAGCCCTTGCAGATCCGGGAAATCAACTTACTGGGCCAGATGGCTTTGATCGTGATGACGACACCGACTTGCGTGTTGATGACGATCATGATCATTATGAAGAGGGATTTCCCCCTCATTCAAATTGTTCATCCGATCCAGCATCCAGTGACTGGGACTTCGACAACGATTGTATTTTGGATAAAGATGACAAACGGCCAACTCGAATTGTGTTGTATCCATTTGAAGCACCATTGTGGCTTGATTCGAAAGTTCCTTCTGTATTTGAGGGATATGTAGAATGGAAAGAAACTCCCGTTTCAAATTGGACACGAGCTCCTGATTTGCCAATACAAATTGTAATTCAATGGTCTGTAAACCAGACAATTGCAGTCCAATCAGCTGATGTTTTGACAGATGGCGTGGGCGAATTCAAAGTTGCCCAATTTTTGTATCCAGAACAACTTCATCCAGCTGCAAATGGCACATATGATGTTTGGGCCGAAGTTACTGAAATGTTTGATTGGAATGGTGCTCAATCTACGCTGAATAAAGCAGGTGTCAAAGCGAATTTGACAGCAGATGTCTATGTATGGGACTATTTCCGTTCTGATGAACAACCATTATGGTTTGATTTCAAGGCACATTATACTGCAGATTGGGAGCGGCAAATGTTCGATAACCGTTTGGTCCATGCCCCAATTACATTCACTCTTCGTGGGCCATCTAGCACGCCAAACCCATTTATTGGTGGTGTGAATTACTCGAATGGCGGACTTGGATATCGGACAGACTCGAATGGTTTTGCCTCAGTAACTTATGACCAAACAAATGATTCATGGAATCAAGTTCATTGGAATAATTCCCTTAACAATGGCCGCGGCGGATATGAATGGATCATCTATAACCCAGCTAAGGGGGGCCATGATCTCATAGGTGAATACAATTACACGCCCACAAGTTTACCCAAAGGCGACTATGAGGTTTATGGTTTTGTCGATCCTAACCTTTCTTCATCAGGATATTATCCGTATATGGATGGCGATGAAACTGACCATTTCCGTATCCGATCAGTGCATCGCATGTTCCTGAATTCCACTCTCCACCTGAATTCGACCACCCCGTTACTATATTTCGATAATAAGCAATGGAATGGCGTAACATTTGGCGCATGGCGTGCCTTGTTACACGAACCATCTATTACTGCTAGTGGGCAAGACTGTGAGCAGCGAAAGATTGGCCTTTCCTACCCAATTTGCTGGGATGGGGACTTGAATACTCTACCAACAATTTCTTCTGAAGCTGTGAAATTAATGGATTTTGTATCCGTTAATTCTACTCATTGGTCTATTGCAATGCTGAATGGGGGGAGTCTTTCAGTACCGCCTTGTGGACCCGTTGAAATTGACAACCCAAATAGTGACGTTCGTTGTGAAGTTGTACCTTTGATGAATACCTGGGACGCATTTGAGATCACTGGCGATGTGAAAAACCGGACCGGCACCCCTTGGGCGTGCCCCCCTCCAATTACTGAAGCCGATTGTTTAGCAGCGGGTTTGACTGACAAAATCAACTTCTATGTTGATACTAACAAGGATGGTCAATTCTCAAAGACAGAGAGTGAAATTGTAGTTGATCCCAAGGCGCCTAAGTGGTACAATGATTCTCAAGGAGCAAGAGCTGAATTTGACTTTAATTTCTACTGGGACAAGGGATTTGCAGCTGGAACTTATATGATTGGAACTGATTTTTCTAATTCATACTATTATTTCACAGGCGATAGTACGGCAGTTGCTTCTAAAACAGGGACATTCAACAACATAACAGTCATTGGATATACTGACTTTGTATTAACTCAAGTTCCTCGCGTATATCGAAATAGTGAGACTACATTACAAGCCCGGCTTATCGACAATGCGGGATTGCCGGTCGCCTCTGTTGGTGTTGATTGGCAGTGGCTAGGTTCTGGGACAGGTATTGCCTCTGGAACTGTATTCACTGACATGGGGGGATTTTTCGACATCCCTCTTTTAATTGATGAGAATCATCCTCTTGGGGAATTTAACCTAACAATGACGTATAGTGGTGGCGACCTTCGCCGTGGATCGACAGCAGACCAATCTGTATGGGTTGTATCCCGCACACATCTACTAACTCTTGATTCAGATACATGCACGCGTTGCGTAGCTGGACAGCGCTGGTCATTTAAGGCAAAAGTAATTGATGATAATCGAACACCTTGGACAGATTCCGAGGGTGAGAATTTAGATGGTGCTGAGGCAGGTATTGTTCAGGTAATCTTTGAAGGACGTGACAAACAAGATCGTATCCACCGTAGAATTATGGCCGAAGTATCTCCGAGTCTCGGGCGCGTATCTCAAGCCTTCCAATTGGATCCGGGTGATATCAGATTAATGGACAACACTTTCCTTCCCGATGGATTTGGGCCAGTAACAGTTTACCTACGATTCATTGAAAATAAACCAAATGAGGGCTGTGCTCCCCTCAACCCCGACTTTTTAGATCTTCAAGGGGGGTGGGACGAGTGCACGCTTATACCAAATTCGAATGATTATCGGCTTACACTGCCATATTACAATGATGGAGGGGGATTCCTTCTAGTATCCCAACCACGGATGACAATTGATACATCTGTAACTGATATTTATACAAGCCAAGAATTGTTAGTTGACGGGATACTATCTCAAGTCGCTAAACCAATGATTGTTTCGGGAAACCTGATTGATGAACTCAATCAACCCCTAAATGACCGTCGCGTAAGAGTCACTTGGAGAATGCTTGATTCAGATTCTAATGGAGTATGTGGAGGCGGGGATAAGGACTTCACCATCACAGATTTAGATGGAAACTGGACTATTGCTTGTGATATTTCGATGGTGGATGCAGGTCCAATTGAGGTGTCTGCGAGTTATGTGAACACAGATCAATCTTTCAACGATCTGACACGATATGAAAATGCAACTCAACCCGCCCAATTCCAAATTCATTCTAACAGCACTTTCTCTTTTGATCGAATAGGAGCTGGAAGGAATGGCCGAGAGACCATCGAATTAGTTGGCTGGTCTAGCCCACTATCTGTGATGTATTACAAGGAAAGTTTCCACATCACTGGTTGGCTCAATCAAACCAATGGGCGGCCACTAGGGGGGAGGTGCATGAACCTCTACCTCGATGATATTGCAGAACCTATTGCAACCATCACTACAAGTGATATGGATGGCCGCATCGATTGGTATTCTCTTGATGATACTAACAATTTAATCACACTAGATCCGCGTGGTTGGCCACCAGAAGGAAATCATACACTTAGGCTTGCTTATGAGCCCACACTATCGGTGCTGGGTGGATGTCCCCGTGACCCATCTGCAGTTATAGATGGCACCTCTACTGAAATTGACATTTATGTTCGTAGCCGTGTAAAACTAACTCTTCGCACAGAGTGGGCCCGAAGAGATGGATACAATTTTGGAGATACCGTTTACGGGAATGTTTCATTGCGAAGGGAAAAGCATCAGTCTGATATCCCAACAGAGCGCGTCATTTTTGAGATACTTTATCTTTCAGATAATGGCACTTGGGTATCGCATGAAGTGATGGATCAAAATTTCACTAATGAACTGGGGATAGCCCGTTTCGGTTGGCGCATTCCTACTGGTGAAGATAACCCCTGCGGAATTAACACGTGCACTTGGGCTATTGTCGCACGATATGATGAAACCAATCCATTCATGCCAGTATCGTCGCCAATAAACCAAACATTTGATGTAAACAAGCCATTTGTTGCACAAAGCGACCGCCAAGGATTCTTTTCACCAGAAAATTCCTTTTTCATTGCAACAATTGCAATGGGTTTGTTGATTCTTGCAGCAGTGATGTATCGTAGATATGCAGAACGCCGTCGCGTTGAACTTCTACGTGGTATCTTAACCGATGCAATGATGCAATTACGTGCAGCGAATGAGTTCATCCAAGTGATTTTCAATTGCTATAATGAACTCGTCCGTTTCTTCAGAAAGCATGGGTTTTTGAAGAAGGTTTACGAGACCACTCGTGAATTTGAGCAAGCAGTTCGAAGAGCATTCCATATGGTTCCAGCGGCCCAATTAGATCAATTCCTGGCAATATTCGAAGAAGCGAGATACTCAAATCATGATATCGGAGCAATTGAACGAGATCAAGCAATTATGACACTTCAAGCAATTACGGATAGTATCTCTCGCTCGCTTGGATCTGACGGAATGATTGCTCGAACAGCAGCTCACGAAGCCGACATACATTCTCAACTTACAAAGGCTGGAGAATTCATAGATGCACAAGGAAATGTTGTTCTTCAAGGCAAGGAAGAAACAGATGCAACAGCACCTACATTCAAAATATGAGCCACCACAATGAGTTTATTCGATGAAAAGGCGATCTCTCTTTCAGATCATTTGACCTTTTGCATCGAGTAACTCGATTGTCATTCCAGCATCACGAATCGCTGCGGTGATTTCATCATGAATTCGATCGCTGAAGTCATCTAAGTCTGCAAGAGATGTTTCATGACTCGAATCTCTCAATCGGTCAATCATATGATTAACTACACATGAAACCCCGTAAGATTGTCCCACTCGGAAGGCATGTTCTGGTCCTCCGTGTTCCGGGTCTTCTGCAATCAAGCGTGTCATAACTTCTTGCGTATATGCAACAAGTGACCCATAGAGTGCTTCAACCACTGATGCGGCCCCATCGGCATGATCCATCCACGCCTGAACTTCGCTAATTGCAGCCGATGAGGATTGCTGATACAGCTTGTGTGCTGCCAGTACATCCCCTTCTTCAATTTGCATTGCTTCGGTCATCAGGTCCTGCCATGATGGTTGTTCCATAGGGGTCGATGGCAGAATATGCCTTCAACATAGTGGATAGCCTAGGACATAATTCTGTGAAACTTATCCCATAGTCTTCATAACGGGGCTGTGGGTGGGCGCGACGCTTCAGGTGTTGATATGTCCCGAGTCTGGCCCAAGAGCAACCCGGCAATTACAGACCTCATAGTACGGCTCAAAGCTCACTCTCGTGAATCCGGGTCCCCATTATGGCGTGATTTAGCACGTCGCCTAGAGCGGCCTAGAAGCAGTTGGGCCGAACCGAATTTGAGCCGTGTAGAACGATATACTGATGGTGGCGCAACGATCGTTGTCCCCGGCACTCTACTGGGATCTGGTGATATCTCAGCCCCCCGCACCGTTGCAGCAATTCGGATTACAGCGGGAGCAAGGGAGAAAGTAGAAGCGGCTGGTGGACGCGTTATGACGTTGGATGATCTCATGTCTGAATCTCCGGGTGGAAAAGAGGTGATTATCCTTGGCTGAAGGAGTAACGCGTGTTTATGATGCCTCGGGCCAAATTCTTGGCCGGCTTGCTTCATTGATTGCTAAGGAATTAATGGCAGGGCAAAAAAATGGAAGAGACGATAGGGCGGTTGTCATCAATGCCGAAAAAGCAATTGTCAGTGGCCGTCCGAGTTCAGTATTCAAGAGATACCGAGCAAAGTATGAGTTAAATCACCCAAGAAAGGGCCCATTCTTTCCCCGCATGCCCGATAAAATCCTCAAGAGGACAGTCCGTGGAATGCTTCCCTATCAAGCTAAAACACGTGGGCGGGATGCTCTTCGAAATCTACGTGTTTGGATTGGAACAAGGCAGGAATTCAGCGATGGTTTACCAGATGGACATGTAGATGGAGATTTGTCGTCTATTGCAGGCGAAATACCAGAGCGACACGTCACTCTCAATGAAATAAGTCATAATCTAGGTGCCCCAGTAGACCGCTGGGCGACAATTGGGGGCGGGGTCTGATGGCAAAGAAATCTAAAGTTGTCAACATGAGTGGTAAACGGAAGACTGCAATTGCTCGTGCAACGGTTAAGCTAGGAAAAGGAAACGTTCGAGTTAATAGCCGCCCAATAGCTATTTTAGAACCAGAACTGGCCCGGAGTAAAGCCCTTGAACCCCTTATTATTGCTGAAGCAATGGGCCGACTTTCGAATGCCGATATTTCGGTTCTTGCCCATGGTGGGGGGATTATGGGACAAGTTGATGCAATACGTACTGCAATCGCCCGGGGGCTTGTTCACTTCAATGACGGGGCAGAAGGCATAGATGAGGAACTTAGAGATGAATTTCTCCGCTTTGATCGCAGTCTTCTCGTGAATGATCCTCGGCGCAAGGAACCCAAGCACCAAATGGGCCGTGGAGCGCGTAGAAAATGGCAAAAGAGTTACAGGTGAGTGCATGATTATTCCAGTTCGTTGTTTTAGTTGCGGAACAGTAATTGCAAATCGATGGGATGCGTATGTTGCTCTCCTCGATGAAGGATTAGAGCCACAACAAGCTTTAGATCATGAAAGTGTAGATCTTCAACGTTATTGCTGCCGCCGCATCTTTGTTAGCCATGTGGATCTTCTCGATGAAATTTCATCATATACCACGTCGCTCGGTTGAAGTATATCATACAAATCTCAGTAAGTTTACGGGCCCGTGGGTTAGCTTGGTCCATACTAGGCGGCTGGGGGCCGTCTGACCCCGGTTCAAATCCGGGCGGGCCCACTTCTTCAGACCCTTCGAGAGTTCTTTGAACTGATTTTTTGATCTAAATCCAGTATACTATTTTCACTCATCACGGGGTATCGCCCAAATAGTGCCATCTAGTCGCCCCTTCATGCGCACGAAATACCGCGGTTCGATTGCCGCGTTGATCCTCCTTTCTTTATCCCTCATTCCATTGAGCATTTCTACTATGGCAACGACAGATCAAATTCGAATAGATACTCGCTGGGATGGTACTCATATTGTTGGGAATGATACAATTGTTGAAGTTGGTGCCAAATTAGTAATCGAAGCTGGGTCTCAAATAATTATTGATGGAAACCATACATTAGAAATTCAAGGGACATTAGAGGCCATTGGTACAACAGCACAGCCCATTGTTATCAATGCAAGCGGTCCGGCCCGCAATTCAACAGGAGCATTTGAGTGGTGGGTTGGAATTATTTTAGATGGATCATCTTCAATCAGAATGGAAAATGTGACAATAAAAAATGCAGATACGGCGATCGAAATACGCCGGGGCGTATCTATTTCTAACATTTCAATCGTAAACTCCTCAACCGGTATTTTCTCCATCGGCTCGGGGATTCATCTCCAAAATATTCAGTGCACTGACGTATCTGGACCTTGTGTTGATCAACCGATAGGCGAGGCTTTTGTTTCTGGAATCTCAACTCTTCGGACTGGCCAATCAATTCGAACAGAAGCACACCTCAATTTATCCAGTGCATCAGCGATTCAAACACCGATTTTGGGAGAAATATTGGATGGTGCATCGGGCACGTGGGCAACAATGACAACGGATACTGTTGGAACAGCCTTGATTATTGTTGGTTCGCATTCAGCATTACCCGCGTCATCAGATCCTATGGTATTTAGCAATTTAAACCTCCAATCCACTGGCCTGTTGGCTCATTTTACAGATGTTGATGGTGTTCATATTTTGAGTGCCAATGCCGTAGACACACATAGCGTGTTTGAAGGAACCATCAATGGTGACTTCGTCTCTGATGGTATTACCTCAACTGGAATGGTAGATACACAACCAGCCATTACACTTTCTGGAACCGGCGCTTGGTCTCTCTCAAATCTAACGATATCAGGGCATTCACGCCTGATTGATCTCAATGGCCAAGGTGCGGTGAAGGTTTCAGATTCAAGTTTGTCAGGCGATGGGACCGCACTCAGGATCCGCGGAGAATGGGCGGATAAAACCACTTTTGATGTGAATGGGAAATCAGGTGTTTTACTAAATAATCTCGATATTTCAACATCCACCCTTGCCCTTGATTTTGGTGACAATGGCACCATACTTTCATCAGGAATTACGGTTGATTCAAGCAGCGTAGGTCTCCGCTCATCAGGAAATGTTGCCCTTGCATTCACTAATCTAAATCTCAATGCATCGACGTCTTTTGGCCGTTTGTCATCGCTTGCACCAATGGCGGTTTCCAACAGTCAGTGGCACGCGAGTATGCCTACTACAACTGGAATGGTCGCCTCTGACTCAACCCTTACTGCTTCCAATCTCTCACTCCAATCCAGTGGGGGGGGCAGTGGCCCCGCCCTTGCCATTGAAGGAGGGAGTTTTTCTTCCCCTTCTCTCGCCATAAGTGCATGGGGGGAAGGTGTCGAATGCTCTAGACGCTGCCATCTCACTGCAACTGACCTTTCAGTATCCGGAGCAGTAGGGTCCACATCAGCTATCAATATTGATTCATCTTCAACAGCAATAATTGAAAATATGACTACGATTCTTCAATCAACCCCAATTCAGGTCGAATCATCATCTTCTCTTGTACTAACAAATTGGACCGCTTCAAATCATGATACATCTCTCATTTTGGTAGGTGTTGATTCTACAGCATCAATCAGAAATTTCCCCTATCTCGGCACAAGCTCTAGCCTCCTCTCCGATGGCACTGGCACCTTGAATTACGGCACAGCATCCCCCCTCACTTCAACCTCATTTGATAGTGGATTAGATCACCACCATATTTCAGAAAGCACAATCACAGTTTGGAGTCAAGATGGAGAAGTTCTTGCTAATGCACTTGTTTCTTCGCACGGGTTTACAAGCATTTCAAATTCTTTAGGTAAAGTTACGCTGCCCTTACGGACATCTGGATCAATGGTAAGTGCAACGATCAATGACACATCGACAACAGTCCCACTTGGAACTGAAGATAGCCCCTTATATGTGGTGATCATTCAACCTCCTTCAGGAAATGATGACTGGGTAATTGGGTCGGGAACAGCAGTCGTCGGAAATGTATCCGCAGTTCTTTTTGGTAGAACAGTTAACTTAGGTGGAAACGCCACAATTCAATCAGGATCCAGCCTTCATTTGATTGATTCGACCCTTCGGCTATCTCCTGGAAAGTCTCTAGTAATTGAATCGGGGGCATTATTGATCGGAGATGGTGGTATTGTCGATCAAGGCCAAATTTCCGTAAATAGTAGTAGCGTCGGTAAATCTGGTTATCTCCTTGGTCAGGGTTCTGGTTTGAGAATATTATCAACTCTCAACATCGCAGCAGAAAGCCCACTTTCTTCAACATTGACCATCACTGGAGTGGGTGTTGAATCATCATTCCAATCAGATGTTTGGACAAGCACTCACTTTGTAGATGGACATTTTTCCCCCACATCTGTCTCCCTCAATGGTGGGAGTTTGTCCCATGGCACATCTCTTTCTATTGAAGTCCTTAATCAATCGGCCCCAATTCCTTTTGCACAGGTAGAATTGCTAAACAGTTCACTTGCCGAAATCGAGTCTAAAACAACCGACACAGATGGAATGGTCGAATTTATTGAGGGGCGCATTAATGTAGATTATGGCAAAACCCTCCACTTAGGTGTCATTGGCACAGGTGCCACGCCTGATGTGAACGTTGGTTCGCTAGGGGATGTTTGGTTAGACAGTTCTAGTGGGAGGATATGGAATCGCATCACCTCAGATTGGGTTGTCGGAGATGATCAGAGAGTCATTCGTGTATCAGCAAATGGCCTGACTCAATTAGAGGGTTGGAATTTAGCAGACTCATCTCATTTGACAATCCATGCATCTACTCTACCTTCACTTGTGAATAGTTGGACAGTTCTTGAATCGAAATATTCCCCATATGTTGTGAATACACAATTGGTTACTGTATCGGCAACAGGAGACCTAACTGCAGAACCCGGGGCAAGCGTCTATCTAAGCACAGATGCCACGATTGATGTTCGCGGTGCCTTCAGTTCGGAGTTAGCAGTCTTCCAACCATTTCCTTCAGAAAAATGGTCTGGAATATCTGTTCAGGGTGATGGTACCTTATCCATTAATGGCGGACAAATTATCGGAACAAGAACAGCAATCAGTCTTGCCGGAACTGGAAACAGTGTCATCAACAATGCTAGAATTTCTAATGCGGAATTGGCATTGATACATCTATCAAATTCAGCAAGCATTTCCATAACAAACACCGTTCTTGATCTCAGTCTCTCAGATGGAATACACCTGACCTCTCAAGCCTCAAATTCGGAGGTTTCCCTTTCCCAAGTCGAAATAAGCGGTTGTTCCGGATCAGCAATTATGGCTCAATCGGGCGCAATTACTGGCACAGATGTCGAAATTGGAGCAAACAATGATCAAGGGATCAAAGTCCTTGGTGGATCCCTTTCAATCAATGGCCTCGATGCGGAAATGCATTCTGGAACACAGCCAGCGCTTTCCATTATTTCCTCAGATTCAATTTCAATTGATTCGGCAAATTTATCTGGTATGGGATCTACCATTTCTGAGATTAAATATTCAACTAACGTGTTGTTGAAAAATTCACGCATCATGTCGAATGATGGTATTGGATTAAAAATATCCTCCTCTGAATTAACTGTTGATGGGTTGGCATTAAATGGCACTTCCATTGGAAAAGGAATTTTGGTTGAAGAGAGAATGTTTCCCGAGCAATCAATCATCCTTTCCCACATTCAAGCAGATGGGATTGGAGCGGCAATTTATGCATCCCTAACCAGCACAGAATCCTATGCCCCCCCAATTGAGATTATTGCTTCTGATCTTTCTACTTCAACAGTACATACAATCGGCGCCGCTTTGAGAATTGTAGGTGGAAATGTGGGGGTAATCAATGCTAGTGGGACCCATGTTACTTCTATTGACCTCGTAGATGTAGAACGCACAGATGTGCCAGCCATAACGGAGATGGCAGTTTTGACTGAATGGAGTTCTGTATCGATTTCATTGCGGGGATTAGGGGGCATATTTGTCGATGGTTCTGTAGAAGCAACCGTTCCGTCTTTGTCATGGACAACGGTTCTTGACCTTCCTTCAGGGATGGGGCGTCTCGAGATTCCACGCGTCCAAATCACCTCTAGCCAGTTATCCCAAGCAAATCAACTTTGGTTGAATGCATCAGGTGATGACCACCTCCTTAGGTCAATTAATGTGGTACCTTCGCCCCCAGCAGATGGAAGTGAATGGGAACAAGTCATTGCTCTTTCTCCTAATAATCCACCAATTGTCATATTGAGGGAACCCACTTTAGCAGGACAAAAATCAACCCACCATTCTGGAGAAAACATCACATTTCATGCTGACATTATAGATGATGAGCCGGGCAATGTCGATGTTGAATGGATTATCATGGATGGATCAACTACCATGTATACCTTCAAAGGAAATCCTGTTATTCGAAATAATCTAATTCCCGGAGAATTTAGTGTCACCCTTACTGCTACTGATTCAGCAGGTAAATCATATTCTGTTAGTTTTGGGCTTCAAGTTCTTGCACCAGATAATGATGGCGATGCTCAAGGTTGTCCATTAGATGGCTTTAATGAATCTCTTGGCTATGATTGTGGACCGGATGCCACAGACCTCGATGATGATAATGATGGCGTTCCTGATGTGTCTGATGATTTCCCTATGGACGCTTGTGCTTCAAAAGACCTTGACGAAGATGGACTTCCAGACCATGATAATTTCAAAGTTGGGTGTGCTACAACTCTAGTGAAAGACCTCGATGATGACAATGATGGGGTGAACAATGAGAATGATTCCAGCCCTAAAAACAAAGATGTTCAAAGCATTTCAGAAACACAAGAAGAAAGCTCTAATATTGTCCCAATTGCAATTGCAGTAGTGATCATAATTGCTGCCGCAGTTATTGTATTATTGCGCCGAAATTAGACGTGAGGTCGGTGTGTGACTCCTGAAGCAATTGCAGGCGTCATTGCAGTAGCATGCGCATCTACAATTGTAATGTTTGACATCATTCGCCTGTATATTTCTAGGCTCAATGGCCCTAGAACATTGGGTACCTTACCAGATGGTGGATGGGGGTGGAAATCGAATATCTCCCAAGAATTTGTCCGCAATGGTCCCTCAATTCTCACATTATTTGCGATGTCCATTCTCCCTTGGCCCATGGTTAGATGGTCGGATACACCTTACTTGATTCCTGCAATTTGGAGTCTTGCTCTGATAATTCACGCATTTTCATTATTTTTTCCCCGCAATTATTCTGCCACTAAAACTCATCTTCATGTGGATGGGGGCTCCATAGAATGGTCTCGATTAGGGCGCCCCCATCGGCCATCTCAAGACCGACTTGTTCTCCAAAGGAAAGGATGGTGGAAATTGGCCCCTCTCGTACTTGGTGGGACCCAAGAGGATCTTAATGAAGTGGAAAACCGACTTCCCACCTACCTCATTAATGCCTTTCAGGAAAGTGAATGATGAAAACGTTCATTCGATCCAAGCGGGCCATTGTGTTGTGCACCCAGCGTCACCCGGTGGTGATACCGAAATCGAGGCGCTTGCCCTTGAGATCTCTCGTCATTCAGATTTGTATTATTCTCATGCAACACCAGAAATATCGGATAATGAATTTGACCTTCTTGTAGAGAGGCTTCGTCGCCTTGACCCCACCCATCCACAATTAACTAAAGTGGGGTCTGACCCTGTTCCTGGATCTGAAAAAGTCATACACCTTTTCCCAATGAGAAGTTTGGATAAAGCAACATTGGATACTGAAATTATTCATTTTGTAACTGAAACGGTCAAATCAGAAACACGTTTCCTAATTCAACCAAAATTAGATGGCACAGCCCTCTCCCTTGAATATCGGTTAGGTCGTCTTGTCAGAGCAGCAACACGAGGAAATGGAATAAAAGGAGAAGATGTTACTGCGAATGCTCGTCGAGTGATTGGGGTGCCCGAACGTCTCCTTGAGCCTGTAGATGTGCACATAAGGGGTGAGGTTGTTATGCCTCTTGAGATATTCCATAGGTCCTATTCACACATCTCCCCCAACCCTCGCAATTTAGCATCAGGTGCACTTAGACAGAAATATTCTGATGGAAAGGCCGATGTCAAAGATCTCAGGTTTTTTGCTTATGACGTACTATTTCCTTCTCATTCCGATAGACACCCAGATGCCCCACAACCCCCGCCCGCATCAGACGATTCATCGCATTTGGAATGGCTAACAAAAATGGGCGTTTCTCCCGCAGAATGGGACGTTGTTGAATCCTTAAAACCCACTATCTCATCAACTAAAATCATCGAAAAAACTCAAAAGTGGATGCTTAAAAGAAGCGAATTTCCTTATGAAATAGATGGTGTAGTCATCAAAGTCGATGCCCTTGCCCAACGGAATGAATTAGGAAATACCGCTCACCATCCAAGATGGGCACTTGCATGGAAGTTTGCCCCCGAAGTTTCAGAAACCGTATTGCTCGATGTATCCTGGAAAACCGGTAGAACAGGTGTTGTAACGCCTGTTGCTAAAGTTGCTCCTCAGATGGTGGGTGGAGTAACTGTGGAGCATGTTACATTGCATAATATCGGGGAAATTAAGAGACTCGGAATACAAATTTGTGACCGTGTGCGGCTCGTCCGTCGTGGTGATGTCATTCCCAAGATCGAATCAGTCATAGGCCCAGCCAAAGAAGAAGACCTCAAAGACCGTTTCCATGCAGATGGACGTATTTTTAAATCCCATTTCCCTCTGCGAAGAAAACCTCCGATCCCAACAAATTGCCCTGAATGTGGTGTATTCCTAGTCGAAGATGGGGCTTTTCTTCGATGCCCTAATATGACTTGTGGGGGTCGAGGCAAACATGCAATTCTTTACTGGTGCCGGTTTCTAGAAATGGATGGAATTGGTGAAAAACTCGTCGATCAACTTATGTCAGCTGCTGACCTTAAATCGGTGGTGGACTTGTATAGATTAGATTTTGATCAACTACTGGCCCTTGATCGGATGGGTGAGCGATCCGCCTCAAATGTTCTTTTACAGATTGAAAAAACTCGTAAATTGACTTTGTATCAGCTACTTTCCGCACTAGGACTGCCACGAATAGGTCCGGAAATTTCTTTGTCAGTAGCACATTCAATCAAAAAATGGCCTGAACTGGAAAACCTAGTCCGTTCATGGGATGCACTTCCAGGGCAACCCAATGGGGGGCCCGAGTGTGATGGGGAAGGCCGCCCGTACAAGCATAATTCATCCATTCGGCGGCTGACCTCAATTGAAGGAGTTGGGGCATTAGTTGCTGAACAATTACTTTCTGGGCTTGCAACTAGATCTGATATGATTGGAGAAATATTATCTGAAATAGAACTTATTGACGATGATTCTCCCCCCAATTCATCTACACCCCTTTCCTTGGTGGGAATGTCAATCTGCCTAACGGGCACATTGTCAATGCCCCGCAAAGAGATTCAAAAAATCATACGAAATGCAGGCGGCCGCCCCGTATCATCTATATCTTCCAAACTCGACTTATTGATTGTGGGAGAAAATGCGGGCTCCAAACTTGAAAAGGCGACATCCTTTGGAATCAATATTGTTGATGAGGAAGCATTCTTTGAATTGATATCTGACAATCAACCAACTTAAGCAAACATTCCACTTGTATCTGATGAGCGTGGAGCCTTGGTAAGTTGAGAACTCATCATTCCTTTCAACTCAGATTCATGTCTTTCTGCGGCTTCCAATAAAGGTGCAGGATCAAGGTCGATATTTGGTAAGAGTTTGTCTAGTGCCCCAATTATTTTTGCAGCCGCCCTCGCATCGGGCATTTTTGGTTCAGCACCAACAAGAATTGCCATCATATCCAACCCTCTTCTTCTTCCTTCACCTAGGAGGACACCTGTCATCCCACCAAGAATTGCTTGTGGAAGCAATGGAACTTCCATTTCTCCCAACATTTCTCTTGAAAATGCAGTTGCCCCAACTCCCACAAGCTGTTCTTCCCCTTCCTCTTCTTCTTCAATTGAGAATGCATCAATTAGTACACCCCCACCTATTCTTGCCCGTTTTGACCATTCAAGAAGTGCTTCAGTCAATGGAAGACACAATGTATTTTCTATTTGCATTTCAGAGACAATCAGTACGACCCTATCACAGTGTTCGATATTGCATATTGGATCTCCGGCATAGAAACGAATTGGGGGCATTGGTTCTCCATCTTTGACTAGGCAAAGAGCCGGTAGTTCAGAATGTCTAATTCCCCCAACAAATTCCAGTTCAAGTTGCTCTATGAGGAAATGTGCAACAATGCTAGACACCATCCCTGTTGATGGGAAACATGAAACGACCAGTGCATCTTGTGTCTCTGTACTCGCAGAAATCCGAATTATAGGCAACTCAGTCATAGCGGGTCGAGCCGGGTGGAGATTATGAGTATGCGCCCCCCCGCGTGAGATGGGATCGCCTTGGCCGAAGAGAAACGGACCCGTCGCCCAGTTGATCCCTTTTGGGTGGGCCGCATTCAAAAAGTAAATCCCGAAAAACCCCATTCACTATCTCCGTCATCATGGAATAATTATTCCGCATGTCCTCGGAAATTCTGGCTTTCTCGTCGCCGATTACCAAGAAAAACAGGAATGGCGGCCGCTCTTGGTACTGCCGTACACGAGGCTCTTGAAGCCATTTTGTTACTTGATACATCGTCCCTAGACCCATCTTTGACGGGCTGGCTTCCAGATGCTGCAAATTCAATGCTTGATTCGACTTGGGAGGAGGAGAAAGCCCGTTTTTTCTCAACACCACGCCACCCAGCATGGAAGGAAGAACATCTTCCTAAAGCTAGGGGTCTTCTTGAATCATCGATTCAAATTGTGCTTGAACGCTCAGGGCAAGGGCGAACAAAATTAGAGGATATCCCCGTACGCATGTGGGGGTGGGTCCAATCTATGATGGCGGCAGTAGAAGGTGAATTGCGCAGCCCAGATGGAAAACTAATGGGTCGAATGGATGCAATGATGTATGAAATTGATGCAAGTGGCAGTGTATGTGGCTGGATCGTTGCTGATTTGAAGACCGGCCGACCACCTAGCGGAGAAATCAGTGAAAACATCAGCCGCCAATTGCGGATGTACCGAGATTTGTTGGACTTAATCAACCCCGAGCATCCACCAATTTCTTCTGAAGCGTGGTATCCTGCGGGACCAAAAGTAATCACGGCCCATGGCCCGAACATTATCGAAGAAGCATTGTTAGCTTGGGAGGGAATGCGCCCCCGCCCCGATCCTCCAGAAGCAACCCCTAGCGAAGATGCATGTGGATTTTGTGAGTGGAAAGGGTGGTGTCCTTCTTGGTTACCATTTAGGCAAAGAGAACCCCCAATGGGGGCATTTTCAGATCTCGTGATCCATCTTGAAAGATATGAGGAGGAAACGGGGGCTGCTGTGCTAGAATCATGTGCTGCGGTGGACGAAGACGGTGGCCTGGCCGCAACAGGGCAAAGAATGGGTGCCTACTTTGAGGGTATAGCCAAAGACCGCTTAGAAGAAATTCTTTCAGCTGGTTGGAAAGGGCCTCTTGTTTGTGCTTCATCCCTTACTAGAGATCGAACAGTTCGAATTGGTGACTGGTGTGATATTACACCATATATCCCAATAACAAGCGTAATTGAAGGTCGTCTCGAAGATGCACCTGAAATGAAAGATTGATTTCAAATTATCATGGACAAATGAGATTTGATTTTGTTTATGTCATCATCACTAAAGCCACTAGCTGGAGACTGTATCCATCCGACATAAGCTCGATCGATACGTTTTACCTCAATAAGAGACCTTCCTTTATACCGCCCAAATGCAAGTATAATATTTCCATTTTCATCCAATCTTAACTTTCCTTCCGGATCAATTGTTTCTAAGTCATCCAAGGATGGACCCAATAAGTCATTTTCCTTTGATTGATCTCCTTTCTTCCAATTTTCAAGTTCATCAAGCGTTGTTCTGAACTTATTTGGCTCGCTCTCCATTAATTTCCATAATAAGAGTAGGGTGGCAGCAGCATCTGCACATGCATCATGTGCTCGCGCCAAATTAATTGAAAAAAACATGCAAAGATCTCCCAGGCGGTGTCGTCCAGGTATTTGCATAGACCGTGCAATTAGCAAAGTATCTAGAATTGCTTTTGGTGCAGCGGGGATTCTTCCAGCACGCAAATATTCCGCCTCAAGAAACGGCCAATCAAATGCCCGTATATTGTGTCCGACAAGTATGGATCCCCCTATGATTTCATCTAATTTATCCAGATAATCTGTAAATTCCCTCTCTCCCTCAACATCCGCATCTAAAATCCCATGAACGCGCGTTGATTGCTCAGGTATTGGACGCTTTGGATTCACTAATTTTGTAAATTCAATTGGATCCCCCCTTTCATCAGCGCCTATGAATGCGAATTGGATTATCCGATCCCCCCGTGTTGAAATTCCCGTGGTCTCCAAATCAAATCCCAAGACCGTGTACCCCTCTAGTATTTCTCCGGCCATACCCTTGCGCATCTGCAATTTGCTTTGAATGCTAGTTTGCAAAATGCTATTTGTGCAACCTCTGTGTCACTCTCATGGGGGTCCGAAATTGGCTCAGGGACAAATGGAATCCCATTCTTGCCGAAGATGAATCAAATTTTGAGGAGGAAGAGGCAATCGTGGAAGCCAAACTAGCTGAGCAATATGCTTCTTCCGCAGCTTCGATCCTCAATAGCGCATTTTCATCTTTAGAGGATGATGATGAAGAAATTGAATCTGAAGAAATTGAATCTGACATTGCTTCTATAATTGACGTGGGTGTTGTAGATGTCGACGATTTGTTGGATGAGGATGCGAAATTGGAGAATTTCAGTGATGTATCAATAGGTGAATTCAAGCCCGAAAACGTTCATCTTGAAGATTCAGATTCACATTTTGTAGATGCCTCGGTGATTGGTGTGGATGATGATGATTTCATCGTCGAAATTGTTCAGGAATCAATATCCAATGATGACTTTGAAATTATTCACTCTTCCCCGGATCTTGATTATTCATCAATGAAAGTATCCGACCTCAAGGGCCTGTGCCGAAAAAGAGGATTGCCAGTTGGTGGTAAAAAGTCCGATATCATTTCAAGATTACAAGCATAGCCCCTGAAGTGGACCATAGAAACCCATTTGTATGGCAATAACAAATGCAAAGGGTAACTTGGATAACCCCATTTACCCTTATTCAATCATGACTGGAATATACACGGCGAATGAAAGGGCGTTCAACCATGCCGTAGAACAAATAGATGCTCCCTTGGAAAATCATAGCGACCACCAACCCCTCAAGTGAACCGGCTTCAATAGCAGCACCATATAGTGAAAGATTCCCAACCCCATACATCGGGTTCGAGAACATGGAATAGGGCCCTGTCGTCACCAAGCCCCCGTCACCGGCTTCATCCAAAAACAAGTCACGATAATAGTAAACATCCATACCGACCAGAAGGGTTGCCCAGATTTTGGTTGAAGTGCTGATGAGAAAGATGATTGCCCCACCTAGGATGATCAATATATGCGGTATTGTTACGTCAAAACTATTTGTGTAATGTTGCAGGAATATCGCTACACACCAACCTTGGTTGAAGTAAACAACCCCTAGAATCGTTTCGTAAACAGTCCAAGCCCGATCCCTCCCCAGACGAGAATGCATGAGACGATGAAATCTTACTTTGAAGAAGATGATGTGTCCAGCATAGTAGATGCACCAGATCGCAACAACATAGACCAGCGCCCCATCTGGAGTAGTGATTAATGTTAGAGAGAGAAAGAGTGAGAGTGCAATGAGCAATGATGTTGCACCGATTTGTACGGCGCTACGATCGAGTCGAAGTCCAGACATTCCACTAACTGTTGTCACGATGTCGTAGGCGATTTTGGTGCCCTTCGACATGTATCTCCGATAACGACATACTCCATGAATCAATTGTATTTGATAAGTTGGAAGGGTTCATTCGATTGCCCATGCGACTTCCAAAACTGGTTGAGAGGCGATCTAACTGGTCTATTGGAACGTTAGCGTTTGTATTCATTGCGATTTATTTCCAGTTTTTTTTGATTCACTACCAATACCGCAATTTCACATGCATCTTTCCGTCAGCGATAAGACCTTTGATTGAATGGCAGGACCATGCGAAAGGGGAGCGGACTATCTGTCCTGATTATCCTCGCCTCTTTTTCGGCACTAGGGTGCCTTGGTTCTGACTCAGTTTCCCGCCCATCAGCTGAGTTAATGGCAGCTCCAATTCAAATTGATGTGGGAGAGGCAGTAAACCTTGATGCTCGTGCATCTTCAACTCCAGATCCGACGATATTGATGGAATATCGCTGGGAATTTGGGGATGGGCAAAGGCAAACAACAGTTCATGGTTTTGTAACTCACGTATACAACGTACCTGGTGATCATATCGTGCGCGTTACTGTTGTAAATAATGAGGGCGGTGAAGACAGTGCAACGGTTCAAATTATTGTTAATTCCCCACCTTTGATTGGCTTACAAGTTCCTGAGCGCGTGTTAATTGGGGATATGATTGACTTGGATGCTTCAGGCTCTTCAGACCCAGAAGGGGGGGAATTAGAAATTACTTGGGATTTAGATTTGGATTTAGATTCAGACCTCAATGGTGATTCGACCGACGACGTAGACGCATCAGGTCCAATAACAAGTCTTCAAGCGTTGCACGTTGGAGTTGTACGCGGCGCAGTTACTGTTTCAGATATTCTTGATTCAAAAACACGTCTTGAATGGAATGTATCTGTTGAATCACGACAATTCAAAGTTAGATGGATTGAACGCACAATCACGATTCCAACAATTGATGATTATACTGAAGAAGGCGATATATGGACTTCAAATATGACGCCGGGCGCGGATGGACGCATATATTCAATGAATGCAACCCTTATTCTCGACTATGATTATCTTCATCAAATGCCACAAGATAATTTCACTTTGCGATTTCGGGTTCCATTGCACGCACTAGAACAAATGGAACATACTCATCAAGAGAACCTTACAAAGAATGCTACTGCACAGATTGATATTTCAAATCTGAACCCTTATCCTGCATCTGAAGAAATCTATGAGGCAATGAGCAAGGAATCTCTCGTTGCCCGACTATTAGGTGATCCTGAGTTAAGTGTGGGTAATGGAATATGGGTTTGGTCTGTGGAAGCGGATGAATCCGACCCCGATTGTGAAATTCCAAACTCAGAGCTGGGGTGTCCCGATACAATTCCTGACCCAGATGATGGAAATCACTGGACATTAGAAATTGAATATGTGATTCTTGTTCCAGCAATTACTGAAATCACCCTCTATTGATGATGATCTTATGTCGATCCTTTCATGTGCTGGCTAGGACCCGCAAAGACAGGGAAACCGTATGGAATCACTTGTGATCCGAAAAGTGCAGGCCCGCGACCGCCTTATTCTTGATGTAGACGTGTGGATGAAAAACCCCGATGATATGTCTTTCCAACCCCGCATGGTTCTTCATAAGAACGAACTCAATATTTACAATGGCGACTCTGAAAAGCCATGTAGTCATGCCACCTTAGATGAATTGTCTCTTTCTTTGCTCGAAAGAGATAGAATGGCTGAATTAAGGGTTAAATTTCAAGTTAAAGGGATGCATGGAATGCTTACTCACAAGCACCCAATTCTCGCAGATGGTAATGCAAATGTGAAGAAGTTAGCAGAGCCAAGGTGGAAATCTATTATTCCAGTCAGCATGGATACCTTTGAAGAAGAATAGTTTTTGTGGGGTCCCCGGGATGTCCCTATTTCGCTTCATATGCCACGTCCCCTTCCTCTAACTTACAATGATTGAGGGAAAACAACGGACCGCCCGTAGGGAACGCCTAAAGCGAGAAATTATGGATTATGTCGGCGATAATCCAGATTGCACAGCGAGCATGATTGCTGGTGCACTTGCAGTCGACCGCCGCATGCGAAATCATGGACTAACTGCCAGAAAAGTTGGTTTTTTCATACCACGCTTCTGTAAAGACATACGATACCGTATTGATTCAGGAAGCGGATGTCGTATTTACAGCATGGCAGAAGATTAGCTTTCCCGTACCGCCGCTTTGAATGGGCGCGACCATTTCCGCGTAACACGTGAAAGGCGACGTTGCCTATTTCGACCTCGATGGGACGATTTTAGATGCTTCATCCGAAGGGCTATTTTTCCGCTATTTATGCAACCATTATGGGTTTACCTTCAAGATAAAGTCATCATCAAGGTGGCTTTTAGGAAGTTTGTCCCGTCTTTTCAGATTTCAGTCATTTTATGATGCATTTAGAAATCGAAACTATCTCAAAGGATTATCTTGGTCTGAAATAAGCAATCTTGCAGCGGAATTTGCCCAAACCCATCTGTTTCAGTATGTTTCTCCCGCGGCAGTAAAACGTTTGGAGTGGCATCGCAGCCGGGGAGATAGAATTGTAATTGTTTCAGCCTCCCTTCAACCACTCGCCGAAACAATTGGTACCCATCTTGGAGTAGACAAAACATACGCTTCCGTACTCCCAACTAACTCGAGGGGTCATATATTGGGGAGAGAGAATAATGCCATCATCCCCCGCCGGAAGACCAAAATTAGAGTCATTCAAAATGACGCATTAAAACATGAATATGATCTTAGAGACTCATGGGGATATGGAAATAGTTATGCCGATAAATGGTTCATGGAGGTGTGTGGATCGGCCATTACGGTAAACCCAGACCGCCGCTTGATGAAATTGGCGAAAAAAAACCATTGGGAAGTGGTGGAATGGGAAACAGTTTTTTGAATAGTATAATTCAAACTTGTGGACCCATCAAATGGTGGACCTGCGGGGATTTGAACCCCGGTTAACGGGTCCGCAACCCGCTGTGATATCCTAGCTACACTACAAGTCCGATGGCCCGGCCATTTGCACGGTTCGTTTAATCGCGTCGACTCTTATGCACCACATGCTTCACAGTCGGAGTCATCAATATTACACGCTTGAATAACAGGTTCTGACTGTTTTGCCCTAAAAACAAGATTGTTGACTGTGCTTTGATTTGAGATTGATCTTGATTTTGCATCAACTGTAAATTTGATTGCATCCACGGCGGCCTTTGTGCGGAGATAATACATTCCCGTCTTTAATCCCGCTTTCCAACCATGGAAATGCATTGAAGTGACCTTTTTCACGTTTGCATCAGTCATGTGAATGTTAAGGCTCTGTGATTGATCAATATATGCTCCTCGTTCCGCAGCCATATCAATAATGTTCTTTTGTTTTATTTCCCAAGTTGTTCTGTATCTTTTACGAATCTCTTCAGGTATCTGCTCAATATGTTTTACAGAACCATTCCCAATAATAATTGCATCTTTTATTTGTTCAGACCATAACCCTTCTTCGACCAAGTCATTTACCAAGTGCTTGTTAATTACTGGAAATTCACCAGCCAATGTACGGCGAACGTAGAGATTAGATGTAAATGCCTCAAAGCATTCGTTATTTCCAAGGATTTGGCTAGTGGATGCTGTTGGCATTGGAGCTAGGAGAAGTGAATTTCTCATTCCATATTCTATCACATCTGCTCTTGTTTCTTCCCAATTCCAGAGGCCAGAATCAGGGGTAACTCCCCATAAATCAAATTGAAATGAGCCAGTAGAGGCGGGCGACCCCTCAAATGTTTCATAGGGCCCGTGTGTTTTCGCCAATGCGATTGATTCGGTTACGGCGGCATGATAAATTGTCTCAAAGATATGGCGATTGAGATCTCTTGCATTCTTTGAATCAAAGTTCAGATTCATAATCGCAAATGTATCCGCAAGCCCTTGTACTCCAATGCCTATGGGCCGATGCCTCATATTCGATCTTCGAGCCTCTTGAACAGGGTAGAAATTTCTATCAATAACAGCATTCAAATTGAAAGTGACTTTCCTTGATATTTCATGCAACGCCTTGAAATCAAATGTATTTGTGTCCCCATCAACAAATTTTGGCAAGGCGATTGATGCCAAATTGCATACTGCCACCTCATCAGGGGAGGTATATTCGATAATTTCTGTGCATAAATTTGATGACCTGATTGTACCAAGGTTTTGCTGGTTGGATTTCCGATTTGCAGCATCTTTGTATAACATATATGGCGTTCCAGTCTCTATTTGTGATGTAACTATTGCATCCCACAAATCGCGCGCACGAATCGTTTCACGAGCAAGCCCTTCATTCTCATATGTTTCATAAAGTGATACAAATTCATCACCCCATACATCTTGCAATCCCGGACATTCATTTGGGCAGAACAAACTCCATTTATCGTCAATCTGAACGCGCTGCATGAAAAGATCAGACGTCCAAAGTGCATAGAATAGATCTCTAGCTCTGCTTTCTTCTTTTCCGTGATTTTTCTTCAGGTCAAGCCATGCGTATATATCAGCGTGCCAGGGTTCGAGATAAATTGCAATTACTCCCTTTCTTTTCCCTCCTCCTTGGTCTACATATCTTGCAGTTGCATTGAAGACACGCAACATAGGGACTAACCCATTTGAAGTTCCATTTGTCCCTTTGATGTAGGACCCTGTTGCTCTAATGTGGTGAATCGAAAGGCCAATTCCCCCTGCTGATTTTGAGATCTGTGCGCATTGCGTTAATGTGTCATAAATTCCCTCAAGTGAGTCATCTTGCATAGTGAGTAAAAAACATGATGACATTTGTGGATATGGCGTACCAGCATTGAACAATGTTGGGGTTGCATGGGTAAATAGTCCCGTGGACATGAGGTCATAAGTTTCGAATGCACGTTCTAGATCATTCCCATGTATTCCCAATGAAACACGCATGAGCATATGTTGTGGGCGCTCTGCAATTTCTCCATACATTTTGAGGAGATAAGATCTCTCTAGTGTTCGCAGCCCGAATATGTCGTAGTTCCAATCTCGTTTATGGTCAATCTTTTCTTGGATGGAAGGCCCATTATCCATCACGATTTTTCTCAACTCTTCAGAAATTAAGGGGGCATGCAATCCCGTCTCGGGATCTATATAATCAGCTAATTCCCCTGAAAGAGATATGAAATCAGCAGATGTATTTCGGTACAATTTTAATAAAGCAAATCTAGAAGATAACCGGCAATAGTCTGGGTGAGTTGTCGTCAACGATGCAGCAGTTTCAGCAGCTAAATCATCGATCTGATCGAGCGTCATTCCTTCCCGCATTGCGATGGCAGTTTCATTGCATACGCGGGAGATGTCAACATAGGTTTCATCCAACCCGTCACTTAATCCAATATAGCGTATTTTCATCTCATTAATGCGGTCTTCTTTCGTGTTAAGTTTCGCGTCCAGCATCCATACCCCTCGCGCGCAAAGTTCCGTTCTCCCGGCGCCGGTCTAAAAGTCTTCATCCATTGAGAACCGTGTTTGAACCGTTCCCGATGACCCATTGCTTGTGGCCACGCCAGATTTTTGATATTCACTAACTCTTCTTTCAAAGAAATTTGTTTTTCCTTGTAAACTGATGAGTTCCATCCAAGGAAATGGGTTTTCAGTATTGTATATTTTTTCCACATCAAGTGCAATAAGTAGCCTGTCTGCAACGAATTCGATGTATTTCATCATCATATCTGCATTCATGCCGATGAGTGTAACTGGAAGCGAGTCGGATACAAATTCCTTTTCGATTTCGACAGCTTGACTGATAATTCTGATAATCACTGTTTTATCAGCCTTCTGTTCTAGTAGGCTGTGGATGTGACAGGCGAAGTCACAGTGAAGTCCTTCATCTCTAGATATGAGCTCATTTGAGAATGTTAATCCAGGCATAAGACCTCTTTTCTTCAACCAAAAGATGGAACAAAAAGAACCTGAAAAGAAGATCCCTTCTATTGCAGCAAAGGCGATTAATCTCTCTGCAAAGTTTCCTCGCTTTCGTGAAAGCCATCGCAAAGCCCATTCTGCCTTTTTTTGAACTGCAGGGATTGTTTCAATTGCCCGTAACAATTTATCTTTTTCATATGGATCTTGGATGTATGTATCTATGAGTAGCGAGTAGGCCTCTGAATGGATATTTTCCATTGCAATTTGGAACCCATAGAAACACCTTGCTTCAGCAATTTGAACTTCTTGCATAAAATTAACCGCTAGGTTTTCATTGACAATACCATCACTTCCCGCGAAAAAAGCAAGAACGTGCTTGATAAAGTGCCTTTCATCATCATCTAGCTTTTCATTCCAATCCTTTAAATCCGGTTCTAAGTCCATTTCTTCGGCGGTCCAAAATGCGGCAACATGTGCTTTATAGAATTCCCAAATTTTGCTATATTGTATTGGAAAAAGTACAAATCTATTTTTTGAGGCCGCCAAAATAGGCTCATTTCTCGGTTCGCTTCCATCCAGCGAATCTGAAAACATGAGTAGCGCCAATCACCCATCATTGGGGGTGTATAGTGTATCCTGTCGAAAATTAATCAATAAGGTGTTATCATCCTTAATGTGCCGAATC
The DNA here is from genome assembly GCA_964389655.1 of uncultured Candidatus Poseidoniales archaeon. Taxonomy (GTDB): domain Archaea; phylum Thermoplasmatota; class Poseidoniia; order Poseidoniales; family CAYMED01; genus CAYMED01. The sequence continues at coordinate 29,996 of CAYMED010000002.1, forward strand.
CAACCGGATGGATCATGAATCATTCTCAAGAGCGTAGCGCGTGGCATTTGAGGTGGGCCGCCGAATTGGCTGGTCAGAAGTGGATTTGGCAGGGGTGATGTATTACCCTAAAGCCTTACATTTGGCGCACGAGACATTTGAGAAAGTTTGGCCCACTATATTTGGAAAACCATATCGGCATATTATCGAGCAAATGGACATTGGATTCCCCACTGTTCGGGTTGAGGCCGAATGGAATTCCCCACTGTATCTCGACGATGAGATTACCATTCAACTTAGCGTCGAAAACATAGGGACATCTAGTGTGACCTGGTCTTGCTTTTTCTTGAAATTTAATGGTAGTGTGTGTTGGCATGGCAATATTACTACCGCGTGCGTAAAAGTTTCCTCTTTTAGTAAAATCGAGATCCCAGGTGAATTAAAACGCGCATTACAAAAGATTCAGTTGAGCAATGGATAAGGTGTCTCAATGTCTTCTCTCCCTCTTCGCCTCATCGATGATGAAGACGAATCTCTTTGGAACAATATTACCCCCGTACTCCCTCCGACTCCAAGTAACCCGGCAATTCCCTTTGCTTGTGGAGTATTATTGATGTTGGCGGCCGTAATCCCATTAGCAACTGGTTTCGCCGGTTTGTCCGCTCATGCTTTTCGCCCCAGTGATCAAAGAGTATCGGACCTTGTCGATGCCTCAAACATGTGGTTTGGGACGAATTTAACGATTGAATCATACCGTACTCAAGATGATCAAATGAGGGGGCAGGGGATCTACCTTTTGCAAGCGGCATTTGGAACATCTTCCGGCCTGCTTATGTTTGTGGGTGGTGGTGGTTTATTCAAGCAACGAGGAATTGGCGCAGGCCGTGCATTTTCAGGGGTACTGATTTGGCTGATTAGCCTTCCAATAATGAATTGGGCAGCAAGTGAAATAACGTTTGATCAGAACGCATTGCCCACAACTTCAGACCCTTGGCTTGAAACAATGTTGTTGACTTTCTGCTCAATTAGCATGCTTGTTCTTGCAATTACACCAATTATCCTTCCATCATCACGCCTTGCACTTGGACTTACCACGTACGATGAAGGTGAGTAACTGTGCCTGATGATGAATCTCAAATTGAAAGTAGCGTTCCTCTTGGGCCGGATCTTTGGATGGATGGTAGGTGGGCTGAAGATTCCAAAAGGTCGCGCGGAAAGGGCGCAGCGATTTTGGCATTTGTTTTAGCCGGATTTTCATTGTTAAGTTCTGGTGGTGGGGCACTATATGTCGCTTATTTTGAACCCATGTTGATTGAGAACCTTGATGGGGAAATGGGTTATTTTGAAGATCGCCAATATCCTGATAATGGCACATCTGATGAACAAAATGAATGGAATCAAACACAAGAAGCCGTCAAAGAACTCAATGCAACTTTGCAACTAATGACTGATGACCGCTACCATGGATTGATGAATAGCCAACTTATTTTTGGTGCGGTTAGTGGTCTATTACTTGGCGCCGCCGGTGCATTAATTTTAACAGGACAAAGACATGGTTTTCCCTTTGCCATAGGCGTTTATGCATTGAATTTATTTTTTGGGTTGTATTATACTTATCTCTGGGGCATTTTTCTCGACGAGGTATATCAAACAGGCGATTTAATAATGGGTGTTTCCCTCATATTAGGGGGTAGTATGAGTATGTTATTTTCTTTAGCTTGTATTGGTTTCACTGGATATTCTTGGTGGCTCATACATTCAGATAACAAGGGAAAAAATTCATTCAATACCTGAATGTTTTCTTCCCCATTTTTTTTCAAGAATCTTTCCTAATTCATCATCATGTTTTGCATCCCACCAATTTGCTCCTTTCCAAATAGCATATCTCCCCCTTATTCCTCTAATATCTGCGCCGTCAAATAAGCAATTTCGGAAGTTTGCTAAATTCATTTTTGCTTTTCTCAAATCAGCCCCGCGAAAATCACAATCTTCAAAATCACCTTTCATCAAATCCGCCCCCACCATTGATGTATGGCTAAAATCACTTCCCTCAAATTCCCCTTCTGTCAGATCAGCCCCGTCAAGAATCGCTCTTCGAAAATTTGAGTAGGGGTGTTTTCCCTTACGGAGAATGGTGTTTTTTTTACCACGAAATGACCAATCTAGATGTTCTACGCTCATTATTTTCGCCTAATTCTATCGTAATGATTTGAGATGTTGAATACCCGCATCGCTAACTTTTGCCCACCGATTTCGTTGTCCCTCTCCTTCTGGAAGTTCCACATATCCCTTTTCATGCAATCTATTCACATAGAGGCTGATGTTGGATGGTGCGGCCACGCCCGCATCTTCAATGAGTTGTTGAATCATTCTAGGTGGAATTTCGGAGTGAAGATCATCTTCGCGGAGGATGTGGATGGCTGATAGAATTTGATCAACTCTTTTCTCAACGCGATAATCTTTCAAGAAGGCCATCAATGCCCTTCCCCGTGCAGTAGAACCTCCTCCCGTCTTTGCATTTTCAATCGCTTTTTCGACAACATCCCGCAAAGAATCAATTGCCTCATCCCAACTCCCATCATGGCGCGCAGCCTCAATCCCTTCCTCAACAACTTCTTGGTCACCTTCAATATTGATCTCAAATCCAGTTCCAGAAAGGACAACCTTCCACTCCTCTTCCATTCAATCCCCACTCTTCGGCCGCCGGCGCGGGATTCAAGCATTCCTGTTGGTGCTCAAATGACAATTCCACCCCGAACCTTCAAGTTGACATCCAATTGAATCGACCCGCTCCATGGTGCCTACCCACCACCCAACCCGCGACTTGCGTAGCGTCAGCGCCGTCCTTATTCTCTTAATTTTCTCAATATTGCCCATTACTGTGAGTGGTGGCTCGACACAATCCCGCTCTGCTAACGGGAACATCAGCGTTTGGGAAAATAATACCACCATCATGGACATAGAACTGAATGGTTCTACAGAAAACACATCCCTATCTATTGAAATTCCCCGAAACACAACTGTGATTGATGCGACCTTTGATTTAACTGTCAATGGCTCTAAAGGTGACCTTGGAGAACTTTCTCTAGATGTGGGGAGTGATGGGATCAATGAGTGGTGGTGGAATGCCTCATTACTTGGGTCCCTCGGGAATCTTGATCGGTTTGCAGATGGCTCGAATCAATCAAGTACATGGGTTGGAAACGGAAAAAATACTGCAGCAAATATCCGAATACCACAAGGTGCCATATTGGATGACTTCAACGTTGACCTTTCCCTTGAATCGAATTTTACAGGAGGGGCGGTGCCAGTATCTTCCCATATCAAGAATTTGATCTCAGGAGACCTCTCAAATGACTCACACATAGATGCAGCAATCCATGTTGTGGACCATACATTTAATCTTGGAGCAAGCACTTGGAAACAAGATGCAATATTATACATAAATAGCTCAAAAAAACCACAAACAGGCGCATCTTTAGCATTTGAAACAATAGGTATTTGTAATGGCTCTGATATTGTACACATCGATAATTTGACTGGTGATGCTAGAGCAGAGATCATCGCCTTCAATACCACAGATAGTTGGGCCTGTATACATACGTTCAATTCAGGGGTTGGCTGGAATCTATTGGCCAATACCTCAATTCCATCCCTCACAATCAGTACTGCTTTGTTCGATTGGGATATGGACGGGGGTGTCGAGATATTACTAGGAACTGCTTCGGTTTCAGGAGGAGGGGGGGGCTATACAAACAACCTTCATGCCCTTGTTTGGGATGCGCCTAGCAGCAGCTTTTCCATCCTTGCTTCTGCACTTGCAGATCATACAAATTCCACATCTGCAACAATGGTAACTGGAATAAGTGTTGGAATGTTTCATCCACCACAACCCTCAATTGCAGTCTCTTCAGCAAATGGCCGAACTAGGTTCTATAATTTCTCATTAACAATGATTATGCCTGGGGGCACACTTTCAGGTGCATTTGGCCTACCTCTTGATGGTGATTTATTTCTAGAGTGCATCAATGGCCCAATGACCCCCGTTGATCTAGACAATGATGGTGATCACGATTTAATTGGCCAAAGCGCAGTTGGTGCGTGTATGGCCGTTATTCATGATACCTCATCAATTCAAACAAACACAACTGCGTTTTCATTCGCTAATGCGACTTACCTTGACTATGATAATGATGGTGTTATTGAAGCATTGGCGCCCTTTGAAGGGACTCCCGATGGAAATCCTGCAACCAACAATGGTTCTATCAAAATATATCAGGTATCGCAGAGTGGTTTTATCCCAGACTCCCCATCGAACCGGACACCAGTATCTGCCCCTAGAGATATTATATTGGCAGACGCGAATGGTGATGGTTCACTTGAGCACGTATTGCTTGCCGGCGAGCCCACCGGAATTTCAGTGGCGGCTTGGCAGTCATTTGGCCTCGATCTCAATTCTGATGGTTCTATTGACGTTTCAACAACAGGGTATGCAAGTATTACAAATAACCTGAGCATAAATATTTCAGGCTTGGCACCGGACATTTTGCAGGACCATTTTAGCAACCTCACATATACAAAAGGTGATTATGGAATTATGGCTGCTACCCTCCCACTTTCCCTCATTAACCCCCCCGCGGGAAAGGTTTACGCGACCAACTTGAGTTCCGCATACTTATCTAAATTCACAGTTGAATTAAATCCTGGTGCGACCATTAATTTAGCAACCGCACTGAATCTTGAAATGGAGTTAGGCACTGGAAATATGTCCATCCCTCTGCCCCTAAATTCCACATCACCCGGTTGGATTACAGCAAACGCCCTTCAATTATCTTGGAAAGTTGGGCCCCCCCCAAGCCTCATGATACCCCCGGCCCCATCCATCTCTATTGTTTTGAATGACTGGAATATTACTGGCATTGAGTGGACACCCTTCAATCAATCCACCGCGCCTAATATCACCTTACAGTACTATGAAATCCAACGCTGGAACCGCTCATCCGACCATGTCGAGACATATCTCCGTTCCGGGACAAATATTTCAGGAATCCCTGCAAACCCGGAAACCAACTTTTCAGTGAGAATACGTTATGGCTTTATTGGCATTAACAGCAATTGGTCAAATTGGATTGATTATCAAACACCTTCAATGCCCGACCTCGTAGCACCGGCACCTGTTGTCATTACTGGATTTTTCGACCGCCCATCAGATTCAGGGGGCCACCTTGTGGTTACTTGGTTACGAGCAACAGAGGGTGATGCAAACTTCTATCATTTCTATGTGCAGGACAATGTATCTAATTTGTCTAATCTCTCCCTTTTACAGCCCGTGTCATCCCTTAATCATTCAATCAATTCCACATCGATGATACTCAACCATACTAGTGCGGTATTGGATAGCAATGGAACTACAATTCAGGTAGCTTCACCAATTGTTGATGGAATTGACTATTATGTTGTGATGATCGTAAATGATACTAGCAATAATGTCAACTTAAATGCATTAGCATTTGGACCTGCAACATCTCTGAAGAATCCAGTCATTACTCAACTCAATATGACGTCTTCCCTAATACATAACCGATCGGGAAATGTTAGTGACAATATTTGGCTCCAACACGGGGAAGAAATCACGCTGACCTATCATGTTGATCGAGATGGTAAAAGTAATGCGTCAGTTCCCATTTCTATAAAATATTCATCTTATTGGAATAATACAACCACGGATTCATTTGGAAATGCCTCGGTTATCATCAACAGCACTCAATTACCGCCAGGACTTATTCACGTTGAAGCGTCCATTCTAGATACTCAAAGTACGGATTCAAATCGGTTAATTTTTGGTGCTTGGTCGAATGTAACTTTAGACCACACAATATCAGTCTCCATGACATCACCCAATATGTCGGGAATTTATCTTTCCCCAGTTATAGGTTCAACCCACGACCTTCAATTAACACCTTCAATCATTTCTGCTCAGAATTATTTATCTGGCATTCAAGCATTGATCCATTGGAAAGATCAGAATGGCTACAACCACACATTATCGCCGTTGTTTAATTCACTTGGGCACGTTTCTGTGGCCATACCTAGCAATGCACGTGGCGTCCTTACCTCCTCAATTAGTTCCCCGCCTTGGTTAATTGTAAATCCTTCAAATATTTCGATTACATTGACAGAACCAATAACTGCTACCCTTTCCCCACTTTCACTTTCATGTGTCCCAGATCCATGGAAGCCCGATCACGCATCATCGGGTTCTGGCAAGTCACTTGCATGCACGGTTTCAAATCCGAATATGTATGATGTTGAAGTATCTTGGACAACGACCACCACCCTTCCCCTTTCCCTTCCATCTCCAACGATAATTGGCCCCGGAAAATCCATTCTCAAAGTACTAACCCTTACACTCCCTGCAGAGGGCCTTCCAAACACTCAAGTGGGCCAACAAATTGACGTAGTTCTTACATTGCAGTCTTCTGCTATTGACCACTATGATCTCTATCAAAATCACACGATATCCCTTATTCCCCAGCCCACAATTCTAACGGCCCCAATTCTGACGTGCCCATCTAGCATGGTAAGTAATGGATCTGAAAATCACCCCAATTCAACCATAACTTGTGCGCTTGAAAACCCCAATTCAGTTCGAATAACTGTATTAATCAACCACACGCTTTCAGGAGACATTCAATTTTACAAACAATCACCTTCGGCGAACTCTACGATCATACCGGCTGGAAAAACGATTGATCTCAAGTTTAGGTATTTCTCATTGACCGCCACAAATGACACATCTGGGTCCGCCGAGATTTCTATCCATGCAAATTCAGATGGTTGGGGTGGTATCGCATCATTTTCCAATATATCTCTTCAGATAGTGGTTGCAAAAGAGACTCTGTCTGATGCGGCTGACGAATTAGATAATGAATCAACCCCATCTAATCAAACAGTTGTGGTAGATCAAAATGTAACGATAGATGATCCGAATCTTAGTAATTCTACGGACTCAATTGCAGCTGAAACGAATGACACCTCAAATACAAGTGCTGATGCAACCTTGTCTTTAATATCACCCACTTCAAAGTCCTCAGCAATGTTTGCGTTTGGTGGTTTTGGGGCAATTTTCGTATCGATGATCCTTTTATCTCGCTTAATCACAGCAGACCGAGAAGTAGATGAGGATGATGATGAATTAATTGAAGGAAGTAATTGGGATGAATTTAGTCAAATCGATGATGTGGTTCGGCATTCCCTTACCTTAGATGATGCTAAATCCTCTGTTCCTTTATCTAGCCAAGCAACAGGAGTCACCATGGCCTCTCCAAAGGAGACCGCTAGAAGTCGGCTTGCTTTCCGCCGAGGAAATGATGTTACTGATGAACCAGACCCATCTTTGGAACACAAAGATGGGGGGTTGGAAAATGAATGGTCAGAGGAAGAATCCGAAGGTGAATGGTCAGAGGAAGAATCCGAAGGTGAATGGTCAGAGGAAGAATCCGAAGGTGAATGGTCAGAGGAAGAATCCGGTTCAGATGAGGATGGTATCACTGTAGATGAAGACGGCGTCGAATGGTGGGAAGACGAAGATGGACAGTGGTATTTCCGAGATCAAGACATGGATGATTGGGAATTATTTGAGGATGATGATTCATGACAATTTCAGAAAAAAGCGGCCGTTATTCACTTGCCCTTCATTCAGGGGATTCAGAATACAGTAAAGGTGGAATTGCAATAGCGGGATTTAGCACAGTAGGCATGGTGGGCGTGATCTCCACCAGCCACATTATTCGTTCTCTTGATTTGAGCCACGATGGTAGTGTATTAGATACAAAATTCCCTGCGATTGCCCTCGTCCATGATCATGTCCCAAAGCATCCCGTTCGAGTCCATAGGGGTGACGGGATTGGAGTATTTACTGCAGAGATTCAGTTTCCCCCAGAACGGGATGTGGAATTCGCCAATACCGTGCTCGAATGGTTTTCAAGATGCGGATATTCTCGCCTTTTCGTGATTGATGGGCTTGTCCGCCAAAATTCAACCATCGATTCAGGCGGGCTTTTTGCAGTTGCATCTAGTTCCGAATCTCGCACAGAACTCAATGAACATGAAATTGAACAAATCCAGCAAGGAGTTGTAGCCGGCATCCCAGGCCACCTTCTTTCGGAAGGAGATCGGCTTGGTATGGATGTTATTGCCTTACTTCCCGAGTGTAACCCAATGTATCCCGACGCCCGCGCTTCAGCCTCAGCAATTCAAGCATTTTCATCCCTTTCGGGTATCAATATTGCTCTAGACGACCTTTTGGCAGACGCACACCAGATTGAAGAAAGTGTTCGAGAAGTATTTGACCGCGCCCAGTCGATGTTACCTAGTAGTGCCAATGAACAAGACCCTATGGTGGGTTAAGAATTGATACAAAAGCAATGGGAGACCCTGCAACTCCCACTTTTTGTATTTTCAGTGTTCTTTTTCCTGCACATCATTGCCGCCTCTCTTGACTTTGAAATAATGTTTCGCTTTGCAGTAACAATGACTGGACTTATTTCCCTTCTTTTCCCAAATTTAATCGCCCAAATATCAGAAAACTCTTCACACACACCTCTGGAAAAAAGAACATCTATTCTTTATTCTATGATCATTTCAATAATACTTGTCGGTGGTTGGGGTTGGGCTTACGCTGGACGCACGTTTGTCAAATGGATTGTCCCCCTTGTTTGTACCCCCCTTGCAATTGGTTGTACAATTCTCATTTCAGATGAAGTCACCAACCGTTTTTTGGGGTTATCAAATGAGTGATGATGCTCGAGATTTTTTACGCCATCTAGTCACATCAACGAGAAACTTGAGTCCAGTTGAGATGGCAGACCGGCATGAGAAGGCCATTGCAGAAATCCGGAAGGGGTTTGGTCACGTAGCTCTTCGAGATGGTGAACCTCTCGGTGGTACGGTGTGGTCTCCAAAGATACGCTGGCACATTTCAGGTGATCTTGCGCACATCTTTGTAGATGTTCGGCATTTAGATCAAACAGGCGTTGGCCTTGAGATTGAAGATTCCATAGCGCACCTTCACCTTAAACGCAAATTAGAGCGCGTGCTGGAGGATCAAAAATTGATGGAAACCTCAGAAACCATCAATCGTCGGATTGATCTTGGGCGCCCCATCATCGTCAATGATGTAAAAGCAACAGTAGATAATGGTGTTTTGCACATACAGTGTCCATTAGTAGATCTCCGGGGAACTCCAGTTTCCATTACTTGGGATTGATGTTAGAAATATGTGAGGCCCCTTTAACCAACACCTTCCACGAAATGTCGGCATATATTGCGGGTTTTGGGTGTCGAGCAAGACACGCACGCCCCCCCTCATTGCGTATCCATTCAACTAAACGGGATGGGGAGGGGGGGTGTGCTAGTTTGAGATGTGATGCTAAATCATCTACCGAATAGAGTAAATATCCTTCCTTGACTGCCGATAGACCCTCTAAACCACGCACTGATCGAAGAAGGGCAGCATTGTATTTCCATACGTCCTTCGATGTAAGTTCAGCTTCGTTGACTAAATCTCCATCTTGCTCCATCCTCAATAATTCAATTGAATCAGGTTCAAGCATTTGGCTAGAGGGCGCCAGATCTCCAATTTTGTGTTCAATCCCTTCTATCTTATTTGGCAAGAGGCCACATTGACTTATTACAAGTTCTTCATTGATTTCAAGCATGATTTCAGGCTCCCACAATGGTCCTGTCCAAAGCGGACCCGAAACCCTCTCATCAATGCAGGTAGGTGGATAGATCCAAGGGAGGAGAACCCGGTGGGGTGTTAGATTTGATTCCCCGTTTTTAATTGGAATGATGGAATTTTTCATTTCTTCCCCATCCGGATTTGCAACCATCCACCCCATTGAATTGAATACTTCCCCCGCATTAGTTGGTGAATATCTCGTTCTTACTGTAGTACGGATGTGGTGCCCATCTACAATTGTAAGAATAGGCTCAATAATCCGGTCGTGCCTCGCAGCAGTAAGTGCTAGCCACCCGACTAGGATCCTTGCACCAGCATGATGGTTAATTCTGTCTCTCCTTGCGCGTGCCCCATATCTTCTAGCAAGTGCTTTCGCCGCAGCTCCGGTCAATGCAGCAGTATCAGTGGCACTTACCGAAACCACGCACGTTCGCCCTGCTCTTTGTAACAAAGGTTCAAGAAACGGAACCGGTGACCCAAAGGGGTCAATATCAATCCAGTCATAACCCCCGTCAAGACCCCGCCGAATATCAGCGCATTTCCACTCAATTTTTCCCTCTAAAGGCGGATATAGTGCATGAGTGGCTGCAGCCCATTCGATACTCTTTATGTCTATGTCAGTTGCAGTAATATGGATGCGCTCAGGTTCTGTTATTTCGTGCAAGATTCTCCTTGCCCTAAGGCCAGTTGCACACATCGCATCAAGCACTCGAAAAGGCCTTCCGATCTCTCCAATCTGATTAAGGTAGGCTTCCATAAGGAGAACAGTTCGAGTTCTTGATCCGGCCATTGCGGGATTGTAAAAAACGTGTTTATCTTTAGCAATTGGCCCTATTGCATTTGGAGATCCCCTTTTTTCCTTTGGAAGGCGAAAAAGAGTCCTTCCTTCAATTGCAGGTGTGCCGGGCCATCCACTATTGTTCATGGCCCTTTCCTCATTATTACATGGTTTCTAACATTCGCGTAGACAAGCCAGGATGCTCGACAGAAGTACCGTTTTCCAAAATATGGCCCACAATTTGTGCATGCGGGCAACCATTATTGCGAACAAAATCAATTATTGCTGGGGCACTTAATTGTGCAACAACCAGAACCATTCCCATGCCCATGTTGAATGTTCTCAAAGCTTCATCTCCTTCAATGCCCCCGATTTCAGTTAGCCATGTTGCTTCAGGAGGAGGGGGGATGGGATTGTCAATAACCCACGTGTGCTTTGATACCCTCATTAAATTCAACAATCCCCCCCCGGTAATATGAACAACCCCGTGTAAATCCTCCCATTGGACAGAATTGCTATTTTCCCTTAATACATTGAATAAGGGCACTAATGGGTCGACATAAATCCGGGTGGGTTCTAGAAGAATGTCTATGAGATCTATAGAACTACTTCTTTCCCTCCCCAGCCATTTTTGAGCAAATGGTGGGCTTGAATATAAGTCAATTTTATTTTCATTCAATACCGCCCTTACTAAACTATAGCCATTACTATGGAAGCCACTAGATGGGAGCCCAATAATTACGTCCCCTTCTCCGATCTTTGATGTTTCAATTACTTTTTTTTTCGGAACCCTACCCAACGCAGTTCCAGAAAGGTCAATCATATTCACCAAATCAGGTAAACTTGCAGTTTCACCCCCACATAATGTGACTCTTGATAGGCGAGCGGCTTCGGATAAAGATGCACCCAGCGCAGCATGGATTTCTTCATTAGGCTCTGGGGTTGCTATGTAATCAACGAAAGCGAGCGGTTCTGCGCCGCAGCAAAGTAAATCATTCACATTCATTGCCATACAATCTATCCCAACCCCGCCCCAGCGATTGGACATTTCCGCCAACACCAATTTACTTCCGACCCCATCTGTGCAAATTGCTAATGCATCATCGCCATATTCGATCAATCCACTAAATCCCCCAGAAGCACCCATTGGGGCTCCGTAAGTCCCTTTTTCTCGTACAGATGACCCCAACGCCGAAATCAACGATGAGACCGCTTTTGCCTCTAGGCCGATATCCACGCCGGATGCGGCGTAATCCATGATTTGGCTCGTGCCGCATTCAGGCCATAGCATATCCGATTATGAAGCTCCTTCAATTGGAATTATCTGCACTTGAAATACCGTGCATTAGTGTGGCCGAATCACAAATAGCACATGTGTCTTTAATGGAAGCGGAGGTGTGTGGAGTAAAGCAGAGTAAATGGGGCGCAATCACCTTATCTCCACTGGAAGGAAAGGGGTATGTGAACGGAGAGTTCATCACCCCCCGCTCGCCCGATGACAGTGATTCTCGTGTTTGCAGTAACTGACGCCGGGGCTAGATGGCGTACATTTCTTGAGGAAACACAACACGACATCATCAAAGCCCTCATCCACCAATGGCCAAAGAACAAACATCTGAAAGTTTCTTGGAATGTGATCCATACATTCCACGCAGAGTTTGCTCTCCAAATATTGGAATCTCCTTCAGTAATGATACAACCGGGGGTTGATGCTCTTCGAAACCTTTGCTTTGAATTAGGTGCGCCAAATGTAAAATTGAGTCTCCAAATAACAAAACTCCCCCCTGACCATCGTCGCGGGGTTAGTGCCCTTCGCACGGAAGATGTTGGGCGCTTGATTGCTGTTGAGGCAGTTGTAAGTCGAATTTCTGCAGTCCGCCCGCGCGCTTTACTTGGATTATTCAAATGCCGTGGGTGTGGTACTGAAACGCCCATCGAGCAACCCGATGAGCGCATTCTTCGCCAACCGGTTGAGTGCACAGGAACAGAGGGGTCAGGGGGATGTGGGAAAAGACGTGGCCAAACAGATTGGATTTTTGAATGGCGGAAGGACAAATTAATCGATTCTCAATTTATCGAGATTCAAGACCTCCCTGAAACTGTGGAATCCGGGGGCCAACCCGAGCGCGTTTCGACATTGGTCTCAGGCGATCTCGCGGGTATTCTTCACCCAGGTGACCGAATCATTGCCAATGGCTTCCTTGTTACACGTCAACAAGGCACCAGCACGCGTGCATCTCCTGTGCTTGATATTCTTCTTGACCTCCAAAGCATCGAGCGCCAAAACCACGCGTATGAAGAAGTATCCATTACGGTAGAAGATGAGGAGGAAATCCGTTCAATTGTTGCCCGCGATGACTTATTGGATCTCGTTAGTCGAAGCATTGCTCCTTCAATTGAAGGCTGGCTTGAAGTGAAACGATCACTCTCCCTTCAATTATTTGGAGGTGTGGCCCGGAGAACAAAGGATGGAAGGCGGCAACGCGGTGATATACACGTGTTGTTGATGGGTGATCCGGGGACGGGAAAATCGCAGATCCTTGAATATATGGCAACACTTAGCCCGCGCGGGATGATTGCCTCAGGGCAATCGACTTCCAAAGCTGGACTTACGGCAACCGCAGTTCGAGATGAAGCAAGCGGTGGTAGATGGACCTTGGAAGCGGGAGCCTTGGTCCTTGCAGATTTGGGATTAGCAGCAATTGACGAATTGGATAAAATGAACGCAGAAGATCGTTCAGCCATGCATTCTGGATTGGAACAGCAGCGGATCCATGTCAATAAGGCAGGCATCAATGCAACCCTGTTCTGCCGCTGTCCCGTTCTAGCAGCTGCAAATCCCCGGCGTAGTAAATTTGACATCAATGATATCTATACAAATCAAATCGATTTACCTGCTTCATTGATTAGCAGGTTTGATGTTATTTGGCCTATGGTTGATGAGCCGAATGAGGATCATGATCGGGATATTGTTCAACGGATATTGAAGAATCGAGCTCAAGGGGAGCCCGAAATGCTTGGATCTGCAAAACGCGGCCAAACAGTTGAGATTCCAAAGCATGAATCACCCCTGATTCGGGACGAGGGCGGTCAAGAAATTCTTTCGCCTAATTTTGTCCGGAAATATGTGGCATATGCGCGCCGTGCTTGTTTTCCAGTTCTTTCAGAAGAGGCCCAAAAAATTCTAGAAGAATTTTACATAGATACAAGAATTCCGAAAGACCGAGAGAGAAGTGAATCGGGTATCGATAAAATCGCCATCACTCCGCGCGGCTCCGAAGGCGCCATTCGTTTGGCAGAAGCTAGCGCCCGCATGAATCTCCGCGAGACAGTGTTGGCATGGGATGCGGAATTGGCTGTTATGATTATGCGCCACTGGAGGGACAAATTACTCGGCGATGAAGATATAACCTCTATTTATTCAGGTACATCAACAAAAACGAGGGACATTTCTGCAACCATCTACAGCATCGTGCGTGAGAAAATGGATCCACACTCAAATATGACTGAAAAGCGCGTAATTCTTGAAGAATGCGCCCGGAGGAATATTCCAGCATCTAAGGTAGAAGAACTTCTCAAGAAAATGTCGGACAAAGGTGAGCTCTATTCTCCAGGTTATGGTGAGTATGGCTTTGTCTAAGCGAGTTCTCAACTGGTCTTTATGTATGGGACGGGAGTGGATTTTCTGTGTCCGATCCCTCTGACCTCGATCTTGTGTCTCTCGGTTTCATGTGCGGGCTTGAAATACACCGCCAACTAGATACTGGCAAACTTCACAGCCGACACCCAAGTGAACTTCATGATTTAAGAATTGAACAAATGCCCAAAAATTGGCCTAGGGTGGAACGCCGCTTAATTGCAGCAAGCGGTGATTCTGGGGATATTGATATTGCAGCAAGATTTGAAGCGAGAAGACACAGGACATTTACCTATGTTGGCCCACCAAATGCTGGATTGATTGAATTCGATGAAGCCCCTCCTCAACCCTTAGATCCCGATGCACTTTCAGCATGCTTGACATTGTGTGGGATGCTCAATGCATCTCCCCTCCCTGTTCTTCAAACGATGCGGAAGACAGTTGTTGATGGATCAAATACTTCGGGTTTCCAACGAACAACTTTGGTGGCGACAGATGGGAAAATAACAGTCGATGACGTCGACGTTGGAATTGATGTGATTTGCCTCGAAGAAGACTCGGCGCGCCACCCCACTGAGCATCGCCCAAGTGCGGATTCAGCATGGTATACTCTTGATCGTTTAGGGATACCATTGGTTGAAATTGCAACGGCCCCAGATATTGTATCCCCCGAACATGCCAAATTAGTTGCAGCGGAACTGGGGGCCATTCTTGTTGATACGGGAAAAGTTCGCCGGGGTCTAGGGACAATCCGACAAGATCTGAATGTGAGTATTGGGGCCGGGGTCCGGGTTGAAATCAAAGGTTGTCAAGAACTTAATGATATTCCTTCGATTATACACCTTGAAATTCACCGGCAAATCCATTTTTACAAACTCGCAAATGAGCTTAGAGAGGAGATTGGACTCGCCCCCCTTCCCCCTCACCGGGACGGCGACGGCATCGCCGATATTGAAGGGGAATGTGACGTACTTAGTAGGCATATACCTTGTAAGTCGGTTGATGTAAGCCCCTTGTTTGAAAACAGCGAATGCACCATTCTCCGCCAGGTTATCGATGAGGGGGGTCAGATTCTTGCAGCCGAATTGCCCCACCTTTCTGGTAAATTAGGGCGGAAGGGGGACTTGGTTGGAGATCTTCCTGCGCCCCGTCTCGGTTTGGAATTGGCGGGTGCAGCGCGGCTTGCAGGCGTTGGGGGTTTATTCCATACTGATGAAATGCCGTCTCGTGGTGTATCTATAGGGGAAATTTCGGAAGTTCGAAATGCCGTCAACGCTTCTTCTACAAGCGCCGTAGTATTTGTTGGAGCAAAGAAGTGGCAAGCACAACTTGCAATTGAGGCAATTGTATCTCGTGCTCGCTCCGCTTGGCAGCGGCTCCCATGTGAGGTGAGGGGGGTTTCAGCCGATTGTGCCACGCGCCCCCTCCGTCCTCTTCCAACAGGTGCCCGAATGTACCCTGAAACAGACCTCCCCTTGCAAAGAATAGATCTCGACCTATGGGATTTGGTAAAATTGAATATTCCCCCACGTTCAGCAGAGAGAATATCCTACCTTTCAAAATCACATGGGATTTCAGAAGATCAGGCGATGCAAATTGTTCAGAGGAATTTATATGATGTTTTTGAGGATGGGATTTCAGGCGCGATAGGACATAGCCTTGGCCCGCTTTCACCTCGCGCATGGGCTCGCATGTTACTTGAAGGAGGGAGCCAATTTTGTGAAGGTTTTACCCCATCCCCCATATTCCTCTTTACCACCCTCCATCTATTGGATCGTGGTGTAATTACTCGGGATTCATTCCCCATGATTGGTAAATGGATAATGGAGGGTGAATTTGAGCAAATAGATCCATCGTTGTTATTCGAAGAATTGAAATCACGCGCGGAATCAGAGGGATTGGGTGTGTTGGAGTCTTCAGTTGTTGAAGAAACAATTGAGAAGATAATGGATGAGCGCGCTGAATTTATTGCCGAAAGGGGAATGGGTGCGATTGGTCCGCTAATGGGCGAAGTAATGGCGCGCCTATCGGGAAGAGCCGATGGAAGGGTGGTAAGTGTCCTTTTGAGGGCAGCAATCGAGCGACGTTGACCGATTATAATGGCTAGTACAGGACCTTTGTGCGCGACGAAGTCTCTATATGATGATCGTCATGGGTAGAGGGGGCCTAGCCTGAGGCTCCGCGAGGTGAAACCGATGGAAAAACGAATGACTTACCGATCGATAATGTTGACATTGATGCTACTAGTTGCCCTGCCCTTGCCGGCCATGGGTGCAGATGATGCAAGACAAGGGACTGTAAACTACGAGGTATTTTTCTCACTTGGAGTAAATGATACATCAATACTTGGACCCAATTTTGTAAACAATTCAGGTTGGGCCAGTGGTGCCACTCCACAAGAAAATGTCGAACAGGTTTCTAAAGCCGCAGCACAACTTCTGTGTGATAGCCCTGAATCATTCCTAACAACTGGAAGTTCTGGTGGTAAGAATGTGGTTTCGATATGCAATATACCAAGTACTGGTTCTGCAGAATTTGTTCCTTATCAGTGGATGAATAGCTCTAACTTTTGGTTCAAGGTGGGCATGAACCCAGGAGATACTGAAAAGCAAAACTGTGACAATCCCGATGCTTGGGATCAATGTGCACCGGGGCAAGATTACGCATTGGCATGGCACGCAGTTGACCGTGCTGATTCAGTAGCCGAGCTTCTCGGTCCAGCAGCATTCCCCAATGCCAAGGATATCGATGCTAATGCAACGTTCAATTACGCTTTCCCAGTTTCAGACCTTGGAACTAATTCATGGCGGTGGTATACAGGAACTACAACATCAGCATATAATGCAAATGCTTGGGCGGCTTTTGTCAACCTTGGTCTTACCAACAGCACCATTGGTGTAGATCCGGATGTTGAATTAATCCAAGATCAAACATCTCAGTCGACGGGCCCACCACAAATGATTCCAGTTGCTGGTATTGGATCAATTTACACCGATATTGGCTATATGAGTGGCGGACAAGGATGGGAATGGGTTGCCCACACATGGGATTCACAGCAATCAGTATGGGCACCTGAAGCAGATATGAATGGAAACGTCACGCCTCTCACGGAAGTACCACTTGACAATAATACCCAGACAACTGTTCTTTTGCTACCTGGCATGTTTAATCAAATCATCAAGGATGTTCCTTTCACCCCAGCTAATATGTCTGGTTGGAATGATCAAACACACGGCGAACTTGTTCCTTCCTCTTTTAGCGGTGCCACAATCGATGTTGTCGTTGACCCAGAAGGACGTTCTATGACAACTACAACGAGCGTGGATGCGAAAGGATCCGGTGCATACTTAGGTGGTGCTGATGGTTTGCGCACAATCATTGGCGGACAAACAGAGCCTTATCTAGAGGTTTCTCAATCAGAAATAGACACAATGTCGGCTGACTGTAAGCTAACAACAACCTTCAATGAGAATGCAAATCTATGTGATGATGAATTTATGTGGGAATTCTTCAACACAAAGTCTCACAATGATCTAAAGGAGATTCAATGGACATCAAGCGGTGTTGGAACCGTTAAAGGTGGAGCATGGGATATGGTTTCTGGAACAACGAGTTATTCGCAAACAGGCCTCGTTGGTGGTGCAGAGTCTGCAGCTACAATTACTACAACCACAACTGTCTCTTTCGGCGCAAGCCCACGCCTCACAAAATCAATGGCCATCACAGATAGTCTGAGTTTGGACACACTTCACACGACCCCTGTGGTGCGAGCAAATGGCATTCCAACAGCATTTGGTGGAGGAAACGTAACTGTGAATGTAAATCTAGGTGGATCTTCACAATTCGTTCTTGGTGGCCCAAGTTTGAGCCAAGCAGAAAAATATGGTGGAGATAGCGTTGCTCAAGCGGTATTTGCCTCGAATGGAAATGGCGGATACACTGTGACAATGTCTGCAATACAATATGCTACCATCGAAAAAATAACTCTTCCACTGTCTACTGATGTAGATCCCCCTCAAAAGGCAGCATTTGACTCACCTGAAGATATTGAACAAGGGTCTACTCTAACTCTAGTTGGGACTGCTGTGGATGCAGATACTGTGCTTATCGAAATAGGCAATAGACGCTCTCCAACAGTCCAAGAGCAAGAGAATGGAACAACTGAATATGGTGGACAGGTTATGGATGGAGCACCCCTCCTTTCACAATCAGTATCAGTTCCATCTAATGGCGACGTTTCCGTCGACCTTGCCAACTTTGCAATTGGATGGTGCACCCCCACACAAAATGAACCCTGCAGGTTCTTGGGTTTAGCCACCGCATCTAATTCATTGGGCATGACCTCAGAAACAGATGATTTCCTCGTAACAGTCAAAGTTGCATCAGATCCGAAAGTGGCACGACCAAGCATGTCAATCAGCCTAGACGACTTGGGAACATCTGGAAGCATCGATACAGACGCAGGGGAATATCTAGTTGAAGGGGCAGTTACGAAACCAGTAGGTTATGACTATTCAGATTGTGTTTATTCAATTTCTTGGAATGAACCTGGACAAGACGCCACCGTGAATGCACTTGTCGTACTCAATAATCGGTTTAGCCATTCAATAACGATTGCTGAAGACCAGTCCCTCTTTGTTGAAGTTAGGGCATCATGTGATGCTAACAAAGGAGGTACATCATATGTGAATCTCCGTGGCTTAAAGTCAGGAACTACAGATCCAGGAACCAACACCAATACCACAACTAATACCACAACCACCCCTACTGTTTATGCTCTAACAGTTGGAAGTGTTGCAGGGGACATCAGTTCATCAGGTGCTCAAGTAACTGTTACCATGACTGGAGCAGATTGTAGTGGCTGGGATACAAAAGGTCTGAAGGTTTCAGTCCAAGTTGACACAATTACAAAGCTGTTTGATGTTGCGAGTTCTCCTGGAAGTTGTGATCTATTCTTGACCGGTTCCGATTTGACAGGAATTACCGCAGGCACACATGACTATCTGATTACAGTAAACGATGCCGACGGCAACCTTGTTGATACAAAGTCAGGTAAGTTCACACTTTCAGAGCAATCTGTAGTTGATACAACAGATGAACCCATAACTGATGTGGCAACCCAAGCGCCAGAAGATGAAGGAGGCCTTCCAGGCTTCAGCGTCATTCTAGCGGTGAGTGGTTTCCTCCTTGCAGCCTTTGGAGTATCTTCTCGTAAGCGAGAGGAATGAATCTCTTTTGGCGCTGAGAAGAAACTAGAGGGGCCTAATCCCTCCCACCCAAGACAATAAGGTGGACTGTGTCCAATAGTTCGTTTACCACTTGTTTCCCTAAGGGGGAACGACCTAAGTACCGTTGTTCCTCCCTCATTACATGGTATGGGGACACTTACAGACATCTATGCTGGTTTGTTTACTGTGTTCCCCCGCACTTTCTGGATGCCTTTCAGACAATGAATCACTTGCTAATCCCTCTCCCCTTTCCTTTGATGAAGTGGGCCCCCTAAATATTACAGTAACAATAGATTTTGGGCGGTTTTCGAATGAGTCCTTGTCCTTAGTACCTGAACATAATTATACCAATATTACCTTTTCACCCTTATTTGCCTCAAATGGTACAACAGCATTTCGGATCATGGAAGCCATTCAAGCTAGAGAAAATTTTTCGATTGAAGTTACTTATTATGCGGGGATGGGGTCTGAACCATCCAGCGGCGCATTTGTCCATACAATCGATGGCGTTGGACAGCACCCTCCAGAATACTGGATTGTCTACCACAATGATAAACGTGCAGAAGTCGGTATAGGTGCATTAAAATTAAGTCAAGATTCGACCCTATATTGGGTCCTTGAAGAGTATTAGAGGCTGATGATCATAAACGTGGACCATTTCAGGAGATTGATTCACATGTACCTTGGTCTACACGGGTTGGGGGCAGATTCAGTTCTAATCCAATTGGTAACTGTCTTACTTTTCCTTTTTGGTATCGTTTTGCTCGTCCCAGACCTGAAAAAAAAGATGTATGCTCCAACCCTATTCATCATTTCTCTTTCTCTTATTGCCACATGGATGAGAATTCAACTTCAAGTGATCCCTAACGTACAACCAATAACTTGCATTGCGTTTCTCATTGGAGTGCGTTTTGGTCTTCGTCATGGTGGATCTTTTGCTATCCTTACCACTCTTGCTTCTAACCATGTACTAGGAACTGGAGAATGGACCCTTTACCAAATCAGCGGATGGTTTTTGGTTGCAACATGTGGTTCATCTCTCCGCAATTTCATCTCAACAGGTGATGGTGGTTTACATGCATATCGTATTTCACTTATTTGCGCATTTTTGGCTTTCCCATTTGATTGGTGGGTTTCTCTCCCTGCAGCTAGGTTTGGCATTTCCCCTTACCTTGAATATATCTCAAACGGTCTCATTTTCGATCTTTATCATGCTGTTGGAAATTTATTCTTTGCCCTTTTCCTTACCCCAATTATGCATCATCTATCTCAAAAAATTCCCACAAAAAACCAAAAAATAAGGTCCGTGGGGATCGTTTCTAAGTAGTGTTTCTTCCTAATAGGATCAAAATATATTTTATCAGCCGAATTGAACTGAAGGCACATGGATAAAAGATTGGTACCCTTGGCAGTGCTGTGGCGAAGTGGTGGCGCAAGCAAACGCGCAGTGGTGAGCCACATCTTAATCAGAAATTAGCTTGTATTGTCAATAATTCACTGAAAATGGGCAAGGGAAAGATTGCAGCGCAAGTAGGTCATGCTTGTATCAAGGCTTACCGGGAGTTCTCAATTCATCATCCATCTGAAGCAAGAGCTTGGATAGATGGCGGTGAGAAAAAAATCATCCTCAAAGCGCCATCTCGTACAGAAATAGAAAAAATTGCAGCAGAAGCAAGAGATGCTGGTTTGGAAACTTACGAAATCAAGGACGCTGGCCACACACAAATACCACCTGGAAGCTTAACTGTGCTTGCTATTGGACCTGCCAGTGAAAAGAAAATTGACAACATTTGTTCCAACTTGAAACTGCTCTGAATAACGGTCACAATGCCTCAAAAGCTTTGATTGTTCGAATGATGTCCTCGTCTGTAATATGCAAATGAATAACAGCACGAACTGCATTTTCTCCAACAATTAGGACATCAACCGCCTGTGATTCTAATCCTTTTAGCACCACTTCAGCTTCAATATTTGCATGAATGTATATCATATTGGTTTGGACACTATTCAAATCGACAGTAAATTTCTCCATTGCATTTACTGCCTCTGCCAAATGACGAGCTCGAGAATGATCTTTAGCCAATCTTTCAATATTATTTTCAAGAGCATAGATACCAGCAGCAGCAATAATTCCTGCTTGGCGCATACCCCCACCAAACATTTTCCTCCATCTATGTGCTTCTGCAATAAATTCAGTTGAACCGAGGAGAACACTTCCTACTGGTGCTCCTAGCCCCTTTGAAAGACAAATTGAGATTGAGTCGTAATCACGGACAATGCGAGCGGGATCAGTTCTTGTAGCAACTGCAGCATTGAATAGACGTGCTCCATCCATGTGTGCTACACAATCTGAATCATGTGCTATTTTGGCGATCGCATCTAATGTTGCTAGTGGGTAGCAAGTTCCCCCACCTCTATTTGATGTATTTTCAACACAGACTAATGTGCCATTAGGATAGTGCCCAAGACTTCCCTCCTCTTTTCGAATTGCCTTACCTACGTCAGTAGGGTCCATAATTCCGAGTGCCCCGGAAACCAAGGCAATTGAGCAACCAGAGAGTGCAGCGTAACCGCCGCCCTCGTAGACATAGATGTGGCTGGTGCTTTCTGTAATAATTTCATCTCCTGGATTGGTATGTGCCCGAATAGCCACGGCATTTGACATCGTACCACTTGAAACAAATAATCCCGCCTCTTTTCCCAGCATACTTGCCAATTTCCTTTGTAATTCTTGTACTGTCGGATCATCTCCTAAAACATCATCACCAACAATGGCGTCTCGCATTAGATCTCGCATGGCCATTGTTGGTTGAGTCACTGTGTCACTTCGCAGGTCAACACGGTCCGAAGGAAACTCATCCATATGCACTAGCAGTGGGCCTCTGCACTTAGCATTCATGTGAACAGATCTAGATATTCTCTCGACCCGATCGTTGATAAGCCACCGCCATCGATAAGGCGACTCGGTTGTTCGGAATGAGAATCACCGCGGAAGTGGAAGAGGTCGCAGCAAAGCCCCCTATGTGGCTTATTGAACGACTTCTAATGTCCTGGAAAGGGAGTTCAGGTGATGATGGCATTCTAGTTCTTGCTCCAAGTTCAGTGGCCCGTCGCACATTTCTCAGACATCTGATAGAAATGAATCATGGTGCCCCAATTGATCCAACAAGCGTTTTGACTATTGGTGGGTTAATTCATCGCCTTTCCCTTGATTTCGACTTACTCATATCTGATCATTCATCCACAATTGATGAAGCCATCCAGCGCCATATTTCTTCGAAAACCGGCGATCAAATGGACCTCTCATGGTCCCGCTCCCATACGTTTCAAATAATGCAATTGCTAGATGCTTGTATACGTCATGATGCTGAAATTCCAGATGAGTGGCAATCAATAACATCTGAAATTTCTAGCCAAAGAATGAGAATTGAGGAGGTGACGGGACTTGTTCATCCAATTGATGCAATAAGTCGTATCATCAATTATTTGCGGTCAGATGATCCCCCGTTTAGTTTGAAGATTATTTCAGGGATTGTGATGTTACCCCATTCCCCTGACTTGTTAGGTGAATCCATCAAGTTACTTGATGAAATATCCCATCACCTCCCAATTCATCAGATTCTTCACCATGGTTCTATGGTTCTGGGAACGTCAGGGTGGGTGCACCCAAATTCAGAAATTATCGGGGAAGGCCAAGATCGGCCACAGTGGTTAGGGGGACAAGTCAATTTTCATCCACAAAATCTCTTGACTCCAATATTGATTCAAGTCCCTACACCCCATTCAGAAATTGAAGCAGCAATCTCTGCTGCAGTTACTCATATTGAGGGGGGTGGGGGTGAAGTCACGTTTGTCGATCCCCTTGCGCATAATCGCTCGGATATTTGGGAATCATCCTTACGAGGAGCACACATGTTAATCGATGAATCAAGACCTAATATAAACCGAGCAATAAATTGTTTGAAAGATCTTTTTTTTCTGGCACACGCCCCTGATGCGTGGTCTGCTCGAAGATTATCTGCTTTTGCCAGTCAAAGCATCTTTACGATTGACTGGTCAAAAATTTGCGACAATGCAGCTAGTCTAGACGCTGATTTGATCATGAAATTAGGTGCAAGTGGACACATGATTGGGGGGCCCGGTGAGATTTCACGATGGGTCAATCGTCTAAGCCATCCAATTTCTTCTTCAAGAGATGATTCAGAAGCTAGATCCAAAACGCAACACGCCCTTATCCAATTAGGTAGGGTGTTGTATCCATTTTTGCATCCAGAAGACAAAATATTCCTCACGCCCTTATTACACCAATGGCCCCTTCCTCAAACACCCCGTGAGTCATTGGACCAACTTTTCATGATAGTCAAAGTTCCACCTGATACTTTTGCTAGTCTTGAATCCATACGCGAGCATCTCGATAAAGCGAGATCTATTGATGAAATAGTGGGAAATGAAATATTGATCGATCCAGAACAATGGTTATTTCGTTTTGAATATCTAATCCCTCCACCCCCCTCATCACTTCCAGTTATGACACCCTCTGAAGCGGTTGGTCTGAAAACCGACCTTACAATTGTAGTTGGTCTATCGAGTCAAGCATGGCCAATCCATCCACCTAGTATTCCACTTGTAGACACTAATTTGATGCATCGGTTCGGTTTTCCGGGTCCCGAGAGAACACTTTCAGGCCATCGATTTTATTTTTCTTCCCTTGCAACTTCAGGAGAAAATGTGATTTTAATCGATCCAACGGGTTGCCCCCATACATACCCATGCTTTCCTCTACACGAACAATATGATGCGATTAAATCATCAAAATCCCCTCTTCCTGCAACATTTTCAGCAAGTTCAGCATTTCCCAAAAATGAAGAATCCCTCATCCATTATCGTGTATGGGGCGAGGGGGAGTATCCCAACCCCATGGGATTTGACGAAGCCCACCAACGCCAACGAACAGGCCTCTCACTACGAGGGGAAGGGCCAGTTATTGGGTCTATTATTGATCCATTAGCAGCCTCAATTGGGTTTGATGCTGAGATAATCCATAATCGTTCGGGCCACCGAAGTCGTGATCCAGAAATTGATGGAATATTCCTCCATCCAAACCGGCATTCTGAAATTATTGGACTTGACAATATTCATCTAAGCCCCCGTATTAATTCAGCCCAACATCACCTCCTTGAAGGTAGAATATTTGGTGGTAATTCCCAATATCGGGTATCCGGGATTTCAGCAGACGGAAAAGAAGGAGCAAGCAAAGACCCCCGTCCTTTAGATCCTAATCCAACTGGATTCAAGGCACATGACCTCCGACAAGGACCATCTTTTCACCCACCTTATCCTAAATATTGGTCTTCAAGTCGTTTGGACTTATGGGCCGAATGCCCGCGTCGTGCTTGGTTAGAAACAGTTCTCGGTGCGCGGCAAAAAGAAAATGTGTCTGAGATAATTTCTCCGCGTGAAGTTGGTATATTGGTCCATGATGTATGGGCAAATTACCTCTCCGATCAACTACACGTTAAAGTTGGAAACTCAAGAACCACCTTTGATCCTCCTTCTCTTTCAGAAGTTGCCTTAGCAAGAGGCACCACAATTGAAGAGATGCAAGGTGAACTCGTGCACCGTCTATTCACTCGTGCGCCCTGGCTTATCCGCCAAGATGCAAGCGCGAGCACCGCTAGAATGAACTTAATTGGTCCTCTCACGAATGATGTTTCCTCCCTTATCGAAAAATCAAGCCCCCTTCCTCCTCTAGGAATGCTGGGGACTCTTCTAAAATCAGAACTTCGTTTGGGAAAACACGCAATTCTTGGGCTAGAAATCAGAATATCTGGTAAAGAAATGAAATGGATGGATGGGTTTTCTATCCCTTTCAAGGGTATTATTGATCGTGTAGATATAATCCCAAACAACCATGGTTCTTTCATCAACCATGGCGCTCCAAAAGAGATTGTTCCCCTCCACATACCTGTCCATTTAGTGAATGCACGCCGATGGATTATCATCCGAGATACAAAATTAGTTTGGTCTGAAAAAAGAACAAGAAATGGCGAACGTCACAAACGATCGATTCACCAAAGTTTGCAACTAGCCGCCTATGCGCGCGCTTGGGAATGTTCTCACCCAGGGGATATTGTAGTGGGTGTTGGCATTACTGAAATATCAACCCAATCTGACCATCATCTCACCCATAGTTTAGATGCAATAGACAGCATTGCAGACCTCGGGATGCCATATACTGGGCATTTTGACACCCTACATGCCCCTTCAGATAAATTGACAGATTCGTTTAGACTTTGGCTTTCAGATCGTGTTAAGACTGCCCTAAATATCACAGACGCAGCAAGTGATGGCCGAATAATTCCTACTCCTTCAAAGCAAGTTTGTCGTTTTTGTCGCGTATCTGATGCTTGTGACTTGTACCCTTTGTTCACCCAGGGGGTAGATATTTGGAATTGAATATTGGACAACAACTTGGTCTTGACCTTGATCGGCACCTAGTGCTAGATGCTGGTGCTGGAACTGGAAAAACAACTGTGATGGCCGAACGCTACGTCGAACATATCCTTGATCCATTACAACGTGCAGCATTAGTAACACATCGCTTAACAGAAGATGGAAAACTCCTACGTCATTGGAATGATTGGGCGGCCTTGCTACCTGATGAAATTGTTGCAATAACATTCACAAATGACGCATCAGAATCTCTTCGGCATAGGATAAGGCAATCATTAATGGAGCGATGTGACCTACCAGACCCGAGAATTGTTGGAAATGATGCAAAAAGAAACCTTCTTTCAAAGCTTGAACAAGCTCCAATTGGGACAATTGATTCTTTCCTTCACCGACTTGTTAAGCCCTGGTTTGGAATATTAGGAAGCGCACCGTCCTCTTCACAAATATCCGATGAAAGCAGGGTTTTGCTCGCAGCAGAAGTGCGAGATACAGCGTTACGCATCCGGCACCCTTCGGAAGGCTCATCCATTGGTCTCTCGCATCAAGAAACGTCTAATTTACTACGTATACGAACGCGCTTATCCCGTCTACTTGGCGGTCGGCGTGGTCTTGTTTCCGTAATTGAAGTCTTACGCAGCCAATCTCAATTTGTATGGGAAGTAGAAGCAAAAATGCGACAACAAAGCGGGCGAAGCCTTCAGGGCTTGCAAGTTTCAGACCTCCGCGAGATTATCCTTGCACCAGTCTCAGCCCATATCAAAGAAAGTGCCACTTTACTTCATAAAGAGATTCAGATTTTCGTTGACCTTCTTCGAGAACCAGAAGTGTGGTCTCGCCTCAAAATCGGTGATGCGGAAAATGAATCTAGAATCATTGCTTTGTTAACTCTGGAGGATCAAGCCCCCCCCCCTGATCAATGGTCATCTCTTCTTTGGTGTGGTGAGTTGGTCAGGGCACTGACTTCACAATCAAATTGGAATAAGCGCAAATTGGAACCTTTTTCTCGTGGCTGGATCCCCCATTCATCAACAGGATGGGTGCGCGGCTGCAATGCTTTAGGAAATCTTGGTAAAAGTCAAGCGATGCAACGATTTTTCTCTGAAATCCGAAATTCATTGAATAGAATCACTGAATTATTTTCAAATCCACAAATATTTCATGTTATACAGCAAGCACGTGATGCAGTAGACCTTGAACCAGAGAACACACCTAAATGGCTCCATAAAGATTTGACATCGACTTCTTTTAATGAACCATTAACATCTTCACCACCGTTGAATCCATTGCCATCTCCACAACTTTTGATTCAGAACTTAGTAGACCTTTCTGACCTCGCCCGCATACTGTCAAAAATTGAGAATCACGTGAAACAATTGCGCTTGCTAAGAGACCATGATGATATTACACGCATGGCATCTGATCTCTTGCTTGTCAAATGCCCTCGCAATTCAGATTACCTTCCCCCCTCTGTTCAAGCACGCCTCGATGAGCCAGGTGAACCATGGACTGATACGCACATTCACGAATCAATTATGATTGCTAAATCTCTCGGCGACGAAAAAGCAGTTCATAGATTATCGAAAGGCGTTGAGAGGTTATACTCCATCCGCGCCAAATTCCGCGCATTTATCATTGATGAATTCCAAGACACTTCCCCGCAACAATGGAGAATATTAGGCAGGCTATGGGGTCCAATTTCTCAAGATAATAGCGCATTGATTTGGCGCCCTACAGTAACTTTTGTTGGAGATGCGAAACAATCGATTTATCGTTTCCGCCAGGCACAAGTAACTGTCATGTCTCAAGCAACAGAGATTGTTCAGGCTGCAAATTTGCATGAACGTTCACACCACCCATTACTAACTCATTTTGATCCAACATCTTCTCGTGATCCTCGGCCTCAAGAGGTACGTCATCCAAATACGTCAATTCCTTCATCTAAAGGCGCTTTCCGCCCAGCGAATGAATCTGTAACTGAAGTAACGGGAATTGTGAACTTTGGAGATGGTTTGGAAAAAGGAGATGACCGCTCATGGGCACGCCGACAGGCTGGAACAATCTCTTTGGATATCAATCATCGCACTTCTGGAAGATTGTTACGTACGATTGATCGAATTTTTTCGAGTGTATTTAGCCCATTCCACCATCAAACCCCAGGAGATTGGTATGCTCGCCCCCAGGGGCTTTATCCATCACCGCAAACAGAAAACAACCCCTCATCTCTTGAGTGGCTAGTCCCCCTTCCATCACCCCCTCGAAAGCCCCTTCCATTGGGCGAGATTCGCACCACAGTCCCTCCTCCAAGCAATATGAGGGAGATGGAACACGAACTTATTGCTGCAAGAATTCAGTCTCTATTGAATCAAGATGAATCATCTCTTGGCACTGATGATGCAACACTACAACCCTCAGATTTCATGATTTTAACGACATCTCGCACACATCTTCCTGATCTGATGTCCCGTTTGCGTGCATATGGAATTCCATCTCAGGCAGATACACTTGGTCGCCTTGATAGGAGACCGGTTGCCCGCGCTTTACTCAGCCTTCTTTCCCTTCTTGGAGACCCAAAAGACCGTCTTGCTGCAGCTGCATTTGCAAGGTCCCCAATTGTTGGAATGGCCGAATCAGACTTTGAGCAATTCATTCTTTCAACTACAGATGAGGACGACCTTCTAGATGCGTTAGCTAAGTGCTACGATAATCAGCCTAAAGGCAACCTTCTTGGCAGGTTGTCATCTCTTCGCAGCACGCCTATATCGTCACTAGAAATAGCTCTTCGACATAGTGACTTGATGGTATCATATCCCGATGCAGAGGCGCTCTCAGATGGGTTTCAATTGCTTGAAGTTCTTCAGAAGTTGGTAGAGGATAATGCAACCGATGCTGCAACATTGTCGAGTAGGATGCGAGAAATCAGGATGTCATCTGCAAAACTGTATACCCCAACATCATCCCTCGCCAATGCAGTTAGGGTGATGACAGTTCATAGCTCAAAGGGATTAGAATCGAGGGTTGTAATCTTGTCGGGCTTATTTCGTCAAGCGTCAGCTTCAGTGAATCTTGAAACACGCCCCGGTCTCTTAGTCTCTCCCGAATCTTTGGCATTACGAATGCACCCTTGGGCAGATCAAAAATCTTCGATAGAAGGGCCCCTTTGGCACCATACCAAGAGGATATCTTCTGCGCAAATAGCGGCAGAAGAACGCCGTTTGCTCTATGTTGCCGCCACTCGTGTCCGTGAACGTCTGATTATATCAGGCGCCCCAAAAGGGACTTTCATGGATAAAGAGGGTGCATTATGTCTTCCAATTGATATGCAAAACAAACCAAATTTGGGGCAGATGCTTCTTCACGCGATTCAATCAACAGCATTGGATGATAGTCCTTGGAAAGCGGTGCCTGTAGTTCAGCGCTCTAGCAAAATAATATCAAGTGCGTGGGCTACAAAGGAAAATACACGTACTTGCCTCCGCCTCAACATATCATCCCTTTCAAGAAATTCGGGTTTCCCGGCAGATGAAGTGAAATCCGTATCTGTCTTTCATAGCCCAGGTGAATTGGGCTCGCGTATTAAGTCAGATCCACTTCATTTAGCAAAGGCAGTTGATGAGAGAGCCCACAATGCCTCAAAAATACCTTTACAATCCCCAATAAAACGCCTACCGAGGCCCCGGCAGATTGTTATTCATCCTTCTTCATTTGATTCCATCTCGATTTGTCCTCGGAGAAAATGGCTAGATCGCGTCCATTATCCATTGCCTCAAAATGGCATTATTCGTATGGCAATTAGGCAGAGGTCAGAATATGCTGGATTAGCAGCAAACCGGTTAGGTGACATCATTCACCGTCTTCTTGAAATTGGTCTTGGTCTTACCAAACCCGCTGATTCTCTGACGCCCTTGCCCCCTAGTTGGGACCTAAAAAACCCTTTTTGCGTTGACAGTCCAGAAACAATTAGACGAGCAATTCCGGGCGATTTATCATCTTCAGCAACCGCCACGGCCAATCGATTGGTTCCTCTTATTGCCAATGCATTGGCAACAGGTAATCTTGGCAATTGGTGTAAAGGAAAATCGATGGGTGGGTGGCGAATTCAGGGAATGAGGACCGAATGGCCTTTTCAACAAATTTGGGACCACGAACCAAAATTTACCGATCATGTTGAGGTTTGGAGTCCATTTGGGCCACGCAAGGTTGGCTCACCCACTTTGAAACTTGAGGTAACAGGTCGTTGCGACCTTGTTCTAGCTTTGCAGCATGAAGATGGTCGGGAGGCGTGGTTGCCGCTGGACCTAAAGACAGATGGTTCTCTTAATCATACAACTAGTGAATCTCTACGTGCAACTGCAAAGTCTTCTGAAATGTTTCCGGTTAGTTCTACTGAAAATGAAATTTTGTTTTCTCACCGCCTTCAATTGGCCTCTTACCGTCGCATCCTCAAAAATTGGTCTAAATCACGCCACAGCAACGTTCGAGATGTATTGCCGGGAGGCATCATTATCGGTACGAGTGGGCGAATTGTCTGCATGACGGATGTTGAAGCAAAACAAGCGGAAGATGACTTAGGCCCAATGCTTGAAAACCTTGTCGCTGCAGAATTCCTACCCAAGGAAAACAATGTTCTTGCTAAACGTCTTTCGACTGACCATGCACGCGTGTGCAATTCCTGCCCACACTATCTGTCCGGAATCTGTGGTCCAACAGATTCAGATAGTTAAGTGATTATTGCAAGTGTCCGTCCCCCTTATTTGATGGAAAGGGATCTGATAATCAAGGAGATACATCTGATATTTCACGGCGTCAGGTCTATTCATCTCTACCTGCCGTTTTCTTTCTTGCATATAGTACGAGGTTTGTGCCGTGTCGCTTACGGATGTCAAGAATCTGCATCATTCTCCAGAAAATCCAGGTCGTTGATTCAAACAGCATTTTCACAAGGCTCAATGGCCGATGATACTTGATGTATGGGCGCCATATCCCAATTGAGTGGTATTGCGAGTTCTTCATCTCGGTGAACACTCTGATGGCCTCGAAACCGTTCTTCTCGAACATTTTTCGCAAACTCTTCCTATTGAATACATGAATGTGTCGAGGTGGGTCGACACAGAACCATGGTCTTCAAATGAATCGGAAAAAATTCCGAATCCAACTCCCCTTTCCTTTTGAGATGTATTTTGACATCTATCTCCATCCAAAATTTGCATTTGGTACTATTGTGGGAATAAGGCCCCCCGACTCGATTGATTTGGAGTGCATATAATCACAATTCCTCCATCCTTGATACCGGAATATATCGCCTTTGCAGTCTTCCCAGGGTCGGGCAAATGCTCAATTACGTGACTGCAATAGATAATGTCCCAATTGTCAATGCCCGCAACCTCTTCAGGTGAACAATTGTGAATTGTGATTTCGGAGGGAAGATGACCTTTAGCAAATTCACATACTTGCGGATCTATATCTGCAAATTCGGCTTTCAATCCCTGATTATAGAACGCGCGAGTCATCATTCCAGACCCATCCCCCAGTCTAGTAACCGACCAGATGTCCCATCATCCGAATACGATTTGATGTTCCGAAGGATGAGTTTTGCATTTCGTTCAGACTCTCTCTCCACTGCCTATAATTTCGATTTTCGGTTAATGTATGAATCTCGGAGTAGCATCGACCATGCCATTTATTAATTAACAAAATTTATTTTCTAGCCTCGAGGTATAAAGACATTATTGGGTGAGTATTATCAAAAATTTTTGTATTTTTCATTGGCGTGCTTAGAGATTGTCCAAATCCTGAACGATAAACATCCGTAAATCCAGCTTCAAAACACATTTTAGTTATCTTTTCATAAGTCCAGTAATTTATATGATATTGAGGTGTTTTTCGGTCAAATGAGTTTTTTTCCACCATCCATTGAAGAAAGGCATTATCATCTAACTCATTCATTTTTTCTTTAATTTGTTTTGGGTGAAGTGGATCTATTACATTTTCAAAAAATCTACAACGTGCTGTGGAAATTTCCCGAACTAAAAAATCTTCTAATTCTATTTCACTAGGTTTAATATTAAATTTTTTTGTGAACCATTCGTGTCTCCAATTCCAAAAAGAATCTACTTTATTTTTAATACTATTAATGAGTAAACCCGCATCTGGACATGTAATTCTTAGAATTCCACCCTTCTTCAAAATTCTGAAAGATTCTTTAAGCATATTTTTGACAGAGTCATCATCTATATGTTCAATTGTATGACTAGAATATATTATTTCGATAGAATTGTCATTAAACGGGAATGTTGGTTTTTCCATTAAATTTAATTCAACAAAGTCATTTTGAACTTTAGCATATTGCTCAGAACCATAATCTACATTTGTCCAATATTTGTGATTAAAGGTTCCGGCTCCAATATTCAAAAAAGATTTTTTTTCTAATGATTCATTGGAGAATTCTACATATAATTCAGAATCTTCTTTACCTTTGATGCTTTCAATATGATATCCTAGGCTTCTAAATATTCTTCCAATTGATCGACGAGGAACAAGTCCCATTCGTCATACCCCTTCATCTGGACTATCCATTTATTCATCCCCACTAATTGGTTCTGATTCAACCACTCGAATGGTCATTCTTGCAATTCCAATGCAGAGTCCAACGAGACAAACCCCCGTCATCAAAAATGCAATTAGCGCCCCAACTACTGGATTTAGTTGTGCCATCCTCGCAATTTGAAAGGCCCCCACGTCTAGTAAGCAATGAGTAAGAACTGCGGTGGGAAGCCCACGTCGAAGATACATCCAACCTAGGACAAACCCTCCAATTGTTGCTGGAAATATTTTCCATATTCCATAAGCAGATAAGTGCAAGCCCCCGAAAACGAGGGAACTTAGGACAAGTAAAGCAATTGGAAAAGGCGTCCATGGCCTATTCCTAAGTGGCCCTTTCCAAAGGTCCTCTGGGTCACTCTTATTCCCCCTGATTCGATGATATAACCACAAAGGAAACCCAATAAGCACCAGACGACTTACAATTTCTTCCCATGCGCCAGCATTCATCATTAATGTCCAAACCATCCCAGGGGGTAATTGTGTAAAATCTGGCCCCTCGATGTAAATACCAGTAAGCCATGCAAGTAGCATCGTAACTAAAGATACTAATATCATAATACTGATTGCAAAACCGACCTCCCCCATATTTGTGTCACTATCATTTCTATTTCGTCTACCGGGATTCGCTTTGTTGAGCGTGTGGAAGAGAAGAAGCATGATCAATAACATCCAAGGCGCCCTCTCCCAGCCATTCAACACAAACCATACGCTAAGCCCCCCTTCTGAAATGAACGATGGGCCCACAAATTGTAGGGCCTGCCCCCAATCCCCTTCTCTCCAATGAAAAAGAACATTGATTGTTGGAGTAATCATCAGTGTCAAGAGAGATATACCCCACCAGATATATTCGTTAATCTTGGTAAACAGTTTGATCAACTCACTTTTTCGCAATATTCTAGCATTCGAAATGCCTATTGTTGCGTGGATTATCCGGGGCTTTCCCCTCCCATCCATAGTCACTTCCCCCTCCTGCTCGCTGGCTGCCTCATCGGTGATGAGTATAAGTGGGGTTACCGATTCGTGTACTTGTCGAATGGTGTCAACATGAGCGAAGATGAGGCCGAAGAATCTTCAGATGAAATGACTCCCGAGCAAAACATTGCCCATTTGCAAGAGCGTTTGCTTCAGGAAACAGACCGCTTGACTAAGTTGTTCGATGCGTATGAAGAACAACACAAAGAATTCATTGATGCCAAAGCAGAGATTGATGTATTGGAGCGAGAAATTGTTGAGAAAGACATTGATCGAGAGGGTCTTGAATCCCTCATCGGCGAGAAAGATGATCGATTTAGGGAACTTGAAACGCGTTTTGCCAAATCCAACAAGCGGTTAGAATACTACGAGGTTGAACTTCCAAAAATGGAAGAAAAGTATCAGCGAGAAAAAGAAAGGTTAGGCCGTGTTTTTGAATTAGCCGAAGAACTTGACGATGACCTCCGGATGGCAGTTGTAGAAATGAAGGCACGAGACGAATGGTATGTTGAACATCTGCAACTGTTTGAGGATTTGAATACTGCAATCAAGAAACGATATACTATGGTTGAAGAAGCTCTTGAGACCGAACGAAAAAGTGGACATCGACACAGAGCACTCGAAGAACGCCTTACTTCCTTGGTGGATGCCCGAGCAGCTGAAATGACAATTGAAGAAGCTGAAAAAGCTCTATCTGATGAAAATGATGATGTAATTCCCAAGGCAGATGAGGAATCAGAATCACAAGATAGCGAGACTAATGAGGATGACAAAGAAGACGGGTCCTTAGATGACATCAAATCCACCGAAGAAGCTGAAGAAACAGATGAGGTTGACGAGACGTCGTAAGACCCCAGATCGGGTTTGCTATGTCTCTAATCGCCATCGAAGGCCGCGCGCCGGCGCTCTCTTTTCTTCTTAGCGGCTTTGCTGTATTTCTCATCGGCCGGATATTAGTCCAACCTTGGTCCGACCTTGCTATTGTGTGTGGGATTTTTCATTTTAGCATTGCAGCGTTTATCGTTGCCTTTTTCCGCGACCCCGACCGCAAGACCCCTCTTGATCCCTCCACAATTATTGCTCCAGCAGATGGGCGCTTACTCTGCTTTAATTATATAGAAGCAATTGGCAGACGCCCCACTTCCCTGGAACTTGAAGAAGAAGAATTTGAACTAGATCCAATAAGTGGCCCTTGGTCTCCATTGGTTGAAAAAGATCCCCTCTGTTTTAAAAACGAGCAACGGTGGCGGAATCATGATCCTGAAATACCAGTTCCCAATTCAGTCATTCACATTGTTACGCACATGAGCCCCCTTGATGTGCATGTTAATAGGGCCCCAATTTCAGGTAGAATCCGTATTTTAGAACACCGGACCGGATCTGGAAGGAAAAGGGGCCCATTTCGTATAGCAAAACACAAGGAAGCAGAATACAATGAGCGCGTTCGGATTGTGATTGAAGGGGATAATGGATTTTTTGTTGAAGTAACTCAGATTGCAGGCGCTCTTGCTCGATCCATATCTCCCGCCGTGCATATTGGTGAGCATGTGAAAAGAGGGCAGAGGATAGGGATGATTCGCTTAGGATCTAGAGTGGATGTTCGTATCCCGGCTGATGCCTGTAAGATAAATCAAAACAACCTCATACCCAATGAATCTCTTCTACTAGCGGGTAGTAGCATTCTTGGGTGGGTCGTAAATAGAGATGAATCCGAATAAATGACCGGTACAATCGAGAAGGAGAGGCCTTTCGTCACTTCGTGCAGAAACGAAACACTCTCCTCAAAAAGAGTTCATCTCTCCGTCTACACGACCTCATTAAAGCCCCTGAAAATTCAGAATCATCAATTGCTGCTCGGGCCACAATGAATCCTCGGCAACCAGTCACTGTATACAGATCTCCGGAGCGCCTTCCAAACGGTCACTTTACAGAAGCATTAACAATTGTACTTCATACAAAGGGATGCCATTGGTGGTGGTCATCTGGCTGTACTTTTTGTGGATACTATAATGATACGAGGGATGATATTGGTGCGGATGAACTTGAAGCTCAATGGGCGGCAGCATTTGACGAGGTTGATATGAGTGAGATTGGAATGCTTAAGGTCTATACATCTGGTTCATTGTTTGAGGACCGTGAGATCCCCCCTTCATTCCAAGATAAAGTTCTGAAAACAGCATCTGAAAATGATTTACACCTTATTGTTGAATCGCGTACTGAGCAACTTACTGATGAAAAAATATTTCATGCCACTTCCATCCATTCAGATCTT
Source organism: uncultured Candidatus Poseidoniales archaeon (assembly GCA_964389655.1). GTDB lineage: Archaea > Thermoplasmatota > Poseidoniia > Poseidoniales > CAYMED01 > CAYMED01. Next base: position 65,657 of record CAYMED010000002.1, read on the forward strand.
TGTGTTGCAATTGGGCTTGAGGCACACGATGATGAAGTATTGCAATTCCACATTAACAAAGGGTTCACCGTAAAATCTTGGAAGGACGCAGCAGTAAGGCTTCGCACCGCAGGCGTACGCGTAAAGACGTACCTCATGTTCAAACCCCCATTTATGTCAGAATATGATTCACTTTCTCACTGCATTAAATGGGTAGGACAAGTGTCACAATATTCTGATGAGATTTCAGTCAATCCGATGAACATTCAACGAGGAACCATCATTGATCGAATCCACAGGTCGAAGAGTTACCGCCCCCCTTGGTTGTGGAGTCTCGTGAGATTGATTAAAGAGAGTCATCCTAAACTCAACCATTCTGGTAATTTCTCTTCCCGACTCATCGTCCACCCAACGGCGGCAGGAAAAACACGTGGCGCACACAATTGTGGGTCTTGTGATTTTCAAGTTGCCTCGGCAATTGAAACATACAGCATCGATGGCTGTTTAGATATTTTTGAAGAGCTTGATTGTAATTGTCGTCAAAGATGGATGGAAGAACTCGCAATAGAATCCTCTTTACCCATCCCCCTCGGTTTTTCCCTCACACGCCGAGGAGGCTTTCGATACAGAAATCCCCTTACTTGAGCATAAAAAATTCTGTTAAACCTCCGGCAATGTTTATCGGAGCAACATGGGTCGTCATGACCGTCCTATAGGGGCCCACCATTGAGGACTGATCTTGAGCGACGGCAAGGAACAGACAAACTTCGTTGCTGATGTTTACGTGGGCAGTGATGAGCCACCGATGGCATCAGTTGCAATGGCATTTAGCGTAATTTGCGCCTTTATCTCCCTTATGTTCATCTCTTTGGTGCTCGGGTGGGATCGCTTACCTGCCCTTGGCTCATTGATTTCGGTATTTTCTAATTTAACCACATCTGGCATATGGTGGTATCTGATTGGGATTATTGGGGGTGCAGCTTTGCTGGTGGCAACTTGGCTGGGCGAAGTTGTTGGGAGGGGTGTAGAATGAACCTTCTTCTCCTATATGCTTGCTATCTTGTTTGGATGGGAATTGTAGCATTAGTTTGCTCAAGAGGTCTTGGTGCAGCCACAGCCGGGCTCAAAGACTTTGGTAATTTCATGCTTGAAAAAGCACCAGGGCCCTTGGTTGATTTGATTGAAAACCGGGAAGGCGCGGCTTCTCGCATCTGGATGATGCATGGAGCATTTTGGATGTTTATCGCTTCATCAATAACTTTTGTATCAATGTGGTTAGAGCAGGACCCCAAGGCCCTAGACGCTTTCAAATCGTGGGGTTGGGTATATGATTCATCGGGAATGATGGCGGCGTCGCAGGTTTCGTTTGTATCCGGTGCAGCTTCGATGCTGCTTTTGGGCAGTGCATTCCATGTAACCGAGCGAATGGGTGGAACACGCTTAGTCGGTCAACGCCTTATTGCTTTGATATCGATTGCCTGGTCACTGCTCACAGTCATAGAGATCATTGCAGCTTTTACTCAATGGACCCACACTTCCATATTATTTCCCGGCCCATGGCAATTACAAGTTGTTCATTTATTGTTATCAATACCAATTCTAGTATCATTTGGGTTAACCGGATCTGAGTCTGAACAAGGATCCCGTGACATTTCCACATGGTTTTTCACGATGGCATCTGCAGCATTAGTATGGGTTTATTGCATATCATCGGCACGTCCATTATTCAATACATCAGAGATTGATTGGCTCTTAGCGAAAGGACTTGAGGGTTGGTGGCTATGTGGGCTAGCATTTGGCTTGTTGTCATACATTGTTCCACACAGTGGAACTGGAAGGTTGTGGTCTCGATCGTTAGCTAGCGCTGGTTTAATCGGTTTAATGGTCTGCATTGTTCCATTTGGATCCTCTATTGAAGTAGCCACCCCCGGTGGTCTTCTCAGGGCAGTTATGCTTTGTCTCATGGCTCTTTCCTTGCTTCCAATCACCGCAACATCACTGAATATCATTGCAAGTGGCCGTGCATCATTCGGGAAAGGCGGTGGGCCCGGTGTTGTGATTGGCGTCAGTGCCGCTCTTCTCTTTTTGCTCTGTTCTTTCGGAAGTATTTTCACAAGTGGTGATGCATTTGGTGGTAATGAAGGCTTGGAAGTCTTTAGTGTAGTTAGCGATCGTGCTTTCCATTATGGGGCCCTTGGAATTACAGCATTGGCAGCATGTTCTGTCATTTGGCCACAAGTAAATGGGCGTCACCTCTTACTCCCGGGACGCGCCCGAACTGCTTGGCTCATCACTCTTGGTAGCATCATATCTGCTACAGCAGTGGGTGTGGGGGTTGGCATTGCTTCTAAGGCCTTGATTGAAGGGGGGATTACAGAAAATATACTGCAGAACCCCTCGATTGCAAGTGCGATCCGTGTTGAATCATTTTTGTTCTATGGGGTGATTATTGGATCCTTGGCAATGACTGTACAGATGATTACCACGGCCCACCGCGGACCAATCGCAGTTCCACGTGGCTTAGTCATTGAATCTGATGTTTCAGTACCAAGACAAATTGTACCTGCTGGTGAACACAGCATGCGCAGTTTTCTTTCAATGGGCTTAACTCTTGACACAATTTTAGATTTCAATCCAACCTCTCCGGTTCCAGATATAGGGACAACAACCGTTAATCTCGAAGACGAGGAAGATGATGATGATAAGGAAGCGGATGAGGATTGGGATGAAGAAATCGTTCTACTCGCACATCATGTAAAGAGAAGTTCAATGTCTGTGTTTGAGATATTTCAGCGATTTGATATCAATGGGGATGGTGTCCTTTCTCCATATGAATTTAGGGAGGGTTTAGCTGCATTAGAGATTGCAAATTTAGATCCATGGGATATGGACCGCATAATTCGAGCAATTGATATCAACCGAGATGGTTCGATAGACCTTCCAGAACTTGATATATTGGTTGCTCGGATAAATAGGGCAGTTCCAATAAGCCAGCCCACTTCCACCAAAGAGAACCATGCAGTTCCTGTAAAGTCAGAAAACGAATCCCCACATACAGAATCTTCCTTGAAAAAGAAGACAAAGAACGAACTTGTTGAGATTGCAAACACCCTAGGTGTCTCTCCCAAAGGAACAAAAAGTGACCTAATATCTAATATCCTTTCAGTCTGATGATGTTCAATGAGAATTGGTTTGGTTGGAAAACCAAATGTTGGAAAGTCAACATTATTCAGTGCACTAACTGAAACTCCCGTTGAAATAGCGAATTATCCTTTCACAACAATTGATCCAAATGTGGGCGTATCATTTGTCAAATCATCTCAACCATGCCCATGCAAAATACGTAGGATCGGTCTTCAAGAAGATGGCAGACTAGATTCTTCATCGCTAGATGATCCAAGGCAGGGAAGCCTTTGTAATCCCCGCACAGGAAGCTGTGTCAACTATCATCGTCGTGTTCCTGTACACTTGATTGATGTTGCTGGTTTAGTCCCTGGAGCTTCAGAAGGCCGCGGAAGAGGGAATCAATTCCTCTCTGATTTAACACGTGCAGATTTATTGATTCAGGTGATTGATATTTCGGGCCGCACGAATCTTGAGGGGCAACCAATTGAAAATAACCCACCCGATCCCTTTTCCGAGCATCAATTCCTAGTTGATGAATTGGATGCGTGGATTTCCAGCCTGATTTCAGATGGTTGGGCTCGAATTGCTAGAAAGGCCCAGGGCGATGGAATTCGGGGAATTGAAAACGCCCTTATTGAAAAATTATCGGGGTTAGGTGCTAATCGCGCTAATATTCACTTTTCATTATCGAATGCTAAAGACACTCTAAATATGAATGAACCTTGGAATTGGAGCCAAGTTGAACTTAATTTCCTAGCCAAATTAATACGCCCTTCAATTTATCCAATCGTAATTGCCGCAAATAAAGCAGACGCAGCAGAAAGTGGTGCTGCTGAATCCCTTTCCTCAAAATTATTGGATCAGAGTATTCCAGTTATTTCAACGAGTGCAGACACAGAACTTGCAATATCCCGGGCACGTTCATCGGGGCTATTGTCCCTCTCCAATGAATCCCCCCGGCCCCAAATATCTCCTGATGCCGAACCGACTTCAGCCCAAGCAGCAGCCCTGACTCAACTAATTGACCGATGGGAGAAACTTGGTGGAACTGGTGTTGATCAATTAATGTCATATGTGGTGTTTGACCATTTGGAACAAATAACGGTCTACCCTGTATCTGATGAAACACATTGGACAGATGCAGATGGGAAAATATTGCCTGATGCGCATTTAATGATCAAGGGGAGCACAGCTCGTGATCTTGCTTATTCCGTCCATTCAGACTTTGGTGAGGGCTTTATCCGAGCGATTGATGGACGAACAGGGCGCACATTGGGTGCCGAACACGAATTACTAGATGGTGATGTGATACGCATTCATGCCCGAACATAGACTTTGCAATTTCAAGGATTTGATTAGAATTGATTATGGAGTGGAATAGAACATGACGAACCTTTCAGACGCAGCGAATTCTGTATTCAAGGCCTATGATATACGCGGCATAGCAGGCGAACCCCTAAATGCACACCTAGCTAAGCAGATTGGGGCTGCATTAGCCGTTCAAATTAGTCCTAAATCGATTGCCGTTGGGCGAGATATTAGGGTGAGCAGTCCCGAATTAGCAAATTCCCTTATCGATGGGCTTGTGCATTCAGGTGTCAATGTGATTGACCTTGGTGTCGTCCCCACTGGTGCCATGTACCATGCAACTCATCATTTAGATGTGGACGGTGGGGTAATGGTAACTGCTTCACACAACCCACCAGAATATAATGGGTTCAAGATTAACAGAGGAACATCTTCTATGGCGGGTGATGCGATTATTGAATTACGAGACATTGTTTCTTCAGGAAAAAAAAGTACAGGAAAGGGGCAAGTGGAAAAATATGACATTATTGAGGACATGCTCAATGCTATCGTTGCATCTTCAGGAATTCCAATGCGCCCAATGTCAATCGTTGTTGATGCTGGCAATGCGGTTCCAGGCCCAGCAGTTGCTAGGTTGATGGATTTATTGAATGTCAATGCTACATTGCTGTATTGTGACCCTGACCCCACATTCCCTAACCACCCTCCTGATCCTACGCGACCATCAAATATGGTTGACCTTGCCCAAGCCGTGATTTCAGAATGTGCTGAATTTGGAATTGGCATTGACGGAGATGGCGATCGAATTGGAATTGTGGATGAAAGAGGCCAGTTCATTTCTCCAGATCGTTTACTTACCTTGTTTGCAATAGATACAATAGAGGTGGCACGCGCTAACGAACCAAATTCAGAACCTCCAATCATATTCGATGTTAAATGTTCAATGAGCCTAGAAGAATCGATAATTGCAGCAGGGGGAAAACCCATCATGATGCGCACTGGCCATTCATTCCTCAAACAAGCACTCAAAGATCTTCCATCTTGTCCCTTTGCGGGAGAAATGAGCGGTCACTTTTTCTTCAACGATAATTGGCCAGGATATGATGATGCACTCTATGCTAGTGCGCGTCTTTTAGAACTCGTGTCTCGAGATCCGTCTCCTGAAAATGGTGGCCCTACAATGTCCCAACGGCTTTCAATATATCCAAACTACCCCGCAACAGGTGAGGTGAAAATTCCCCTCAAAGGATTACGTAATGAATTGATGAATTCAATCATTGATCGACTTGATACATCCGGCGCTCGTCTCAATACAAGTGATGGCGTTCGTGCTCGATGGGCAGATGGGTGGTTTTTGTGCCGACCTTCAAACACGGAACCCATTCTTGTAATGCGGGCAGAAGGGAGAAGCAAAAAAATCCTGTTAGGTATTGCGAAAGAGATTGAAGAAAAAATAGGTGATTTGGTGGATTTGTCCACATTTCTCTCAGATATCCCTGCTTAAATGGACTTATTCGGTATTATTCTTCGTGCTGTAACCAATCATGCACGCCAGGTCTTCTATACCAAAGGTTTCCACTACCTGCGGGGTGCTCCATCCATTCAATCCCACTTTCATCGACAATGACTGAATCGTAAGCCTCTTCACCATATTCTTCTGCCTCTTCAAACGCATCCATGTCTATCCGGCCAGTTCGAAGTATTAGCACAAAGAGAACAGCCATACCAATTAACACAAAACCAGCAAGTGCGACAATAACGATGGCTCCACCCCCATTATTTTCTTCGGTCTGTGCCTGAGATGCTCGGCTTAGGCTTGCCTTTTCTCCACTATTGGTGGTTGTATTTTCAGTACCTATATTACTCGATTCTGGCGTGGTCGAAGCACTATTGTCTTCTAACCCAGTAATGTCAGGGTTACTCGGGTCAGCATCATTCTCATCAGATACTCCATCCCCATCTCTATCGGGACAACCGTACCGGTCGATCCAAGATGTCCCCTTGAATGCGGGACAGGCATCGGGTTCTATTCCATCCGGATTATCTCCGTAGTCATCCTCATCTCGATTTTCCCATTGTGTCTTTTCATTTGGAAATGCATCAGCTCCATCGGCCCAATGATCTCCATCCCCATCTAGGCACCCCAACAACCCTTTCGTTGATGTTCCAGCAACTTTTGGACAATCATCGAAAGGTGCAACCGCACTTGCAGCGAACTCAGGGTCGTCCCAACCATCATTATCCCAATCTAATGGCCATTGGTCCGCATTATTTGCACCAGGGAGCCATTCACCAGGATAACTTTCAACTCTTTCTTGATGCCACATAGGACTTCCATAATTATCTCCGAGCCCATCTCGATCGGTGTCATTCCACTGGGTTGGATCGTCGAAAAATGCATCTGCGCCATTATCTATCGTCCAATCTGCTGTTGGATTAGATGCCCCGTCCCCGTCCTGGTCTGGACATCCAAAGCGATCAATATACGATGTGCCATGCTCATTCACGCAGCCATCCGGCTCAAACCCATCTGCCTCATCTCCAAAGCCATCTCCATCCCTATCTTCCCATTGTGTGGGTTCAGATGGAAATGCGTCTATTTTGTTTGCACCAATTGATTGATTATCACCCCATCCATCCCCATCGAGGTCTGACCACTGAGTTGGTTCATTTGGTAGTGCATCAGATTGCGACGCTCCTTTTGTTTGATTATCACCCCACCCATCTCCGTCACTATCTGAGTGTTGGGTTGGGTTCATCGGAAATGCATCACCGAATGGATGATCCGACCACCCATCGAGATCAGTATCTGGGCAACCATATCCATCTAGTGCAATTCCTCCGGCTTCAAATGGGCATCCATCAGGTTGGTGGGCCCCAATATGGAATTGACCAATGACGGGAGTTTCTGATTCCCGCATGTCCGTCCAAGACGAATCAGCCCAATTATCTCCATATCCATCCTCATCCATATCAGCCCATTGTGTCTTTTCGTTTGGAAACGCATCGCCCCCATCATCCTTTGTCCACCCGCTATCAGTATTGGAATATCCATCCTCATCTGAGTCAAGACAACCTAGTCGGTCGGCCGAAGAAGTTCCCGCAATTGTCGGGCACGCGTCCCCATTATGTCCACCCGATTCATCGCCCCATCCATCCCCATCTGAGTCGGCCCATTGGGTGCCGTCCCCTGGAAATTCATCATTTGTATCAGCCCATCCGTCGCCATCTGAATCTACACATCCTAGAACATTACCTTTTGAGGAGGTTCCCGCAATTGTTGGACAGCTGTCAACATTATCCCCAAACCCATCCCCATCAGAATCAGCAACCATGCGCCAAATAAATCCGTCAGACCCTCCGTTGTTTGTAAGAGTAAGATCACCAATTGTTGTTGGTGATGTTCCATTTCCGCCAAATAATCCCACAGCATAAATAGTTCCAGAAGAATCAATTGTGATATCGACCCCTTGATCATCATTGGTGCTTCCAGTTGCAATAACTTCTGTCCACGCACCCGTGGTATCAAATGATAGAATTAGGATGTCAGATCCGCCTTGAGGTGAAATTGTTTTTGTTCCAGAACCTGAAATTGGGATCGATATGGACGTACTATCAAAAGAGGCGGCAAACCACACATCACCTGACGATTCTGCCTCAATACCATATCCGTATTCATCCCCTCCTCCCCCCAAACTCATAATCCAAGATGGATTTCCTGAAGTGGCAGTTATGGAAGCAACAAACAAGTCACTTCCTCCAGCATTTGATGCACTTTTTGATCCCAAATTTATTGACCCTCCATCATAGGAACCAGATGCAAATACATTACCGGACGAATCAACTTCTAATCCTTCAATAGATTCATCCCCTGTCCCTGATATTTGGGATGTCCAACTAACCACTTGGTTGGATGGATTAATACGGACAAGAAGGGAGTCTTGTCCCCCAGTACTTGTATGTGATTTACCCCATATGTTGGCAGTTTCTTCAAAAAGAATTGAAATAACAGTTTCCTGCGAACCTATTTCTTCCATTTCAACACCCAAATCACCTCCCGCACCCCCTGCTGTTGAGATCCAAGTCCATGATCCAGATGTGGTAAGGCCCCCAAAAAACACATCAAGTGTTGTTTGTCCCGTAGCATCCGTATTCGATGTAATGGATTTTGATCCCACAGTCATGGTTTCAGCATACGTTCCTAGAACGACTACCTCGTTACCGATTAATTCCACATCAAATAATGCGCCAGCACCACCATTTCCGAAGGATGAAGTATCATATGGAATACTTTCTGCCCACGACCAAACACCGTTTGAATTAATTTTGGCAACCCACCCATTCAAGATCCAATCAGAGTGTCCTTGAATTGTTGTTGAACCAAATGTAGTGGATGGTGAGGTGTAGGTGGTGATGTCTTGACTATATCCAGCAACATATGCATTACCCTGTGCATCGACTGTAATTCCGAATGCGCGGTCATTGGTTGAACCTCCTGCTTTTGCGGCCCACACCCATTGCCCAGTCGCAGTCATCCTAGCAATGAATACATCATAATCTCCAGAACTTGAAAGGGTGGTGGAGCCAAAAGATGCAGTGTCACTGAATAACCCTATGAGCCAAATATCCCCATTAGGGCCAGTAACTGATTTTAGGATCAAATCTTCACCAGAACCTCCCATTCCTTCTGCCCAACTCGCCGCAGTTCCACTGGCGCGTGCGCTAACTTGGCTAAATACGAGATCTCTCCTCTCTAAATCAATCGATTCAAAGTCTTGGATTGCATCTTTAATCACAGCATCCGGTCCCGTAATAGCTGTTTCAGCGGCAGCAAGGATTGAAAGAGAAAGAAATCCTATGATTACCGCGAAAGAACGGCGCGCTGCGTAGCATCTAGTGGACATAGCCAAGCCCCTGATCATTAAGCAACTGCCCCACTCCCCATTATGACTTTTGATTGCAAGTCACATTCGTTCTAGGTTTATGTTCCCGCTTAACTTTCGCTGGCTTTTCCGATATTTTGGCGTTAGCCATGTATCATACAATGATTCAATGGCCAAATTTACTGTGGCTTCAGCAAAAGATGGGTGTACGGACATGCTGTCAAGTAGTTGTTGTAATGTGGCCCCTGTTCGTGTTGCTAGAGCAAACATTTGTATCAAATCAGCAGCATTTGGTGCAATCAAATCAGCACCAACCACCACATCTTTTACACAAATTACTTTGACAAATCCCGTGGGTTGATCATCAATGATTGCACGATCGATATTTCCCGAATCCCATTTGTATACGTTAACCTTCTTTCCGAACAATCGTCTTGCATCTGATTCAGTATATCCACAATGTGCTATTTCAGGATCAATCATAGTTGCCCATGTTACTCGATCAGGCTCAAATCGAAATCTTGCTTTGCTGCGTGATGCGCCAGTAAAGGCATGTTCGGCAGCAACCCGTGCCTGCCAAGCTGCTAGATGTGTAAAGGGATGCGTCCCAAGAACTTCACCTGCAGCATATACATCTGGGTTTGATGTTTTCATCACGTCGTCGACTGCTATGTGGCCTGATCTCTGGTCGAAATTGATTTCCCCAGCTTCAAGGCCAAGATCTTCAGGCGTTGGTATTCTCCCTATTGCAATCAGTAAATGAGACCCATTTCGTTCTGTACCGTCTGGGAGAGTGACCGTAACATCCCCTTGTGCTCGACCTGCCCCTGAGCCTCCCGCAACCTCTAATTTTCTTGTACGTCCAGCAAGGACTTCCACACCCTCTGATTGAAGGATGTTTTTGCATAGATCTCCCACTTCAGGGTCATCTCGAGGCAAGACTTGTCCACTTTGCCCACAAATAATTGATACTGCAGAACCAAACCGGCGCCAAATTTGTGCCCATTCAACGGCCTCTCTTCCAGCACCTATGATTATCATATATTCTGGCAATTCTGTAATGTTCCAAATAGTGTGGAGCGTAAGGGGCGCTGCTTTTCGATATTCTTTTGGAGTTTCAATTGACGAACCCGTAGCAATCATTGCTTTCTTGAAACCCACTGGTAAGCCATTAACCACCATTTCGCTTGTGCTAATGAATTTCGCTTCAGAACCGAGTAGCACTTCAATACCCCTGTCTGCGAGATATCTTTGGGAAAACCGTTCCATTACCAAATCCCTAACTTTTCCCGTATGGTGGTAAGCCTTCCGGAGGGACATTTCAGGGAATGGCTCTATCCGCGACAATCCAAACCGCCCCTGGGAGTATGCCTTTGATCGCGCTCGAGCAGTTGAGAGAAGGGTGGAACGAGGCAATGTTCCCCGATGCATTGAATTCCCTCCCAATTCCTCATTCTTCTCAACAATGAGTGTTTTCGCACCTAATTGTGCTGCCAATAATGCTCCTGCAACCCCTGCAGCACCACCGCCAATAACAACGAAATCATAATCCCCTCCTGCAAAATCAGAAGGAGGAACATCTGCGTGGATAGGGGGCCATTCCTCGTCATCCATACTTGACACCAATGGGCGAATAGGCCGCTTTATTTACAAAGTAATGCATATATCTTCTCTTTTTTGTTTGATCTCCCGCCCACCCACATTTTTCGACTTATCATATTTCCATCTGTGGTTAGCATATTTTTCCTAGGGAGCAGATTTCATGCCCCCCCCCCCTCTCCCAACACCATGCCCCGCCTAAGTGACTTGCGCGGCCGTGCAGTTATTCTCCCCGATGGACGGAAACTTGGAACCGTTCATGATGCGGTTATTACTCGTGACGATTTGGAATGCACCCATCTTTTTGTCTCAGATGTGGATGAAAATTTAGTTGAGGGCGCAGTCCCTCTTGCGATTCCTTGGCGATGGGTTCGTGGCGTCGCCGAAGTGGTGGTTTTGCGGTGGTTTCCAGAAACACCAATCCCCTTTGAAAGACAATGAGGGCACTACATGGCAATACATTTGCACATGTTGGGAACGGCCTCAGCACGACCAGCACATGGGCGCGACGTTAGTGGGTCAATCCTTCGAGGAGATGGATGGATAATTGGTATTGACCCAGGCGAAGGCTTTCAGCAGCGTATTAGAAAGCACGATATGCTGCTAAAGAAATTTCAACCTAGGTGGCGCATCCGTTCCAACCGTATTGATCTAGTTCTTATCACACATGGTCACCTTGATCATACATGGGGCCTGTTACCTTGGCTTCATTCTCAGTCATTAGATGGCAGAAAGAAACCATTACGCATTATTGCTCCAACTTCCTCTGCAGGTAAGTTGTCATCAAATAATGGTACTTCACTCAATAACTTGTCTTTGTCAGGCCAAGACATGGCAGTTCAATTTGCAGCAATTCACCGCATAGGTGGGGCAGCATATTCATTTGATATAAAATGGGATTTAATTGATATTGAAAAGGAAATCAGTCAGGTAGTTGAAGTTGACATTAATGGCCTAGATGTCCGTGCTTTGAGGACTCATCATCGAATTCCATCGTGCGGGTGGAAAATCTCTGAAACAGACCATGTTGGCTCATTCGACCGTGCAGCTGCAGAAGCAGACGGATTAGATGAGATGACAATCCGGGAATTGGCAAAAAATCCCTCTTTATCGCCAAATTATAGAGGGGGAATGCGACACGGAAGTCGCGTCATTATCAGCGGTGATACAACGGCACAAGCACCGGGATTTCGTATTTGTGAAGGTCCGGTTGATTTGCTCGTACACGAAGCAACTTACGATGAATCAAACCGGGAAAAAGCAGAAAAAAATTTACATTCCACTGGTCTTGATGCCGCGAAAGCAGCTCAAAAAATAACAGCTAAACACCTTTTGATTACTCATTATAGCCAACGATACTCATCTCCAAACAAAATGTTGTTTGAAGCACGAACAATCCATCCTAGAACTGCCGCAGCCCATGATGGTTGTATCGTTGAAATAAGATCTGGAGAAACTCCCATTTACTATTGCATCGATGCCGATGGAATTCACCGAATTGATACGGCATTTAGTGAAAACGACCTGCACGCAATGGACTAATCTTCATGACTATGAAGAGGATGGGAGTTTAGATGCATCTCCAAAGGCGAGTGGTATTTGCCGCCTTTGTGCTCGTCATGACATTAGGAATTCCACCATCAGCCGCAGACGAAAACACACATGCAAGAGCAAATTTGGGACTTTGCTCTCTGCACACAACGTTCACCAACGTAGTTGTGGCGGATGGGTCTTGTGCAGTCTTTCAAACCGCACCTTTACCCCCCGGTGCAATATTATCTATCCAATTAGATGTTCAAGCAACCCTGCCCTGGGATTTATTTGTGCTCGATCAAGTAACTTGGGACCAATATAATGGTAGTCAAGATTTTTCTTCCGTTCTTGTAGATGGTCCTTCATTGATCAACGTTCAACCCACCTCTTTGTCATTCAATTGGACAACCCCCACATCATGCACTGGCCAAAGCACTTGCATTTGGCACCTCATTCTTGACAACCGAAATGATGCTAAAGTTCCAGGTGCTCCCGGGGGGGCCCCTATTACTGCATCTTTATCCGTAATTGAACGTACAAATTCCCCAAATATTATTTATGATTCTGTGGGACATTATGGAGCCGATAAACCCCACCCCATTGTCACTCAAATTGGCCTTGATTCAGGGTCTACGATCCAAGTTGAAGCCAAGGCGCTGGTCGGCACAGCAGACATTTACCTCCTTACTGATGAAGAGATTTGCTCCCGCACAGCAGTCAATTATCCTGAAAAAAGCTGTTGGTGGATTTATCAAAACATCAATGATCAGGGAGACCTTTGGATACCGGGTGCAAGTGCCCCCGACCGAACATACCTATGGCGCCTGACCCCTCAATTATCATCACTAACTTGGACTGTTGATTCAACGCATGATGGGATGTCCATACTTGTTGTTGTCAATACACAAGCGAGGGGCGATTCGGGCTTAGCCACAGCAGCATCAGGAACCCTATACATCCGCGTATCTATCAACCCGGTCATAAATGCAGAAGGTTTGGTGGGACCAAACGGTGCATCTTCTGAAGTGGGCGGTGTCATGACACTAGATTCAAGCACGACCCCTAATGCAAGTGCACAGATCATCGATCGTTGGTGGGACCTCGATATTAACTTTGAAAATGATGGTTTTGGGGGCCCAGCAAATGATCGAGACTGTGATGCAAATTCCCCATCCACTACGTGGGAAGTCATAGGAAGCGGCGCATCCCTAATTGGGGAATGCCGGCGCGATGGCAATGAGATGTCTAATGAGGTACGATGGCTATCTCCCGGTTCACGAACGATTGCCTTGTGGGTCAAAGGAAGTGACGGGACATTAGATAGCCATACGATTCCAGTGACAATTACAGATCAAACAGATCCAATTTTAATTGGGTCGATTAATGGTATCACCCAACCAAGTGTTGGCGACAGAAAGGAGTATTCGGCAACTGTTGATGATAACCATCAGCCAGATGAATATCGCTGGCTTATCAATGGCAATATTCGAGCAAATGGAAGCCTAGGTGCTGCAAACATGGATGAATTTGGCCGTTGGTCGATACCTCAATTTTCAGAAACATGGAATTCACGCGGTATCCACTCACTACGGCTTGAAGTCTCAGATCCATCGGGAAATTTACTTATTGAAGAACTCAAAATAACTGTGATTGATACAACGATTCCTGAAATACGCAGTTTGGAAGCAAGCGCTACTAAAGTAGAAGTTGGCGCCACCATCACACTTGAAGCAAGTGCATCCGAAATTGAAAGCCCATCAGGGGATATAGTGTATTGCTGGGACCTTAACACGGGCATTGATAGTAGCAACGATTCTGATCCAAGCAATGATTGTGATGTGATGGGCCAAACCGTCGAAGTATCTTGGTCAACACCAGGTTCTAGGGACGTTGTTCTGATCGCTAGAAATGTGGATGGATATTCTGCCTACGAAGTTCTTGCAATTGAGATATTACCTCTCCCTGAATCTGACTTCCCTATATTTTCAGTTATTCTTCTTGTAAGCACTCTTGCAGCCGTAGGCGGCTGGCTTGGTTGGCGTAGGTATAATGATGTGAACACCCTCAAAGAGATGATGGCCCAACAAGTTGCAGAATCATCTGCACAACAAACCCAAGAGCTAGATTCAGCATCACAAGTCTCCATGTTTGCACCCACTTCGAATGAGGGCGAAATGCGTCGTTTGGCGGGAATTGGCGGAGGCTCCTTTTCTCGCGATGCAGCAGAAGCAGAGATGGCCCGTTTAGCAGGAATGCCAGTATATTCCCATTCCATAGTTGAACCAGTTCAAAATCCGGTAGATATTGAAGATATCAAGGGAATCAAGGAAATGGATGAGCTGTCTTTCCTAGATGCAACTTCACCTAAGAACACCTCACCAACCCTTATCGATGATTTTGACCCATATGGGTCCCCCGATCAAATTGATCCACTTGCCGTTGAAGCATATTCATCCCACCGTGCTGAATGTGCAAATTGCTCGCGGACATTTGCACTTGATCTTCCCCCAAACACCAAAGAAGCAGTGGTTGAATGTCCCCATTGTAACACAAGACAACGGTTCAGACCATAACATATCGAGCGAACCCATATCAGTACGGTCGTCGAGCACAGAACGTTATGGGCGAAGAAGCGTCGCGGCGCGCTGTCCTTTTTTTCCTCATTCTAGCATGTTCAACATTAACTCCTGCAGTTACTTTGGTGGGGGGCCAAGACCTTTCAGTAGCAGTAGATGATTTTGGAATTATCGCCTCATTGCATGATGTGCTTTCATCTAGAAAAACAGATTTTAATGATCCTATTCTTTCATCGTCAGCGAATGCAGCAATTGAAGATGTACGTTCATCAATGCATGATGTCTCCCCGCAAGATTCGTTTAATTTGAACAATAATGTCCTTTCAGACGTAAACTTCACAACAACAAACCTCTCTCAAATTGATCATCCATACCCATACCGTCTTCTTTCAGAACCAGATGCCCGCCCGCCTTATTTACCAGCGTCTTTGATTGAAACATTGCTACCTACCGAATTAAATGAACTTGTGGTTTTTTCAGATTACACATCGCGTAATGGCGCAATAAACTGCCAAAATTATAGCTCAGAGGGCTTACTGAATTTTGATATTTTTCCTTTAGATCAATACAACCCTACTGTCAATACAGTTGACATTGATTGCGACGGTATTGATGATGTAAATGTAGGGCTTGGGCTTGGGATTGCCAATTCACCAGGCCAAACCTGGGACATCGATATTCTTGAAGCAAAGATGTGGGTGAAACCCGATATTCGAGTGACTATAGACCCCATTAATTCCAGCAGAAATGTCTGGTCGCAAATGGGACGGCTGGAAATTTCAGTGATGAAAGGTTTCACGTATAGCGACCAAACTTGGGTTTGGGTTATTGACACTCGCTTCACTCAAATTCCTGAAGATGCAGCAGTTACTGTAGGCCTTGAACGAGTCGATTTCGATCTTAATCCAACTTCCATTCTTGGCATGCTCATACCTTCAACAACGGGCTTAAATGATGCCGATCTTACAATTACTGGAATCCGTGCCCCATATGCGATTACAGTGGAGAATCCCGTGAGTACGAGTTGTGATGACCGCTGGTTAGCGGACCCAGATACACAAAGACACCTCCCTTCTCCCGAGATTGATTGTGGTATTGCTGCGGGATTGGGTTATGTGCATTATCGAATAGGCTCGGGAAATTCACATCCAATTGCTGAGATGGCATATGTGGATGCATCATTCCACCCAGCCAAAGGAACCAATGAACTCGCTTCTGTGTATAATTTAACCATTAGAAACGATGATTATACGCTTGATACGACACCTACTGACGGTTCTTGGGATTCAATAGAATATTACGCCAATCAAAAAGCAGACCTTTATCTCCATTATCACGAGGATCGGTCCGGTCTCACGCGCACAGATGGCAGTGGAGAGTTTGGCAATACCACTGAGGCACGGGGATGGCTGAGAGGTCTACCAGGGGACTCGTTTAATGAACAAGAAATCGATCGTCTTTTCCGACAGATTGGGGCATCGCCAGATGGACCAACTCCTTTGCCAGGAAGCCTTCCAAAAAATCTTGGAATGTTCATTGGTGTCAAAAACTGGACTGCGGATCCGACCCGTCACGACAGCGATCCATCTCTACCAATTGATCCAGCCAACCCTCCAGATTCATTGATCATGATTGCAACAACGGAGTCTATTGAATCAATCAATTATTCATCTTGGCTGTTGCGCTCAGGGGATGCATCAGACCATTTACGAGTAACTATATCGATAGAGGATTTACCAAAAGTCGTCATTGTCAGTGGCTCATTAGAATTTGAAGATTCAGATGAGGATGATGTACTCGGCTTTGGTGACTCATTGAATATAGCACAATCGATGATTGATACTGTGGTTGTAACCGTTGTTGATGTCATATTAAAAGTAGGTGAGGTCGTAAATAGCCTTCCTGCAATTGCCATTGATTTATCAGGTGATGCATCAGGTGGGGAATTACAAATTTTAACCATGGAGTCTCTTGCATCTAACCGCCCACCCGACCCAATAGGGTCTATCTCCTTGCAAATAGGCTCATCTCCCCATCCAACAATTGGTGATGAACATCTCCTCATTTCTCGTGATTTGGGACTTTTTGACAGTTTAATGGCACTCAATCGCACTCCAATTCTTTCTGTAGCAGCCAGTTTAAAGTTACGCGGCTTTCATTCAATGAATAATCTCGTTGAATCAAATGGTGATCGCGCATTTAACTTGTCATTAAGCGGGAGTTCGAAAATGGTCGCAGGGCACATTCAGCACATGGGGAAGACCCTAAATGGGTCTGTTCGTCAAGAAGTGATATTACAACCACTTCCCAGTGAAATTGGCCTCAAAATGATTGGTAATCAGACAATAATTGAATTAGAAGACGGTATTGACGCCGTTGCATATGCGTCTGTAGAAGGGGATGAACGCGTTTCAGTTCAATTACTTGGAGTTCCTTCGGGGATCAATTTAGATTTTTCAAATGGTACGGAATTATCTCTTTCGTCTCCCTTAACAACATTTGAGGTGATGGCAACGAATTTGAGCACCCCAAGAACATTTTCCGGTGACCATGTTCTCATTGAACGGAATGGTTCGAAAGCGGGTTCTTCTGCTAGATTAAGTGGAATTGAATCTATAGCGTGGGTACCAGCTGAAATACCAGATGCTCCAGGCCCTTCAGGAAGAGAACTCGCCTCTATTCATCTTGCGGGAAACCGTGCATTAAAAGCAGCAATCATCGATGACGGAACGTCACAATCGAGCCAGAAAGCAGAGGCATTTCTCCGAATAAATCCACTACCGACACGCCTAGATGTGCGTATGCCTCGCTCATCAGAGGGTAGTTCAGTCACTACCCCTGACTTTGGAAATGGCGTGGGTTTAGTTGGAATATCAAATGGGCTGCTAGATTTAGCTAGGTTTGGGCGTTCAATAAATGATGTATTGGGTGAATTCACCCATTCAATTTCAACCACCACCACCGAAAGCGACCATTTTGGCTTAGATGTCGAAATAGATACTGATGCACCATTTGACCTCGCAGCAGAATTTGTAATTGGCGATCTTGAAGTTGAAGAACCACCCTGGGTACAAGGAATTTCTATTGAAGCTAAAGAAAATAGTACATTACGTTCAATGCATGGGCGTGTTTGGCTTCCGTCTCTTTCTCCAAACACAACAATTGAAATTGTCTATGATAATACCACCGGCATTTCGACATGGTCTGTTGATCTTTCAATGGCCTCATGGATCCCAACACATGATAATTTGGCATTGATTAGCAGAGGAATTGAAGGGATGGACCTAGAACTTGTGGTTGATGGCCTTGATACAAATACATCAGGGGACCTTCGCCTTGAAATGCTTCTTGAGCAAGATGCCTCCCCTTCAGTACCGGTTTTGTCCGTGGTCCTTGATGCTGAATTGCCATCCGATGCCGAAACGATCCATCTATTGAATTTGAATCGAGCAATTGGTCAGCGCTTGGAATCCCTCATTGTAGGCGCACCACAAAAAGCGGCACTTACGATGACAATAGGCTCAGCAATCGAACTCGATGTTGATGTTCCCCCCGAAGCACGTACAGACGGCCGGGCAGCCGAAGCAATGCTGTTACAGACCCATCGCTTTGCTGAAGAACGGTGGTGGCCCGCTACAATTATGATGCGGGACATTCCGGGAGAAATAACCCTCTCAACAGTTCCATTGAGGGAATTTGATATTTCTCAAGACTTGAGTTTTCAAGGCATGGCAACCCTCGATTATCGCAGTTGTTGGACGGGTGTTGGTGATTGTAGGGGTGACGATCTAGACCTCTATATCGAAGCAACTGGCAGGGCCATCGATCAGCGCGGAGACATTCTCCTCATTGGAGAAAACCTTGCAAGACTGACGCGCTTATCTTCCACAACAGATTGGGGTATGAGTTTAGTAACTTCAGAGAAAGGAGTTGAACGCATTTACATACGGTCAACAGATCTGCCTTTGAGGCCAGGAATGTGGTTGAATAGCGCAGAGATTGTGGGGGAAAATATCCGTTCAGCAACCGTGCACATCGATAACATTGGTAACACATATCCAATTATACGTTTAACAGATGTTTCAGCAGGGAGGATTGTAGCTATTTCAAGTGTTGATGTCGATATAGCTGGGCGTACATTCAATGGAAAAGCAGTGCTAGTAGATGCTCAAATTGCAGGGATCATGCCAATTGGGACCACATTGGGGCTGAATGGGTTGGCGGCCGATTTATCCGTTATTGGAACTGCAAGTGGAGACCGTATACAATCAACTCATTTCATGTTTGTAGAACCCCTTTCGAGTTTAATTGCTACATTAGTAGCCACGGCGGTGGGCTGATATGGTCGCCGATATAGACGAAGACGTCGAAGATGTGTTGTCGCAAGACGATGTGATGGTGGAAGTCGGACGAAGGGGCGTTCACAAACGTGACCTCACTGCTGCCAGCCGAGCAGCAGAGCAGGTTGCAGCAATTGTAACTCCTGCACGATTATTTGTGGCAAGCATAACTCTCTTGCTCTTAGTAGCAATATTTGGAGCATTCATTTACTACATTGTGCCCCAGGACCGGACAGAAGTCCGCGTTGTTTTCATGCAGTCTTCGGCAGGCCATGTGGTTTTAACAGAAATTCTCAACAAAGGGAGCCGGGAGATTTCCGATGTCAGCTTATTTGTGGAGGTAACTAAGCTCGATGGTAGTGCCTTAAACTCGACTCAATTTGACCGTAGTTCTCTTCAATCTCACACATCACTCACACACGATGACCTTGAACTAATTGTGGAGGGCGCTAGTGGGTGGGAAGAATACCTAGTCCACATCGAATTGTCCTATACTGATGCAACGGGAGACCCACAAGAAGCCGCCCAAATCAAGCGTGTTGGTGAGTGGATTACGGAAGAGTGGCGTGTAGGTCAAGGATACAGGCTTATTCTATGGTGATAAATAACCACCAAACCCCAACCGACAAAAGGTGTGCGGACGCACGCAAGCACATCGAAGGGGGTATCATAGTTCGGAGCGCACTGCTAATTCTTGCGCTGATGCTAATTGCACCGGCTTCTGTCTACGACTCTTCATCAAAGTCATCACAAACCCCAATGATGGAATCCAGCCCACATTCAGAATCCATCAAAATCACTCCAAACGGCTCAATGCTTCAGAATTTATTGGGCCTTGGGATTGAAAATGGGTTTGCAGATGTGCGCACTTCTGAAGCATGGACTCATATTGGCAAATTCACAGTCGAAGGCCTTGAAAGAATTCATACACCCCCTGTCCCATTACAAAAAGCAAGATCTGATTTAGTTCTCTTAATTGTTGATGGAAATATTCCCCTCCCTCAAGTTCGCGCAGAAATTCAGAAGACAACCTCTGCCACGATTCATGACTTCATAGCCCCCAGCGGTTTTACTGTTCAAGGTTCGAGTCACGATTTAGTAAAATTAAGAGGTATATACGGGGTTGCGGCCGTTCATTCCGTCCCACTAGATTTTCTCCTAGATCCAAGTATCTGGGAATCAGTAAATCAAGGGGAGTCATTCGATGCAAGAGTTGATGGATGGCGCGATGCCGAGGGGCACCGTCAGCCATTGGTGCGCATTGGTGAAATAAATCATCGCTTATCTAATGCAGTTCCATCATCAGCAAGCGCTCCCGCGGGTGCTTCAGAAGGACGTTTTGATGTTCTTCTCAATCCCCGTGAATTAACCACGGCTTTGATGAACCCAGCAGTGGCATGGGTGGGTCCCACCCCGCATTTCGGCCTTCATAATTCCAAGGCAGTTCTTCATATGGATGTGGGCTCAATGCGAAGTAAATATGCTACAACCCTAGATGGTGCGGGTGAACTAATTGCAATAGCAGATTCAGGTCTTGATTCAGATCACGGGGATTTTGGAACCCGTGTACATGCTGTAAAGGACGTCATAAATGATGGTGATACTTCTGATTCGCAAGGTGGTCATGGAACTCATGTTGCATGTTCTGCACTAGGTGATGGGTCCCGTGGGGGCTATGCCGGAACTGCGCCAGGAGCGGATGTTTATTTCCAAGCGATGATGCGAAACTGGGATGGTGCTTTCATGTCTCCTTCCCTTGACTCACTTCTTCGTACAGCCTACAATGATGGTGCACGGATTCACACAAATAGTTGGGGAAGTCAAACAATTCGTGGCAGCTATACCACTGAGGCTCAAGATCTAGATTCACGTTCATACACATATGATCGTGTCACAAGTGGTTATTCCGGATTTACGATATTATTTGCTAATGGAAATGATGGAGATGAGGGTTCCGGGTCTGTAGGTGCCCCCGCGACTGCGAAAAACTCAATTTCAATTGGAAATCATCACAACCGGGGTGGCTCATCTCCGAACAAAGTGTCAGATTCGTCAAGTAGGGGGCCAACAGACGATGGGCGCATCAAACCAGACGTTGTTGCTCCCGGGACTTGGGTAAGGTCTTGCAAGGCTCAAGAGATGACAGATTCTTCTTCAGCCTCTTGGGAAGATTCTTCAGGATGGTATATTGAATTCAGTGGGACTAGCATGGCCGCCCCGCACGCAGCGGGCTTATCTGCGATTTTACGCCAATATTTGATGGATGAAGGAGGGCGCCCTTCCCCTCAAGGATCCCTCATCAAAGCCATGATGATTTTGGGCGCAGTGGATATTGGGACGCGAGACATTCCAAATAATGTAGAGGGGTGGGGCCGCGTCAACCTCAAAGAAACCTTAGATCCTGGCGACGGACGCACTGTTTGGGTTGACGACCGAACGAGCCTTTCGAGTGGGCAATGGCAGGATTATCCCATACAAGTGGACATCCAAAACCGGGCGTTCAAAGCAGTACTTACATGGTCTGATTACCGCGGCTCAACGAGTGCTTCAAAAGCCCTAGTAAACAATCTTGATTTAGAAGTAATAGATCCATCGGGTGTGGTATATCGCGGAAATGATTTCCAAAACGGCAAATCCCTTGCAAATGGAAATGGTGACAACACGAACAATGTTGAAGTTGTTTTAGTTGATTATGCAAAACAAGGAACATGGACCGTTCGCGTGCGAGATTCAGCCCACGGTGGCCCAAAAGCCCAAATGTTCTCTATTGCAATTGCAGCTCAGGGCGCCGATCGCGTGTTACCTGATGTTGTCCTCGTTCCAAATTCACTTACTGCCCTCGATGAACTCCCAGAGCGAGGAAAACAAACACAGATTGCTGCTGAAGTTCGGAATACTGGAAACGGCGAACTAACCGATGTGCGCGTTAGTTTGCTTGCGGGTTCACAAACTTTTGTTGACAAAGTTTTCGATATGGGCCCAGGAACCCGTGAAAGAATGATTTGGGATTGGACTCCATCAACAGCAGGCCCCATTCTTCTTCGCTTAAACATAGACCCGTCAAATCAACTTGAAGAGGGGAATGAATCCAATAATATCTTAGAAAATAGCATCACAGTGGCAGATGCTGGTGTGCGGGTCGAATCTGATAAAAAAACGATTCAACTAACTAATTCTTCCACAGTAACTTCTTCTTGGGACACCCGCATTCGAAATTCTGCAATGCGAGCAACCAACGGATCTGTGTTGGTGGATGAACAAGTATTCCGGTCAGAGGATGGCGCGTTTATGCCTTGGAGTGTTTCCTTAAGCAAAGCAAACTTCACCCTCAGTTCATTGGAAGAGGACACATTTACCGTCTATCTATCTCATGCGGCAGCGCCCAGCCCCGGGACGTATGTTGTTAGAGTCAAAGCTTTGGATTTAGACGCGGGTTTATCCCAAACAACGAGCCTATACATGATGGTGGGAATTATACCAGCCGTTCGAATAGACCTCCCACCAGGTGAATTGCCAGTTCACCCCGTTAATTCAACAACATTCGAGTTTAAATTAACCAATTTGGGCAATGCCGAACAGGGATATGACATGATACTTGAACCACCACTGGGGTGGTCGGTTGGATTTGATGAAATTGGTTCTCATCCCAACGTCCCTCAAGCAACATCTGGTGCATTGAACCCTGGAGGGAGCATCCAAGCAGATGTATCCATACAACCCCCCCATGTCATGCCGTCTTCAGGGTCAAAAGCAAGACTTGACGTCCGCATTATTTCCCAAATGGTAGAAGGAAACGAGTGGACGTTTTCCCTCGATTTAGTGACTGAACGGCATGATAATATTACTTTGGACTTAAAGAATGGAAATCTTCCTCGCGTGGCGGAAGTAGGTAAACAAGTTCGTTTGGTATGGACAATTGAAAATATTGGAAATTCGGAGATAGACTCTATTATAGAAACAGAAGCTCCCCTTGGCTGGGAAATAACAGGACCTTCTACTTTAATCATTGACCGGAATGGCAATCCTACAATTATCTTCGATGTCCTTGCGGTAGATCGCCCTCTTGATGGCGATTTCTCTTTACGAGTTGTATCCCGAGATGGTTCAGAACTTGCCTCAGGAACAGTCCCTCTGCTTGTTTCAGGTACAGCATCAATTGAATTCAAGCGCTTAATTCATGCGGATGACACATATGATGAAAATGCGGCCGACCTTCGACCAATAGGGCGTGGTGAATTTGCAATAATAAGAGCTGAAGTATATTATGATGGGTCCGCCGCTTGGCACCCTCAAGTTACTACAGTAAGCCCACCAGGGTGGTCTGTTGATTGCGATCCCTTGGGGTCTGTAGATTCAGGAACAAGTGCAACACTGGATTGTGGTTTGTTAATTTCAGATCAAGTGTCTGCTGGTGATTCTGGCGAAATTATAATCGAACTTTCAAGCGGGGGTACAAGTGCAAATTTCACGTTCACAATTGCATCAGCAATACGACATTCAGTAATTTGGAGGGTGATTGATGCTCCCCAAATGACGTTGGATGAAACAGCAGAATTTGCGATACAACTTGAAAACACCGGTGAGGGTGCTGTAATTGGCCCAGTGTTACTCCAACCACCATCTGGTTGGATTATTTCACCAAATCGACTGATATTTGATCCAATAAACCCAGGTGATAGTGCGTTACTTGAATTCACCCTCAAACCCACAACTCGATTATCCACGCCTTCTCTTTTCCTTTCGCTATCTGTTTCAGGAGTAGAAGGGGGGGAGCAAGAACTTTCATTGCGCCTTTCACCCACCGCACCAAATCAAGCAGAATCTAGCGTTAGCGCTTCTGAAGATGATGGTGAATGGCCCCTTGGAATCATCATTTTTCTCATCCTCGTTCTCTTGGGCATTGCTTCAGCAATAGCATATGTTTTGGTACAACAAAAAAGCAACCACGAACCGCCTCAAACCAGCATTACATTCCCCCATAAAACACCTTGGGATGAGTCAACAGATGTGTCTAATCCCCTTCCCGAGGAATTAGACTAAACAATCAATATAAAGTCAAGTTTTTTCTTACTTGATATGGCTTGTAAGAGTTCCATGAAAGCAGCAATGTGCTCTGTGATGATATTGGTTCTTAGTCAAACATATTTTATTCAAAACCAAATCCCCCAACCCTCTGTCCTTGATGAATTCACCAGAAACAGTGGTTCGGGAAATGTTTTCACCGGTAATGGAACCCAATGGCGGACTGCAGGTTCCAGTTCGTTCGATATGGGGGCCGCACCTACGTTTTACCCTCTCTCCAATGAGTCATTCTTGTTCGAGCATAGGGAGGAGTCAGGTAAATGCGTCAAACGTTATCATCACTCAAATATTTCAACGTCGAATGTTTCCGTGGACAGCGATTTCTACTGTGGTGCAATCGGATCTGGATTACACTTTGGCCCTATTATTGATTCTATAGTTTACTTGAGTGCAAACTCAATTGAACATGGGACGGAATTGTTCGCTTATGATTTGAGCAATGACTCCCTCTATATGGTTGATAATATCAACACCGAAGACAATGGTTTTGGAACAGAATATGGGTCCCTCCCATACCATTTCGCTGCCATCGACTCAACGCTGTATTTCAAAGCCGAAGGATCCAGCTCTACTGGTATGGAATTATGGGCATTTGAGACAACCAACAGTACCTCTTGGATGGTCGCAGATATCAAACCTGGAGCCGGCGATTCAACTCCCAAGAATCTCCTCCCAATAGGTACCAGTATCTTATTCACTGCTGACGATGGAACTAATGGTCATGAATTGTGGGTACATGAAACCACCAACGACTCAACTTGGAGAGTCACAGATATGAATCCAAATGGCGCCTCATTATCTTCATATGGTGGTTTGCGACCATATGATTCCGCTGTGCTAGGAAGCCGTCTGATGTTCTGGGCTGACGATGATGGGGCGACCGGAAGGGAATTATGGGCATATGAAACCACCAACAGCACTCATTGGCAGGTTGCTGACATCAATTCAGGATCTGGAGATTCGAAGTCCGGTCAAGCACTCATCACCCGAGATGGCTCTCGCATGTATTTCGCTGCTGATGATGGTATCAATGGAGAGGAATTGTGGGCCTATGAAGCGACGAACGACTCAACATGGCTTCTTGCTGACATATGTAGCCCCTCTTGCTCTTCAGAACCAAACCAGATAGCAGTGGTGGGAGGTCAATTGATATTCGCTGCAGAAGCAGCAACTGAAGGGAGAGAGTTATACATTTACAATTTTTCAAACAATACCGCATGGATGCGTGCTAATCTTTACCAATTCACTTCCACCATCGCCGATTCTAATCCTGACATCATTGCAGTTACGGGTACGCAGTTGTTGATAGTTGCAAAAGAACGAAAATTCGTATCCACCGGTTCCTATGCTGGCACCTCTCTCTTCGTCTATGAGACTGCGAATGATACCATCTGGTGGAATGATAATTTAGGTTTGGTCAGCGCTGGCCAATCTTCTGCTAAAACATATGGCGGAACCCTCAATATGGGTTCAGAGGTAATATTCTCTCTTGGTTGTACTTCTTCAGCCGCAGTCAACTGTCCCGAGGGAATGTCAGGTCGTCAACTCTGGGTTTACACACCTTCGAACGTCACAATCCCAGATGATTTCACCCCCAGTGGTGGGGATGCGAATAATTGGGAGCCACCTACTGGTGGTTTTGAGGGCGTTTGGGTTGGTGGGGGTTCCGGGGGCTCCGGGGGCTCTGGTGGCGGTTCTGGCGGCGGTTCAGGTGATGGAGCGACAATTATCCCGGCTTCAAATTCGTTAGTGCTGACGAATGGCACAGCGATGAATCCACTCACTTACAGGTGGGCTAACGATGGCCCAGTGGCCGATGCCATCTGTGAAATCTCACCTGCTCTTCCTGCTGGACTCACCCTTGCCCAAGGAACTTGTACCATCGGCGGAACCCCTACTGTGGTTCAGGAGGCTACAACCTATACTCTCTGGGTCAATGGCTCAGGCCTCTCGGATTCGGCGGAAATAAACATCACCATTGAAGAGAGGATCTTCCATCCACCAGTGATCACGCCTTCGACTACAGAAGCAGTATTGATGCGCACTGTTGAGATGATACCTATCACATTCAGCAACAGCGGTGGTGCAGTAGTTGACTGGGAGGTGGACCCTGCACTTCCGAATGGCTTGTCCATGGCCTTTGATGGAACGATAAGTGGAACGCCCACCACTGTGCAGGATGCTGCTGCTTACACCATCAGGGCCAACAACAGCGACGGGGCTAATTCAACGATAGTGACCATAACAGTAGGAGAGTATGTTCCAGACCCTCCACAGATCGATTATGATGAATCATCGCTGAGTCTGACTCAATACATCCAGATGACAACGCAGACCCCTTCGAACTCAGGAGGAGAGGTTGTAGACTGGACGATATCTCCTGAATTATCTCCTGGATTGATATTCGACAACACCACTGGTTCAATCAGCGGAATTCCCACCACCAATGAAAGTGCAATCATTTACACCATCTGGGCCAACAACACCGGAGGCTCGAGTTCTGATACACTGCAGATAACGATTGAAGAACCTCCAGAAGGACTCATTGCATCGAATTCCGATGTCTTGCTTGTCAGAGGAGTTGAGATGACACAGATTCTCTTCACATATTCAGGAGGCGATGTGACAACATGGGAGATTTCACCCGAACTTCCATCAGGTCTGTTCTTTGATGCCGCCAACAATTCGATCATAGGTACTGCAACGGGAAGCACGAATGCGGTGGTATTCACCATCTGGGCGAATGGAACTGGATTTTCTGAAAACCTCAACATCACGATTGAGATTCTAGAAGACACAGATGGTGATGGTTTGCCAGATGACTTGGGCAATCATGTCGATTCAGAATTTGAAGAGGATCTTGATGATGATAACGACGGCATTGCTGATGTGGCAGAAGGCGCTTCCGTCCCCGAAACAAACTCCTTGCTGCCTGATACCGATGGTGATGGAGTCTGTGATGGTCCCGTCAATGTGACCATTCGCGATGCGGATTTCTGTACAGGGGGTCCAGATGCCTTTCCATTAGATGCAAATGAGTGGTTGGATACTGACGATGATGGAATTGGCAACAATGCAGATGCTGATGATGATAATGATGGTCTGAGTGATGAGAATGAAAGCATCTTTGGATCCGACCCCCAAATGTCGGATACCGATGGTGATGGGGTGTGTGATGGTTTGATCAATGTCTCCTCTAACGGCCAGTTAGAATGCACTGGTGGTCCAGATGCTTTCCCCTCAGATGCAAATGAGTGGTTAGATGCTGACGGTGATGGAATCGGCAACAATGCAGATGCTGATGATGATAATGATGGTGCAGCAGACGATATAGAAGTGAAATGCAAGACCGACCCATTTGATAAAGAATCGATTCCAATAATCGATGATGTTGGAAACTGTGTAGGGGAGGGAGATGAAGTAGCAAGTGATGGGGGGGAGGTGGCAGCAAACGATGGCTTCACTTTTATGTGGTGTTTCCTAATTTTCCTTGTTCTCATTCTCTTGTTGGTGCTACTAATATTTACTCGTGACAGAACTATAACATTGATGATTATGGGTCCTGAGCCCGAAAATACCACAGCGGAACCCGATTTCTTGTCGGGTTTTGGAACACAAGACGATCCGTTCGTTCTTTCTCCATTGATGGATGTAAAAGCAGGCAGCAAGGCTAGCGCCAAAGAGGTCATCAGAATCACTAATTTGGGTGATATTGACGTGCACTTGACAGATCTCAATCAAGCGAATAACGGCACTAGATTCTCTATTTATGAGGCCAAATCAAAGAAAAGAAGCACTCGAGTAGTCAAGGTTGGAGGTGATGGAGAAATCAACATTCACATCCAGTTCGATGATGCCGAAGACCCAACGTATGGCGGTGGGGAATACAAAGGCTTACTCAAACTAGGCCACGATTCGGTTTACATCTATTGCAGTGTTACTGTGAAACCAGACGCGAAAAAACTTAGAAAAGCCAAGAACGAGAATGCCACCAACTCCTCTAAGGAAGGGAAAAAGAAAGAGGCGCTTGAACGTGTCAAGAAAAGAGCATCAGACATTGATTTCAAGGCCTTAGGGACTGCAAAGGCTTCAGACAAAGATGACCTGCAAGAAATCAGAGGAATCGGCCCATTCATTGAAGAGAAACTCAATGCCTTGGGTATCTACACCTTCAAACAGATTTCAAAGATGGATTCCAAAACCGAAGATCAAGTCAACGAGGCGATCGAATTTTTCCCTGGAAGGGTGAAGAGGGACCAATGGGTTGTTCAAGCCAAGATGCTTCTTGATTAGGCTACTAAATGCGACATTTCTATAAAATTATGCGTTTTAATAGCCTTCAAGCTGATGAAATTTCATGGAAAACCCCCTGAAATGAGCATTATTCAAATGGCGCGGGGACCCGAAGCCCCCATAGGGGAGCGGTGCGCGTGCATCACTTATGCGCCGGCAGCGGCTAGTCCCTACATTGCTGGTGCTGGTGCTAATCGCACCCACTGTATTTGCAGCAACAAGTGGTCGAGATCCTTTTGCAGTTGAAGTATACCCTGCCGGTGCCTCGGAGAAGGTAGTCGACCCTGGTGAGACTGCTGAATATACCATTACTGTGGAGAATACAGGTGATCAAACCACAACCGTCTCCTTGACAACTTCAAATGATCAGGGCCCAAATGTCTGTTCAAGTACAATTGAACCATTACCTGGCCCTCTTGAATCTGGGGCTTCAGATGACGTTACATTATCGGTAAACATCTCTGCTACAGCCGAAAAAGACGCCACTTGTGTAACAACAGTAACGGCAACAGTAACTGGAGCCCAGCCCGCTCAAACAGAAGTAACAACCACTGTTGGGGATGGTGATGCGACCCCCCCGTCCGCTCTTGGTGTGGAAGTTACCGCACAAATTGATGAGAAACAATACCAGGGTACAAGCCCTGTTAAGTATACATTTGAAATTAAAAATACAGGACAAGTGAATGAGAACATCAGTTTATCCTTTGAGGATATTGCTTCGGAAAATCCAGACCGCTGTGATAGTTCTGGCCTTGGTGCCACACTTTCAGAAACATTGGTTGCAGTTGAACGTGATAAAACCGAGACAGTAACTCTAGATGTCGACATTCCAGAAGGGAGTGATGCTGGAAGGCACTGTTTCGAAGTTACTGGCTCAGTTACGGGAGACGTTACCAATAATGCAACAGATTCTGATGACGTGACTCTTATTATCCCCCCAATTCATGATTGTGAAGTCTCAATCAATCCTTCCTCAATTGAGATCAAACCAGGTGAATCAAAGTCGGCATCAGTACAGATTCAAAATCGAGGAAATGAGGATTGGACCGTTTCCCTAACGGGTACGCCCACTTCCCATTTTTCTCTAGCCGCAGGTGAAGATGGGTCTAAGAAAATCTCTCGAGATGGTTCTGTATCGTTTAATATTGAACTAACAGTTCCAGAAGATACCAATGCAGATGCTGGGGCAAAAGAGACGGTAAGAATTCAAGGAAAGGACGGCAAGCAATTGATTTGCGATGTTACTGCCCAGATTACCGTTGGGCGATTGAGATCTGCTACGATTTCAGCATCGAGTAGCGTGTTGAGGGGCGCCACGCCTGGTGAGATCGCAGAACTCGAATTGACGGTAAGAAATACTGGAAATGGTGGTGATACATTCAACTTGGCAGTTCAGCACTCTAATTCACGTCCAGCGGGTTGGGGTGACCCAAATATTTCAACAGATAAAGTCACTCTTTCAGCTAAAATGACTGGAACGGTTAGTATTTCAATTGATGTTCCATCCAATGCTCTAGGTTTAGAAAGCGTGCTTTTGAGAGCAACAATCTCATCAATAGATGGAACACTTTTCTCAGAAGTTACTGTTTCAATTGAAGTTAAAGAAGTATTGGATTTATCCATAAAACCAAGTTATGAGGGTGCAGAAAAACAAATTGGTCGAACCGATACCGAAGCGCGCTTCCCAATTATTATTCAAAACGATGGAAATGTCGAAGACACATTTTCTCTTGCAGTCTCGGATAGAGGAGGGGAAGATCGCTGGGCGACTCGATTTTCTGATGAGAATGGGGGCAGTATTGAAGGTGATAAAGTCACACTTTCTCCTTTTTCAGAATCAACCATTTATGCACTTGTAACCATCGAGGGAAAGAGCCGCGGGGAAGAACAAACAATTGAGGTGCGCATACAAAGTGAGCGAAGCATCAATTCAGTTGCTCTGATGGAGATCACTGCGAAAGTCGATAACTCAAATTATGGGATGGGCATTGTTCTTGTAGGGCATAGTGGGGATGCTACAAGAGAGAGCCTTACTCTTTCACCGGGCGGAAACTCAACCCAATTTCTCCTTCTAACAAATATCGGTGACCGAGATGATACTGCCCGCATTGACGTCGTCGGCGAGGACTCAATGGTTCGGGTCAAAATAATGGATGAAAATGGAACTGAACTCAGTATTAGTAATGCTTCTATGAAAATCACCATGGGCGAATCCGAGTCCCTATCAATACGAATTGATGTAGATGTGGATGCTCCATCGGGGACCATGCGCCTCATAAAAATCAGAACATGGTCCACGAAGAATAGTGGGGATATTGCAGAAGTTCATTTCCCAGTTGAAGTTCGCATCATCCAAGATCTTGTATTTTCATCCAATGCTTCACTCGAGCGTGTGGTCTCTCCAAACGGCAAAGCTGAATTCGTGTTTTCTATTGAGAATCGAGGAAACATGGACGAGCAAATTCGCTTATCTGTTACTGATCCTGTTAGGGGGTGGAGCCTACTCGTTTATGATCAAGAATTCAACTTAATCGATGAAGAAGCTCTTATCGATATCAAAGCTGGAGGGGCCCGAACATTCACGGCACGCGCGAGTCCCCCTGTTTCAGCGTCTGTCGAAGAAACACTTGACTTTACGGTCTCCCTTCACAAGGCAGATTCATCAAAAATAGGTTCGCAGCACCTTGAGTTCTCCGCCACATTCCGTCCCTTAGATGAGGGTTTACCGGGTTTTTCGTTGTTTTTAGCCATCAATTCAATCATATTTTCAGCCATCCTAATCGATCGAAAACGCCACTAAATCAGTGCAAAAAAGTGTATAACACTCTTGCCTCTTGAACGGCACGCTTATGGATGCCCTTCATCTCGATGAGATCACCCTGATAGAGAAGGCTTGGGTGGGTAATATGGCCGCTGAAATTAGTGTGGCTCAACAATACACGGGGCTTGGCCTCTTAATTTTCATTGGATTGGGTTTTCCTATCGCCGCATTTACTCTTTCTCGTTTCTTCCGTCCGATGCCCGACCCAGACGACCCATCACGCACAAAATCGTATTTTATGGACGGTTACGAAGTAGACCATAGCAACTATCCTCGGCGACTTTCGACTTATGAATGTGGGTCTGACCCGATAGGCGATGCAATGATTCAATTCCACTTTCAATATTATTGGTATGCTCTGATATTCCTTGTTTTTGATATTGCATTTATGTTCTTGGCCTTTGGCGGCATTTCAACAGTACACAATAGCAAGATAGGTGCTCCGAAAGAAGCATTGGGCCCATTAGTGACCCTTTCTGTCTTCTTTTTTATTATGGTACTTGGAGTGTGGCATGTTTTCCGCAAGCGAGGCAGAATTTACATCTAATGGGGCACGATACAATGGGACAAGAACCAAATTATACTGCTTTTAACAGTCGCTCATTGGTCGATGTAGTCGGAAATATTACAGATGAAGCCCTCAAAGCGAGTCGGCTCAAGCAATTCATCGGCGTGCTAGGGGGCCGTTTGTTTAATTGGGGACAGCGAAAGTCGCTGATGCCCCTCCATCTTGGTATCAAATGCTGCGCCTTGGAGATGGCCGCTGCCGGTGGTTCTCGTTTCGATGCTGAGCGATTTGGTGTTGTATTTCGATCCAGTCCAAGGCAATCTGATGTTTTACTCGTAAATGGTCCGATTAGCCGTAAGTTTGCCGACCCCCTCGTCCGTTTATGGGAGCAAATGCCTGAACCGAAGTGGTGCATTGCTATGGGTGAATGCGCAATTAGTGGTGGCCCTTATTTCCAATCTTACAACATTCTTGAAGGAGTGGATACAATTGTCCCTGTTGATGTATACATTCCTGGCTGCCCCCCCCGGCCAGAGGCTCTCATTGATGGCTTTGGAAAACTCCGCCAAAAAATAATGAAAATAGGAACCCCCCCAAAAAAGGGGGATGAAAATTCAGCCATCACAATAGGGGGTGATTGAGTGGTGACTTGCGTTAGTTCCGAATCATCCGAATCAGCAGTACAAGCATTTGTGGATGCTGCGAATAAAAGATTTGCAGGGACGGGGACCGAATCATTTCTCGAACATCACACGGGCGGGCACCATAAGCGACCATTTGCTCGACTTCACATACCCCCGCGCCATCTCCTCGCTGTTATGAAATGGATGAAATTTGATCAAAACATAGATCATTGCTCCATGATTACGGGAATACATTGGCCAGAGGGTGGCGATAAAAAATGCTGGGAAGTTGTATATCATCTCCTCCGAACCCCAATCCGAAACCCTCCTCAAGTTACTAAGACTCATTGTGCTCCGATGAGGATTCAAATTGATGCCTTAGCACCGGAACAAACCCCCCTTGAAATCGAAGTGGTTGTAATATTGCCCCCCGGTGATCCAAAAGTTGATTCAGTGCAACAATTATGGATAGGCGCTGATTGGAATGAGAAAGAGACTTGGGACTTGGTAGGGATTGAATTCCAAGGGCACAAGAATATGCATCGTGTCCTATTACCCAATGATTCTCCAAAAGGTTACCATCCACTGCAAAAACAGCATAAACTTCGGTATCACGAATTCAATGAGATGTATGACGATCCTCAGGGATTTGGACGGAAAACCATAGATGCAGACCGGATAAAGTGAGGTGTTATACTATGGCAGAAATGTGGATTACAATGGGGCCCCAACACCCCATGACACACGGGCTATGGACGTTGCGCGTCAAGGTGGATGGGGAAGTTGTAACTGACACTGAGCCCGAACTTGGTTATATCCACCGGGGTGTAGAAAAGATTTCGGAAAGTCGAGACTTCACACAAATCACACCCTATTGTGATCGCTTGTGTTATGCTAGTGCCATGACGTGGGCGCAATCATACATTTATGCTGCTGAAGACCTTCTAGAAGTCGAAGTTCCCGAGCGAGCAGAATATATTCGCCTTATTGCAGTTGAGATGCAGCGTATTGCAAGTCATTTGATGTGGCTGGGCGCCTATTGTCCCGATGTTGGGAATCTAACAGTATTCGTATATTGTCTACGCGACCGCGAATTATTTCTTGATCTATTGCAAGAACTCGGTGGGAGCCGAATGCATTACAACTTTCCCCGAATTGGCGGTGTGAAGAGAGACTTACCAATTGGATTCGCCCAACGGGCACGCGCTAAAATCAACATTTTCATTGACCGCATGAAAGAATATGAACAAATGCTCGATGAATCTACAATCTTTCTCGTCCGTACTCAAGATGTTGGTTACACAAAACCAGAAGAAATGATTCAATGGGGAGTAACAGGCCCTAACATCCGCGCTGGTGGTGTGGATTATGACATTAGAACCGCCCATCCATACAGTGTTTATGATGAACTTGACTGGGAACCCGCCGTTGAATCACCTTCGATCAAAGGTGCGGATTGTTATGACCGCTATCGCGTCCGAATGGAGGAAATGAGGCAATCCTGTGCGATGATCCTCGAAGCCCTTGATCGGTTACCAGGGGGTACCGACACCCACCACGAACCCTATGATCCAATGATTCTCTCAAAAGCTCCATCTCGAGCACCCGAAGGCTCTTCTGGGTTCCACCGATTTGAAGACAGTAGAGGAGAATCTCTATTTCACATTGTAGGCGGTGGAGAAGGGAGAGGGAAGATGCCATATCGCATGTCTATCCGCTCTCCAATGTTTATCACAATTCCATATGTGGCCAAAGTCATGATTGGTCACAAAGTTGCAGATATACCAGCTATCATGGGCTCATTTGACCCATGCATTGGGGAGACTGACCGGTAGGGTGAAATCATGGCAAGAGACGCTCGTGGAATTGAACTTGATTGGCTCAACCTTCGTTCACTTGTGGATTCATCAATGACCTTTGTCGCAGAGAACAGCATTGGAATGACACGCTTTCATTCATCGACAGTTGCAGTTGCCAATATCCTCAGAGAAGCAACGATGGCTTCGATTGTTTTTGGATTGATTATGGGCACCCTTCTCGCTCTTCTTTGGATTGAGCGCAAATTATTGGGTCGCCTGATGGATCGCCGCGGTGCAATGACCAGTTTGCGAAGTTTATGGGCTGGAGAGGGTGGTGTTGATGCTGGTGAATGGTGGCATAAAGTCCCTTATGGCCTTGGAAAACCAATTGGGTGGGGGATTCGCACACTTCAGAGAATTCATGGAAATAGGGCAGCATTGGAGACAGTTGATCGTGTGAATGATCGTTCATACTTGGGCTGGCCAATATTCCCGGGCCTTTTCCAAAATGCAGCGGACGGGGCTAAATTGTTACAGAAAGAGTGGATGATTCCCGAAAAAGCCGATCGTATGATGTTTGAAGTTGCTCCTTTCATAATCATTAGTTCAACGGTGATGATTCTTGGCATGCTTCCCCTAGGGCCTGCAATTTATGGGCCCGACCCAGATTACGGTGTTTTGATGGCAATGGCCATTTTCGGCGTGGCCCCACTAGGCGTTTTCTTTGCAGGATGGGCATCCAATAACAAATATACACTCATTGGTGGGATTCGTAGTGCCGCCCAATTAACAGCCTATGAGATCCCTCTTCTTCTTGTTGTGTTATCCGTGTGTGTACTCGCAGGGACATTCAATTTCCGAGAGATTGTTCAGGCACAAATTGATGCACACACGTGGAACCTTTTCTTGATGCCCCTTGGCTTTTTATTGTTCATCGTAGCCATGGTTGCAGAAGTAGAACGAATTCCATTTGACATGCCTGAAGCAGAGGCGGAATTAGTTGAAGGATGGTGGACGGAATATGGTGGCATGCGCTGGGGCCTGATGTTTGCAGCAGAATATCTGCGCGTTTATGCCGCTTGTATCCTTGCAACCATTTTCTTCCTAGGTGGCTGGCAAGCTCCGTTTGGAGCTGCTTTTGCAGCAATACCGGGCATCGGTAATGGGATTAATAGTGCACTTTACCTCATTCCAGGTGTTGTTTGGGTCTTACTCAAATCGTGGGCTGTTTTTTGCATATTCGTATGGATTCGTGCCGCCCTCCCTAGAGTAAGAACGGATCAAATTCTTGAATTTGGGTGGAGGTGGCTATTGCCAATCAGTTTCGTTAATTTGGTCATTTCGATAACTTTGCGCTTAGTGGCGACTTCATCATCAGGGTGGTTCGGTTGGGACATTCTTTGGGCAATTCCATTGAGTGTCGGACCACTACTTATTCTCATATTGTATACGTTTGATGAGGGTGAAGATTTGAAGCGCCCTGAGCCGATTACTGTAAGCGATGTATCTGAAAAAGGAATTCAAATTGCTGCACGAAATGCCAACTCCAAAGGAGGGCAATGAATATGCCTGTACACCCCCGAGCCCGCCCTAATATTCGCAATCTCATTATAAGACCACTTTGGATGACACTGAAAGCTGCTTTACGCACGTTCCCAATTATTGGAAAACGATTTGATCATGATCATGTTGGAAAGAAAGTTGAGATGATGGATTCATCTACAACAAAACGACTGGAAGATAATGCCCATCCCTCCGCAGGCCAAACATATACGGCAGATCGAGAAACCAGTGCTCTTGTCCCCTCACTCTCACGCCCAGTTACGA
The DNA here is from genome assembly GCA_964389655.1 of uncultured Candidatus Poseidoniales archaeon. Lineage (GTDB taxonomy): Archaea > Thermoplasmatota > Poseidoniia > Poseidoniales > CAYMED01 > CAYMED01. The sequence goes on from CAYMED010000002.1 coordinate 101,954, forward strand.
TATTATACCCCTATGAACGCCTAGAAGATACAGAACCATGGCTTTTCGTCCCGGGAAATTACAATGGCCGCATTGGAGTGATTTGGGAAACCTGTACTGCCTGCAAGGCATGTGTTCGAATCTGCCCCAATGATTGCTTACACATGACGACAGAATATCGTGTTGATATTCTTGATGATGCCGAGGGTGAATGGGCCGGTTTAGGGGGGGAGATCGAAGAGGGCGGATGGGTTGCTACCCCTATTGAATCAGCTAGGGAACATAATGAAAATCGAAATCCCATCTTATCCCATGATACCCCATCTCAGGATTGGAAATTTGGTTCTGTCCTAGACTTAACTGGTTCAAGTGCGCGTGTCGCTTGGAATGACACAGGAGATGAAGAGGCAATGGACCTTAGTCTTCTGACTCGGGCAGAAGAAGAGATTGTTAGTGGCCGCATTGACCTTGGCCGTTGCATGTTTTGTGGACTTTGTATGGAATCCTGCAATTTCACATCATTTTTCATGACAAATGAATATGATGGGATGTCTGGTTTTACCCGTGATGACTTGTGGTTTGATGCGTCACGCACTAGAGTTTTGCCATCAGAACATCAAGAAGCCGTTGACTCTGAACTTGCAAAGCGAGCAACACGTGAGCGATCAAAACGTGAGAGGAAAGCTGGCAAAGGAGGGGCTAAATGATGTCCGTGTCTCCAATTGAAACTTTTTCTTTCTTGGCCCTCTCTGCAGTTGCCATTGTTGGATCTTTGGGTTTAGTACATGCGAAACGTGTGGCACATTCTATGTTTTATCTGATCCTTGCCTTCCTTGCCGTTGCAGGAATTTTCTTGATGCAGGGGGCAGAAATATTGGCAGCAGTCCAAATTCTTGTTTATCTTGGGAGTGTTATGCTCGTTGTTCTTTTTGGCATCATGCTGACGCGGCGTCGAATAATGGATGAGGGGGGCACTCAATGAATCTCTTCAACCTCGTGGTTCGTGCGGCAGTTATTTTGTTGACAGCGATATTGATTGTGTCCATTGCGAGTGATGAAACCTTGTCAAATGCATCTCCATCATCTGATGTTGATTCTGTAGACCTTGCTTCTTCAGTACTTACTGATTGGTCTTTCCCACTGGTAGTATTGGGGCTTATATTGTCAATGGCAATGATTGGAGCGGCTTATCTTGTGCGGGATGAGAGGCTCATTAATCTCGAAGAAGAATCCTTCAGGGGTGATGATCCGTGATTCCCCCTATTTGGGTTGCAACACTAGGTGCCGCATTATTTGGTATTGGCCTATATGGCGCCATTACTCGTCGGAATGCAATCATCGTATTGATGTGTGTTGAAGTGATTTTAAATGCAGTTAATCTCAATTTTGTTGCTGCCACTCAGGTCCATGGAAATGTGGATGGATGGGTATTGGCAATTTTTGCCATAGCAATTGCTGCAGCGGAAGTTGCTATTGGTCTTGCGATTTTCCTTGCGCTATATGCACAACACGAGACAATCAACCTCGATGAAGTGGTTACCCTAAATGGATGAGGTGAGTATCATGTCAGTGCCAGAGTTCGCAGTTTTCATTCCAATCATTCCTATGGTTGCCTTTGGTCTTATCCTCATTTTAGGACAACTAGCCGGGGATTCAAAATGGTGGCGAGGCCCTTTCAAAGAAGGTGGCTCAATAGCAGTAATTTCTCTGGCAGCGTGTTTGATTCTCACGGTGATTGTTGGTCTGGACGTAACTAAAAATGATCATGGTGGTGAGCCAACTCACATTATCGAATGGTTACGTACTGATGAAATGAGTCAAGCAAGTGATGGGACATGGTCTGTGCATGAGGCTCCAGCGATTTCTTTTGGAATACAACTCGATCACACATCTCTAATGTTACTATTTGTTGCAACATTCCTTTGTTTTCTCATCAGTTGGTTTAGTCTTGGTTATATGAATTCAGATTCGATCAACGAAGGCCGACTTCACAGATTCTATGCTGAATTTGTTCTTTTTGCATCAGGCATGTTTGGAATGGTCCTCGCTGACTCGTTTCTATGGTTATTCATATTCTGGGAAATTATGGGCCTTTGCTCATATTTGCTCATAGGATTCTACTTTGATCGTCCATCTGCGGCTGCGGCTGCAAAGAAAGCCTTTCTAACTACGAGAGTTGGGGACGTTTTCCTTCTCGTCGGTCTCTTGATATTGTATGGTATCTACGGTTCACTAGATTTCGCAGTCATTTTTGCAGATCCATCACTTGGTGGCCTAATTGATGTCAATTTATTACGCACTGCAATGATTTTGCTATTTGTAGGCGCCGTCGGGAAATCGGCACAATTCCCCCTTCACGTGTGGTTGCCAGATGCAATGGAAGGCCCCACCCCGGTTTCAGCTCTCATTCATGCAGCTACAATGGTCAATGCTGGGTTGTATCTTGTTGCCCGTATGTATCCTTTCTTTGATGTGGCACATGGCGGCGTGGAAGGCATTTCTGATGTGGGCCTTATCATCGCATGGATCGGAGCAATTACTGCGGTCATGGCCGCTCTTCTCGCCTTTGTTCAAATGGACCTCAAGCGTGTGTTAGCTTATTCCACGATGAGCCAATTGGCGTACATTTTCCTTGGCCTCGGGGTCTCACTTTGGGCGATCAACCGAGGGCATGAAGCATTAGCCGCGTTAGCCATTGGATCTGCCCTATTCCATTTATTCAATCATGCTATGGCCAAAGGGATGCTCTTCATGGCCTCAGGTTCAGTCATACATGAAATGCATCACGCACACCATGAGATTGAACACCATAGTGATGGAAATGGCCATTTTGATGCTCAGTCAATGGAGAATATGGGTGGCCTTGCCAGCCGCATGCCAGTAACTTCTCTCGCTATGGCAATTGGTTCTGCAAGCATCATTGGCCTTCCTCTTATTGGGGGATTTTGGTCTAAGGAGGGAATAATTGGTTCTGTTTGGCGGGCAGTCATTGAAGATGGTGGTTTTGCATTGCTGGTGCCCGCGATCTTAGCAATATTGACTGCTGCAATGACCGGATTTTACATGACTCGTATGTGGGCTATGACCTTCTTAGGTGAGCCACGAACAGATGTGGCCAAAGGGGTCCATGAACAGACACCTTGGATACGCATGCCTCTTGTTGTGTTGAGCATTGTTTCACTCTTGGGCATTGCCTTGTTTGCACTTGGCAGCGAAGAGTGGATCACACATGGACTTGTATCTTCACATGAAAGTGGGAGCCATGGTGGGGCGGGAGATCGAATATTACATGCCTTTACAGGCGATGGTCTCTATACAGCAGGAGTTACTTGGGTGACAATTATTCTTGCGACCTTCTTTGGTCCGATTTGGGCTTTGAGAATTCATGGTGGTGCTCTTGATTCAGGACAGAAAGCCTCCTTCCCTATACGATGGTTACCCGGTTTTAGTTCTGGCCTTCCCCCTTATGATCCAACACATTTAGCAACAAGTTCGTTTGCAGATGCACTACGAAGACGCTTATATTTCGACGAAGTCTATGACGCACTCATTCGCAAATTTGTTGTTGGTTGTGCGGCAATTTGTGCAATTTTCGATAGAAGAGCAGTTGACGGGGTCGTCAAACAAGTGGAATCAAAATCGATTGCTGCAAGCCACTGGATTCGAAAATTTACAACAGGTAGTGCACGGGATTACATCGCCATGGCTTCGATTGGAATTATTTCGATTTTCATAATAATTGGGGGCTCGACCTAATGTCATCTATTCTAACTCCATTGATTTTGGGCCCTCTAGCCATTAGTATGATTGGAATTCTTATTGGCTGGGCATCTCCAAGGGACAAGCAAACTTCAGTTGATGAAGCAGTTAAGCGATTAATGCTGGCAATATCTCTTTTGATATTTGCAATTGTCACTTTCCTTTGGATTGACCTTTCAAAGGGCCTTTCAACCCTCGGATGGAATGACTATTTGCTTTTTGATGCATCAAATTGGATACCATCAATTGGGGTTTCGTGGATCGTTGGTGTTGATGGCCTTTCATTCCCGATGGTCTGGCTCACTGCCTTCCTTGTTCCTGTATCCATGATCGTCTCTTGGAATGAACCGAGGGGAAGGTATTTCCATTCACTCCTTCTTTTTATGGAGTCTGCTCTACTCGGGGTTTTCGTTGCTTTAGACATGATGATGTTCTACATTTTCTATGAATTTACACTCATACCAATGTTCTTCCTCATCCTCAATTGGGGCGGAGATGACCGGCGCTATGCTGCTCAAAAATTTATGATTTACACATTCACCGCATCGGTGATCATGTTAGCCGGACTATTGGCTACTTATTGGCTACAGGGGGATGTATGTGGAACCTCTTCGATTACTGGACGATGTTTTGATCTCACAATTTCAGCATCGGCAGCAAATGCTGCCGGTTCAAGCTTCCTCGGTGGCTTGGGCATGCAGCGTTTTGTTTTCCTTCTTTTCTTGATTGGCTTTTTGACAAAATTACCATCTGTGCCGGTCCATACCTGGCTTCCTGACGCGCACGTTCAAGCCCCCACTGCTGGATCCATGCTATTGGCTGGTGTGATGTTGAAAATGGGCGGATATGGTTTACTCCGCTTTGGCCTTTTATTATTCCCAGGTGCCGTCATTGATTTCAGACTCGTCCTCATCATATTTGGCATGATTTCAGTAGTATATGGGGCATTTGTTTGCCTTGGCCAAACCAATCTCAAACGAATGATTGCTTACTCTTCAATATCTCATATGGGTTTGATTCTCATAGGTCTAGCAACCTTGACTCCCTTGGGTATCACTGGAGCGATCTTCATGCTCTTTGCTCATGGCCTCATTTCCCCTTTATTATTCGGCGTATGTGGTGCTTTCAAACACCATTACCACACTATGGAGATTGGTTCTATGCGCGGTCTAGCCCGCCATGCTCCATGGCTTGCCGCATTCATGATGATTGGATGGATGGCAAGTTTGGGCTTGCCCTTGCTTGCAGGATTTGTCGCAGAACTTACGATCCTCATCGCTTTTTGGCAGGCATATGGTTGGTGGGTAATCCCCTTGGCCCTAACGCTCGTACTTACAGCAGGATATTACCTTTGGTCAATGCAACGCACGATATTTGAAGGAGGCTTAGATGGGGAACTCCCAGAAGGGATCAAACCCCATCAAGCTAGGGATCTGTCGTATTCTGAGATTGCAGGCTTCTTTCTTCTAACGCTTCCAATCCTTCTATTCGGAATCCTTCCATTCCTAGTGTGGGAAATGATGGCAAACCATAGTGCAGAAGTACTTGATCTGACGGTTGCGAAAGCATTGGGTTGGGGGGGATGATGTATGTTTAATGTCGCATTATTCTCAATCAATCAAGCCACAGCGGCTTCGATGTTACCTGAATTAACAATCCTAGTTGGCATTATTCTCCTGATTGTAGTCCCTAATCTCGGAGATAGCACATTTCGCCTTCCCTTTTCTCAAGCCCGTATCCCTTGGCTATTTGGGGGAAAAAGGCACGGATGGTCATCTCACCCAGCAGTTCCTGGAATGATTTCTAGCATGATTCTTCTCTTTGCTCTTCTCTTTGCTTTAGGTTCACAAATGGGTGACGTAAATCCTCTCTTTGGTCCAGCATCTCACATCAGTGAAATAGGTAATGAGGATGGCAAACCTTTGCTTCGTATTGATGCGTTTAGCCGCATTATCGAATTGGTTGCCTATGGCGCTTTGCTGTTGGCGGCCATTGCGTCCATGCACAGGATGCCGGCAACAGATCCTGAAAGCATCCCCCGCACCCCGCGCGCAGGCAGGAGTGCTGAAACAAGCCGCATTCAGTCAATGCTCGATAATCGCCGACAAGTTGATTTCCACTTGTTGCTATTATTTGCAGCATTTGGGATGTCCGTGGTTGCTCTTGCCCAGCACCTGTTTGTCTTCTTCTTGGGACTAGAGCTTGCAGCGATGTCCATGGGTGTCCTAATTGCCTTTCACAAGGAGGATAAAGCGAGTACAGAAGCCGGTGCCAAATATTTCATTGTTGGTGCGGTATCATCTGCTGTAGGTCTTTATGGAATTTCTCTTCTCCATTTGTGGTCTGGTGATTTAAGATTTGAATCTCTAGCATCTGCTTGGGCAGCAGAGCAACATAATCGTTCATTTTTAGCCATTCTAGGTGTTACTCTATTTATCTGCGCCATGGGTTTCAAAGTCAGTGCAGCACCGTTCCATTTTGCAGCCCCTGATGCTTATGCGGGCGCATCAAGTCCTGTTGCAGGAGTTCTAGCGACAGCATCTAAGGCACTTGGCATCGTTGGAATGCTTCGCATCCTTAGCATCGCTTTGCCAACAGGGGGTACAGATACTGCAATTTGGCTTCCGATGCTTGCATTGCTCAGCATAGTTACGATGACATGGGGGAATTTAGCCGCCCTTGATAGTCGTAACCCAAAACGAATGCTAGCCTATTCGAGCGTTGCCCATGCCGGATACATGCTTGCAGCAATTGCTGCAGTGGGTGCATGGAAAGGTGGGTTGGGTGGGGATGAGGCAAAAGGTGCTGCCGAATTGGTTTTGACTGCTGTGATCGTCCACCTTGTTGTCCTTGTAGCATTCAAAGTAGGCGCATTCCTTGTATTGACTATGCTCGAAACAGAGGGAACATCCCATCGTCTTGATGACCTGAAGGGCCTTGCCCGTAGAGACCCAATATTAGCATGTTCAATGTTCATCTTCATGCTTGCTTTAGCAGGCATTCCTCCATTGTCGGGCTTCCTTTCAAAGATGATGATGGTTCTTGGAGTTCTTGAGATTAGCACAGCAGACCCCGTGGCATCTTCCTCAATGTCAGGTGCGGCACTTGGGATCAACTGGTTGTTTTGGCTTGCCCTTGCCTTGCTCCTGAATAGTGCTCTTTCGTTGTTCTATTATCTTAGGATTGGTGTTGTCATGTTCTTCGAAGACCCAGATAGAAACCGAAGCCTCCCTTCGGCACTAGGTGTCCGAGCAGCGATTATTATTTGCGCAATTGGTACAATTGGATTAGGGGTTTGGCCAGAGCCATTGCTGAATTTTGCTCACAATGCAGCGGAGCAATTCCTGTCCTGAAGATGTAGCGGCGGATTCATCAACCCCACTCGCCCGCCATAATTTCACATGGGACGCCGCGAAGAGACGGTAGATGAGGAATACCTCGCCCAATTAGAGTCAGGAGATGGCCCATCAACTGGTCTCCGAGTGAAGATGCCGAATAAGAAAATCAATGAAATGTTTGCAATTGCCGATCAGATTCTTGGCGGTCGTCGCGTGCGCGTTATTTGTGAAGATGGACAAACCCGGCTTGCCAGAATTCCGGGTAAAATGCGGCGACGAGAATGGGTTCGGGAAAATGACTTGATTGTCATTTTACCTTGGGACTTCCAAGATGCCAAATGTGATGTTCGCCATCGATATAACAAAACTCAGGCTCTCTATCTTTCTCGCAAAAAAGCCATCCCCGAGGTGGTTGATATCTTTGGAATGGGCGACATTAATACTGATGATGGTGATGACGAACTTTGGGGGGATGGTAATGTTGAGACCCCATCAGCAGATAACCAGGTTTCTGAAATAGATGGAGAAGTTCCCCCTGATGTGGATGATGACGGCTTGTGGAGTTCGGACTGAGGGCCGGCAATGGGTCGCCAAGGCCGCCGCAAGCGCCGCACTCTTTGGGAAAAGCAATCGAGAACAGATCATCAAGATGGGGATGGCCCAAATTTTGGAGGACATGAGGACAAATACGCGTGGATGGATGAGCCCAAATCGGCTCAAATGTTTGCGCGTATTGAAAGCCGCCTTCAGGGTGTGCTAGCATCAACGAGTGACAAATCAAGCCGTATTGTTCTTGATGAGGTCTTTGACCATCAAACACTTCTTGCTCTCTATAAACTGATGCAAGGCGGCCATATTGACACACTTGAACATGTAATTGCTAGGGGAAAAGAAGCTCATGTCTTCTGGGGGGAGAGTGATGATGGACCAGTAGCTGTCAAAATATTTCACACATCGAATGCGGTTTTCAAAAATTTAGTGCAATATATCGAAGGTGACCCTCGATTTGGTGGCCTGAAACGAAAAAGGCGGGATCTTGTCACAATTTGGGTTCGGAAGGAACATAGGAATGCAATTCGCATGCGGAAAGCAGGCGTCCGCGTTCCAAAACCATTGGCTTGTCACCGCAATGTACTTGTTATGGAACATATCGGAGATCCGACATCATCAGCACCTAGACTTCAATCAGTAACTGTTCCAAACCCCCCTGATATATTAGATGAATTAGTTGAATCAGTGTCCAAAATATGGCACCACGCAAAATTAGTTCATGCAGACCTCTCACCATATAATGTATTGATGCACAATGGTTTGCCTTGGATCATTGATGTTGGACAATCAGTTTCTATTCGCCACCCACGAGCCGAAGAGTGGTTAATCCGCGATGTCGAAAAATTAGTTCATTGGGCGAATAAATGTGGGCTTGTAACTTCTCTCGAGGAAATCCTCGCCCATGTACTAGAAGGTGTTGGACTTAAATCAGGGGATTCTGAAGAGTGAACATGTCAGGCGGAGTACTCAAAGCGAAATGCTAGAGAGGAAGGTTGTGGAACAGCAGTTAACTCGCATCCCGCGTGATCGAATTGCAGTGCTAATTGGCCGCAAAGGGTCAACCCGGCGAGAACTTGAAAGCATCACGAAATCAAATATTGAAATTGATTCTGAAACGGGCGATGTTAGAGTAACTTGGTCTGAAGACTCAGATCCAATCCATGTACTGAAACTCCCTAATTTAATCCAAGCCATCGGAAGGGGAATGCCACCTTCGAAAGCAGTAGAATTACTTGGAGATGAAACAATGTTTGAATTATTGGATATTCGGCAGTGGGTGGGAAAAAGGTCGAACCAACAACGCCGCATGCGATCTCGTATTATTGGTCGAAATGGAAGGATTCGTGCAACTATTGAGGATCATACTGGGTGTGAAATATGCGTTTATGGCCATACAATTGCCCTAATTGGTGATGTTAGTGGACTTTCTCTTGCTAGAAATTCACTTGAAATGCTGCTAAATGGATCTGAACATTCGAGTGTTTTACGCTTTTTAGAGAAGAGAGGGCGAGAGCGCCGTCAAAATGCGCGAAGTCTTGACACGATTTCAGAGCGAGATGATCCACTTGGCCGTTTTGATGCTCTTGTTCCTGGACTTTCCCTAGCCCGCAATCGCCATCGTCGTTTGAAAGCAACTCACGTTGATATCAGAAATCAAGAGGAAGTAGAAGCGGTCATGGAATTAGAGGGTGATGAATCAATAATTTATGCTGAAGAGTGAGTTTGTTCGACCTCAATCTCTTTTGCTAGTTCCCGAATTTTCTCAAACATATTGAGAAATCCATTTGATCGACTAGGTGTTAGTGTCTGAGCTAACCCAAGGTCATGAATGAATGAGGGACTCATTGTTACAACTTCGGAAGGCTCGAGACCCGTAACTGCTGCTGTTGTGATTGCAATTAATCCTTGAACAATTTGAGCATCAGCAGCACCTTGTAATTGCAATCCATTCTCAGTGTACTGTAAATGCACATGGGCTTCAGACTGGCATCCATGTACTCTCGTTGCTTCATTCCACATTTCAACAGGCAAGATATTCACTTTTGTAGCCAAGTCAAATAACATCTCAAATCTCTCTAATGGATCATCGATGTAAGCGAATTCTTCAATGATTGCCTGTAATGACGCTGGCCAGTGGCTTGAACTCATCTTTCTTTCCGTCCATCCTTGAAATTAGAATGATTGACGAGACCAGTAAGAATTCCGATAACTAATATCATAATCATAGATGGAAAGAAGCTAGGCACAACACCAACAATCTCTGTATTGATGCCAGTTACTGCTGTGTGAATTATGTTGTTCCCTTCGTCGCGTTCATCAATTTCTTTTCCACTATCAATCACAAGCCGTATGTCATATCGCCCAGACGAAGGAATCAGTATTTCTACTAGGACATCTTCAATTCCATCTGACAAATTCCCAGGCTGTGAATAGAAATTTCCCCCTAGTGTCCAATTGGCGCTAGCATCGCGGTCCGCCGGCGCGGTTTCAACTCGAATAATAACAGAATCAAAGAATGCCTCACTTGTAACAAGGCGTGCATGTACTGATACTTTTGACCCCGGAATTACGGCAAGACGATCTACACTAGCATTTTCCCACGAGAGATCCAAGCCAGGTGGTACTGGCCAAAAGGATGGGGTTGTTTGAATTGAATTACCTGCTTTATCGAGAATTGTTGCCCGTAAAGCAAGATATTCCCCCACGTGCGTGCGCCAAATAGTGGGTCCAATATTTCTTGTCAGCGTTTCCCCACTGACTGAAATCCATCCACTTTCTCCAGCGTCGATACCATCAGCATCAAACCGATATTCGATTGTCGAATTCATTTCATCGACTCCCGCACCATCATCTCTTGCAGAAAGCGAGACTTGAACTGGCCCAATTCTCGACCCATGAATTTCATCGATGATGCGCCATAAACCCGAAATCGGGTCAGTTCGGTCTACAAGAAGGTCGACTTGATAAGTTGGTCCTACATTTCCAGCATGATCTGTAGCGCGAAAACCGACTTCCACCGCACTCTCGGGTAAAGGTGCATTTCCTGAAGTACCAATAACTTGCCAATTCTGATCTCCACCGACTTGAATTTCAAGTTGTTGTAGCCCACTTCCTACTTCAACAACACTGGCATCAAGTGATGTCCACGTGATCAAGGAGTTTGGTACCCACCCTTCATTTGGTGAAATAGCCGGGTTTTGGATTTGCGGCCCACTTCGATCAATTCCAATCCGGCACACTGCAGTATCTATATTTCCATCCAAACTGCTTACTGTGAGTGTTAGGTCTGCAGTTGTTTCCTGTATATTTCCTGGTTGCCAAGTAAATTTCTTTTCAAGGGGCGTCACATCGTCTGAAACAGTTCCACCATTTGGAAGCCCTGATAGAGATGCGCGCACAATATTGATTCCATCATATGTGATGTTAATGGCACCGGATGCAGGAATGGAGATCCATGATCTTGTCGACGTACAATCTGCAGATCCATTTTCTAGATCGACTGCTGTGATGGATGGGCTTGCGCGAGCACCGTCTGCAGCTGCAAAAACAGGCAAGATGAGCAAGCAAACGGCAAGCGTCGCGATTGAAGTTCGCACGGTATCGGACCCTAGACTTCTTGCGTATGACTTGAACACTTCCCGGGTTTTGAGAGGAGAGGTTCAAGTCGGCGCCGTTCAGTCCGACGCCATGGAGCGAAAGAGGCACGGCGCGCGGACCCTTCTCATTTTGGCATTTTTCCTCCTTTCGACCTTTCCAATTCCCGCCCAAGCATCTTCCGATCCCATCGTGTGGAGCGTATCAACAGATGCGATTGTCTATGAAGGCACAGATGCGCGAATAAGCGTTAATATCGAGAATCAAATTGATTCTTCTCTATCTGGGATCGAAGTTCGCCTTTATCGTGAATCAAAATCACCTGAGAACCAAATGGGCGATCTTGAATTATTGAATTTAGATCAAGGCCAAAGCAAGAGTGTTGAGCAAGTATGGAACGCAATTCCTTGGGGTAATGATGGCAAACCTTCAGTTTATGTTGATATCAAAGTGAATGGGTCTTTACCTTTCCAAGGCATTGAAACAATTTCACTTACAGCCGCTCCTAATTTGCATATTTTATCCGCAGAAATGGATAATTCAACTACCATTCGCCAAAGCAATTTGCTAGCATTCAATGCAACGGTTGAAAATTCTGGACATGCAAATGCTTCGAGTTCTGCCGTGGAACTCGTGATTGAAAATGCAATTTCTAGTGCAGAAATCAGTCGTGAACGTGTTTCCCTCCCAAGTATTGATTCTGGAAATAATACCACAGTCCGCATTGCACCACTTGGACTATTTGCGCCACCCGCTGGAAATTATCGGGCAGTATTGGTGGTTGACCCAGACCTAACAGTTTCAGAGACCATTTTGTCGGACAACTCACAGACCCTGCAATTTTCTGTAATCCCCCATGCCGATCACGCCTTGTCCTTGTCAAAATCCAAGATAACGGCAGTAGATCCAGTTGAAGGACCTTGGATTGTGAATGGATCCATCCAACGCGATCACGACTCTGCCAGTTCAAATGTTACAGTTGCTCTGAGGAGCGATCAATTGGGGGTGCTCAAGACGGTTGTTGTCAATGTACCCCATGGTATTGGTGCCAATCAGCCATTTTCAATTGAATTTGACCATGATGATTTACTTGCTAGTGGTTCTCTAGGTGATGGCGAGCATGCATTCTATGTGGAAATTATTGCAGGCGACCATCAAGGGCAAAATAACAATGATGTAGCAGAGACCCGTATTGATTTTCTTAACCGCCCAAATGTAAAAATTAGTGCTAGTTTGCTAACCACACAAACAGATTCTGTTCTTCCCAATACCGATGTCCGATGGCTGGTTGTAGTTGAGAATGAAGGGGGTGTTCCTGTTGATGGAATAATCACTGTTTCTTGGGAAGGATCCTCTAAATCTTTACCTGGTCGTTCTGTTTCGATCGAGCCATATTCTCCAGCAGTTGCTGAATTTGCAATACAAGCAGGATCTATCGAAATCGAAGATGCACAGTTTCAAGCAACTTGGACCCCTTCGGCTTCGAATCAAGATCGGATATCAACCGATAATCTAGCAGTAATCACCCTTTCCATACGAGCGCCATTTGAAGTTTCTCTCGACCCAACCTCTGAGCGTATCTCCCCGGATCCTGATGGTTCTCTTGATCCAAGTCAAAGTTATACAATCTATTTTCGAGCGCGCCTTTCGAAAGCAGGAACAACAGAAATTACTTGTCACCGCGATGGTGAGACAATTAAATCAACAACCATTACTGCAGCAGAAATAAATGATGAATTTGAGATTGAATGCCCCTTGACATTAACTGATTCTGACGCAGGCTCGGTTATTTTGATCACGTATCACTCAAGTAGTGCCACTCTTGTTGGCGATTATCTCTCATTTGAGAAGAAAGTGAAGTCAATTTCAGGTACATTAGGAGTTGCAGCTCAGCAAGAGAAAAGCCGCACTCTTGCGATTGTTATGCTTTCTATGATTACGGTTTTAGCCGGTGTGGTTCTTTATCTTGCCATCCGACTGACTAGTGATACTGATCGCGAGGTGGATCGTGATATCTACGAATATTGTCCTTATTGTACTGGTGAGATTGAAGGGGATGAAGTTACATGCCCGCACTGTTATTCCGACCTTGGCGAAGCCATGAGTAATTTCCATACATGCGCTGGTTGCGATGAAGAAGTGCCTGATATTATGGAAATATGCCCTCATTGTGGAACTGATCAGCGTCGTATTGACCGATTTGAACACAGAGAGCGTCGCGCTCCTGAAGTAATAGATGAAGAGATTGCATCTGAGGAAGACAACTTTGAAGATGAAACAGAGCAAGAAATTGTAATCGGAACTGCCGACTTTAACCAAGCGACAAAATCATTTGGGGTCTCAGATGAAGACTTCGAATCCAAGTGGGATGACGAACTCGAATCTGCAGAGCAACAAATGGCTGAACTTGTGGCCGCAGCAGAAGCAGAGATTGATGATGATGAATTGGCTAGTGATGGAGAGATTATTTCTCCATTGTTGGAACAACACGAACAACAATCTGCAGCTGACTTAGATTCATTCCTTGGGGACAAAGATCAAAGGAAATCCTTGTCGGATAAAGATGTTGAATTTACGGCATCAGATGCCGCAATTCGTGGAAATTTGTATGATATAACGGGTGAAGAGGGTGTGATGCCAGGTGACAAAGTAGTCCTTGGATCTGCTATGACCGATCATGCGATTCCAGGAAACGAGGTTCTCGATGACAAGAGTTTAACCTCATTTGCAGGACTAGATACAGAAACTTCGAAAGTAAGGAAAGAGAAAGCTAAGCCCAAACGCCGTGCAGCGCGCAAAAAGAAAGTTGTAGAGGAATCAGAGAAGGGAGCATGCCCATCCTGTAGTGCAATCGTCAGCCTTGATGCTGACAGTTGTCATGCATGTGGTGCTAAATTTGGATAATCTCATGCATCATTCACAACTCTGCTGACATCTTCATCAACCAGTGCCGCATCCTTGATATCTCCATTAATTATCATTTCACCAAGATTGACCACGTCCGAATCAGAACCACCCGGGAGCGTATCAATACTAGCAGAAGCACCTTCTGGGACGTTTCTAGTCAGTGTTGTTTCTACAAGTTCCCAATCCCCCCAATTGAGCAATCCACTCCACCATCTCCCTTCTCCCTTGTATACTGGATGTCGAATGATAAATAGGCCATTGATCAGCATAAACCCAAATCCAATGACTCCCCAAAAGAATAGGATGATTGCGATGCCATGGGGGTTGAATGGATTCCAAGGGTCGTGGGCAGTGGCATGAAGGTCGGTGAAGTATGAACCCATTAGAATCAGGAAAAGGAATGGGAAACAGACGTACATGATGAAATCCCACCATTTTCCAATCCAAAGGTCGTTATCTCCAGTATTGACAAATTCATCTCTAAATGCCGGAACTCCATGAGTTAACCACCCTCGCACAGAATCTTCTGCCTCCCCCGCAGCAACTCTTGAACGCCAAACAGCCCATCCATATCGCCAAATAGCAAATGCAATGAATAAACCACTGAACATTAAGCCATAACCCCAAATGTGGTCTTGAACTTCTAGAAATTCTGGAAACGCAATTCCATCACTATCCATTTTGATTCCAAGAAGTGCGGAAGGAATACCGCATATGAATATCGTAATACTGGTCAAAAGAACAGCACGATTTCGTTCCACGCCATGGTCGACAAGGTTGCGCACAGTGAGTTCTACAGTTGAAATCATAGATGTAAGGGCTGCAAATGTGAGTGCCAAGAAGAAGACTGTAATGAGAATTCTAGAACCAATTACGCCTCCAGGCGCTGCATTGAATACTTCTGGAAGAGCGAGGAATGTGATTGCTGAAGAGCCCCCGGACACCGTAGATACTGGATCTAATGATGCTGCGAAGATTGCACTCATCACGGTAACTCCTGCTATAATTGAGATGCTATTATTTGCCAAACCCATCGTAAAGGCATTGAGTGTAATATCTTCGTCTTTTCTCATATAAACAGCATATGTAATTGCCATTCCCATGCCGGCTGAACATGACCAAGCAGATTGGGAAAGCCCATTGATCCAAGTTTCAGGCTTGGCTAAATATTCAGGTCGAACAGTGAACATGTATAGCATTCCATCTAGTGATCCATCTTTGCCATCCATCCACAATGAAAGGCCTAATGCCAGGAATAAAAGTACGAAGAGTGATGTCATCATTGCGATGTTTGTTTTTTCAATCGCCTTTGCCCCGCGCCAAATTGCAGCAAGCGTAATTCCAATAATTAGAAATTGAAACAGAACCACTTGGGTGCCTGACATTAAAAAATCGTTCCAAACACTACCTACGTCTGATGCTGCTGAAAGTTCTCCGCTTGCCCCAAAGAAAAAGTAACGCAAACACCAGCCAGCCACAACCGCATAATAGAATCCAATCGCAGTTGAGATCCAAGCGGTCCAAAGCCCCATCCATGCAAACCTCTTTCCAAGAAATATTCGAAACGAGCCCACTGTGCCAGTTCTTGCGCGCTTACCAATAGCGAATTCAGCAATCACAAGAGGTATGGACCAAACGAATAGGAATATCAGCCAAGGGACCAAAAATGAACCCCCCCCATTTGCTCCAACCATTCTAGGAAATCTCCAGATATTACCGGTACCAATTGCCGCCCCAATTGTGGCGAAAATTAGTCCCAACCTTCCACTAAATTGGTCCGAGGATGAGTTGGACATTCGATCGCCTCAAGCAGCCTCATCAAGTGCAGCTTCTAGATCAGCATCATGCTTCCCCAATCTGATTTTCAGAGATTTCGCAGCAGCGGTCAATTCAGTCGCATTGAGATAACCATTTTCATCGGTGTCAAATTCTTGCGCGTGATCGATTAATTCGCTGGCCTCTAACCCGTGTGTAGTTGCGATCCGCTCTAAGGTTCGCTCAGAATACCGAAGTGATACTGGCTCCTTGTCTAATTCATCTGATTCTTCATCATGGATTTCTTCAGAAAGATCCTCCCTCCCTTCTGGTTCCTCTTCGTCAAGACTAAACATCGTTTTGAGTGATATGCCAAGCCCCCCCCAAACTAGGATGACAACTGCAAGGAACATAGCAAATGCAATGATGGTGTTTCCATAGGGTGCTCGATAAGGAATGACAATTTCATAGTAATCAATTCCGTTGCCCTTCGCATCTTTTTCTCCCATTGGGTAGGTATATGGAAATGCTCCTGAAAGTGTTCCTAGCATTCCCTTGTAATGCAATTCACCAGATAGATCATCTTCAATCGGGATATTTCCACGGAGAATAGTCCCATTTTCTCCATTTAATAAGGTACATTTTTCCTTCTTCATTTCAATTTTTTCAACATGTTGGTGCGCCCATGGTGTTTCAAACCACTCATTTGGGCCATAATCCGATTGAGTTCGATTTGGCCGAACGAACCTCCACATCACGTGTGATAGATTTCCATTTGAGGAATATGGAAATAGTGGGTGAATACAGATGTCAATGGGGATTGGACCTGGGTTTAATGGTACATGATCTGGTGACATGATCGTTTGATTTTTTGGCATACCTTGGATTTCATTCTGTGCTCTTCCTACTGGGTCGTCTGAGATTTCAATCATCCAAAATGGTACACCTAAATTGAGTACTGCCAAATGATCGATATCATCGGGGTGCTCATGAAATGCATTTCCAATTTCAATTGTATAGCAAAATGAATCATGGACTCCATAATGCCAGTCACAAAAATCTCCAGTAGTTGGGTAAAGCGCAGATGACTGCTTTGCTTCATATCCCGTGTATTGCGCCATGACGTTGCCATGATAGATCAATTCGGTTTCATCTTTTGCTGCACAATCCGTGCAGTGACCCCAAGGCCAAAGCACGAGTCCACTGAAGGAATGCCAAGTGAGAGTTGCTTTGAAATCAGATGCCCCATCATCATTGTCGTCATTCATTTCCGTCATATCTTGAATGAACATTGTTTCGGGCTCTGTATTCCCCCCTAACGGATCCTCATCAGTCTCATCATCACCATCATCGTTGTTATCATCAACGTCGTCTTCATTGAACAACCCATCCCCATCTTCATCATCAAAAGGGCCATCTGGTGGTCCATTATAGACATCATTGTTGACTCCAGTTCCAGCATAACAATCCCCAGGGAATAATGGCCCTGTAGCCCCCAATGGGGCACCCCATTCAAATTCGTAATTTCGGTTCAGGTCGACTCCGTCACAGCCAGAGTTTACCTCTTCATCAAGATCGGGCAAGGGCAAGCGCCCTTCTACTGTATTATCCCGCAGATTTTTCCTCCAACCTGGTTCATCACAGTTCCAAGCATCTTCTCCACAGAACACTTCTCGGTCGTACCGGTTTCCATCTACATTTAGCATGGGTATGAGATATATTTCACGAGTATCGACCAAATCAGTGATCCATTGTTCCTTGAAATCTTCATCGACTCCATGGTCACCTGGGCCGCATTCCTTCCCATCCCCATTGCTATCTCTGAATTCTTTTGAGAGGCTCAAACAATCTCCATCATCATCGAGTTCCCCATCATTATTTGTGTCCCCAAATGAGTCTTCACCTTCTCTCCCATCCCCATCATTATCGATTGGTGGCTTTCCATAATAATATGCCACAGTTTCAAGGAACAACATCGGAACTTCATATGACATCCATTCACGTGCGTGGTGATTTCCTACTAGCATGACATCGGGCCGGTCTGCATAATTTCCTCGATCTCCTACATAGGGGTTGTATTCTCCCCCCTCTACATTGGCAGTAATTTTCACCCATGGGCTTGCATGTTTGTAGAAATGGCCTTGAAAATCAGGTAACCCTCGCTCTTCTCCGCGAGCATTCGTTCCTCCGGGAAGTCCTTCATGAAATGAGATAAATCCGGGGTTATCCTCTGCCAATCTCATCATTCGCTCTTTCATCGTGAAATAGTCATGATATGCCTTGAATTGAAGCCGATCATCTCCCCTCTCAGCCCAAGGGAAGATATCTTCTTGATAATCCGTGGACCAAAGTTGATCCGGACTTTTCCCTTCTTCATCTTGGAGAACCCCTGTGCTCGTGTTACCTGAGGTTACTAGTGGCATAATAAGAAGGATTGTGATGAGTAATGCAATGCTTGACCGGGGGGTCGCCGTTGCTTTCTCACGTGACATATGGTGGTCGGCTCCGTTATTCTTCTTCAATTCACATCCTATTTGCCCTTTGCCCTTTTGATCACTTTTATCGATCTCAAATTTTGATTGCCCCCATGTCAATCGCTATGTGGGGATACCGTTCCCGGAGGCATATGGGGGGGATCAGTGAGCG
Source organism: uncultured Candidatus Poseidoniales archaeon (assembly GCA_964389655.1). Classification (GTDB taxonomy): domain Archaea; phylum Thermoplasmatota; class Poseidoniia; order Poseidoniales; family CAYMED01; genus CAYMED01. The sequence continues at coordinate 120,484 of CAYMED010000002.1, forward strand.
GATTGGAGATGTGCTTGGAGCCGCCCTAGACAACAAACTTGAGCGCGAGGTGCGGAGTGAGAATCTACCCCAACATGTTGCGATTATTATGGACGGAAATCGCAGATTTGCTTGGTCAACCAGCATCCCCGAGAAAATTGGCCATCGAAAAGGGAGGGAGAAACTCGAAGAAGTAATGGATTGGGTCCTAGAATTCAATATCCCACACTTCACAGTCTATGCCCTTTCAACAGAGAATTTGAAGACCCGATCTGAGAAGGAACTTGAACAACTGTTTGATTTGTATGTGGAGGGATTTACAAGCCTCACCCATGATCCCCGAATCCACAATAATCAGGTAAAAATTCGATGTGTTGGCAATCTCGAACTTTTGCCTCAAAGGGTCTTGGATGCCGTTAGCCAAGCATGCGAATCAACCAAGGAATACGAGCGTAATATCTTCACGACTTGCCTTGCATATGGGAGTCGAGAGGAAATCCTTTCAGCAATCAGATTGATTGCATCTTCACATGCGGCTGGAGAAATAACCCTTGAAGAAATCGATGAAGCGGCCGTAGCCTCAAACCTCTATACCAAAGGCCTTCCAGATCCTGATTTGATTATTCGAACCAGTGGTGAAGAGCGGATTTCAAATTTCCTTCTTTGGCAGGCTGCTTATGCTGAACTTTACTTCACAGATGTTTATTGGCCACGTTTTAGCCGTCGAGACTTCCTGAAAGCAATTCGAGACTTCCAACGCAGACAGCGCCGATTTGGTTCGTGATCACATGAGCAAAAGCGATGACTTATCGCGAAAATGCTCTTCCTGTGGGGGTGTGATCGATTCTCTAGGAAAATCGCTACCTTTCCCCCAATCAGACGGTTTTACTTCACCCACGCTTGCAGCAGATGCCCTTGTCATCGATGAATCAAGCGCTCAAACCCGCATTCTTCTCATTCGTCGTGGACACGATCCGGATCAGGGGAAATTAGCCCTTCCAGGCGGTTTTGTCGATTATGGGGAAGACCCACTAGATGCGGTCCTACGAGAATTGATGGAGGAGTGCGGAATCGAGGGTAGGAATCCAACTCCTGTCGTTGTTCGGGGCGCACCCGGGCGAGATACGAGAAAACACATTGTCTCGATCATCCACCGCGTCGAAGTTGGTAAAAATCAGATTCCAAATCCGGGAGATGATGCTGCAGAAGCGGCATGGTGGAACCTTGACGACGTTCTCTCATTTGAGGACAGTGAGTGGGCATTTGATCACAAAAGCATCATCATTGAAGCCTTAGAACTCGATTGAACAATTTGCGATTCAACTTGAGCAAGATAGCATGGAGCAGCCCACGCGATTTCTCGCCCACTCGGGTCTTTTCTGAAACCATTTTTCTTCCAGTTCGAATTGTTCATCATACGGATTCTTCAATAAAATGTGCAACTCTTCTGCAACTGAATAATCTCCTTTTTCGGCCGCATCGATAGCTAATTGCGCCATCCAATTTCGAAGTACATACTTTGGATTGGCACTACGCATTTCATCTCGAATTGGCATCCCTTCAGTTCTAGACCACCATTTTTCCAACCAATTGTTCCAACTCTCAATCGGAATTGTTGATGAATCATAAAATGCCTCTTCCATGAACATGATGTCTGGAGATTCGATATGGCACAGTCGTCGGAAAAATATGGTCATATCGCTTTCAACTTCTTGTAACAATGTGACTAATTCGCTAATGAGAGATTCATCGGGATCTGTAATTTGATCAATACCAAGTTTTGCGGCCCACATTATGTTGTTGTGTTGTTCGAATGTTCCATAATATGTTTCAAGAACTTCATACAACATATCCTTGTTATCCATCAATGGCCCTATCGATTCGAGGAATCGCGCAAGATTCCAAGCCCCAATCTGTGGTTGTTGTCCATACTGATATCGTCGGGTGGATGCATCGGTTGTATTGGGCGTCCATCTAGGGTTGAAATCTTCTAACCAACCGTATGGTCCATAATCTATGGTCAATCCATGAATGGACATATTATCTGTATTCATGACGCCGTGGACAAAGCCTACGCGCATCCAATGTGCAATCATGATCGCAGTCTGTTCAGCGATGTCTTTCAACCACGATATTCTCCCATTATCGTCATTGATATAATGGTCTGGAAAATGGTGTTTGACCGTGTGTTCAACGAGAATTTTCAATGTTGAATCATCTCCTGAAATAGTGTGAATTTGATAACTACCGAATCTCAGAAAGCTTGGAGCGACTCGACATACTACCGCCCCGGGTTCTAGTTCTGGATTACCATCATACATGACATCTCGAATCACGGGTTCTCCCGTGGTCACCAAAGACAATGCGCGAGTGGTGGGTATACCCAAATGGTGCATCGCTTCACTACAGAGAAATTCTCGTATGGACGAACGGAGTACCGCTTTACCATCTGCAAATCGTGAATAGGGGGTTTTTCCGGCCCCTTTGAGCTGCAATTCCAAGATTCCATTCTTTCCTTGCACCTCACCCAAAGTTATGGCCCTACCATCACCGAGTTGGTGTGCCCAATTTCCAAATTGGTGGCCACCGTATCTTTGCGCATAGGGATCCATGCCTTCTATGATTTTACCACCTCCAAGAATTTCTCCATCAGGGCGTTCAATATCCAATTCATCTGCCATTTCATCAGACCAAAGTTGAAGTTCAGGTGAAGGGGGGAGTGTTGGACTCACTCGTGACCAGCAAGCATTCGGAATTTGGCGCGGTAGTCCGCCAATTTCCTTATCACCTGGAGTTTCATCTAAAAAACGACTGGACCATTGGAGTCCTTCAAGGGTATTCTTGCTCACGCCTATAACTCCGATGCAAGATTGCAGTTACAAGTAAACTCATTATTGCTAGCAATCCCGCAAACCCTGGCACAAATCCACCAGTTGCTTGTCCCCCTGTGCTGCTTGCAAGGTCTCCTCCAAGTTGTACGTTGACTGTAATATTTCGGAATTCCTCGCCATCATCAAACAAAATTGAAATCGGAACGTCTGCATCCGTATCTTCTGATACTGCAATCAGCGCCCCGATGGCCACCGTTGTTCCTGAATCTGTATTCCCATTTACGGTAACATTGATTGTTCCCCCTTCAGGATCTGAACATTTTGCAATGATCCAGTATTTTCCTGGGGGAACTGGAATTGGTGGTAGATTAGATATATTCAATGCAGGAATTACGGCATCACCTTGCACGACCATACCTTGGGATTCTAGTGCCGTATACACAGCACAGGTTGGCGGGAAATTTGCTGGACAACCAAGGCGTGCAGAAATTCCCTCAATGAGTGGGCACAGGTCAACGGAGTCAACAAATCCATCTCCATCCGTGTCTCTTTCACTTGGACCACAGCCTGCTAAATTGACAGTGTCTCCGCTGGGCGTTGATGGGCAAAGGAGGTCAAATGAATCTTTGATACCATCATTGTCGCTATCCTTCTGTGATGGTGAACATCCGCGCATCAAACCAGTCAAGTCGACCGTTTCACCTGCTGGTGTACTTGTGCAATTATCACCTGTATTGAATACCCCGTCGCCGTCATCATCGAGTTCATTTTGGGCACATCCCAAGTCTGCTGATGATACATCTAGGATGACTGCTGAACCAGCGGATGTGGAAGGACATTTTGTATCTGAGATGTCCTTGACGCCATCTAAGTCCGTGTCTTTTTGAGAGACCGAACATCCCCTCCATATTCCACTTACGTCTGCGGTTTCTGTGGTGGGGGTTCCAGGACAATTGTCCTTGTCAACCCCACCATCCATAACCCCATCTCCATCTTCATCTGCTGTCGATGAGGCGCAACCCGTGGCGCTGGAAACAGGAGTTCCGATGACTGTCAACGGACACTGGTCTGCCGCATCTAAAACCCCATCATTATCATCATCAGAATCACATCCGTCTGGTATCAAATCGGAATCATAATCTGCTTTATCATCAAATCCAGCACATGCATCGTCTCGGTTGATGACGCCATCTGCATCATCATCTTTCTGTGGTTGTGAACAACCAATCCAATCACCGGTCAAATCAGCGGTTTCTGTGGTGGGGGTTCCAGAACAATTGTCCATCTCATCCGAGACCCCATCACCATCCGAATCTAGGATGATCAAATCAGAGCCGTCGCAATCTTGATCGATTCCATCGTTTGCAATCTCTATTGCCCCTGGGTGGATGTTCGGGCTACCGTCGTCACAATCATCCATATCTGCAAAATAACCATCGCCGTCATTATCGATTTGTGAAATTTCAAAGCACTTTTCTTTCTGTTCCAACTTATTATCATCAGCACCAACTCCTACGAAAAGTGTTGCATTTAAGCAATAGCCTGCTGGCGTTAGAAAATTTATCCATGAAGTATATTGATATCCCATTGTAAGGCTAATCCAAGAGAAATTTCCATAAGAAATCACAGTACGTTGAGTTTCATTCAGTAGGGTCCAATTAACACCGTACCACTCACCTAGGTCTTGTTCAAGCATCAAAAAGGTGAATTTTGCAGACCCATTTGAGAATGGGTCGATTGTAACTTCCATCGTTGAATTATCAACAGCCCCCAATGTAATCACATCAAAAGTGATGCTTTTGGATCCACGATCGCTGCTGATGTTATTGTTGTATAAGTTGACCGTTGCCGTATAGGTATCTTCAGCAACAGGTTTGAATGGATCAAGATACCAGTAATAGTTACCGCCGGATTTGAGCGGTGAATCGAATGAATCCGTTTGCGTATGGACGGTGGTTCCACTTGAATCCTTGACCACTAAACTGTGTGTATAATTTCGACCAGATGTTGTCAGATAGTAAGGCATCCCACCATATTGTGCCCACAAACTGATGTTGCTGCCCAATTGATACGATGGAGTGGATGGTTGGACAGATCTGATGTCTGACTCGTCTCCGTATGTAAATTCTGAATCAGCCCACGTCCATCCCGTTGCATCCACACCTTTTGCCGTGATTTTGGCGACTATGATGTAAGTGCTATTGCTTCTGTTATAGGACCACCCGGGATTGCTTCCGTTTGCACCGACCATCATATTTTGCATGGGTAGGGTGATGGTTGATGAGTAGGAAGTTACTCCTGTAATTCCAGAAATATTTCCAGACCCGTTGTAGCCCCACACAGTAGATGGTGAAGATCCCCATGTATGCTGATATACATTTCCAAGTGACCAATTGATGTCATACGTAGCAGATGAATTTAGGCCATATAATCGCACAGGGATCGTGATCTCAATCTCACTTCCTAGATAATCAGTCTTAGACATATTGATGTGGATCAATTCCGTTCCAATAATTCCCGTATCTACAACATCAAAAGTGATGCTTTTGGATCCACGATCGCTGCTGATGTTATTGTTGTATAAGTTGACCGTTGCCGTATAGGTATCTTCAGCAACAGGTTTGAATGGATCAAGATACCAGTAATAGTTACCGCCGGATTTGAGCGGTGAATCGAATGAATCCGTTTGCGTATGGACGGTGGTTCCACTTGAATCCTTGACCACTAAACTGTGTGTATAATTTCGACCAGATGTTGTCAGATAGTAAGGCATCCCACCATATTGTGCCCACAAACTGATGTTGCTGCCCAATTGATACGATGGAGTGGATGGTTGGACAGATCTGATGTCTGACTCGTCTCCGTATGTAAATTCTGAATCAGCCCACGTCCATCCCGTTGCATCCACACCTTTTGCCGTGATTTTGGCGACTATGATGTAAGTGCTATTGCTTCTGTTATAGGACCACCCGGGATTGCTTCCGTTTGCACCGACCATCATATTTTGCATGGGTAGGGTGATGGTTGATGAGTAGGAAGTTACTCCTGTAATTCCAGAAATATTTCCAGACCCGTTGTAGCCCCACACAGTAGATGGTGAAGATCCCCATGTATGCTGATATACATTTCCAAGTGACCAATTGATGTCATACGTTACTGATGCGTTCAAGCCAGTTGCTTGCACAGGAATTGTGATGGATAACTCATCTCCTTGGTACGCGGTTTTGGTCATGTTGATGTTGATCGTCTCATTCCCTGTAAATGCACGACCAGACGTCGAAGCAATGGCTGGCGTGGCCAGTGTTGCTGAAATTGCTAACAACATCACTGCAACCATTGAGACGCTTTGAACACGAAGGGGCTTCATGCGTTGTTTTTCATAAGACATGATCCTACTCGTGAATTTCATAGTTTTATACTTTTATTCAGCAATCCCTGAAAGAATAATTCTGATGCTATCGAGATCATTTGACTGAATGAATCCCTCCTGTTTTTGGGAATCAACATTCACTTTTTCAAGCCACAAGTCGTACTCGTTGACGCGCCAAAGGGGCGCGCCCCGCAGAATTATTTCATCAATAAAACCGCGTTTCGCAGAACTGACAAGGAGAGTTGGGATTCCAAGTATTGCTGCCTCACAAGCAACAGTTGTCGATTGTGAAATGACGCCAGCATGTGCTAATGCGCGATATGGGCCATTCCACGGTCGATCGATCTTCTCACGTTCAATCCACTGAACAAGCGGCCGGTCCATTTTCGTTAATAGGTCTCCAATGTGTTCTATTTCGTTGTCATCATGTCCTCCATCACCGTGCAGATGGCGAACAAGGATTGAATTTCTTTCCTGTTTGAATGATGGTGTCGTTTTCATGTGCAATTCAGGGTGCAATAAATCATGTCTCGTGACTTTGATGTCTAGATGTTCAATCGACTTAAGCCATCCTCCATCGAGATCTTTTCGCCAATAGGATGGTACAATGACATGAGTGGCAGCCTTACGAATGAGTTGCAGGCTTTTTTCATCGATTTCTGTATCAACTAGCACCATTCGTTCTACGATGCCCGCCCGCATTCCAGCAACAAGATCAATTCCTGCATTGACAGCAACCATGCGCTCGCCCCTTTCATGTGTCCGTATCCATCGTTTTACTTTCTGGAGTCTTTTCCCAGCAATCCAAATTTTTTGAAAGCGGTTCACCCCGGATCCAGCGGGTCTTGGAACCCATAACAGTGGCCGTAAAGGCAAGGGTGAATTTTCATCATCCAGCAGATTTCGCACTTCAGGGCGATCCACGGCGATGATTCGATCACGGTCACTGCCCGAGCAAATTGATGCTGCAAGAATATGCACATGTGCGGGGTGATCAATCACCCAGAATGTGCTCGGTTGCATGCCCGTGCGAAGGGTGCTGTATTGATCGGCTTTGGCCTAACCAGTCAATATGAATCATGCGAATAATCATCATATTAGTCGATCACCGGCTGGTATGGCAAAAGAGCGAATCGATACAGGCGCGCAGGTCTTTGGACCTTACAGCCCCGGGGTAAAAAGCGGTGGTGTCATTTGGTTAGCTGGACAAATTGCCCCGGACGCAGGGGGTGTTTCTGAGCAAACTCAAGCGTGTTTAGACAAAGTCGATGCCTTGTTGGCGTCAGCGGGGACTTCCAAACACGCTGCGACTTTCGTACAGGTTTTACTTAAGGATATCAATGACTTTGGAGCCATGAACGAAGTGTATGGGTCTTGGCTAGACGGTGTCGAAATACCCCCCGCTCGTGCAGCCTTTGAGGTGGCCGCCCTGCCTCGCAACTCAGCGGTTGAAATTGTTGTTCAAGCATCTGAAGATTCGTGATTAAATTGCTTTGAATGGGGTTGATACCCCTTTAACCTCGCAAGCCCGAATTTTGGATTGTGATCCTCATAATTTCTAAACCATTTACCCGTGAGCTTCTCTTTCCGATATAGCCAAAATCTCAACCGAAGTCGACTATCTCAATGAATACGTGTGGGGTGGTGCTAGCAGGCGGATGGGGAACACGTCTTCGGCCTTTGACAACGTCGGTCAACAAGCATCTTCTTCCAGTCTATGACGAACCAATGATCTGCAAATCGCTTGGCTGTCTGCAAAGGATGGGTATCGAAGAGGTCATGGTTGTACTGGGTGGCCATTCTGGAAACTCATTCTTTGATTTGCTAGGGGATGGGCACAGATTTGGCATTTCAATTCACTACGCCTATCAGGAACGCGCGGGTGGTATCGCAGATGCGCTAAAACTCACGAAGGGATTTGTGGGTGAACGAAACGTTGCCGTGATCTTAGGTGATAATGTGTTTGCAGAAAATATGGCTCCTTATTTGGCAGAATTTGAGAAAGACGATAGTAGCGAGTGCTATCTATTCTTGAAAGAAGTGGATGATCCAGAATCATTCGGGATTGCTTGGGTTGATTCAGATGGAGCCATCGTGCATATGGCAGAAAAACCAAGAGACCCTGATTCAAACCTTGCGGTCACTGGACTCTACTTCTACAGCCCACGCGTGTTTGATCTCATCGATGAATCCATTGAAGTTGTTGGCCCATCGAGGCGTGGTGAATTGGAGATTACAGATATCAATCGGTTTTACATGGAACGAGATATGGCCAGAGGCATTCGCTTTGAGGGATATTGGGCTGACTGTGGGACGCGTGATGCACTCTTGGAATCATCAACTTTGATGAAAGAATGGGGCTTTGGCCCTTGGCTACGAGAACGACTTGAGGGATGAAATGCGAATTCTCGCCACCGGTGGTTGTGGATTCATAGGGTCTCACTTTGTCCATCAAGCACTGGACCGCGTGGATGTCGAATGTGTTGTCAATCTTGACGCATTGACATATTCAGGACATTTGGGCAACCTTGAAGGGTTAAGTGAAGATGAAAGATATCTGTTCATTCACGCTTCTATCAATGAAAAGGAAGGCTTCCAAGAAATTCTAAGTGAGCATGAAATCGATTTGGTTGTTCATTTAGCTGCAGAAAGTCACGTTGATCGCTCAATCGATTCGGTTGAGCCCTTTGTCAAAACCAATGTGGATGGTACTCGATCCGTGCTTGAAGCCATCCATAACCTCAGAAAAAAGGGCACAGATATCCGCCTTGTGCATGTATCTACGGATGAGGTCTACGGCTCACTTGGGCCAAATGATCCGCCTTTCACTGAAGCAACATCATTGGACCCGAGAAACCCATATGCATCCACAAAAGCAGCATCGGACCTCTTAGTTCGGGCGTTTTCCCATACCCATAACCTTCCGGCAGTGATTACGAGATGCTCAAACAATTATGGACCAAATCAATTCCCCGAGAAACTCATCCCTCTCATGACACTCAATGCACTTGAAGGAAAATCACTTCCTGTCTATGGAGATGGAATGCAAATACGTGACTGGATCCATGTAAGCGACCACGTGGATGGGATCTTGACACTGTGTGAAGCAATCATGGACGACAACATCGAATTTGGGGAGGTGTTCAATATGGGGGCTGATAATGAAATCCCAAATATCGAAATCGTGCACAAAATCATCGAACTTACCGGTGCATCAAAAGAACAAATCGAGCACGTACGTGATCGACCAGGGCACGACCGGCGATATGCCATGGGCTTTGAGAAAATGGCACATCGTTTCTCTTGGTCTCCTAAAACCGCATGGAAACACGGGATTGAGGAAACCGTAAGTTGGTATCAAGAACGCACGGACTGGGTTGATTCTGTCCGGACTGGCGCATATCGTGAATGGATCGACACGCACTATAGGTGATCCCGTGCAAACACTACGAGCGCGTTTTGATGCCCTACCTGAAAAAGTCCGTTTTATCATTGTAGGGGGATTTGGAGTTCTCATTGGATGGCTGATTTACAACACCATCTATCTCTTGAATCCAATTGATGATTATAGGGCAACATCGTCATGGTTAATCGGATACCTCATTGGCATCTCGCAGCAGCACGGCATGCATTGGGCGTTCACCTTTCAAGGAAATAGGAGGCATTATGGTTCTAGTTTGAGACGTGCATACATTGCCTATTCGGGTACATTGGTCCTCAGTACTGTGATAAATTACATCATGGTTGAGATCCAAGGTTTCCATTACCAACTCGCTTGGGTTGTATCTGTGGGTGCTTCTGTAGTCATGAACTATACCCTCCTTCGTAAATTTTCATTTGATATGGAACTAGAAGACACAACCCCATCGAAGGATTGACAGCACTGATCCCTTCGCTTCGCATCGGGAGGGGAGCCTATCCACATCACTGACAAGTTTTGCCACGAAGGGGGAAAAACACCTTTCTCAGTCGAAATTCTCCCCCCAAATCGCGGAGATGGCCTTTCACGCGTGGATGAAATGATGGATCGGTTGATGCCGAGAGGGCCTTCATTTGTGAGCGTAACATATCATCAAGCCCACATTAAGAAGAAAGTCATTGATGGGATTGAACAGATATCTTGGAATCGAAAAAAGCCAGGCTCAATTGGAGTTTGTGCAGCGATGAAGTTCCGCCATCATGCAGAAGTGCTTCCCCACGTCATCTGTGGGGGGTTTTCCAAATCAGATACGGAGGATTTCCTTCTTGATCTAGATTATTTAGGCCTTGAGAATGTGCTGGCCCTGCGAGGGGACCCAGCACCGGGAAATGACCGGTTTGAAGCAGATGCTGATGGGCACAACCACGCAAATGAACTCGTTCGACAAATTGTGAATATGAATAAGGCAGAATATATTGATTCGGTCGAAAAACCGGTTGCAACAAATTTCTGCATTGGAGTTGCTGGATATCCCGATAAACATCATGAAGCATTAGATATGCAGGATGACATCCAGAATCTAGCCAATAAAGTTGAGGCGGGAGGGGATTATATCGTCACGCAGATGGTCTTCGACACGCACCGCTATCTCTCCTTTGTCGACACGTGTCGAGAAGCGGGAATCGATGTGCCAATCGTTCCGGGGCTCAAGGTGCTATCTTCGAAAAAGCAGGCTGAGGCCCTTTCTCGGATTTTCCACGTCTACATTCCTGAAGACGTTAAACAAAGGCTTTCCGATGCGGGGGATGCAGAATCGCAGAAAGAAGTGGGCATTCAGCACGCCTTTGAAATGTCGTGTGAACTCTCAGAAGAAGGCGTCCCGGACCTCCACTATTACTCGATGAATCGGATCACTGAAATTGGCCCGGTGATCGACCAGTTGCTTGATCAAAACCAGATCTGTTCATCTTCCCCTACAACAAATGGAAACTAATTTTTTTCACATCACTGCTTGACGACGGGATGGCCTACTTTTGACCAATGTTTCATTCCCTTGGAGAGTACGCGGACATCGGGATGTCCATTTTCAGTAAGTGCTCGGGCCACCATTGATGAGCGCTGATCTGTACGGCAAGTAATGACAAGGCGATCACTAACCCGGGTTTTTAATTGCTCAAACCAAGTCACTCCTTGTGTCAATGGAAGCAATTCTGCACCTTCAATCACGCCAGTTCCACTTGCCCATTCTGCGGGTTCACGAACATCAATGACACAAGGGGGGGAGTCACTTGACAACTCTTCGAGGAGCGTTGCTGCTTCGATCCATCGAATCTCCAAAGAATCACCCGCGGTCAATCTTCGGATTCTTCTCCACCGCCACCCGTGAACCAACTAATGGGTCCCATTACAGGAACTGTTTTGACGCGCTGAGACCAGTAATCTTCATCTTCCCCTTCAAGGCCGGCTTTTCCAACAGATGCGATGGCAGCGCCATGCAGCCCACCCAATGCTAAGACAATGATTCCGATCACTCCAAGGGTAGCCCACAGCCATCCCAGACCACCGGATTCATCCACCACGGCGGCTTCTTCAAAGATCGAGGCATCTTCGGATTCGACGGTGATGGGGAAATCAACATTTGAGGTGGATCCAAAAGTGAGGGAAAAGGACGCTGGATCATCTAGGAGTATAAGCATACCACTAGTGCCCTGAAGCGTGACTTGGATCCGGATGGTGGGGTTGTCCGTTCCTGCCATCCACTGATCAAATACATCACTTTCTTGAGTTACGTTGAAGTCAAAGACGTAGGCTTTCTGGCCCGTTGTGAGGGCTTCATAGACTTGCTCGCCAATTTCTTTGCTTCCAGAAGTCAGCGTGATGGTCAAAGGTTCAATGACGCCTTGATTGTCATTGTCCGCATCAAAATTTAGATCCATGGTGATTGATCCCGTGATGGTTCCATTCGGGTCAAGGACAAAATTGGTCGCCAATTCTGGCCTCATCGCCAATTCAATGTCAATGGCGAGCTGTGAGTTTCCAGTAGCCGTTTCCTCATATGAACCGGAAGATTCCTCATCTGTGTCGTTGAAATGGGCCCAAAAATCAGCGCCCGAATCGACGCCGAACAGAAACATCTTCGTTGAATTTAAAGAAGGCTGTCTTGGGTCATCTGCTGTTGAGTCCTGTGCGCCGATAGTGGGCGATGCAAGAGGCGCTCCAACAAGCAATACAAGGGTGATCAGCGCGATGGCGCGGGATTTCATCATTTATGGGTGGCAGCCGGAGTTCAAGAACGCGCCGGAGAAATGGGCATCACTCAAATTTGTGAATTCCGCTGCTGCCTGAGCGCCCCATTCGTTCTCGTGCGATGTTGAGAACTTCGCCCAATCGATTTGCAGAAAGGGATACATCACGCGCTGCATTGCCGCCAACACCCGTCATGATGGCCATGATTTTGATGGTATTTCCGAAATCAGGGTCTTGACGTGCACCAAAGATTACATTTGCATCTTCGCTGATTTTCTCCGTCATCAATTCAACCACCATGCTCGCTTCTTCAAGAGTCATGTAGGGGCCTCCAGTAACGTGGATCAATGCGCCCGTGGCTCCTTCAATGTCAATATCCAATAAGGGGTGGTGCAGGGCTTCTGCCACGACTTCAGAAGGTCCTTGGTCCGATTCCCCATACATCATCATGGTAACTCCACCCTTTCCTAAAATCGTGCGTACATCTGCAAAATCAAGATTGATCAGACTTGGAAGTGTAATGGTCTCTGTGATGCCTTTGACAATCTCGGCGATCAGTTGATCGAGGATGCTGAAAGCCTCTTCAAGTGGAAGATTTGGGACATATGTCAGCAGCCGGTTGTTGTCTAGGACGAGCGTTGCATCGGTGACTTTTCGAAGCGTGGTGAGGCCCTCGAGAGCCCGAGTCATGCGTTGTCGCTTTTCCACATGGAATGGGGTCGTAACGATTGCGACCACAAGCGCACCGGCAGCCTTGGCTTCTTCTGCGACCACAGGGGCAATTCCGGTTCCAGATCCTCCTCCGAGGCCCGTGCAGATGAACACCAGTGATGACCCCGATACAATTCTTCGAACCACACTGCGTCCCGCTTCCGCACAGCGTCGGCCAATGGAGGGATCACCCCCTGCCCCAAGCCCTCTTGTGATATGCTTGCCAACAAGCAGTTTTTGTTGTGCATCCGCATGATCGAGTTGTTGCTTATCGGTGTTGACGGCAACAGTAACGGCGCCTTCAACCCCGAGATGGCTGATGCGTTGCATGGTGTTGTTTCCAGATCCCCCACAACCAACAATGAGTATCCGTGGGTCTGGGACGCCAAATCGGGTTAATTCATCATTTAGAAGTGCAGTTGGCATGGCTCCAATATCTTTGCGAACTTCATTGATGATGGAATTTTCATCGCCCATCGAGGGGACATGATCCATCTCGTCGCGAATTGGCATGACGCATCACCCAAAGTTGACGGAGCGATGATCTAGAGGCTATAACCGTTCATCCTGAATACGCACGCGAGGACTACGATTTCGCCTTATTTTTGATCGTCCGGATGGACGATTTCGGCGGGTGGAATACGTCGCAAGCGTGAAGAGCAAGTCGCCAATCGACGAGTCACCGCGCTTAGCTCAGTTGGTAGAGCACCTGACTGTAGACTGGAACGCATAACACGGCACGTGTAAAGGCGGCCATCAGGGGGTCCCCGGTTCAAGTCCGGGAGCGCGGACCACTATTTTATCATCAACAAAGTAAGAGCCTTGCTTGTTGATTTGTCTTGTGAAGCGCTCAGAGACATGAATCTCGGTCGTAATCAGCGAGCCAAACGATTGCTTAGCGATACGAATGGCCCACTCAAAGCCCAATCAAACAAAAAATCCATTCATATGGGTATTCAGATAGGCCCTTGTGTATACTGCTCTTCGGGCCTATCTCTTCGATTATCAACAGAAATGTCAATGTTTTGTATGATAAAGGTGGTGCCCATTCCAGACACACCCATTGTAGATGTATTGTTCCCTGATCCTGTAATCTGTGCACACTTATCTGTGCCTAACGCATAACAACCAGAACCACTAGGCATACTAGCAGGACGGGATATATTGCTAGCGATGTAGCTGCGCCAAGCCACAATGACCTCCGCATTTTGATAAATCCGTAAATTCCGATTCCAATAGCTACTATCGGCCAAAGCAATATGGAAATCACCGCCCAAGCGATGAAATCCCAGGCATCACCTACGGCAACAAACGAAACGAACAGGCCCAAGCATGTAGTTAGAAAGGGAACAAGTGAACCAATCCAAAAATCCCACTGCCTGAATAATTCCTCATGGGCATGGGTGCTTTCACGATTCCATTCGAATTCCTCTTCGCAAAATGGGCATTCAAACAATCCAAAATCATCGTCATCTAACTCAATGCCTTCATCACAATGAGGGCATTCAATTTCTACCATATTCGCTTCTACTTATTGCTAAGGAATAAAGTTTGAGCCGCTTTTTGATACAAAGGGGGCCCCCATACAATGCCTGCATTAAAGTGGGTACCCTTTGAAACGACGGGTGTCGCATGGGTAGTGTTGTTTCGAAGACACAAGGCGGTTGCATGGAATTATCTGAACAACAGGAAATTTGGGGCCAGGCGGGAATTGATAATTTCAATTCAGGTCGTTTTTGGCATGCACATGAAGATTGGGAAGATCTTTGGAAATCTCTCAAGGGTTTTGCGACCCAGGAAATTATTGATGGCGTACAGGGACTGATTCAAATTGCAGCCATGTTGCTAAATCATCAGCGGAAAAAGAAACGTGGAGTTGTTGGTCTGTGGGCCAAATCAAGTGTGAAACTAAAGCCTGTCATGGACGGCTTATTTGGGATTGATGTCGCCAGTCTATATGCTGATTCTGAACCATTCCACCTAGATGTTGATGTGTTCAATTTGGATGCATTGGATGTCCAAATCAAACGGCAGGATTGAGAGGGGAGAGGATGATAAAACATTACCTTCTCCCTAGATCTCATGAGTACCAAATATCGTTGCTTACTGGCTGCTTTGGTCCTAATTTCCTCAATTATCACATCAGCAACAGCACAAGTTAGCCCATCACCTGATGTAAGTCTTTTATGTGATTCATCTTCACTCGCAATAGATTCTCGAAATAATTCTTGGGTCCAGAACTCATGCTCTTTGTATAATCCAACTGGCTATGCTGAGACCGTAAGGATCGAGAACAATGGAAATCAAAGTGGGTTGTCAGTTGATGCTCCAGAGAGCATCGTTGTTGGGTCTGGGGCTACAAAACAGTTTACTGTTACAATCACAGTATCAGCACAAATTCAGACTGCTCATTCCTTCACATGGTATATTGAAACTACAGCCTATGTAGACCAATTTAATGGCGTGCAGAATCCAAACCCCCAAGCAAGAGTTGTTACTACAGCAGTTAGTATGATGGGTTCTGATTCATGTGATGAGGGTGCTAAGAAGGTCAAAGATCTTGGTACTTGGATTGACGAAGGTACTGGACCGGGATACTTTGTCACGGCTGGCAATTCACTTTATTTCACAGGCTATGATGATGGGATGGCAGGGTATTTGTGGAAAAGTAATGGAACTGCTGAAGGCACGACAATGCTGAAAGACATCATGTCAAGGTATTCAGGTGCCGTAGCAAACACATTATATTTCAGTGCACAAAAGACAATATCCTCAAATTTCGAATTATGGAAAACTGATGGGACGTCCGAGGGGACTGTGATTGTCGAAGAACTGGATTCCCCATACACTATTTCTGATCTTGTGGCTTTGGGCTCAGAATTATATTTC
>CAYMED010000003.1:0-103162 GCA_964389655.1 uncultured Candidatus Poseidoniales archaeon
CTCTTCAAGGGCTTTGGCCGGTTCATCCTTCTCAAGCATTCGGGCAATTCGATCGAGGCGCTTTTCGACACTGCCAGCATCCATTGGAAGAGGCCACCGCCAAGGCGTGGAAGAAGGTGTCGGGACCAAAAGACTCACCAATTGAGCCAAAGCATCAAATCCTTGATGGATGGGCAGGGATATTCAGGGACCAGCATGGAGCCAGTGATCAATGATCTTCAAATCCGAATTGCTACAGCGAATGGGACCGGCTCGCAATCAGCAAACCTTATTCTTTTGCAAACTCTTTTCGACATGGGAGTATGTGTAAGTGGCAAGAATCTATTCCCCTCAAATATATCTGGATTACCTACTTGGTATCTAATCCGCGTCTCAGACCAAAATTATCAAGCGCCTGCAGATACAACTCAAATCGTAATCATGCTGAATCCAGCAACATGGCAAAGGGACCTTGAGGAAGTTGAACCGGGAACGATCGTGCTTACCAATTCAGATGTTAAAATGGAGGTTGATCGTGATGACATCATCCACTACGAGATACCAATGACCTCAATTGCGAGAAAAATTCACCCAAAATTAGCACGCATGTTAGCCAACGTCGTTTATGTTGGAGCATTATCCCATCTTCTTGGCCTCGATGAAGAAATCATCGGACAAGCAATTCAAGGACAGTTTAAGGGAAAAGAATCTGCAATCGAATTGAATAAAGACGCAATAAGAGAAGGAAAAGCATATGCAGCAGAGCACTTCGACAAAAAATTGAACCCTTATAGAATCGAAGTACGGGACCTCGATGACGATGAATTCATGTTTGAAGGAAATGAAGCCGTTGCTCTTGGCGCATTATTTGGAGGAGCAACATTACTGTCATGGTATCCAATCACTCCATCCTCATCGGTAGCCGAATCAATGATATCTTGGATTCCAAAAATACGTACAAACGAAAATGGAGAGCATACATGTGCCGTCATACAGGCCGAGGATGAATTGGCAGCAATTGGCATGGTAATTGGTGCTGGATGGGCTGGTGCTAGGGCCATGACATGCACCAGTGGAGCAGGTGTCTCATTAATGTCTGAATTCATTGGATTAGCATATTTCTGTGAAGTTCCTTCCGTAATATGGAATGTTGCGCGTGTGGGACCATCAACAGGCCTACCAACACGAACTCAGCAAGCTGATTTATCCCTTGTCTATGAAGCAAGTCATGGCGATACACAACATATTGTCTTAATTCCTGGAACAATCGAAGAATGCTTCGAATTCGCGTGGAAAGCATTTGATTATGCTGAGCGCTACCAAACACTTGTTTTTGGCTTATCAGATTTGGACTTAGGCATGAACAAGTGGTCTGCAAAGGACCTCCCTTATCCAGATACGCCACTCGACAGAGGGAAAGTAGTCCGTAGCGAAGATGCATTATCCGCAATACCAAATTATGGCCGATACCGCGATGTTGATGGTGATGGTATCCCATATCGTACACTCCCTGGATCTGGACTTGAGCCATATTTGGCACGAGGCACCGGGCGTGATGAAGATGGGGTCTATTCAGAAGAACCACAGGTCTATCGAGCAAATATGGAACGACTTCGTCGTAAGATTGATGGAGCGCGCACCCAGCTTCCGCCACCTATACTAAGAGAAGAAGAAGAATTGGAATATGGGATCATCCATTTCGGCTCGATGGAGAGTACAATTCAAGAAATCGATGACATCATTGAATCCACCGGATGCAAAGTATCGCAATGTCGAGTCCGAGCACTCCCACTGCACCCTGAAGTGGAAGATTTTGTACGCCGACATGAACGAGTAATTGTTCTTGAATTGAACCGAGATGGGCAGCTATATGGTATTTTGAGAAAAGAACTCCCCATTGAATTAGTACCGCGTGTTCATTCAGTAGCATATTCTGATGGATTCCCACCCCGAGCTCATTTGTATGCAGAAGAAATCATCAAGGAATTTGAAAGGTGGGAGAACATGGAGGTGGATACATGAGTGAAAAGAAAATTATCAAACTCAATCTAATTGATTTGCCAAAGGTCGATTATCAGGGAGGTACATCGACACTATGCCCTGGGTGCGGACACAACCAAATCACCTCATGCATTGTAGATGCATGTTGGGAAAATGGCATCAATCCCGCTTCAATTGCCAAAATGTCTGGAATTGGATGCTCTTCAAAAACGCCCGCATATTTTCTTGGTAAAAGCCATGGATTCAACACAGTCCATGGGCGTATGCCAAGTGTTACGACGGGGGCATCCGTAGTCAATTCTGAATTAATTACACTAGGTGTATCAGGTGATGGAGATAGTGCCTCGATTGGAATTGGTCAATTCATTCATGCAATCAGGAGAAATGTCGACATGGTATATATTGTCGAAAATAATGGAGTATACGGATTAACCAAGGGACAATATTCCGCCACCGCTGAAAAAGGGTCAAAAAAGAAAAAAGGGGGTCCAAATGAGCACCAGCCAATCGATCTTTGCGCAATGGCAATTCACTTAGGAGGAACATTTGTTGCACGTGCCTTCTCAGGTGCAAAGAAGAGTTTAACCAGCCTTCTTCAAGCCGCACTATCCCACAGAGGATTTGCACTTGTCGATGTCATCAGCCCTTGTGTAACATTTGCCAACAATGATGAATCAATGCACTCATACTCATACGTTAAAGCACATGAAGCAGAATTGCACACAATCGGCTATATTCCTCCCGCTCCTGCTCCAGAATCAATTGAGATCCCACCCGGCGAGTATCGAGATATACAATTGCATGATGGGTCTTCGATTCGCTTGGAAAAGGTCGATGAGGACCACGACCCTAGTGATAAGGGAAATGCACTTCGCCTCCTACACGAGGCAGGAGAAGCAGGAAATCATGTAACTGGCCTACTGCACTTGGACACCACAAAACGGACATTAGTAGACCAGCTTGGGATTTCTTCGGAGAAGGCGCTCATTGATTTGACGCCTGAAGAGATGCGCCCTGGACCCGACGTATTACAACGCATTTTGGCGGACTTGAGACGGTAAAAGTGACTTTTGAAGGGAGTAGCCCCTCTCGGATTTGAACCGAGGTCATGGGATCCAGAGTCCCATATGATGGACCGCTACACTAAGGGGCTGCGGATCTGCCCATACCTAAACGATATTTCAATTCAATCACAATTCAAACACGAATCGCCAAGGAGCGCACTAAAGCGCTAATCAACATGAAAGCAGTTAGCCAAGAGGCACCAATCCGCAGGCGACGCTGCCGATGGCGCTTTTTTTCCGCAACACGTTCCATCTCATCCCTTAAGGGCTTGAGGGGGTCATGCCGACTCACAAACCAAGGCTAGCATCGACCGACTCTTGAACGCGGCGCTAGTGGGTAGTATAATGTCAGAGCCACTGGAGGGGTTAATCAGCCCTGAAACAAGAGTCAGAGATTCAGCTGCAGTCCTAGTGACTCGTGACTCAGAAATGGGGCTTGAAATTCTCCTTTGCCAACGGCAATCCACCATGACATTCTTTCCAACATTTTGGGCATTTCCAGGCGGAGGGGTGAGAAAAGAAGACCGATTATTTGCAGATCAGATTGATCCATTAGATGAATGGGGGGCAGCTAGAGTATGTGCTGCGAGAGAATTGTTGGAAGAAACTGGCTGGAGCCCGCACAATTCTGGCCTAAGCCTGAGTCCACCTGAAGAGCGAAAGGAGATTGAAAAGAGACCAAGCCTTTGGGTAGACTTGATTAGAAGCGAACACATACCCCTTAAATTAGCACGTTTCAGGAACTTTGCTGAACGAACAACTCCCCCAATATCTCCAATCCGGTTTGCAAACAAGTGGTTTCACCTTCATTTGGACCACAATACAGACCCCTCACTTCTTGCTGAAGGTGAGTTTTCAGCATTTAAGTGGGCATTACCATCTGAATGGATTACTGGCTGGAAGAGACACGAATTTCGAATCCCCCCCCCTGTAATTGTGATTCTTCAATCATTCAGCCATTCCTCCAAATTGATTCCCTCTATTCCGAACGCTGGTGAATCAAGCCCCATTTTATTTGCACATGGAGTCGAGGTGATTCCTGTACGAACTGCAACCCTACCTCCAGCCACACATACCAATGCGTACCTAGTTTCAAGTCCACAAGGTCAAGCGATCCTAATCGATCCGGCCGCACGTGATGAAGATGGAATTTCATCGATAGAAGAAGCGGTACGCAAGCATGAAGCCACCGGAGGAGAGATCATTGCCCACCTATTCACGCATGGACACAGTGACCATATTGGAAATATATCTAGATTACAGGAAATTATACCTGCCCCCATTTGGGGGACACGGGAAACTGCAGATTTTGCAAAGATCAGCATTGACAAGTACCTAGAAGATGCAGAAATCATCATTCTCAAGGGTGAAGAAAAAATCCAGTGGAAAGTTCTAGTCACTCCTGGCCATTGCCCAGGGCATATCTGCCTAATCGGAAATGCGGGGCTAATACTCGGGGACATGCTAGCAGGTGCGGGAACAATACTGATCCCAGAGCATGGAGGGATCATGGAAGTTTATCTAGCTCAACTTCAGCGATTGGCTGATCTAGACCCACATTTGGGATTTCCAGCACATGGGCCAGTGATTGGAGAGCTAAAACAAAAAATTGAGGGCACAATCGCACATCGATTAAAGCGAGAAAAAATGATACTTGATTCAATTCCAAAAGAGGGGGCCACGTTAATCGAAATTGCTGTGAACGCCTATTCAGACACGCCCAGCGCACCACCAGCATTAGCATGCGCACAAACAAAAAGCCACCTCTCTTCGCTCCTCAGAAGTGAGTTTGTCCAGACCCGTTTTGAGAAATGGTACAGGAAGTGAGATTATGCGTACATCCATGACATCACTCGATTTACGACGAATATCACATGAATTACAAACACTTGTCAGCGCACGCTTTAGGAAGGCATACCAATCATCCAAAGAGGATTTGATACTCAGATTTCACCTGAAGGGTAAAGGAAGCATAGATCTAGTTGTGCGCCTAGGTGGTTGGATACACAAGTCAACTCGGGTGGGTAAAATGCCATCCCAACCATCTCCATTCGCAATGTATCTGAGGAAAAACCTCTCAAATGCAAGACTTATTTCGATCCGCCAACATGGATTTGATAGGATTTTGATACTTGAATTTGAGTCTGGGCGCGGGAAAAATGAACTAATCATTGAGGCATTCGGAGATGGAAATGTCATATTAGTCGATCAAGAAGGAATCATTCTACGGCCACTTACGCATGCAAAATACACCAAAAGGCTGCTTAAGGGTGGCGCCACCTATGACCTCCCCCCCGAACGTGGAGCCATTGAAGGATTGAGTGCAAAGGCATTTCGAGACGCACTCGCCGAAGCCACAGGCCCTATTGTTCGGACATTCGCATCCGTCATTGGAGTTGGCGGGCCTATCTCGAGGATGGTCCTAAATCGTTGTGGGATCAACCACAATCATGCCACTGAAGAATTGAGCCTTGAACTCTCGAAACGCATCACAGATACTTTGACAGAACTTCTTGACGCCGCCACCTCCAGTGCGCCCGTGTGGATCACATCATCGAATGACTCTAAAATATCGACCACAGAACCCCATTCTATATCTATGGAATGCACAATACATTTAGTCAAACCGGATTCACAGGAGAATGAATTAGAGATAGAATACCTATCTGACGCCGTTGATGCAGCCTTACCACCAATTGGGTATGAAAGCCAAGATCATTCAGTAGTAGGCAATAGGAACTCAGACCCTTGGGAGCGCAGGAGAATACAGCAAAAAAATGCAATAGAAGCATTCGAAAAGAAAATCGAGCAGAAGATGAAAGAGGCACGGACCCTCAAAGAAAAAACAGAATGGGTTGAAACTCTGAGGATGGAGATCCTCACAGCTGCAAATGAAGATGGATGGGAGTCTGTGTCCACTAACATAGATTCAATTCCTTGGATTGAAGCGATCGACCCTGCAAAAAAACATGCGAAAATACGGTTGCCGGATGAAAACAATCGGCCATCGGGAGCACCCATAAACCTCAACCTTCAAATTTCTGCTTGGGCATCCTCGGACCAACTCTTCAAGGTCGTAAAACGCTTGCGAAAGAAGAGAGATGGGGCTGAGTCTGCCCTGAAACTGACTGAAAGCAAGAAGCGACGGAAAGATGCCGTGAGGATGAACCACTCACCAAGGCGTTCTGTGAGAAAAAACAGATTATGGTTTGAACGCCACCGGTGGGCCGCCATCGGGAATGGAAGAATCTTTTTGGGAGGACGAAATGCAAAAGGGAATGATGCAATCGTCAAAAAACACCTCAAAGCAGGAGATTTATACTTTCATGCAGATGTCCATGGAGCACCATCTTGCAGTCTACTTCGATCATTGCACATCCGTGCAAAGGGACAAGATGAACTAGGGATCACTGAATTTGATATTTTTGAAGAAGCTTCAGAAATCAGAAATGATGAATTAACTGAAGCTGCCATCTTTGCAACATCATGGTCGCGTGCTTGGGGAGTGGGACGAACACAAGCATTTCACGCAGAACCGGGACAAGTTTCCAAACGTACTGAAACTGGAGAGGCACTTGGAAGAGGGGCTTTTGTAATTCGGGGACAGCGCACTTGGTATAGGAATCCTAGTTCATACATTGCACTAGGATTAGCACGTATCGGCCGAGACCTCATATTAATTCCTGGTTCTGAGAAATTTGTACGACTGCATTGCAAAAGGTGGGGGAAAGTCACTGTAGGTACGGAAAAGGCGTCAGATGTTGCAAACCGAATTAGTAGAGGTACTGGCATCCCAGTTGAAGAAATTCTAGGACATCTCCCCGCATCAAAACTCAATCTTGAGGATTTTGGGCTGATGAGATATGAGGAAGAAGAGTAATCCTAGCACTGTTCAACAAGCATTGCAACTGCATTCCCACCACCAAGGCAGAGGGTGACTAACCCCTTCAATGCACCTTGTTGCCGCATTGCGCCGATTAGTGTGGTTAAACACCTAGTCCCACTAGCACCTAGGGGATGACCAAGACTTATGGCACCGCCATGCACATTGAAGCGGTCCATCGGGATCCCAATTTCTTTGACAATTGCACAACTTGCGGTTGCAAAGGCCTCATTGTGCTCATATAGATCTACATCAAGGACGGAGAGGCCTTGATTGTCCAAGAGGCTATGAATCGCAGGAACAGGTGCATACATGACACGGGCTGGTTCAACACCTGATGTTGTATAATCAACAATTCGGACTAGACTCTTGAGATTGTGTTTTGATGCAAATTCCGAAGAGCAAACCATTACTGCTGATGCACCGTCATTGAGGGTACTTGCATTGCCCGCGGTTACGACACCATCTAGATCAAAAGCAGGCCGCAGTCGAGATAAACCTTCAGCATTTGTGTCGCTTCGAATTCCTTCATCCGAGTCAACAAGAATCGGCTCCCTCTTGCTTATTGGGATACTGACTGGAGTGATTTCCCAGTTAAAAAAACCTTGATCCCGGGCGCTTGTTGCTTTTTGCTGGCTACTAATGGCAAATGCATCTGCATCCTCCCTAGATATGCCACATTCACGGGCAATAGTTTCACCAGTACATCCCATGTGTTCATCATTGTAAACATCCCACAAACCATCGTGAATCATTGAATCTAGCATCTTTGAATGCCCAACTTTTGTCCCTGAACGACCATCTAAGAAAAGATGAGGTGCATTGGACATTGATTCCATCCCCCCTGCAATAATACAAGCATGCTCACCCGCCCGTATTGCAGAAGCGGCTATCATGACTGCTTTCAGGCTTGAACCACAGACTTTGTTGATTGTCGTTGAGGGGGTGGAGACTGGCAGACCAGCGCCAAGAGCAACCTGCCGCGCTGGGTTTTGGCCAGATCCTGCTTGCAATACCTGCCCCATTAACACCTCATCGATGATCCCTGACGAGGGATCTATTTCGGTGCGTTTCATCACTGATTGGACGGCAATAGTGCCGAGATCTACTGCAGAAAGCCCAGAAAATACGCCCATGAAGCGACCAATTGGGGTTCTTGTTGCTGCCACGATGACAACATCTGTCATGATCTGCCGATGAGGGGTGCTGTATTGAAACAGACGACTAAGAAAATTCACAGGACCAAGTTAATCATCAAACAAGAAATGCGCTTGCCGATGAAGAAGGCCCTCATTGCTGTTATCATTGTAGGTATAATCTTAGTTACTGGATATTTTTCTGTAAAGGACCCAATGGCAATCTATGACACAACAGGCCGGACTGGATCAGGAGTGATTGGATTTGCAACTGATGGTTTTCCAATTCGCGGGCCATATCTCGCAGAAAATGGAACCGACAACTCCTCGGCCAATGCCACCGTTCCATCCGATTCGGCTCCTGTTCCGAAGGTGCTAATCATCGGCATCGACGGTGTCCGCTCGGATGTCGCGTTGGCGAGCGCCGAACGGAACGGCAGCGCCCTAGGCCAGATTGCATCTGAAGGCGCTTGGTCATACGAATCCACGGTCGGCCCGATTGCTCTGTCAGGACCATCCTGGTCGAGCATGCTGACCGGCGTTTGGTGCGATCGGCACGGAGTGACGGACAACTCGTTCGACGGCAGTTTGCATTCATCTGTCCCAGACATCTTCGAGTGGAGTGAGGCTCACAACCCCGGTCTCGACACCGCTTCTTACGTCTATTGGGCGAAGATAGAGGAGCAGATCCTAGGACCGGACGCAGCAGATCTGCACAACAACTCGGACGGTGACGCGGACCCCGATCAACGCGATGCTTGGGTGCATGAAAGAGGACTCGCTGCTCTGCAGAATCCCGACCTAGACCTACTGTTCATCCAATACGGACTCGTCGATCGAACCGGCCACGACTATGGCTTCTCCCCCGATGTTCCAGGGTACATCTCGGCATTGGAGCGAACCGATGACCGGGCTGCCGAGATCCTCGCTGCCTTGGATGCGCGGAACACCAGCGACGAGGATTGGCTCATTATCATCACCAGTGACCACGGTGGCGGGGGTGCCCGAATCAAGGCGCACAGCCCATCGACCTTGGTCGATCGCACAACCTTCCTGATGGTCGCCGGTGGCGCGACGGTCCCCGGAGAACTCGTAGGCTCCGTCGTCGTCGATGTCGCTGTGACCGCTCTCACCCATCTCGAGGTTCCTCTCCCAAGCGGAGATGACGAACTGGACGGCCGCGCCCTTGCATTCGATCGCGACGCGCCAGTCGCGCGCACTCCGAACTGCGAGATGCCAACCACCTTCGCCTCGGTCTCGAACCTCACCTACGCTACCATCGGGCTCGGAGTGGTTTTAGCAGCGGCGATCTCAGTCCTAGCCACACTTCGCCTGAAACGACGAGGAGTTGGGAGGGCCATCGAAACAATCGATCATGGATCCAATGAGATAGACTTGATCCCCATCGACGATTCACTGCCCAGAAGCGAGGAAATCCCATCCATCGAACCGATTCCTGAGTCCGCTTCCCTTCCAGATTCTAGAGACCTTGCCGCTACCTCCCCCTCTACCGCGAATGAAGGAGTTGATGAGCCCACTGAAGATGCATCCAAGAATCCCTTCGACGATGTGGAATGGCATGGAAGTTGATGGAAACTACACCAACTTCGTAACTTTCAGTTTTCCTTGGGCCGTGGATTGTTTTGTAGGATCACCCGATGGATCATTCCAAAAGGGAACTTAAGATGAAATATAGGCGGGTTATTTCGGTCATAGGGCCAATAACATTTGATAAGGGGGGGCACAGCGTAGGCATGAAGGTGCAAATATGAAGACAAGCCGGACTAGAACTTTTGCCATGACCACACTACTGTTACTTATTCTCACCGCCTTCACAGGCACCGCAAATGCACAACGTGATGTGGAAGATCGAGAGATGACAGAAGAAGTATGCGAAGATGCGGGGGGGAAATGGGCAGAAGATCGGGGCGTGTGCTACGAAAAAGAATTAGATGAAAGAAAGTTCTCCCCTGAGGTTTGTCGAGAAAAAAGGCTTGGATGGGATGAATCCACTGGTGAATGTGATTGGCCGGAAGAGAGAGATGACTTCGATGTGCGAGAATGTTTTGCACTTAGGGAACACTATGCTGCAATGTCGAAATCTGATGAGGGATTCGAACGAATGGAAATCGCCCTCGATCATTGCTGGCCTGCTAAAGTAGATATGCGAGATGAGGATGGAGACAAAATGAGAAAAATGTGTTCTCGATTTGGCCATGACGGAAATAAAGATTGGAGTCGGGATGACAAGGACAGGGACAAGGATCAGGATCGTGAAACATCGGCTGAAGGGCGTCAGTCGGATGGTGATGACAACGATCACAGCCATGATGATGACCGGGATGAACGAGAAAGCGACGTACAAAAAGATTGGAATGGAAAATGGGACAATAACAAAGAAGAGGCGAAGATCAGACACCTGTGCCGGCGGATGATCGATAAATCGGATGATAAACGAGATTTAGAGCGCCCGGACATTCGCCGCTTAGTAGATATGTGCAAACGTGTCAATGATTCCGACGATTCAAGCAAAGGCATCACCAGTGAAGAAAAAGGCCTTCTTAGCGAGAAATGCCTTGAAATTTCAGACAAATTATCAATCATAGTCGATGAAAAAAGAGATCAGCGCGTGCAAGACCTCCGAGATCGAATCAAAGACCAAGTTGAACGAATTCAGGGCGTAGATAATGGGCATGAAAAGTTAGACCGAATGAAGGACCTCCGAAATCGTGCTGAAGATCTTCGTGATCGAATGGGAATGCTTGATGATGATAAAGGCCCACGAGACTATATTGAAGATCCCCTTGATCTGTGAAAACCGGACACCCACATTAGGGTGATCGTTTTATCGCTAAGCCCATTTATTCCAACACATGCGGGGTCCTAATATGCTGCCCAAATCACGACCAAGGGCGCCTGTCCACGCATCAACAATCATCACAACCATGCTCATTCTAGCACTACTACCCCTCGTATCCCAGTCAAATATATTTCATGGGGAACAACGGTTCATACAAAAATGGGGCCCAGGTGTTGAATACGCTCCCCAGCACATCCCAGAAGGACAGAACCTAACATGGGCTAATGGAACATATGACTTAGGCGATAATCTCACCATAAAGGACGGGGCACACCTCAAAATCCAGAATGCAACTGTGAAAATTTCCTCTGGATCAAGTGGACTGACACATCTTAGGGTCGCACCAGGTGGATTATTGTCAATCATCAATAGCACCCTATCATCAAATGGCACCAACACATGGATGATTGAATCATGGGGTGAAGTGTTGATTCAAAATAGTGAGCTCTTGGATATGGGAGGGTTGACAAACATAAGCGCACAAGGTGCACAATTCATTGGGGGAAATTTATCTGCAGAAAATGTTTCAGTTCGTGGAGGAAAGGGGACTGGAATTGTTCTAGATCACGCAAATGCAACAATCAACAGGTCTACTATTGAAGTGCCAGGTGATGGGATACATTGTTCGTCATCTCAAGTTGAAATTGACAATTTGGATGTATTAGATGCAGTTGTTGCAGTCGCATCAATGGATTGTACAATTGGGCTTAATCAAGTCACTTTAGATGGACAAAATTCAACTGGAATATTTGTTGAAGGAGGATCATTCGATGCAAAAAACATATCCATATCAGGGGGCTTGGCGGGAGCTATTCTTTCGAAAACACAGGCAAAAATCGAAAACATGGTAATTATAGGGTCACAAGACATAGGGCTTGGAATTGACACATCCACATTACTAAAGTGGTCGAACATTGATGTGTCTGGCACTAAGGGTGATGCAATCGTATTGGACAATCTTTCAGGACCATTTCTCGGTCCATCCCTAGAGGACAAATGGGATAACAATGATGGATATGATCTGACGGTTTCTGGAAATTGGATGCCACAAGCAACCCATGACGACCTCAAAGTATCTCTTGAAGGATGGCTCATCGCTAGTTCATCAGACATCTCATTTGATGGGCTTGAGCTTGAAGTGGGCAGTAATTTGGTAGGAACTGCAGGACTATTTGTCGGTGGAGATAGAAATATGAAACTCACCAATGGAAGTATTTCTGCTATAAGCGGGACTGATTGGAACCTCAACGTAAACTCATCGGGAAAAATAATTCTTGAAAACATGATCCTAATAGACCCTGGACAACTTGAAGGGGACCCTGCATTTTCTGGCCTGAATATGTATGCCGGAGAAATGCGCATGACGGATGTCGTTGTTGCTTCACAATATGGGTACACCCTTCAAGTTCATTCAGGTGCCTCGGTTTTTGTCAATGGGGGAGAATTCATTGGAGGTGAAGGAATAGTAATTGATGGAGGAAAGCTCAATTTATCAAAATCAAAAATCATCTCATCCTACAATGTTGGGTTCATGGCCATCGATGCTGAAGTAGAAATCGATGGTCTAAACATCACAGATCCTGCAGGAGGAGGAGCATTCATCAGCAATCCATCGCGCGCTAGTATCACTAATCTAGAAGTGAATAACTCTGATAAATGGGGTGTTTGGGTCGAAGATGGAGCAGAGGTATATGCGGAAAATTGGAAGATTCATTCAAGTGCTGCGGAAGGTCTGATAATTAGAGATTCATCCCTCACCCCAGCTCCTTTCAATTCTAGCCAAGGCGCACCGAAAGGAGTAGATATATTCAACACCACCAAGGATGGTGTATACTGTGAAAGGAGTATATTCACCCCACATCTCAGCCTCGATAAGGGGTTTGACAACGGTATCAACGCTACGGGGTGCGTATTTTCAAGTGTTGAAGCATCAAGACACCTTGGATGGGATGCGGTATTGCGGCAATCAACCCTACAATTTACTGGAGACACCTCACAACCAGGGCTACTAGGGAGGATGATACGCTTTGATACATGGAATATCAACCTCATTGATGCATCCGGTAAATCAGTCAATGGACCTTTTATCCTGAATTTGAGCACAAACATGAATCAAGAAAAATGGATTACCATAGGAGATGGAAACACTTCCACCAATGCAGAATTCATCACTGAAATCGATGACGGACGGGGAAATACAAGTGTTTTGGAATGGATTGAATATGCCGGAGGAAATGGAAATATATCCACACAACGCATAAGTGTAGATGCATCTGAAAAAGGATCTCGTTCGATAACGCTCCTAACCGTTGCCACTGATCCATCTAACCCCTTCAGCAGTCTTGGGGGCGCGGCTTCGGCGGGATGGTTCATTTTCGGCATTGCAATAGGACTTGCTGCAATCCTTGGACTATTATTCCTCATTGTGAAAGGAGCCGATGAAAAGGAAGAAATGGAAGCGCTCGGTGAGTTGAAGAACACTCTAGAAAAGATTCCAAAAAGTACGAATCAATCGACAACCGAGGAACCTGAAGGTGACATCGCATGAGCGCCATGCTCACTGTGATCCTTCTTGGAGCAACTTCGGCCATTGCACTTACCCTTGTTGTTGTTGCGGGGCTTTCTTGGCGGCGGGACAATACAAATACGATGCTTTTGGTATCATGCGCCTTTGGATTGATTGCCTTGCGCTCAATATTACTTTTTTCAGTATCATGGGCACAATCACTTCAGGCAACACTCCTAGACTGGCGACTGGCAATCCTAGAACTGGCCGCGCTTGTGTTGCTCGCAGCGACCTTGGTGCGGAGGTGAACAATGCGTGGGCGCTCAAAGGCGCAAGGAGGAGGGAGGAAATAAGAGAGAGCGGCTTCACTCAATTATCAAGAATGAACCCGGCTTAACTACAAGTGAAATTGTCAAGAAGAGCGGCTTTTCACGGAGTGTCGTAAGACACCACCTAAACAAATTATTGAGGGAAGAAAGCATAGTTATTCATCAAAATGGACGCTCCCAGCACCACTTTATTTCAGGGTCAATTACATTGCATGACCAAGCCAATTTAGCACACCTCCGAGAAGGGCCAGTTCGGCGAGTTGTGCTAACAATTGCAAGTCATCCGAAAACCACATTCACAGATTTAATGGGATTACTGGAGATGTCGCCTTCATCCCTCCATGACAATTGCAAAAAACTTGAGCGACTTGGCTTAATTAACAGGAAAAAAGATGGAAACACATATTTTACCATAACAGATCCAAAATTATTGCACACTCTTCTAACGAAAATTCAGAGTAGCCTCCTTGATCGCTTAGTAGACCACTTTTTAGATTCTTGGAAGTAGTGCTGGGAAAAGAGATATTGTGGGTTTCTGCGATGCCTTGATGCACCGACCCCGGTGAGGCCCCTATATGGTAAAAATAAAGCCCGACGTACGTCGTTCAGAAAGACCACAAGATGCTTTGAGAGATGTGAAGATTGAGATTGATATTACTGAGAATGCACTCGCCTCAGTGATTTGGCGGCAAGGCAACACAGTAGTTCTTGCTTGTGCTACCTGCGCGAGATCATTGCCGAGATGGATGCCAAAAGATGCTGATCGTGGCTGGATTCATGCTGAATATTCACTCTTGCCTGCATCCACAGATACACGATTTGGAAGAGAAAGAAGAGGTGCGAAAGGTAGGACTGCTGAAATTGAGCGCCTTATCGCAAGATCTCTTCGCTCTTCAGCAGATCTAGAAGCATTGGGACCGTTATCTATTACAATCGATTGCGATGTCCTCAATGCCGATGGGGGGACACGTTGCGCCTCAATCAGTGCTGCCATGGTTGCCCTACGGTTAGCCGTTCGTCGGTTGATTGCACAAGGAAGATGCCTTCCTACTGAATTGCGGCCTGAATTCGATGAAAAGGCAACCACCTTAAATTCAGAACAGAAAGCCGCACATGAGGCCACAGTTCTACCGCATGACATTGCAGCAATTAGTGTTGGACTTGTAGACAAGGAAGTATACCTTGATCTAGATTATGCGCTAGATGCTAACGCTGATGTAGACATGAATGTCGTCATGAGGGATGATGGCACATTTGTAGAAATTCAAGGCACAGGTGAAGAAGCATCCTATAGCCGAACCGAACTTGATCAACTGATTGATCTTGCGAGCCAAGGAATCACAGAACTTCAACAAAAAATACGTGAAGCATGCAAATTGTAAATGGTGGGACTGGCCGGACTTGAACCAGCGGCCTCCGCATCTTCAGTGCGGCGCTCTCCCAGCTGAGCTACAGTCCCGTAGCACGCTGCCCTATCTGCTAACTCGTTTGATCCTTTCCAAAAGTGAAGTAGAAAACAAACAAGGATGATCTTTGAATATAAGATCAATGTCGAATATACATGCACCCCGCATTTCGGATTCTTGCTGTCACTGGCGTACTGATGTTGGCACCGCTATTGACCCCACTTGCCAATCCAAATGGAAATGTAACTAACAATGGCTGTACATGCCATGGCTCTGTTGGAGGAGTTACGATCTCAATTGAAGGCCCACCCACGTGGGACCCTGACGTAACATACCCAATATGGGTCAATGCAACCGGCTCTCTTTCTGGAAATGAAGGAGGATTCAACCTTGCCACAAATGAGGGTTTTTTCGTAGCCACATCTCCTGATGCGCAAATCGATTCATCAACTGGAAAAGCAACCCACAAGACATCTGCTTCAAGGTCATGGAGAATTGAATGGCGAGCCCCCTCCAGTTCGAGTGCAGCTACTGATGCAACATTTACGGCATTTGCTTTGCTAGCAAATGGAGACGGGATGCAAAGTTCGGCTGATGATTGGGGTGGGCCATTTACTGCAACAATAGACAGATCTCCTGAACCGCCTCTTGCGATAAGCCCATCAGTTGAACCGAGTGACGCAACAGGAGATGATGACCTCACTCTGACATATACCTATCAATCACCCACAGGAACTGCCGAATCAGGAACAATCATCCGATGGTACAGGGATGGAACACACTTACCCGCATACGACCAATTGAAGACTGTCGGTTCCGGAGAAGTTCGTCGAGATCAGGTGTGGAATGTCACTTTGATTGTCTCAGACGGTACATTGTCCGGTGACGCTATTGATGTCGATGGACCATATGTCCAAAACGCACCACCGATCGCCAGCGGGTCAATTTCACCAGCAGTCCCACAGGAATCGGATGACCTTCTACTCTCACCTCAATTTACAGACGGAGATGATGAACCCATTCTAGATTCGGAAGTCCGATGGACTGTCGATGGAAGCGAAAGCCAGATTCATGCAAATGCTAACACGATTTCCTCGGCCCATACAAGTAACGGGCAAACGTGGATTGCAGAAGGGCGGGCACAAGATACGGAGGGTTGGGGACAATGGTTTGAAATCGGGCGCGCCGTGATTGGAATCGCAAACCTTGCACCCACAGTAACAAATGTGCAGATCACACCAGTAAACCCAAAAACAACATCAGAATTATCTGTTAATTGGGATTTTTCAGACCCTGAAGGAGTAGTGCAGCAAAATGCGGTTCTGCATTGGTACCGTAATGGATCACACATTGTAGCACATGATGGCCTCAATCCCTTGCCACCATCTGCAATTGCGAAGGGACAAGTGTGGTTTGTCGAAGTCAGGGGAAATGATGGGGTCCGTCTCAGTGCACCAGTAAACTCATCAGAAGTGGTTATTCAGAACTCTAATCCTAGAATCATATCCGCATCAATTGGCCCAGGTAACCCAACAACGCAGGACAATCTAACAGTGAGTTTTCTTTCAGATGATCCAGATGGTGACAATATCTCAACCTCAATTGCGTGGGTACTAGATGGAACCACTGCATCAGAATTAGCAAACGTATCCATTGTACCCCATGACTTAACAGAAAAAGGGCAAATGTGGAAGGCCGTCTTAACACCAAGTGATGGTTTTTCCCAAGGTGCTCAATTCACCGTAGGACCCATTCAAATTGGCAACATTCTACCTACTGCCAAAATAATAGTACCTAATTCGACAACGAGCCTTGAAAATATAACCCCGGATGTGTTAGTAGAGGATCTTGACGGAGATGTTGTCAACTTACAATGGGTTTGGCGCAAAAACGGAATTCGCGTTAGTGCATTAGATAATATGAGCCAAATCAATCTCGAACGCCTATCTCCAGGGCAATTATGGACGGCAGAAGTAACTCCATCAGATGACAACAGTATTGGCCAAACAACTTATGCCACAATCGAAATTATCGATATTCCACCGGTCATAAACGTTCATGTTGAAAAAGGTGTTGTGTGGGCTGGGATTATTTCAACTCTCAATGCAAGTGGGAGCATAGATCATGATGGCAACGTGCATACCGCCACCTGGCTGATTGAAGGTGAAACCCTTACTGGATTAATAGTGGAATATCGATTCTTAGCACCGGGAAATATCAGTTACTCGATAGAAGTACGAGATATGCGTGGGACCTCGACGTGGGAGAATAAAAGTCTCATTGTTCAAGAGTTGCCAGTACCCATTAACCTTGTAGCAAGCATGCAAAGTGCAGATGTGATCAATCTTCAGTGGAATGTTGCGACGAGCATACCTGGTGAAATCAAGTGGGCTATTTTCCGTTCCACATCACCCATCACTGATGAGAATCTAGTTGATCTTTCTCCATTGAAATTTAGTTCAAATAAGTCAGCAACAATCAATGAGTCAATCGCCGGAGAAGTCTATTATCTAGTCTTACCAAGCATTGATGGGAAACACCCCCTAAATGTAGATGCAGGTATTTCAACAAAGTACACAATAATTGTCGAAGAAAACCTAGAATCGGCCACTCCCTCTGGGTCTATCCCCTCTAAGACATCATACTTGGTATTCTTTTGGATTGCTACGGCAATTATTGCACTATCTGCAGCATTGATTCGGTCGGGTCGGAGGGAATAGTCTGCGTAAGGGGCACTTAATTGCCATATGCTCACTTATCGGACTTCTGGCAATTTCTCCAGCCTTTGAGGCGAACCCGGGAGGGACTGGAGATGGAATACGAGATCATGATTGCGCGGGCAGTTGCCATGGAGACCGAACTCAATCGGATGATTCTTTAGCTGATATTCGGCTTGAAATTGAAGGTGACCAGATTTGGGTTGGGCAACCCTGCACACTCATCGCGCATATCTCACCAAATGAATTATCAAAACGTGGATTGATAGGGGTATTTCTACTCACTGGAAAAACTGGCGTTAAAGACGATCCAGACTCAGTTGGATGGGAAATTATTCAAGATCCAAATGGAGGAACTTCAAATTATGTAGAGCGGCGCGTGTTAGATACTTCAGTCAATCAAACACTAAGATGGACGCTTCTCGCACCTTCAGAAGAAAGTACACAGTCATTTGGTCTGCGGGTTCATCATGGCGGGGTACCTCAGAGAGCAATGTCTGCTGATCTCACTTTGGATATGATTGCTGTTGCTGAAAACATACCAGAAGGTGCCCCCATTATTGATCAACACACACCAGCAAAGAGCATCCTGATCGGTCAGGAAACAAGAATTCAGCTTATCTCAAATTTGTCCGATCGAGCAACATTGGTGTGGTGGTTAGAAAATGGGGGAGGAATCCAGCGCACTGAAATGAAGAGAAGTGAGGGGGGTGAATGGAATGCCAACATCCCAGCCATGCTACGTGAGGGCACTCTTGGATATCGATTTGATATGGAAAATGAGTTGCTATCGATGCAAAGCGCCTCTTTTCAAGCCGACATCGCAAGGCCGCCACTTCAAACTTCAATTTCAGGAATCGTTCTCCATTCAGTTGCCATAGGAGCATTATGTTGCAGCCTTGGAATTATTACTGTGCGAATAGTTGCCAATGACAGGGAGGAATTTGGTTGATAGACCCTTCAATATTCCATGCAGTCTTAACCGAATTAGCTATCGGCATGCTAGCGCTAGCAGCAATTTGCCTTGTCCTATGTGCGTCCTCCACGACTTGGTTTGATCAAAGAAAAATAGACACACTAGATGCCGCCGCACATGTTGCCTTGATGGGTGGACTTTTTTTCCTTCCATTCGCTGTCATTTCTGGAATTAAGACATCTGGGGTATCTGGTCTTGAGGACGCCCGTATTGTGAACAAAATCCTATTTTCATTTGCTGCTTTTGGTACATGGTCTGCAGTTTTACTCAACCGTCTAGAATGGAAAAAAGGAATATGGGATATTCCTAAACGTGCTTGGGCTCATGCTGTCGTTGGCCAAGTTGCATTTTTGTTTATCATCATATTGGGAAGTATTGGTGGGGGGTTGGCAAAAGGTGGATCATTGTTGGATCTGTTACCAATACATCCTACATTCAAAGCTACAGTTATTCTAGGCCCCATAGGGGCTGGAACTCTTGCTTTAGGAACGCTATCCACCCTTGTATTAATCATCAAAGGCAGGAATGGGCCAAAGAATTACTCATCGTGATAGATTCAAAACAGGTCTTCATCTTCTTCGTCTACGAAAAGGCCAAGGTCATCATCATCAGCAACTTGTTTCTTTTTGTCCTTATCTTTGGCTACTTTTTCATCATCAAGGTCTGTGGATTTTTCATCGCCCCCTGTTTTAGTTTCACTAGCCTCTGATTCTGCTAGTCGAGCATTGGCTATTTCTTCTTCACGAAGTGCAAGTTCCTCAGGCGTCATTGAGACTTGAGCTGCAAGATTTCGTCGCCGCTCATCTTTCACTTTCTTCTCAAATAACCGATGTCTAGATCGTTCGATCTGGAGGTACATGTACATCGCATCATGCTCGAGGAGAGGGGAGTCTGAGATGATTGTAACATCTAGCCAATCGCCCTCACTAACAAGGAATTGAGCAAGTGGTTCGAAATTTAAATCAGATTTGCGGATCTGCGTATAGTGAAGGGCATCCCCCATACGATGAGATACACCAGAAAAGTGACAGTAGAATTCCTTCGTCCCTATTGTCTCTCTTACTTTGTCGAATAACTCACCATAGTCTTCAGATGTTCGAAGACATCCATGCCCTCTCGCATGTATGTGGCCAAAATTGAGAACAGGTACTGTTCCTTCAACATGGTTGACAACTTCAAGAACTTCGTCAAGATTCCCCCATAATTCTTGCCGGCCACTAGTTTCAATACCGATCTTGATGGTGTCTCGTTCTTCAAGCCAAGGGAACACCTCAATATGCTGGTCTTCTGCCCAAATTTCCTTGGCCCTCTCCACGATAGCAGCATATACGTTCGCAACCTGTTCATTGGACTCCCGTCCTCTTGGAAGTTCTCCATATGGACCAACATGAGTAGTAATGTGATGAGCATTGAGAACCTTTCCTGCTTGAAGACTAGATTCCAACTTTGCTAGACTACGCATG
This sequence comes from uncultured Candidatus Poseidoniales archaeon, assembly GCA_964389655.1. Taxonomy (GTDB): domain Archaea; phylum Thermoplasmatota; class Poseidoniia; order Poseidoniales; family CAYMED01; genus CAYMED01. The sequence goes on from CAYMED010000003.1 coordinate 20,321, forward strand.
CGCGTACGCTTAGTACCCAAAAAATCAGCATAATATGGCCCATGGATGTTCATCTCGAAATCAGTTTTCCAAGCTAGAATTCCTGCCTGCCAAAACTGATCAAAGTGTTGTGGAGTTACTGTACGCACCGTCTGAATCTCCATGGTTTCAAGACCTAAATTAGTAATATCATCCATCCCTTCAACGATCGTTCTACCCTTACAAGAAAGCGGAACTCCAGCAGGCCCAAAGCGTACAGGCATCTGTTAAGCCCCCCCCAACCGACGGGCCGAGGAGGGAGTCGTTGAAATACCTCACCAATATATTTCGGCCTTCTCAAACTCTGACTTTCGCGCTGCAGAAAGCAGAATATATGCCAAAATCACCTATAATGAGTATAATTTTCCAATTATAGAAAATATATTTATCATTTTTGCGAGGAAAAGTTACTTGACAATTTTTGTAGCGGAGAGCCCACACTAGAATAATTAGCAAATTGAGAAATTCGAAATATGAGGTGGGCTCTAGATATTTAACTTGAGAGAAAATGGACATCCCATGGGCTATGACAAGTCGGGGCTAGAGGCAAGAACTGTGAGTTCGCTTCTCCTCGTCCTCGTGGCCTCAATGAGTATAACTACAATTCAAGCAGAGAAAATTGAAAACGCACCAATTGAGAACTATTTCGATGCAGGAGAAGAAAAGCCATCACTGATTGCCCCATATGACGGATTTGGACATTCACCCCTCAATCCTGTTTGGGGTTCTGTTGGCGAGCAACTTGGCCGAATTGTGCCAAGAATCAATTCACCAAGTGGAACTGAACTAACATTCGAAAAACTCGACGTATCTAATGCACGAGAGATCTCAAATGCAGTTTGTAGAGAAGATGAAGGGACTGAGAGGCCGAATATGAATGGTCTTTCTGAATACATATGGCTGTGGGGACAATTCATCACCCACGAAATCGATTTCACAACAACCCAAAACGGCCGGGTTCTGGAGAATGAAACACCTGAAATAATGGAGATCCCCATCTCATATGATGACCCTTGGATGGGAGGGGCACACAATGCAAAACTGCCCCTATTTCGCTCAGTATATGTTAGGGGCACAGGAACGAGTTTAGATTCACCTCGAGAACACCCCAACAACATCACTGCATGGATTGATGGAAGTGTGGTTTATGGGAGCAACAACAACACAGCATCGTGGCTTCGTACATTTGAGGGGGGACGCCTAAAAATAACGGATGCTGCGAATGGTAGTTTGTTGCCGATTGCGGATTACAGCAATGATCCTGAGGCACCAGATATGTCTTTTGCTGGATTTCGATTTGACGTATCTTATGTTGCTGGTGATGCAAGGGCAAACGAGCATATCGGATTGATGGCGATGCATGTGTTGTGGGTGCGCGAGCATAATCGCTTAGCTGAATTGATCCAAGAAAGACACAAAGATTGGCAGGATGAGGATGTTTACCAGCGTGCTAGAAAATTGGTTTCCGCTCAAATTCAATCGATTACTTACAATGAATTCCTACCTGCCATGAGTGTAGAGATGCCATCCTATAACGGATATGACTCTACAATTCAACCAACAATGACAAATGGATTTGCCACTTTGGCATTTCGTATGGGGCACAGCCAAATCAGCAATACATCATATCAATTACAAGAAGACAGAGAACCAATCCCCGGAGGGAATATGGCCCTACATGAAACACTATTTTCCATAAATAATCTTGATGAGAATGAAGGGATCGACCCTATTTTACGTGGGCTCGCTTGGAATATTGAACCAGATACTGACACGCGAGTGATTGATGGCCTTCGGAATATGATGTTTGGGCGCCCCGGAGCAGGAGGTCAGGACATGTGTGCAATTGACATACAGCGTGGACGTGATCATGGGATACCTGATTACAATACCTACCGGAATTCTTCGCTAATTGACCTACCATCTGCTGTGAATTGGTCCGATATTACAAGTGACCTCGAATTACAAAGGCAGTTAGCTAGCGTCTACAATACGCCTGACCAAATGGATGCACTAATTGGAATGCTTGCCGAAGATCGTGAGAAGGGGAAAGAAGTAGGGCCTTCATTAGAAGCAATTCTCTCGGACCAATTCCATCGCCTCCGCGTTTCAGACCCACTATTCTATTTGGCAGATTCAGAACTCGCGGGGGTTCGTGAAAGTATTAGTGACACACGACTTGCTGATGTCATTCTTCGAAACACCAATATCCGAATTATCCAATGTGATGTGTTCTTCGCCGAGAAAGACCTTGACGAACTTGATTGTGCATCGCCACTCCCTGAGCCGACATACTCAAGCCGAGATGAAAAGGTAGAAGAAAAGGGGATCTCATGGGCAGTTGTGCTGACGTCCATCACGATTATTCTAATTGCTATTGCTGGATCTCAAGTGATTGTACGCCACAAAATGAGGGAAAAGAAGTTCGACCAGATTTGGCGCGAAGAAGAATAGCCTGTGCCCCATATTTTTAAATTGAAAAATTGAGTTATCATGATTTCTTCTCAGTATCAACATCCGCCATTGACCGTGCAGTTTCGACCGCACCATCAGGATAGAATGTAAATTCTGGAACTTCTTCGGGAAGAATACGATCCAGTTCTACGATCATTCTTCGGAACACCTCTGATTTTGTTGTCGAAGCAACCCAGTCTACGAACCAGTCAGATTGCGTTTTGACTTTATCATCACCAGGGGATAACAATGCCATGATTTGTGCAAGTTGTCCGATAATCATTGAATCACGGGGAGTTAACTGATATGTTGCGAAAGGATTACGCTCAATCATCACATTTTGATGCTCCTTCCATAGGGCAAACACATTGTCATAAAACCAGCCAATCATTAAGACAAATACGCCCACCCCAATAAATAAAGAGAGCATGGTAATATACGAATATGGAATACCATACCATTTTGCATTGGCATCCCATCGGTGCTCAATACGAGCAAAGATCAGCAAAGAAAGGGTCGTTGCCCAAAAAAATAGTGAGATGATCGTTTGAGATTGTTGGGCACGCCAAAATTGGCGCATGAACCATTTTTTGAAGCCACGCAATTCTGGCTGCTCGTCTGATGCGACCTCGTTAGTATCCGACACAGTGCCGGTTCTCAAGTATTCATCTATCACCCATTCGGTTCTTTGGACAAAATTGTGGCGATGTTGAAGAGATTCTTGCCTCGCCAAAGCAATGCTGATAATATCTAGTCTAGGTGAGGGTCAATATCTATTGGGATAAGGTGCCGGTCATATTCTAAGGTGGCTATTTTCAGAGGATCGAGTACAAAGCGGACATTCACTTCATCAACACCATAGAGAGCAATCAGTTCATCTCGGAATGCGTCTCTCAATTCATCTTCTGTGACATTCAAGGGAGCACCCATGCCAATTTGTAATGCACGGGCACCAATAATGCGGGCCTTTTCAAACCGAGTATGTGTTCGTACGGGCTTGACCATTGCAATCTCCGATCCCGCTCCACAGACGTCCTCTATATGACCCTACCCATCTTTACCATGTTAGGCCATTCTTTGATCAACGGGTATGCGTTCCGCTTTACTCATGGGCAGGATGAATATGCGATGGCTACCCCTTGGGCTAGCTATTGCCGCTTTTCTGATTGTCATTACTGGAGGATGGATTCGGATTTCCGAGGCAGGGGAGAGTTGTCCTGAATGGCCAACTTGCTTTGGAAGAGTTCACCCTTTTGTATCTGCAGAGGAACAAGCAGATTGGTGGAGCGAACATCCAAATGAAACGGATTCAAGGGGAATCGGACATAGATATTCTACAAGCCAAATATTTAGTGAATGGTTCCACAGATTGTTGGTTTTAGCAATAACCCCACCTCTTTTGGCAATGCTATTTTTGAGTCGATCCCTGAAAGGTGAAAGTGGGCTGATGGCTCAAAAAATGAGCATATGGGCAACTCTTTTGCTCGGTATACAAGCAGGTGCTGGTTATGTTACTGTTGAGATGGATAATGAGCCTTGGACCGTTGCACTGCACCTTTTGCTTTCTCAAACATTCATTGCAATTCTTCTTGCCACATGGATTAATTGGAGTGCGGCAGTTGAGTGCCCAAATACCGCGGTATTTCGTGAAGCCGGAAACATCAATCAAAAGTATGCTTGGATCATCAGCGCGTCGATCTTTATTGTGCTTGGACTAGGAGCTCTTGTCTCTAAAAGTTCGGCTTATGCCGCTTGCGGCGTTGGTTTGTGGACATCATGGCCGCTGTGCAATGGAAGCCTACTCCCATCTTTTGAGGAATCCGAAATAATTCTTCAATTCCTTCATCGATTCGCAGTCCTAGTCGTAGGAATCACACTCATTTTGACTTGGAGAAAAACCTCAAATTCAAAAAATGGACTTATTAAAACTGGAACAATTCTCTATATTGGAAATGCTCTTCTCGCAGCACTCTTCCTTGTATTAGCAAAATCGGGTTATCCTTCAGAAGTCAGTTTACTGCATCTCATCATTGGCGCTGCGGCCCTTCAATGTTGGATTCTAATTTCGATCTGCAAAGCATTCCCCCTTAACCCTCTAGAAAATGAATAAACTGGAACCCATCATGTGTACTGTTCAAGAACTTCCTCATCAGGCCAAGGGTGTGCAGATATTGACTCACATAGACGAGAAGCCTAGCACAATTTCCATATTTTCCCGTCTAATGAAACTTCGAGTGGTATTTTTGCTTCAGGTTACCGCGATCTGTGCGATCCTAGTTCATGACATCTTAGTCAGATACAATTCAATATCTGGTGAACGTAGTTGGGTACAAACATGGTGGACGATAATGATCACAGTTATTGGTGGAACATTAGCTGCTGGCGGCTCAAATGCCATCAACATGTGGTATGATCAAGACATTGATCGGCTCATGACACGTACATCCAAACGACCAATACCAATGGGCTGGGTTAGCCCATCTACCGCCCTTATATTTGGCATCAGCATTTCCATCATCGGCTCATCAGTATTCCTATTATTACACTGGAAAGCTGCATTTTGGAGTTTCTTTTCTGTTTTCTTTTACGTTTTTATTTATTCCATTTGGCTCAAAAGGCGAACCCCCCAGAATATCGTTATTGGAGGAGTTGCAGGTGCAACACCCCCGATGATTGGTTGGGCTGCCGCTGCATCCGCTTCATTAGATGGATGGAATCCACTTGATCTAGGTTCACCAGTACCTTGGATGTTGTTTTTGCTCATCTTTCTTTGGACACCGCCTCACTTTTGGGCACTGGCGCTGTACCGTTCAGGTGAATATGCTAAAGCAAATGTTCCAATGATGAACGAGGTAAAGGGAGCAGAAAGGACGATCAGAGAATCAAAGTTATACTGTATCCTTCTATTCATGCTAGGTGCAGTTCCTTTCTATTGGCCGGAATCAGGTTTGCCGTTACTTTGGTCATTTTTCGCAACTGGGCTGACATTGTGGTATTCAATCTCAGTGTGGGCTATTGATCCCTCTGAACCATTTGATGATAAAGGCCGCATGCCAAAAGCGGCTAAATCATTCTTCAGGTCACTGTATTATCTAGGGTGGATGTTTGTGGGATTAGTAGCGTGCGTGATGATTCCACCTAGTTGGTTAGGGCCCTTTGGAATCCTAAGTTAAGGTCCCGTATTCTGCCTTGAATGCGGGGGAAAAGCATCGCTGATTTGATAGGCTCAAGTCGTTTGAGAGAGATGATCCTATGAAAAGTGAGGACCTGATCCATGATTGGAACCTTAGAAACAGGAAGTTTGAGCGTGACGAGAGCAACCACCCCCATCCCATTTGGTTTGATGATGAAACATTGAGGGATGGGCTGCAGAGCCCTTCTGCTCGAAATCCGACGATTGAACAAAAAATTGAACTCCTCGATTTTATGGAAAAGCTAGGAATTCAAAAAGTGGACCTTGGACTTCCTGGTGCGGGTCCGTTTCACTTAAATCACATCGATTCCATGTTATCACACATCACAGAAAATGGTTACCAGATTCGACCTGGATGTGCAGTTCGTACCGTCATTAGCGATATTGAACCACTTGTTGAATTGCAAGCCAAGCACGAAATGCAGATTCAAGCCAGTGCATTTCTAGGCACCAGCCCCATCCGCCAATATGCTGAAGGATGGACATTAGATCGACTTCTATCCACAATGGAAAAAGCTGTGGGATTTGCAGTTGAACAAGACATCCCGGTGATGTTTGTAACTGAAGACACCACGCGATCATCCCCCAAGGATATCAAAACAATTTACACGCGAGCAATTGAATTAGGGGCAGACCGTATTTGTGTTTGCGATACTTGTGGACATGTAACACCACAAGGAACTAGAAACCTGCTTGAATATATCCAAAATGAGGTCATTCCCGATGCTGGAGTAAAACGCAGAGAGATAGAAATAAATTGGCATGGACATCAAGATAGAGGATTAGGTGTTGCCAATAACCTCGCAGCTGTAGAAAGTGGTGCTGATGTCATTCATGGAACGGCACTCGGCGTGGGAGAACGTGCAGGAAATGCCCCTCTAGATCAAACGTTGGTAAACCTCAGTTTGATGGGATTGATTGACAATGATCTCTCTTTGCTTAATGAATATACAAGAAAGGCGCATGAATATGTGGAAGTTGCTTTGCCAAGAAATTATCCAGTATTCGGGGAAGATGCATTTGAAACTGGAACTGGAGTGCATGCATCTGCAGTGATCAAGGCGATGAGGAAAGGAGATGAATGGCTAGCAGATCGCGTATATAGTGGCGTCCCGGCATCAGATTATGGTTTACAACAAAAAATCAGGATTGGCCACATGAGTGGAAGGTCAAACATCATTTGGTGGCTAGAGGAACGCGGATACGAAGCCTCTGATGAATTGGTAGCTCATGTATTTGATATTGCTAAAGAACAACAAAAATTGATGCTGGATGGAGAGATAGAGGACGCCGTAACTGGTTTCCTTTCTTCCTGATCAGCCATCAGGTTCTTCCTGCAATTGCCATTCACCATCTACACTACCACCTTCCCATGTACCTGAAATTTCAATTTCATCGACCTCTTCTTCTTTCCTCCATGGTGGTGAATCGCTTGTACCCGTAAGTAGCAAGCATCCATCATCATTTGTCTGTCGACGAACCAGTTCAAAATGGCGTTCAAGTTCCAAAATATGCATCAAGGGAGATCCCGCGTGGACAAAAGGATTAGTTCGCATACCAATAACTAACCCACGACATGGGGAAATGACATCTTCACGTCCTCCTGGATGTTGCGGATCAGATATACGACCGAGCAGTTGGCCCGCTTCCACAAGGGACCCAGAACTAACAGTAAGATCAATCAGGCCACCTTCATTCGATCGAATCCATCTGGATCCTGATGCAAGCAAGCGGAAAGCAGGCCTTTCTGGCTGGCCGGGAATGACATGCAGGCTCCGGAGAACATTGAGGACACCATGAACTGCATGTTGTATTGCATCTGCATCGAGTGAATTTGCACCGCCACCCTCATAAACGACGGAAGCGATTCCTTTTGATGTCGCTAAGTGCCTTAACGAGCCTTTTACGCCAGGTGAATCAAGAATTACCTCGAGACCAAATGCCTTAGCGACTCGGCTACTTTCTGGGTGAGCAAGATCGGCCCGAATTTGGGGGAGATTTGTACGGCCTCTTGCTGCAGAATGGAGGTCTATGAGGACATTGGTTTTGCGCAATATCCGCTTATAGATGCGATGAGCAACTCGACGAGTAGTAGACCCTTCTGCCGTGCCCGGAAATTCACGGTTTAGATCTCGACCATCGGGGAAATATCGATCTCGCGTGCGATAACCGGGCGGGTTTAGAACTGGAACAATCCGCAAAGTTCCTGCCATCTTTGCAGGATCAAGTGGGCGACCTTCACCACAAAGAATGGGTTGAGTCAGGTATGTTGAAGCAATGGGCCCAGTGAGTTCATCCCCATGAACACCACCTGTGATTGTTACTAAAGGCCCTGGGCGGGCCCCATGGATAATGGTTACTGGAGTTGGCCATTTATCCCCTAAAGTTACATCCAACAATGGAAAATCGATGGTTCGGATGCATCCAGGATTAATGCGGCGCCTATGGAAGCGATGAGGTTCTTGCCCAGTTGCGCGGTCCCATTCTGGCCGCATTTTACGTGGATGCTCTTTGGCCGCTGCTTTGATGGCTTTTCGTCTCTTTTGAGGCATTTCATAAGCGACTTTCAGCTTTTTCGCCGGCTTTAATCGCTCACCATCAGCACTCAGATCATTAGATTTGATCTCAGAATCCTTTTCCATAGATAAGCCTCATTCCCATCGATGATATGCAGGATGACCTTCGCGAACTGCAACAAAAAGGCCATCACCTTCAGCACAAATTTGTCCATTTGCCTCAATCCACATATTGACATTGACTTTCTTACCATCAACTCCAGTGACCTCTGAACGGATAAGTAAGTCAACATCCACAGGAGTTGGGCGCTTAAGCCGGATCGAATACTGAGCAGTAACTGTACATGGAGGGTGAGTTAAAGCATCCATCTCCATCAATGCCATAGCTGCAGACCAATTCCCATGGCAATCGAGCAAAGTACCAATGATGCCCCCATTGACCATTCCTGGGAAGGCTTGATGATGTAGACTGGGGGAAAACCTTGCTTCAAGACCATTCTCCCAGCGAAAACTACTGATTTGTAAGCCATTCATATTTGCCGGACCACAGCCAAAGCAGATAGAATTGGGAGCATAGCGCCGTTGAACCCCGGTCCCGTCATGTCCCGACATACCCTGTGCTAAGCGAAGGATGACCTTCAATCTGCGGTATCATTCAATCAATTGAACCTAAAATCGAATCAAGTAATTCCATCTCAGTATCATCGATCTTTCCATCATCAAGAGCCTTCTGAATGGATTCTTTATCCTCATCAGATAGGCCTGCTTTACCTGCTGCATCGAGAATCAAGACAAGTTCTGCCTGATTGACCGTACCATCTTTAATTGCCGCATTGATCGCACCACGTGTGGCAATCTTTGCTGCGTCTTCATCCGAAAGTTGGAGGGCTTCTTGGAGGGACTTAAGTTCAGATAATTCATCATCAGTCAAAACCCCATCGGAATAGGCCTCTTCATAAGCCTCAAGCAAGAATTTTCGGTATTGATCTTGGTGGAGTAAAACATCCCGGATCAACCCATAATCGATGCTTCCCTGTCGGTTGGATGCTTCTAGCCGTACGATTGATTCACGAACTTCTTTGACCGCCATGTCCTTGAGGCCATGAGCGGCAAGCAGCAGGCCCATGATGGTGACGCCTGAAGCAATCCACTGCATAACGGACGCTTCGATGAATGTGTCGCCAGAACTGCCAGTTACATTCGCCAGCTGCCAAAGCCCAAATAGTGCGATGAAACCACCAATGAAAATCTCGGCCCAATCGTCAAAATCTGCCTCATCATCGAAGATTGCCAATCGCTCCTCGACGCTCGCTTCGGTTTCTTCACTCATGGGATCAGACCTGACAACACACACCCCACCTTATTCCTATCGACTCCAAATAAGGGGGGAATCATGACTAGGAACTCCGTTATCCTCTTGGACGATCGATCGCCGAAGGCAATTCGTGCCAACTGATTTGCAGCCAGAAGAGGCGGGTGCAAAACAACTATTTCCTGGTGTAGAAAAAAATATTGCTCGCTTTTTGAATAATGAATGGGGTATTGAACGACTTCACCCCCCACAAGTCAAAGCAATTGAAGTAACATTTAGCGGGAAAAACGCAGTAATTGCTGTCCCAACCGCTTCAGGGAAGTCTCTGATCGCTTATTTGACAATTCTCCACCGCCAACGCACAAATGGATCTAGTGAAAGATCAATCTACATTGTCCCACTCAAAGCACTAGCGAAGGAAAAATACGATGAGATCTCGTCGATAGGGAAGAAATCGGGATTATCTGTTGGGCTCGCAATTGGGGATGATGGGGGCGAGACATCCCGAATTGATGATGCCGATATTGTTGTCTGCACTTCAGAAAAGCTTGATGCAATACTACGTCGAAAACCATCCTTTTTGGATCGGGTCGGCCTTGTCATTGCAGATGAAGTCCACCTTCTGCATGACAAAAGTCGAGGCCCGACTCTAGAAATGAATCTAGCGCGCATTCGCTATTTGGCACCCCATGCGCAGATTATTGCTCTTTCTGCAACAATTGGTAATGTTGATCAAGTAGCCAAATGGCTTGATGCTGAGAGCATCGTATCCGAATGGAGGCCAGTACGATTGGAAATGGGAATACTTACCACTGACCATGTACACATATCGCGAGAGCGTTCGGAGGAGGGGACAGTTGATGGAAATGGTTCGGAAAGTCTCTCAGGAGAACATGTTGAACCACTTCATGACTATGTATCCAAAACGGTGAAAGAAGATGGACAAGTTCTGATATTTGTTAATGCTCGACGATCTGCAGCAAAAGTTGCTCGTGATCTAGCGACATGTTTTCGGAAGGGAGAGATTGTTACCAAAAATTCTGAGATTATGGTGAAAGAATGGTTAAATATAGAAGATGAGACAAAATTATCGAGAGATCAAGCTAAAGCGCTTCTGTACGGTTCTGCATTCCACCATGCTGGCCTCACTTCTCGGCAGCGCTCATTCATAGAGACGATGTTTCGAAATGGAAGAATTCGAGGGCTTGCTGCAACTCCAACACTTGCTGCAGGAGTTAACCTACCTGCTCGCAGCGTAGTAATCCGAGATATTAGGCGATGGGAAGGAGATGGAATGGGTTGGCTCAGTGTAATGGAAATCCATCAGATGCTCGGGCGCGCAGGAAGACCCGGCCTAGACCAAAAGGGCACTGCCTTGCTTTTCACTCGAGATGAAGCGATGGTGGATGAATTAACTGCTCGATACATACGAGCACCACCTGAATCAATTAGGTCAAAACTACACCAAGAGTCTGCCCTTCGAGTTCATCTCCTCTCTACAATCGCAAGTGGATTTGCAGACCGTCTATCAACAACCTGCTCATTTTTCTCCAACACATTTCTAGGCCATACGTCTCAAGAATGGGATCTATCAAGGAAAATTGAGACATCTATAGAGTGGCTTCTTGAACATGGTTTATTGGAGAGCGAGGTAGTGGATAATGGAGACACACTAGATGAACTAATAGTTCAAGCAGATACAGAGCCTCCCGCGTGGGTGCAAGTAGCACTAGCACAACAAGGAGTTGGATTTGCAGATGCAAACCAAAAATCATTGAGAAATGCAGTTTACAATTCAAAAGCGGAACAAAATGTCTCGTTTGGCTTTGTCCCCGCTAACATGCATAAGAGACAAAAAGATAGATCCTCTTTACAAAGAGTGAAGAATGCACACGAAAAATTTCGAGTCACTGATTTTGGACGTACAGTCAATCGCCTCTACTTAGATCCATTATCCGGCGTCCGTTTGCGAAAATACCTCCGGCGCGCCATTCGGCGATTTGTTCGAGGAAAATCAGAGGGAAAAGTTACCGACGCAAGTATTCTGCATGCAATAGCACATGCGCCAGACTTCATACCTCTGCGCGCCAATAAAAGAGATCTTGACGCATTATTCGCATTTGGGGCAGATATAGAGCAGTCTCTATTGATAGACCATTCTGAAGCATCACTTGATGAGCATCAAACTCTCCTCAAAGCATGCGCGGTTCTATGTGCATGGATTAATGAAAAAGAACTCGCTGAAGTTGAAGAAAAATACTCAATTTCACCTGGCGACTTACGGGCAAGAACAAATCTAGCCCGTTGGCTCCTATATGCTGCAAGAGAGATTATTCGAGCGGAAACAATATTTTCAGATGAGCACGAATCACCAGCAGAACAATTGATTCTACATCTCGATTCTTTGCACTTGAGGATGCGCTATGGTTGTCATAAAGATGCAATACCTCTTATCCGAATAAGGGGGGTCGGGAGAAAACGTGCTAGAACACTAATTGAGGCAGGAATTACTTCAACTTCTAAATTAGCAGATCTCACTGAAAAGGGAAAACGGAAATTGCTTTCAAAGCGCGGATGGTCAAAATCATTGATCGAGGCATTCCAGGTTGAGGCAAGAAAACTGGCAATTGATAGACCAAACAAGAAGCAGCAAAGATTACGAGATGATGACGCACCTCTGTTGGGGGAGGGAAATTCTTGAAACCGATTATACCCCCATATCCTGCTTGGGGTCTCTTTTGGGATGAACCAATAAGTAACCCCCACGGCCTCATCGAAATACTTGGCAGTGAACGACCAGAGGATGGGTGGGCTCTTGTCAGCAGATCATGCCCTCTAGGTGATCGTCATTTGTGGTCTGCATGGTTGGATGTTCAACGAAGAAGCGCATGTAATGAGCAACTTGCTAAAGGGACTGATGTGGAAATGATACGGGCATTAGTTGGCACACGAGCAATTCGTTCAGCACTAGAAAAAGGATCACCAAGTGCAGGGGATCAAGAAGCTTGGCTCATCGCAGTGCCAGAATCAAATACTAATTTTGGGCATGATTTCGAATGGCCCCCTAATTCATGGCCCACGATTGATTACACTACGATAGCACACTGGGCAACTCGCTTGACCTGTGCGCTTGGGGCATCAGTTATGCCTATACGCCCTGGTTTCCCGGCTAAGGGGGACGCCGTCCCATATGATGACCCCTCAATTCCATGGAAGTCATGGATCCAACCCTGATTGAATCAAACGACTTCGCCAATCAGAGTCTAAGGGATTAACTCCCTTGAAATTGGACAGGATCTCTGCGCACACTGCTATTGCAATCTCGGCAGGGGTTTCTGCACCCAGTGACAAACCAATAGGACAGCGAGTTTGATCAATTACATCTTCACTAATCCCATGCTCCAATGCAGTTTCTCTAAAGGCCTTCCATTTTGCCCGACTGCCAATGACTCCAATGTCGGTACGCAAAGAAGGTTCCTCCTTACTGGAGCGCTTTAGCAGAGCGATCAATAGAGATTCATCTATGGACCAATCGTGTCCCAAAAGCAAGGCATGCGATATGCGGTTCGGGTACGAATCAAATGCTGAAATTAGTTCATTGACATCACCGGCCCAAGCACCTTCTGCGGACTTAAATGGAGATTTTTCAACGAATTCTTGGCGCACATCAGCAACAATATAACTCCAATCCAAATTGTCACAAAGAGCTGCAATTGCTTGACCGACATGGCCTGCACCCATGAGCAACACCCGAGGAGTGGGGAACAATGATTCCATCACGATCGTCACTCTACCTCCGCAAAGGCTGTTTAGGGAGATTGCACCCTCTTTTTTAGAACCATTACTCAGCAAAAATGTTTCCACCTCGCCCTGCCTATTTCGCTCAGATATGCGCTTTTTCAGACGTAATTCGATACCATGCTCTAATCCTGCCCCACCAACGGTCCCTTTGCGACTACCATCGCTGCAAATAGCCAAGCGAGCACCCACTTGACCTGGCACGCTGCCTGATGTTGTGATGACGCTTGCAATGGCAACGAGAAGCCCTTCATCGGCCCGGTCAAGGGCCCATTGCAATACTGACATTTAGTTTTCACCACACAGGGTGTTTCGTAAGGATTTAAGCCATCGATCAAGACCTTCGAGGTCTGCTACTGAATCAACATTCAAGTGCAAAAATGGATCATTAACTTCAAACCGTTCTTCTTTAATCAAATCACGCAAGGGCCTATCGGGTACTGCTGAAAGAACTTCTATAACATCATCTACTGAAACACGGATTGGATGCCCACCTTTTCTCTGGTAAGTAGGGACTCGAGTGGAAGATCCTGAAAGAAGATGCAAGATCGTCTTGCATGAAACACCTGGGCGGTCAATAGGAGCGATCAACAAGGGTACATACATACCACGTCGTTCAATGATTGATCTCATCCCAACTTGAATTGAACCGGTACGCCCCATTTGGGGTGATGGGTTCACCACAATGTGTGCCTCTGGAACTTCTTCGCACATTCGATCATGGTGCTCAGGTCGTGTGACAATTGTAACTTCACCATTGCAACTCTTGAAACGCTGACTGTATAGATGAATCAGGGTCTGCGTACCAATCTCCGAATCCACCTCAATGAAGGCTTTGGGAAATCCTAGTCGTTTGCTTGACCCTGCAGCAAGTATCAGCACATCGGTGCATGGGCTGGCCATTCTCTTGCTAATCCTCACACTACGCCGAAGGTGCTTCACCTCATAGGTGTCATCACACGTCCCATCGAGAGAATGAAACCATGAACAAGATACGGAAAATCATGGATCATATCTCTGATGCATGCGCGAGAATTGTGAATTTACTCCAGAACGAGCGTGATTGGATTGCGGCAATGGCGACCGTGGTATGTGAATTACACCACACACATGCTCATTTTCATTGGACGGGCTTTTACCGAGTCACTGAGCCAAACATGCTGAAAATTGGACCCTATCAGGGCACCCATGGATGCATAGAAATACCATTTGACAAAGGTGTTTGTGGCGCGTGTGCTCGGAGTTTGAAAACCCAAATTGTACCAGACATATCTCTGCGCCAAGATCACATTGCCTGCTCTAGTTCTACACAATCAGAAGTAGTAGTTCCTGTGATCACGCCTGATGGAGCGTTAATTGCAGTTCTAGATGTCGATAGCAATAACCCGGATGCATTTTCAACTAATGATGTTGAAATGCTCGAAGAAATATGCGACATGTTGGGGTCACGATATCGAGATCAGGAACTTTGATGATACCTCATAAAACACACCAGGTGGATGCATAAGTTTCATCCACTCTGACTTTAGGTCGAAATTGTGGCGATCTTGTTTGCACCCGGGCTTTGGATGACTGCGAGTGTGTGTGCACTTCTTGGGAGCCCTCTCCTGCTATATCTTTCCCTATTGACATATAGAGCACGCCCTGAAGATCCTGAAAATCGTTTCATCGCATTGATGTTGGCTGCTGAAGGAATTGCAACTCTCGTCTTTTTTGTCCCCTTCGGTTTCCCAGTCCATGCGGGATCGGTCTTACCTGCACAAGTCATCCAGAATTTCATGCCATTAGCATTTACATTCATGCCATTCGCGTATCTCGCATTTGCAGGGACGTTAAAGTCCCCCTTGGCAAAGCCATTCTCTCACCCTAAAGTCCAACTCGGTATGGTGACCTTAGGGTTAGTATTGGGAGTTCATCAATTCATCAGCGGATGGAATGAATTCATGTATGTTGCAGTCATTCCAGAAAAAGCAGGCCTTGGATTTGGCCAAGGCGGATTCTTTTTACTTACGATGATTGCAATGCTATTTATCAACCTCTACCTCATCATAACCCTATTCTTCACCCGAAACAAATACGATTTAGGAAGTGCGGACAGGATTCGTATTCGCTCCTATTTGACGGGTTATGCACTTCGATATTTGTTTGTTTTTGGCTCCTTCGGATCGTACTTTTTGTATCGATTTATTTTCCAAATTGAGGGAGTTCTTCCAACCACCACTGTAGGGATTATTCTAATATCTTACACACTAGGGAATATCGTCTTCGGAGTCATGTTTTCTCTTGGAATCCTTAGAAGTCAAATTTTAGGAGTTGAACGGCTTTTCAAGACAAACATCAATCGGGCTGCGATGGGGGGGGTTCTGTTATCCGTATTCTTCCTAAGTGTTGAAATCCTCCAAAACTATATTTCCTCCGCGTATGGATACATTGGAGGGATGTCAATTACAGGAGTGATGATGATCGCAAGAGTACCTATGATGAAAGCGATCGACAGAGGTACTGATTCTGTCGTCCAAAACACACTTGATCTTGAAGAAAATGGCGCTGACCTCTATCGCGAACAATATGAGATGGCAATGGCTGATGGCGTGATTAATTCCATGGAACGAAGCATGCTAAGGTTGACCGCGAAAGCGCTTGGTTTGACAACTAGCACGGTTGAAGAGATTGAAAAAGAAATTAATTTGTCCAAAAAAGACCAAGTATCTGCCGCAGAAGAATAGTTACTCTAGAAATTCAAAGGGGAATAATATCACACATTTCTAGTCATCTCACGCCCTATGATCATTCTTTGTACTTGGCTTGACCCCTCATATATTTGCATCACCTTGGCAGCTCGCATCAATCTAGCCACGGGATATTCCTCTGAATAGCCATAGCCGCCAAAAACCTGGACGGCGTCCGTGGTAATTCTCATTGCAGCATCTGCAGCAAAACGCTTAGCATGGGCTGCTGCTTCCGTATTTCGAAGATTTTGATCCATCATCCATGCTGCTTTCCAAGTGAGAAGACGGGAGGCTTCGATTTCAGTTTTCATATCAGAGAGCATAAATTGTATGGATTGGTGTTGATGTAGTTTTTTGCCAAAAGTTACCCGTTCATCAGCATATTGTAGCGCATGCTCCCAAGCAGCGCGACCAATCCCTGTTGCATGTGCTGCGATACTAGGGCGACTCACATCAAAAGCAGCCATTGCATTGAACCATCCACCTCCTTCTTTTCCCCCAACTAAATTTTCGGCTGGGATTTTTACATCCTCAAAGTTTACAGCGCGGGTATCCGATGCACGTTGCCCCATGTTGTTCTCTTTCTTTCCAAGTGACACACCATCCCAATCAGCCTCTACAATGAAACCACTCATGCCTTTGTAACCAGCCGACTTATCCGTATAGGCTAGGACAAAAAACCAATCGGCTTGGCCCGCACCAGTTATCCACATTTTATTCCCATTTAGGACATAATGGTCACCCGATCGTACTGCTGTGCTCTCGATACTGGCAACATCACTTCCAGCACCAGGTTCAGTTACCGCATAAGCAGCAATCGAAGGCCGTTCAATTAACCATCCAAGATAGCGCTTTTTCTGCTCCTCAGTCCCACCAGTAATAATTGGGGCGGCGCTTAGACCATTTGAGTAAGCGGCAGTAGCAAAGCCCGGGTCACCCCAAGCCATTTCTTCCTGTACAAGCACCTCTGTAAGACAATCCATACCCATACCACCATAGGTTTCTGGAATATGCAAGTTCAGCAGACCAATGCTGTGAGCCTCCTCAATTGCCTGCAGCGGGAATTCGCTATTCTCATCCCATCTTTCGGCATTCGGGCGGATGTTTTCAAGTGCAAATTCGTGCGCAAGATCACGCATCATCTCTTGTTCTTCAGTGAGTAAGAAGTTGACCACAATAATCGCAGGAGCAACTCTCTCTTGATTTCTCCCACCAAATATCCTGTCAATGAGGTAGGAAGAGATAGACTTTCGTCAGCAATCCTACCGTGAAAACCGTGTAAAATGCGACAAGTGCAAAACCCTCACCCCTTTGGAAGCGAAATGAAGTCCACATGAACAATAGAGCCATGATTGTCGATACCAAAGCGCCAGGAATTATCCATAATCGAATTGCGTGATAATTTGCCTCTGTTACTACAGTGGGGTCAAGAGAGATTGGGTAAATGATCGCGGCAATTCCGATGGATAGTAAAGGATCGGTGATATTTGAGCCGAGGAGCGTGCCTATCGCGACGCCTGCAGAACGATGTACGGCTGCTAAGCCAACGGCGAGTTCAGGCAGAGAGGTTCCTGCTGCTGCGATTGTGACGCCAATCATGGCTTCCGGCATGCCCAATGATTGAGCGATCGAAGAAGCAGAAGAAACCAAGTGGTTTGAAGCGAGAACTGCACATCCTAACCCAACAATCATCGTAAGCATAACTGCAAATCCGTCCCAAGGGACTGCATCGTCACCTTCTGTGTCCTGAACCTTTTCAGTTGTTGCCGTTTTCTCACTTCCGCGTCTAGTGATGAAGCCCAAATAAAATAAATAAACAAGGTACAAAGATACCAAGAGAATGCCTTCTGGACGTGAAAGTTCATTGTCAAACCAGATGAGGATTGTCAACAGAATAAGTGAGCCAAACATAATCATGCCATCTCGGCCAAGCCACCCGGGTTCAAGGTCAAGAGGCTTGACCACTACGATAATGCCTAAAATAAGGGTTATTTGAACCAATACGGATCCATAAATATTACCCAGTGCAAAAGCAAGCATGCTTTTGGCTTCAGGGTTGGAACCAGCCTCAAAAGCCGCAGTACCTGTGATCATAATTTCGGGCAAGGAAGTACCAATCGATACGATCGTAAGTCCAATGATTAATTCACTCATTCCAATTTTCCTCGCCAATGCTTTGGCGCCGTCTACGAAATAATCTGCAGAAGTTAGGAGAAGGCCAAGTGCGAGAAGAAGTATGATCCAGGCCTGGCCCCCATTTCTTACATCTAGTACAGACCCTCCACCAACAAGAAGGACTGCAAGAGCGAGAATAATATGGGTAGATCGGTCCTCAATAAGGGTCCATATGGACATCCGTTCTGCGCCGGCTGATGCGTCTGTAGTCTCACTCTCCAGTGCGGATCCCCTCGCGCAGTCAAGTCACTTCCTTAAGGTAGTGGTGATCATTTTTGGCAGGAATATTAGCGCGAGAACTGCTGATGCAAGGCCCCCATATGGGGTCAATTTGAAAGTAGCAAATGAACAGCGTTGATGACGTCATCAGAAGAAGGAACAGTGTAATGCTCAAGTGGGGGGCTAAACGGGACCGGAGTATCAAGAGATCCAATGACAATGGGAGGAGCTTCGAGGGCCCAAAAAGAGTCCTCAAGGATACGAGAGGAAATTGTATGCCCAAAACCACCTGTCCATTGTGCTTCTTGAAGTACAATTAACCGGCCTGTTCTCTGAACAGATTCAGTACACGTTTTGGCATCAAATGGGATTAAAGTACCTAAATCGATCACCTCGACCTCAATACCCTCACGAGATAATAGGGATGCTGCTTCAAGAGCCACATGCGACATTGCAGACCAAGTTACAATGGTTAGGTCATCACCCCATCTTAGCACATGTGCTTGGCCAATTTGGAATGGTAATGCCCCATTATCAATCGCAAGATTAACAGGGTTAGAATCAACTTCTTGATCAATTCGATCACCCCAACCAGTACGACCACCTCGAAGGCCATACAATCCAATATGTTCAAGGAAAACACATGGATCTGGGAGAGCAATCGCCTCAAGAAGCAAATCATATGCTGCTTGGGGAGTAGAAGGTGCAAGAAGGACGAGACCTGGGTCATTTGCAAACCATGCTTCAACTTGCTTTGCATGGAATGGGCCAGAGTATGTGCGAGCACCCACGGGTATGCGCACAGTCAAAGGAACATCTGCGCCCCACCTCCATCGAAGCATAGCCGCATTGTTCACTAAAGGATTCATCGCAAGAGAGGAAAAACCACCAAATTGTATCTCTGCTACTGGACGTAGTCCCCCTAATGCTGCACCTGTCATCGAATGGATAATCGCAGACTCGGACAAGGGTGCATCGACTAACCTTTCAGAATGCTGAGATAGCAAGGCTAGGTTTAGTCCAAAAGCCCCTGCAGTTTCCATATCTTCTCCAAAGAAGATGACCTCATCCGGCCAACGGTCTGCTGCGGCAAGCAATGCCTGCTGGATTGCCTTGCTATAGGTCCAAGCACCTGGTGCATCACTAAACGAAAGCGTCTCAGCCCCAATTCTTCTAGATGAGGTTGAATGTTGAATAGGCGTCTCAAAACGCGCAATTTGCTCTTCCCGCGCTGGAGCATCATGGAATGAGAATATGCCACGAGTCACACTCATTGGAGTTGGCCATGGCATCGCCTCAACTTGAGAACGAGCAACGGCTACAAGTTCATGTTCTTCTAGGTCTATTGCATTGAGTTCATCAACATCAACCCCAAATTCTAGTAAGCGATTACGATGTTGGGGGATGGGGTCTTTGTTGGACCAATATTCCATCAATTCCTTGTCTACAAACCCCGGTGGCTGGCCACTAGGTGACCCCAAATAGAGATCATCATGGTGATGTGCATGCCCACAACCCCTCATAACTTCCAAGTGAATGAGAACTGGGCCGCCATCCTCTGAAAGCCCAAACTCCCGGGCTACGGCAATCGAAGAGTGTATTTTCTCGGGAGATGTACCATCAATAGACCATGCTGGAATTCCCATTGCCATTGCTTTATCCGACCATAATTCAGCTGCACTTTGATGGATGGGGGGGGTATCAAGTGCAATCTGATTATTCTCTAAAATAAAGGCAATGGGCAACCCTCGCACAGCCGCTAAGTTTAGGGCTTCCCACCATTCACCTGACGATGATCCGCCCTCCCCAATACAAGCCACAGTGTATCGATTCGTTGCTTTTCGTAAAGAGGCAAATGCCAGCCCCACCGAGGTTGCAGTGGCGATTGGGAGGGGAGCCGAAGGGGGGAGGATGCCGGAGTCCCACTTACCGATATGGAGGTCTCTTCCCCCCGAACCAGAAATTCCGCCATCCATCAATGAACCTGACTTGCCCATCTGAGCTGCAATCGCCTCAGTCGGTGATTGACCCATGGCTAATGCAAGACCAAGGTCACGGATCATTGGAGCCACGATGTCACCAAAACCGGCCCTCACATCACCCGGTTCTGGTAGGTTGAGGGCAGTGGCCACTGCAACAATCGCTTCTTGCCATGTCGAACGAAATCCTTTACCCCCAAATTTCGTCCCAAAGGGAGTTTCCATGCCTTCGCCAAAGAGGTTCTTTAGCACCTCATCAACTTCACGTGTACGGACCATCCAGCGATACCACTGAATTCGCTGAGGCAAGGTAATTGCGGCTTCATATAATCGCCTTTGCAGGGCCAATCGAAGGTCGATCAACATGTGGGAGTCGCGACGACCTAAGTGCTCTGCCCAAGATCTCCGCGGAAGGATTTCTTCATGATCAAACAATCCTTTTCGTGATTCCAATATGGCACCAATAATCGCCTCTTCGATTTGGGATAATGCAGAATATGCTGTTTCTGAATCAAGAAGGCCATCTCTTTGGGTAAGGGAAGAAATTGCGGAAACAGCTATGGGAAGATGGCCTTCATGTCGTTGACAAAGAATATCCCTTACAGATACCTCAAGATCATCCCAAGTGAGCGAGTTTTTGTGTTCAATGATGGCTGGTTTCCATTTGGCGCCCCATATGCGCGGACGGTCGCCCTGTTCTGCCATTAAAGTGGGGGCGCTACAGGACAATCATGAAGGATTCCCTCCTCATTCTTCGCCATCTGCTGTAAGAAGGCTGGCAAGTTCGACTGGGCGAGGACCACGTGCATGTATTCCATGCAATATTTCAGAAACAGGTCCACCTTCTGGGAGGAGTTCAAGAAGTTCTTCAAGCATTGAAATGGATTCAACAATCCTGTCTGATTGGCTCGGATCCACTTCTGAGAGAGGACGGTACAAATCGAATAAAAGTGTCCGCACCTGATCAACAACACTCCGGGAAAACCGGACCACATCCCGATCTATTTGTGAAATGCCAGCATAATCCGTATGCAATTCGACGGTCGGAACTGGCTCTTGAAGTGTTTCAAAAATATCATCTACTTCTTCGTCAAGTTTCCCCAATGCGCTGTCCAAAGCACTCTGCAGGTCAATCTCATCACCGAGCCCTTCGTCTCCAATCACGAGGCGGCCGATTCCCTTATCCAAAATAGAAAGTACGCGATGGACTGCAATCTCATCGATATCTTCATCCAATTCAGTAAGTATTGATTCTGCCAATTCAGAATTGATGCGAGATGGGTTCAACAAACTGGAAATGATGGGCGTAGCCCATGCAGGCTGATCAATGTCGATTTCAAGTCCTCTGACTTTTATTGCGTCGATATCCGGCCCAGATACACGTGCAGGTGGTGGGACATATTCACCCCTAACATGCCGTTGTAAGCGATCAATCAGATGCTCGAGCCGAATGGGTTTTGTGAGAACTTCATTGACGCCTGCTCGCGTTGCCTGAACCAAATCATCAGCAACTGGTTCAGTTGCCATCAATATAATCCGGCCGCGGAATGATGATGACATCGCTAATGCCTTAATTGTGTCATAGAGGCTTCCGTCTCTCCACGTTTCATCAAAAAGAATCGCATCATGGGAACCTGCCTCTCCGGTGTTGAGAGCTTGAGAAAGAGTGTGCGCTCTTGTAGGCTGAAAACCTGCGCGCTCAAGTGATATTGCTAGCAACGAGCGGCGGCCTGCATCTTCGTCAGCAATCAGGATGCTGGCCATGGGAATCGGTTAGACGAAGCATATCCACGATTCAACACTATGGGAACAAAGAGACGATATTATTGCAATCAATGGAGTTCTGACTCAAGCCAGCGCTCACAATCAATCGCCGCCTGACAACCCATGCCCGCTGCAGTAATTGCTTGTCGATATCGTTTATCCACGACATCTCCTGCTGAAAACACACCTGAAACAGAGGTCATTGTATTGGAATGATGGATAATGTAGCCCTCATCATCTAGATCAACTTGACCTTCAAGAAAGGCGGTAATTGGTTTATGCCCAATAGCAATAAAAGCGCCCGTGCATGCAATTTCTTCAGTGGTTCCATATCTTGGATCTTCTATTATCGCACCTGAAAGACCTCGTTCATCAGATAACCATCTTTTGACGATGCGGTGGGAGCGAAAATCGATTTTCTCGTGATTACGGGCACGGTCAAGCATCACCTTGGAAGCACGGAAGACATCTCGGCGATGTAATATAGTTACTTTTGAGGCAAATCTCGTCAAAAATGTTGCTTCTTCCATAGCGGAATCACCGCCACCAATGACAATCACTTCTTGATCACGGAAAAACGCACCATCACATGTTGCGCATGTACTAATTCCACGACCTTTTTGTTCACTTTCACCCTCTGCATCCAACCATATCGCTTCAGCGCCAGTACACACAATTAATGAACGAGTTGCAAATTCATTGCCTTCAACCCACACTCGAAAAGGATGGGCAGAAAGGTCAACACGGTCTACATCTTTATCAGCAATTTCTGCTCCAAACTTTACTGCCTGTTCTCGGAGATGAATCATCATTTCCGGGCCGGAAACGCCATTTGGATAGCCGGGGAAGTTTTCAACATCTGAAGTCAACATTAGTTGTCCGCCGGACATATAACCTGCGAAGACAAGTGGGTTGAGCATTGCACGCGCCGTATAGAGAGCAGCAGTATAGCCAGCAGGCCCACTTCCAATGATGATCACGTCTCTCAAATCATGTGCCATAGATCACTGCGAGTTGCCGAATCAAATCAACTTTCGTGCAATTAAGTCTTCAAAGAAACCTCCGCTAATCGCTCACCCTTCGCCATCCATTCAAGGCCTTCATCTACCCAATCATGCATCGCATTCAAGCGGTTAGAGGGGATGTGAGACCCATCTACAATCTGTTGTATTGTACGTACTTCTTCTGAATGGATCTCACCATCAATTTTCGCCATCAGTAGTGCATCTCGAATGGCTGCAAGAATCGTGTAATCATCTACACCAGATACGACTTCTTGAATGGATGATTGCTCTGACAAAAATGTCCGATATACGGCTCTAGTATCCGGATGAATGAGCAAACGAGCCATTCGCTCTTCATAAAGCGCAAGTTCTTCGCGTTTGACGGTTCCATCTGCCATTGCAACAAGTGCTAGAATTCGGGCATATGCCTCATGATCGATTCGGCCAAACGCAAACGGTCTTGGTATCATGATAGGCCATCCACCAGCACCCACTTAGGATTTGGGAAAGCATGACGGTAAAAATAGCCATTATTGCAATCTTGCAACTGCGCGGACAGCTGCTCGAGCATGTTTCTCAAGCCTAGTTTCTAAATGCGCTTTTCGGGCACCGGGACCAATAATTCCAATTCCAATCGGCTTATCGTGTATCAACTGAAGTTCAAGAAGTGTCTTGATTACCGCTTGTCCAATGACCAATCCATGATGCGTTTCACCCGCCTCAATTA
The DNA here is from genome assembly GCA_964389655.1 of uncultured Candidatus Poseidoniales archaeon. Classification (GTDB taxonomy): domain Archaea; phylum Thermoplasmatota; class Poseidoniia; order Poseidoniales; family CAYMED01; genus CAYMED01. Next base: position 44,209 of record CAYMED010000003.1, read on the forward strand.
CACCAAGAACAATCGAGCCTGCGATAGTTTCATCTGAAAATGTTCGGTCAACGGAAAGAGGGATTTCTAGGGCACCGGGAACCCATATAGGGTTGTCAAAAGTCAAACCTAATTTATTCGCCTCATCTTCTGCCCATTCAAGCATTTGGGCAACATGGTCACGGTGAAAGTCAGTGCATATACACGAAATTTTCAACACGCCACCCCCTTTTCAGCAAGTAGCCGCTCAACTGTTTGAACTACAGCAATTGTTTGTCCATCGAATTCGAGGTTCACCAAATCACCTACTGATTTCTCTCCGAGAGTCGTACGTTCAAGTGTTTCAGGAATCAAATGTATGTGAAATGAATCCGTCAATGGGTCAACATGGCCTACTGTAAGACTGATGCCGTCAACTGCAATATACCCTTTAGAAAAAATCACGGGAAGACTAGGGTCCTCACAACGTATAACACAAACCGCACTTTTGGTGTTTTTTTGCCAAAATTCGATGATGCCTTTTGCATTAATGTGACCACTTAGTAGATGACCACCAATCTCATCACCTATCTTGAGAGATCGTTCGATGTTCAATGGGTCACCGACATTTTTCTGAGAAAGGGTTGTACAGCGCAATGTTTCGGGAATTAAGTCAAAATGGACCACATCCCCTTCGATCTTGACAACAGTGAGGCAGACGCCCTCAACAGAAATGCTAGCACTTGGAATGAGACCTCCCAATGATGAGAAAGGAATTTTCACGCTAATTCGCCAAGTATCATCACCCTTATCGAGTGAAACGAGAGTGCCAATTGTTTCAACAATACCTGAAAACAATTTGGTCACTCCCCCTCTGTGATCCCTGCCTGATCAAGACTAGTGCGGGGTGGCCATAGATCAAGAATGCGCGAGATGATGAGGCGGGTACCATCGAGGTCGCCAGAAAGGCCACCTACCCGGATTAAGTCAATCTCACTGCGCCCACGCAAGTCTAAATCCGCACGAATTGCATCTTCACTGTGTTTTTGGTCGTAGCCTAATGCGATAACATTTGGTTGCACGGTATCAAGAATTTCGAAAATTGGAATTGATGGGGGGTTTCCAATGATTGCTGCATCTACAGGTTTCAAGCCGGCAACCATGCGCCGGCGAAATTCCATTTTTGTCACGGGTTCATGTTTTCTTTTTCGAACCGTATCGTCATGTGCAACGACGACAGTAAGGTGCTCGCCTAGGGATTTAGCCTGTTCAAGATAATGAAGGTGGCCCACATGGAGTAGGTCGAAAGCGCCAACAGCCATCACTCGGCGAACCATCAGGATGCCACCTCTTGTGAAGCGGAAGTGAAACCTTTGAGGAGGTCTGACCCTAGAACAAAAGGTATGTTGTTCTCAAGCCCCCACCTTTTTGCACGTTCAAAATCAAGAGCACCATCACCCTCTGGGTCAAGCATTTCAGCACCAATAACTACGGGAGGTAGGTTTGCAAGGCGGGCTATGGCAACAGCTAATTCGGTGTGCCCTTGACGGTTCACGATTCCCCCGCTGGCCTCACGGCAAACAGGTATGTGGCCAGGGGTACGAAATTCATCACCCAATCGGGAGGAGGCAATTTCAAAATCCCACGAAAATTCGATTCCTTCAGCACTAAGTTCTGCAAAACGCTTCGTGGTTAGAGCACGATCACGGTCAGTAATCCCTGTATAGGTGTCTCTGTGATTAAGAGAAAGAGTGAAGGCTGATTTTTCATCATAAGGAAGATCATCAGTAACCAAATGAGAGAGCAGGGGCCACAGTGCTGTTGCGGCAGATTCCGTATGCAGTTCTTGAAGAAAGGGCATATCAAACATTTCACCTATTTCTTCGCCAATTGCAAGGAAAAGAAGGCCACCACAAGTTCTCCGAAGGCGGCGGATGCGGCTGGGGGTGATTGCTCCACCGGGATAAAGAAGGTCAGTTTCCCCCTCTCTCATTGCTGAATCAAACACTAGAACGGGATCCCCCTGCCCGAAGGCAGTGATAGCAGCATCGAGAGAGGTCATTGACTCATTTCGGCGATTCGGGACTCCTTCATCAAGGGTCGGATGATTCGACAGGATGAATTATTCCCAAAAATCATCAGATTTGAGGTGCTCATTTTTTCCCTAAGACGTATCGTCATTCTTTCAAACCTCCAAGGGAGTGATGTGAGTGAATGGACTTGAAGCAAGCCCTGCGCGCTCATTGCGGATGCCTGTTTTGGTCATTTACATCACAATAATCCTAATCGTATCTCCTCTAGTCGGGGGTAATTCCATGGCGAAAGAGTCCCCTCGATTTGTAGACGCAACATCGTCTTGGGGGTTAGAAGACATCAGCCCCGGTGAATTGGTAAACATCGCATCATATGGTCCTGGAATCTCATTGTCTGATTGCGACGGAGATGGGGACCTAGACCTATTCATCACCCCACGTTTCCACCATTTTGGACCATCAACGGGAGATGAAGAAAACTACACAGGTGTTGGAAATTCGATATTGTTACGTAATGAAGGAAATCACTTCACCAACATTACAAAGGGATCTGGTATCGAATTGATCAATTCCACAGTTATTGGATCGGCTTGGGGTGATTATGACAATGATGGAGATGTGGATGTCTATTTGAGTAATTACGGATATACAGACACATACAACACCTCATCAGGAGCCCCCAACTCATTGCATCGAAATGACGGAAATTGCATATTCACCGATGTCACATTAGAGGCAAATGTGGCCAACCCAGGGCACAGTTCAACCGCTCTTTGGGCTGACTACGACCATGATGGTGATTTGGACCTCTATTCAATGAATATTGGAAGTGTAAATGAATTTGAGTATCGAGTCAGAGCAGAGACTAATATTCTCTACAAGAATCAGTTAGTCGAAACTGGAGTTCCTAATTTCATCGATGACACACTTTTTGCGGGTGTTTCCGGGCAAATTGAGTTTTCAGACATCCCTAATTTGATTGTTAGCCCTGAACCTGTCAATATCGATGTCGCATCTCCTTCAAATCCATCTGCTCAAATGGATACAATGCACAATGATCATCGCGGTTCTGGACTTTCTTGGGCGGGGGTCTTTTTTGATTATGATAATGATGGCTGGGAAGACCTCTTTGTAGCCTCAGATTTTGCAATATCACCTATTTACCGCAATAATGGAAATGGAACATTCACAGTTGTTACGCATAAACTGCTGATGAATAGAGCGGGAACTGGAATGGGAGCTCATGCATCTGATATAGACGGGGACGGGGATTTGGACTTATGTCAGACGAACTTCGGCCCAAACTACATTTGGTTGAACAGCCAAAGCCCCAACGGAAATTCGTATTTCAAGCAAATTCAGGAAGAATCTGGGATCTCCAATACCGAAGAAGTGAATTGGGCCTGTTTGTGGTTTGATCATGATCTCGATGCTGATCAAGACCTCTTTTTTGGGGTTGGACGAATATCACCCTATGTATGGGTCAACAACAACAGTTTCTATGTAAATGATGGCACAGGCAGCATGACTGACGTTACAGATCAAAGTGGCCTTGAACATTCATACAAGACAATGGGGGTTGCAATGGGGGACATCGATAATGATGGAGATATTGACTTGGTTCTTGGAAATTCAGATGGGCCAATTCAAATGATGCTTAGTCAGGCGGCACAAATTGACGGGAATACATGGATCTCGATTCGGCTTGAAGGAAATCAATCAAATTCACGCGGGATTGGGGCAAGAGTAACCATCGTCATGCAAGATGGATCTTCGCAAACTCAAATGGTATATGCTGGTCAAGGGTTCCTAGGAACGAGTGATTCTAGAGTTCATTTTGGCTTGAACAAAAATACCGTAATCAAGGAGGTCAAAGTTCTATGGTCAACTGGCCATGAACAAGTGCTTCACAATGTTGCGGCAAATCAGTTCCTTCTGATCAAAGAAGATGCACCGATTGTGAGCTACACCACCTCAAGCCTCAATGCTGGCCTAGCAGGTTCTACTATCATCTTACTTTCTGTTGCCAGTGCAGTTCTTCTTCTCCCGGAACTATTTGGGAGGGGTAAAAAAAATATCGAATGAATGAGATGTGTCAAGTATGATGCCGACATCGCAAGAATTAGGATTCTCTTGTAGGAGATGAGGTGGGACTATGAAATCATGGCCGGCTGACCAATGGTTTATGCCAAATCCAAGTCTTGTTGATAAAATACGAAAGCTTCGCATACTTGTTCTTGACGTGGATGGTGTATTGACAGATGGAACTATACTTCGGTTAGCTGATGGAACTGAAGCGAGAAAGTTCTCAGTATACGATGGCCATGGACTTGGCCTTCTAAAATCCGAAGGATGGGTATTGGCAGCTGTATCTCGAGAACCCTCTATGATTACTAAATCAAGATTAGAGAAATTGAACTTTGATGAAATTCACATTGGCATTGAGGATAAAGGAAGCACGATTGTGGAAATGCTAAATCGGTTAGGAATAAAACGAGAACATGCTGCTTTTTTTGGAGATGATCTCCCTGATATTTCAGCATTTGAAAATGTTGGAATACGGGTCGCACCAAATGGCGCTCATCCAGTAGTGGAAGATGCTGCTGACATAGTAACAATCTCAAGGGGTGGGTATGGGGCCGTTCGAGAAATTTGTGAGATCTTCAGGGCATGTCATGGAAAAGGGCCCTATGTTGGCGCACTTACCCAGCAATGAAATCATGCGATAAGGCAACTTGTTCCAAAATTTCCCAATCCAATTCGCTATCGATTTCTAAACTCTGCCAATCTTGCATGGGGTAAAGACCTATGTAGCCCTCTAGGCGACAGGAATGTTTCTTCCAAATTTGCATCTTAGTGACATAAAAAGCGCCATTTTCCCTAAATCGACCGCTCATTTCTTGCCGCCTAGGTCTCAAGTGAGGATCATAATTAGGGATGGCAAGATCACCATCGAGGTTCCAAATAAAATCGTGGGATTCCGTAGCAGTAACCAGACTATCATAACCTCCATTCACAAACTGCTGCATTGCTGAATCTAAATCACTAGACAGAGTCAATGGAGAAGTAGGCTGGACCAGAAAAACAACATCATATTCAGAAATGCCTTTCACAGAAGTTATTACATCAATAACAACAGATTCACTTGTTGCTTCATCGGTTGCAAAAATATCTGGGCGCCTATGCGTTTCCGCTCCCGCAAAGTGTGCGAGATCAAGAATCTCTTGAGAGTCGCTTGAAACAATCACACGCTCAATCGCAGAGGATGCCAGGCATGCAGAGATCGTCCACTCAACCAATGGGCGACCAAGGAATAAGCGTGTGTTTTTTTTCGAAATACCTTTGGATCCACCTCGCGCGGGTATGATTGCAACAGAAGATAGCTGAGTCAAATATCTCCCTCAACTAGAACGGCGCAATTTATCACGTATTGGTAATTCATCCTCATATACTTGCTTAATTCCATCACCAATTGCCGATTCTAACGCTCTAATATCGCGAACAAGTCTCTGCAATCCAGGTGGTTCGAGACTTGCAGAATGATCACTTCCTCTTTGTGTTCGATCAAGAGTGAAGTGCCGTTCTAACACCTGAGCGCCAAGTGCTACTGCAGCAACATCCATCGAAATACCCCTATGATGTCCACTGAAACCAACAATAAAATCATCATACTGTCTTTTCATGACAGGAATATGGGCAAGATTTAGTTGATCAAAACGAGAGGGATAAGTCGAAGTGCAATGTAACATCACTCTAGTACTCGATTTGGAAGACCTAATCCATTCAGCACATGTCAAAATTTCATCAGGAGTTGACATACCAGTTGACATGATCAAAGGGAGGCCTGTGTCAACCATTGCGCGCACAGTTTCTTCATCGGTGACGGAGGCACTAGCAACCTTCCACATGCTGACACCAATCTTGCAGATCTCTTCAACAGATACAGGATCCCACGGCGACACAAAGTAAGCAATTCCCAGCGATGAGGCATGAGCAAGTAATTCTGCATGTTCAGATGGAGATAATTCTAATGCATCTCGATGTTCACCATAAGTACTTCCAAATGCATTCGGCGAGTCATAAGGACGGTCATACTGTTCGGGAGTCAGAAGAGTACGTGTGTGTCGTTTCTGCGATTTTACAGCATTGACGCCTGCACTGGCTGCAGAAGAAATAAGGCGCTTCGCGTGGTCTAGAGATCCTTGGTGATTTTGGCCAATTTCTGCTATGATATAGGTCTCGCTCAATGCAGCTGCCGCGAGGAGATCGGTATTCACCATGCACCAAGGGTGGGGGAGGAGCCGTTAACTCCTTTCCAACAATGAATATCATTCACGTCCAATCAAACGAGCAATAAATGAGCGGGCACGGGCAATGAAATCTGGAAAAAACTGCTTGCGAGCATGCCTACGTATTACTCGCAACTGATGAATCGCATGATTTTGAGAAATATTATTCTCCAATTCCACCTCACCAACCCCAACAACACACCATAATTCACTTTCGACCTCTTTGATCTCAAGAATTTGTAAGCCAGACCTCCCAAGTAAGACTTCAAGGGTGGGAGGTGAAAAATAGGAAACATGAGGTGCGCGGAAGAAGTAATTTTTCAGACTCCCATTGGGAGACATCATATTTGGTACCGCTATGTAGGCACAACCCGATTTGGTGAGGGAAAGGCGTATTTTCTCTAACGTAGCAAGAGGATCAAGCAGGTGTTCAAGAACATGCCTAAGTATGATAATATCAAATTCCCCTCTGCATTTTTCATCCCATTTCCCCTCAACGTCATCACTCAATACCTGAAATCCCCTTACTTCTGAAAGGTGATTCCTACACTCAGATGATGGCTCAATTGCAGAACAACTCAGCCCAGAGTACTTTGTTTCAAGTAATCTCAGAACACTCCCTTTACCTGCACCGATACTCAAAGCACGGTTGGGTGCTTCACCAATAAATTTAGAGACTCGCTCTACAACCAAATCATAACATGGATTAGATAAATCATCTCCTGTTTCAACACGATATTCGGTATCAAATTCTTGCGCATAATAAGCTGAATAACCATCTGCGTCCCACCGTGGGCTCAAATAGACAAATCCATCATCAAGGCAAATTACAACATATGCGGGATCTCCAAATTGTCCTTTCCTTGCAAGTCGCTTGATATGCGTTCCATCACAGATGGCGCAACTTGCATCCACCATGGGCCAAGTATGCTCCATCAATTGCGGAGTATATCTTAACTTATTGAGTGCTGTGGCTCTTCTTCAAGCACATACTACGCCATTGGCTGGAGCCATTTGTACGAATCAAAATACGGGCTCTTCGTCTTTCGACTATGATGATAATAAAAATGCTGAATTTAGGTGCTGGCGCTTGTTATAAATCACATTAGTAAAATATAGATTTTTTGCCACACCACCCGCACCCCCCCATGGATCCTCAAGAGGAAACTACTGAAATAAATTCAGTTACGAATCACAATTAGCGATTAACCCGTCATCTTGAATTACAGTTCTCCAAGCCCATTCCATGGGGGACAGAGATGCCATAGAGGTCTTCTCCGAGTGGGCCCTGAAAGACAGAGACCTTGGCATGGAGAGCGGCCATGCAGACTCCGTGCACGGTATGCTCTCTATCGCGCTACAGAGGCTCGATGGCCCGTTCTCCGCCATCGATGTGGGGTGCGGTAATGGGTGGGTGTGCAGGAGCCTCGAGCAGACGGACCGCTGTACCGAGGCTGTCGGTGTGGATGGCTCAGAGGAGATGATAAAGAAGGCCAAGTCTAGGGGGAACGGGGATTTTCACCATGCCTTCCTGCCGGAGTGGAGGCCGACTCGGAGGTTCGACCTCGTCCATTCAATGGAGTTTCTCTACTACCTCCGTGATCCTATTTCGATGATTTCCGCGATCCACGACGACTGGCTGAAACCCGGCGGGGTGCTGGTGGCAGGTGTAGACCACTATCTAGAGAACGAGGACAGTCTAGACTGGTCGGAAGGCCTGAGCGTACACATGACCACCCTCAGTGAGGTGGAGTGGGGGCAAGGCATGCTAGACGCGGGCTTCGAGGACGTCGAGATACGCAGGGTCGGTATCAAGGATGGGTTCGTGGGGACTCTCGCCATGATCGGGACCAAGCCTGCATCAACCTGAGTTGGGGATCAGCACGTGTTTATTCCAGTACCCCATGATGTAGCAGTTCCCTAGCACGGAGTTGAAAATCAGGGTCACCAATGCGACGATGCAGTCCATTAGATCTACGGAAAGGGGTCCTTCCAATTTGGTGCTTGGCCACCTAAGGCAAGATGTTTAACGAGACTTGCAACTCTTGCTCCATTCTTTCCATCGGAACGATATCCAAAACGAGTGAATGCAGCATTACTGGCTTTTTCATCAGCCACTAAAGTACCAAGCACTGCATCATTCAGTTTGTCGGGACCAAACACGGCCTTGCCCAATGAATCATCAAGGATTTGTAGTTCAGATTCTTCTGCCGCACCAGAACCCAGTGGAATAAGATTAACGAAGGGGATGCGGCATGCTAAAGCTGCTGCAACGACTGAAGTCGCAGGAGATATAATCACAGATGAATGTCGGACAAGGGAGAGAAAGGAGGAAGATTCTTCAATCACAAAAACATCATTTGGAAATTTCATAGATGATTTCTGCGCAATTTCAACAGGATGGGGTTTGAACACGATTTGGACATTTTTAACTGATTTCGAGAATTCAATGACTTTCTGGAAGGCCTTGTCTGCGATCTCTTTGATTGGAGAGCGATGTGTGCCAAGTAACAGGATAATTCGAATTTCAGGGTCCAGCCCGTATGTTTTAAGGGGTTCAAAGTCAACTGGGTCAGACAATCCATCGATTGAAGGAGAACCCGTAATAATTTGCAACTCAGGGGGGGCTCCTGCACGCACATTTACATCGCGATTTACTTCTGACCAAACCGCACATGCATCACAACCCATCATGCTTCCACGGTAACTCAGCCAAGGCCAATTGATGGTTGGCATACCATGATCAATTGCAAGAACTGGAATGCCCAGTTTACGGGCCCATGGGATCAAGTGATAGCGAGTGTGACCTTCATGTGGAGATGTCACAAGAACAAGATTTGGTATCCAAGGCAAATGCCCTTTCAAGGGCCGACAACGGATGGGCCATGATGGTAATGATGATGACAAAACAGTCTCCCTATCACCTGCATTGCGAAGACGCCATTTCCACTCGGTACGGGTAAAAAGATTGCGTGCAAGGCCGAAGCGGTCCCAAGAAATATCCCTCACAAGGTGCGCAAATCGATTTGTTGGTCGGAAAATAGCATCACTTGGTTCATTCATCGCTGAAATATGAAGCCAAGAAATATCCGTTTCTAGAGCCGAGAGTACTGACTCCACATGGATAGACATTGCTGGACGCTCGCCAGTGAATGCCAATACTCGCAGCGAACTCACCTACCTGAGCCTAACCGCCGCTCTGAAAAAGGGAGCGGTCATGTGAAGGGACATCATAAGCGATCTGCAAGAGTAGAGTGGATTCTGGAAGTGTGATGGAAATGCGCCGCAAGACGATCAAGTTGAGAGAGAAATTGCAACGAGATGGGTTCGTCGTTATTCGGGAATTATTGGACAAGAATACAACTGATAAGTTACGAAAACAAATATCTGAAGTATCTGAAATTCATGATGCCGATTTTGTTGGGATAGAAAAGGGAACAAAGAGGCTTTGGACAATGCCAAATGGAGTAGCAAAGAGAAAAGAGTTTCAGCACATAATATGGAATCCCCACATTACAAATGCTGTGAAAGAGGTTTTGGGTGAAAATATATCCTACCTTCATCACAATGACCTCCATGCGGGATATGGGTCACCTGGCTGGCATCGTGATAGTGTGAACCGAGTATTTCCTGAAGGAAGTGATTTTGATGAAACAGGGCACCCATATAGGGTCGTTCGCGTGGCAATTTATCTCCAATCCCATGCTGAATCGGGATTCAAGATGGGATTTATTCCCAAAAGTCATCGGCGTGAGAAAAGAATCACGAAATGGGAACGGAAAGCCCCTCGTGTCTCAACTGTGCGGCGATGGTTGATTGGGCAAAAACTCCTGACAGCCAAATCTAAGTGGGTTGCCACAAACCCGGGTGACGTAGTAATTTTTGATTGCCGTACGCTTCATTGTGGGGGCCACATTCGCGGTCCAAAGTATGCAGTATACATGGGATATGGAATCCAAAATCACCACTTCGACCAACATTGGAATTATTACGAACATATCCGAAAAGACCTCGGTTATGGAGAAGTTGAACCATCTTTACAGAAAAAGTTGGAGGAAATGAATTTGTGGCCGAAGAAGCAAATAAAAAAAGTAGATGAAATAGGTCATGCATATATTCCGAAGCTCGACATTCTAGACAAAGAGACGATGTAACGTCCTATGATAAGATCCGGTCAAGGCGACCTAATGAATTGGCGACGCGGATTGAACGCGCAATTCGCCGCCCTGTTGACATTCCGGGTTCAATTAAGTCAGAATAGGGAGAACCACTAACGAATGGATTCGATCCCGCAACAATGCGCGCAGATATCTCAAACACGCGGAATTCTAATTGATCTGTCACAATTGTTTCCAAACAAAATGCCCCAATCATGCCACGAGCTTGTGCTTCAAGGTCAAATGAGGCGCGAACTGCCCCTTCTGCAAGTTCAAATGCCTTTGGAAGAAGACTCTCGCGTAACACAACAGGCACATTCCCTGTAACCACGAATGATGGTTCCACTTCCAATTCCCTTAAATCACGCAGGCTACCAAGTTTGTAAAATTCATCGACATTTGCCTCGTCTCGTCGGTCGATGGATAACAATTCTAATCTCCCTTGGGGATTTGAACGGTTTCCTCGACCATATACTTGGAAACCATCTTCTGCATTAGGGTCGAAGAAAAAATGCAGATAATAGCGGGTTCCAAGGACGTATTCTTGTATCGTAAATTCCTCCTCCAAATTGACATTTCGGCGAAAGTCTCGATAGTCACGTGCTATGAAATATCCACGTCCACCACGCGCTCCAGCATATTTCACAATCACAGGGCCTGATATTTCTTCAGGGTTTGTGATGAGACGCGGCATCCGGCATCCACCTGCTTCAAGCCACTGCCGCTGTTTCTCACGGCTTGATTCCCAGCGCAGAATGTGCCGATTTCCAAAAGTAGGAACGGCTAGGGAAGCAAAATTGTCAGCCCCAAGATATTCGACCAAAGATCCATGCGGAATTATGATTACATTATTTGACCGCATTTGCTCAGCCATTCCCATCAATTGTGAATAATCATCTAGAATCATCCAATCATCAGGACTCGCTAAAGGGAATGCATTGTACATCCGTTGTCTTTCATCCCCAACTGAAATGCCTAGGGTACGAAACCCCTCTGCTCTCGCACCGTGAAGAATCTGAAGTGCAGAGTGGGAAGTAACAACTCCAATCGTCAGATTCTCAAGGTCGTAGTCCTCTATCCACCCGGACAGGTCGGAGAGAGAGATAGCCATACCGCCGGCTGACAAGGTTTCGCTATGACAATTACGATTGAAAAAAAATAATATTATGTGTTAGGGGGAATCATGATGCCGAAGCAGCCTCCCGACAGGCCATGGCAGACGAAGGTGCAAAGGCCGAGACACCCATGAGTTATGGGGAATATTTGCGGGTCACTGAACTGATTTCCATGCAAAATGGGCGAGGGCCAGATGACCCACCAGGTGGCGAAGAGATCCACTTTATCGTAGTGCACCAAATCTATGAGTTATGGTTTCGCCTAATATTAAGCGAAATTCGATATGCAAGGAATTTGCTCGCACCTGAAATCGTTCCAGAACCAAACATACAGGCTGCTGTGCACCACTTCAAACGGATCTCAGAAATTTTGAGACTAATGATGGTTCAGTGGCGAGTTGTTGAAACCCTATCACCACAGGACTTTCTTGCATTTCGACATCGACTTGGGTCTGCATCTGGATTTGAGTCAGTTCAAATGAGAGAAATTGAACAATTACTTGGCTATTCAACTTCAAAGCGCACAGATGAATTTGATCCCGCATCTCACATCAGGCGGCTTGGCACAACAAAGAAAGGTGCTGAAGATTTGGAGAGATATCTGAACACCTGCAAAGAAAAAACACTTCCTGAAGTTCTCTCTCAATGGCTCTACAGGACACCTGTCCGGGGTTCGAAACCCGTTGATGAGAGAGATCAAGAGATAGTCCATGGTTTTGTCATAGAATACCTTGATGTCATGGATAAAGTAGGCCAAAGGGGGATTGAATCCACCCTTAGTGGTAAATCTGCCGCTTCTTCTGAAGCATTATTGCAGCGGCACACAAGATCAATTGAAGGAGCAAGAGAATTTCTTCTACCTGGTGGAAATGTCGATCGGAGTCGTGTCGGGTTATTGTTTATTGAATCCTATAGGAGGCTCCCCCTTCTTGCTTGGCCACGCGCCCTTGTAGATTCAATTGTAGAAGTAGAAGAAGCCATGTTACTGTGGAGGAATGCTCATGTGAGAATGGTAGAACGAGTAATTGGACGAAGAGTTGGGACTGGCGGCTCAAGCGGAGTAGACTATCTTGATGCCACCCTCAAGATGAGAGCATTTCATGACCTTTGGACTGTACGTTCGATCCTAATCTCAGAAGATGACTTGCCAGAAATTGAGGACCTAACGCCATATGGGTTTGAGGCTGATGCCTAACTCATGCTGTCGCGATGTAGACCTTTGATAGGCACGCTCCCATTCGCGTATGTGGCTACGATAGGGAGAGGTCTGGCAAATGCCTCGCTGACACTGCTTCCTGCTGCTGCATTTGGATACGCTGCTGGCATGGCAATTGACCTCAAAGTTACGGCGCGCCTCCGTGATGACCCCGCAAATAGCCCGCCTGATGACCCAGATAGACTTCTACCCGCAATATATGACGCATGGTTGGAATCTGGTTTTCCATCACCTGCTGAACATATTGATTGGATCATCGATTCAGGAATCCCAATTCAAGAAGGACTAAATTCGTCATCTGCAGTGGGCATGGCTGCAGTTCGAGCCCTTGCACAAGCAACAGGTACTGATCTCTCAGATGCTATGGCAGTTGACCTCGTTGTCTATGCTCATGCCACTTCAGGAATATCAGAGTGGGGTGATCCTGCACAAGCCTGGGCATCTGCAGTTCCAGGATGGCATGTTAGTGTGATTGGCCATTCTGCTGATGAAGGGAGAGTGCTGCATGGCCCATCTCCAAACCCTGAGGATTATCGCTGTTTCCTCTTGTTGCGGGATGAAGATGCGCCCACACCAGCAACTATTGAGCAGATCCAAGCACATGCCTCTGCATATGAGCCGGCTTTAGCAGCGCTGCAAAAGGGAGATGCAATGGGAGCAATTACTCATTCTGGAAGAGCAAGTGCACAAGCAGCAGGGGACCATCCCGGACGGCATATAGCAAATGATGCTGTGATAAAAGGGGCAAGGGCTGCTGGGTTATGTCCCGATGGCCCTACAATTGTTGTTTTTGTTCTATCATCACTTACGCCTACTGTTGAATTTCTTACATCCACATGGAAGCAGCGAGGACTTGAGGTGTTTGAAGCAAAAACAGTCATCATTGCTTCTTGAAGAAACTAAGAATCTCTTGACTCTCTCCAAGAATTTATTCTAGAAGGCAAGTCAATTGCGAAAAGAAGGCCCACAACTAAGAAAACAATCAAAGTTCCAAGGGCGACCCCATAAACGCTGGTTAACTCAACACTCTCTTCTAGCCGAAGGGCTGCATCTGCGCTGAAAATTGAAGCAATGGTGGGAATGATCGTATTAAATGAGAGAGCAAACCAAGCAACTGCACCTGCCATCAGAGGATTTATGATCAATGATCTTCGGTACTTTCCTGCAACCTTTTTGATGTTCATAACATATACTTCATTTGTCCGAATGCTCGTATCTAACATGCTAAAACGAAGAACACCATTCGATAATTCAAAAAAGAGCACAAGAGAAATTGCATATCCAATGACCAATAAGTTCTGAGACATTTCAGACTCAAGGAAGGCAATATCTTGAGAGAGAGTCAAATCACTTGATGCAAATCGGAGAGCTGTAATGATGAAAAGAACATATGAAATCAAGAGATAAAGTTGATCTCGCTTCATGATCCCGATACCCCCAACTGCAATGCCTCCAACAATAATCAAAGTATGAATTAGTACAGCAATTTGCCCTCCATTGAGTAAAGCAAACCACATTGTTCCTGAAACTGGGTTCACGATGTATGTCAAAATACCAAGAATACCGAGAATGATATAACTCAGTAACTGTAAATTCCGAACCATGCTATCTGCTCGAAGAAATTTAGTGCGTTGGACAATTGGACCACCAAGAAGTGATTCTACAAATCCAGGTACATGAACATCAGGTATTGCATCTTCAGGAATAGACGAATCTGCAGATTGATTTCCAGCAGCACGGCGGCGACTTGGGGCTGATGAGCGTACATCTTTCGTGTAAAGGTCAATTTTCTTCCCACCAGCAGTACCAGATGGGGGAGGAGAGCCAGCATTTGGAGGAGGGGGGGCTACCATTTCAGAACCCCCTTGCCCCTGCTAATGCAGTTGAAAGTAACATATCCGGCTCCCAATCACAGACAAATACACCAAGGCTTCGCAATTCATTAATCAATACATTACGCTCCGTTTTTAGGACTTCATAACCCGTGCGATCGATCCTTCGTGCATCAAATTCAAAATCGATGCTTGAAGGTGAAAGAACAGTCACATCAAATTCTCTTGCTCTAAAATCCCTAAGTGCATTGACGATGGTAGGATCATCCTCTAAACACGATAAGAGTATGATGGGGCTTCCCCTATTGATGTGAGGGAGTAATCGGTTTGTGACAATCTGCAAAGGTGTCTTCCCACGTGCTTGTGCACCCGCTAATTTAGTGAGCAAAACATAGAGTTGCTTTTTCCCAGTGTCTCGGTCAACTGAGACAATCTCGTCCCCATAAACGACGAGGCCAACGCTGTCTCTTCGAGAAAGAAAATATTTCGCCAAAGATGCCGCTGCTCGCGTAGCATTAACAAGAGAGTTGCGAGATACGGGACCTGTTTCCGCAACTGAACGGCCATCAATGATGAGGATAATGTCGCTAACTGCATCACGTTCTCTTTCATTAACCATCAATTCACCTGATTTCGCATAAGCATTCCAATTGATGGCTCTGAATGTGTCACCCTCAACATACTGACGCAAACTGTAGAATTCAGTGCCGGGGCCGGGATTTCGTATTTGGACCGCACCTGTGAATATTTTCGGTACGCGGCTCTTGACGAAGGTATCTTTTAGATCCTCCATTTTTGGAAAAATCAAGAAATCATCATACACATGAATCTCTTTTTCTTTGTGAAAAAGTCCAAAAGCATCTTGAATTCGCACGCAAACAGGCCCAAGGCTGTAAAATCCACGCAAAGGACATTCCAAAGTATATTCTAGAAGTGTTTCGCGGCGGGGCCCGAGTTCCATCAATGCATAATTAGCTCCTTCCTTAATTCGCATAACTTCAGGGACTCTATCCCGTATTTCGATTGTTTTTGCAAACCGAGATCGATTTTGAATGCGAACGGTGACACTAATTTGCCCATCCTCAAAAATTCTTGCTGAAGAGAGGCGTCGCATGGCTGAAACACCAGAAAGAGCCTGTCCTGCTTCATCTAATTCCCCATCATCATCAAGACGACGGCCCGATGAAGCAACATCAGCATGACTAGATCTCCAAGCGGCATATGTGAGGAAAGAGAACAGTACGACGGCAATTGTCACCAATTGCTGATTGCGCAGGGTTAGGCCAAGCAGATAGAGGCCCGTCGCAAGGCTTGCGAAGAGTGCCGACTTGCGGCTCCACATCGCCAATCATACCCCCTTAATATATCTCAACTTCCGCACATCACGCTGTTGGAACAGGAACTTCTCGAAGAATTGTCTGAATAACCTCATCGGGCTCTAAACCTTTGATTTGGTGTTCTGGTTTCAGGATTAAACGGTGGGCGAGAGCAAGTACTGAAATCGCTTTGACATCGTCAGGAGTTACAAAATCCCTCCCACGCATTGCTGCAACTGCACGTGAACACTTTAGCAAGGCTTGACTGCCTCGGGGACTGCTTCCAACTAATACGCGAGGGTCTTCTCGAGTACGTGCAACGATCTCAACAATATACATTCGAATTGCTGCATCGATATACACATCCTCTGTTGCTTGCTGCATCGCAATAACCCTTTGAGGATCGGTGATAACTTCAACGTCCACTGCATCTTTCTTTCGCGAAACACGGCGGGCTAGAATTTCATCCTCATCTGCACGATCTGGGTAACCTACACTCATTTTCATCATGAATCGGTCTAATTGTGCTTCAGGGAGGGGGTAGGTACCCTCTTGTTCCACAGGGTTTTGAGTAGCCATTACGAGGAAGGGGGCGGGGAGCTTGTGAGTTACAGTACCAATTGTAACCTGCTTTTCCTGCATCGCTTCAAGCAGTGCTGCCTGCGTCTTCGGGGGGGCACGATTGATTTCATCAGCAAGCAATAGATTACAGAAGATCGGGCCCGGCTTGAAAGTAAATTCTCCCTTCTTTGCATCATAGACGTTGGTTCCTGTGATATCTGCTGGAAGCAAGTCAGGAGTGAATTGAACACGCTTAAAGTCACAGCCTAGAGCATCTGCAAAACTGTTAGTCATCAGCGTTTTTGCTAGGCCCGGATAATCCTCAAATAGAAGATTTCCTGATGAAAGAATATTCACTAGAACATTATCAAGCACGTGGCCCTTTCCGATGATAACTTTGGCTACTTCTGATGTGAGAGCTGTGCAAATTGCGCCCACGGCCTTTAGTTTCTCACGTACTTCTGCACTTCCCTGATATCCTGAGGGTGGAGAACTGTAACCTGCTTGGACTGGAGCTGCTGCCATAGGGGGTGGTGCGGCAGCCATTGGTGGCGGGGCAGCCATAGGTGGTGGCGGGGCAGCGGCGGGCGGCATTGGGGGCGGGGGCTGGGCCATATTTTCATCTCTCCTGTTTCTATTCTTTATCCCATCGTCGGATTGTTTTCAGTAATTCTTGAAGTTCTTCATGTGCATAATCACGTTGGCTGTATACCAACTCAATCAAGCGTGGATCTGCGATCATCTGCTGCACCTCTGCTGGGGCCTTCAAAGCCATCTGATCACGCGTTAGGTCATAACGGAGTCGGACTGTTGTGAAAAGCGCATCCCTCACTCGCTGTTTATAATCAGCGGGCGCTATTTTGTTTGGGCGCTCTCTAAATCGCGTAAGATCAAACACGTGTCGCCAATTTTCCTTGGCAGGGACGATCATTATCCCAAGAAGTATCAAAAGCATAAGATTTCCTAGGATTAGCCATTTTAGCCACGCATCTGAAGTAACCAAAACCACTGTGCTCATTGCCTCTACAAAAGGTGAAGATACGGCATTTGATGCGTGCCTGCTTTCATCAAATACGATGTTAAAATTCTCTTGATTGCGCATAATCTGTGCATTAATTACGTCTTCATCTGCTAAGAACATGTCCTCAATAAGCGCTCGGAAATATTCTTCATTCCCAGTCCATGTCTTACCACCTGCTTTTGTCCAACAACGGCGTTGGTCTTGGCCAGTACGGTATAGTGAACAATCATCCATAAAGCCCGCTGCAGTAGCCGAATCACCATCCCACATCATATTGCTAAATGATTCATCATCCGCAACAAAGACAATACTTCCAGTGACTTCAATCTCAGCTTCAGTGTTATTTTTGTCAATGTCAACACCGATAGCTTTCGAATAGTCTATTCTGACAATGAGGGCATGCTCTTGAGCAGTTGTAGAATCACTCCAATCAGTTTCTTTGCCCAATTTCATTACGGCATACGCTGAAGGTACTGCCAATTCATGCAATGTACGAGTTACGCCTGCTGCAATTTCTGCCTCTGTCCCATCTGGTTGAAGAACCTCAATCGAAGTTGGACCATCAAAAAGTACGGGAAGGACGCAATTATCCCTATTCTTAGATGATTTCAATGGGTTACTGCAGGGTGAAGTTGCGTTGGCACCCATATCTTCGACATTGCTACGAATTGCTGCTAGGGCCCATACTTGATCCTCTTCATTGATGCGGTTGTCAGCATCTTCACAGTCACTTACCTTGGCCAGGTTTCGCAAGCATTTTTGATATTGATTTCCATGCGTTGGCCCTTCACCAAGGTCAAGCCCTGTAAATTGGAGGCCAAAACGATCTGCAATCATTCTTGAATTTGAACCATCACCTGCAATAATTACCTTCCCCCCGCGATTTACGACAAAGTCGTAAATCAAATCCGCTTCAGCTTGATCAAAGGGTTTCTCTGGGCTGATAATAACCAACAATGTTCTGTGAGGTTTAAGCCAGTCATTTACGAGCATCGGGGTTGACATCGTGTTTGCAATGTTGTGTTGACCATATGTCAAAAAAGAGCAATCACTGATTGCTTCTGGAGGGCACTCACCGAGAGATTCCTTCATCTCTGTTAATTGAAGATCGGAAAATGGCACATTTGTCGAACCAATCATAGAAGTATCTGTGGAATAAGCACTGTAAGTGGAGGCTTGCCCTGCGGTTGTCATCATGATGGCAATTGATGATAAAAGTAAGACCACAACAAACGAAATCATCGCCCATTGCTGGAGGCGATCTTTCTTCACTTGTTCTTCTGACATTTCTCTCATCTCAAGGAATAACAGCAACGGTGCAGAGTGATGGACTCTCGGTGCACTATTGAAGATTCCCGCAGGGCGTTTTGTCATGCATCAGCAAATTTCGTTGTCTTCGGTTGTACTGTGCCGTGAAAAGCAAGACTAAAATTGTACAAATTGAGGCGTCATATCGGCCAAGAGATTCTGTTGATGGTGATGATGTATTTTTTCCAATGGAAAGTTCATCAATCTCTTCCGCATCCCTAATAGCAACAACATCAACTGTAATTTCAACATTATCTGCGACTCCTGAATCACCCGCATCAGCATCGGCACTAGACCATGCGCGCATTGCAAGACGACATAAAGTGGAGGGATGGGCACTAGAAGGCGTCAGGAATACATTAACGGTCACTACGGAACTGGGATTGATGATGAGATCCACTGCATCTTGCTCCCCAGAGATCTCGAGTTGAGGGCAAGACGTATCGCTTTCAATTCGGTCCACTGAGTCCTTTCCATTTCCTTTATTTTCGATTTTGAGTGCAATTTCAGCCGATGTTCCAGCAGTAATGGGCCCACCTGGTTCAGACAAGTGCAATTCCAATTGAGTAACTCGAGGAATCTCCGCAAGCGCTTCAAGTGTCAGAGAATCTTCGCCATAGCCACCAGACACGCCATTTGTACTCACCCTAGTAATTTCAATTTTGAATGAGTCCGTGGTCCCAGCATCATGATCACGGACAGTTATGTCTTCGAATATAGCATCGAAGGTCTTGTTTTCCCCACTTTCAAGCGTGAATTCCCTTTCCGCACCATCACCGATTTTTGCCGAAAATGGTACGTCAAATTCAACACTAAACTGAACAGACCCCGGGCCCCTATTATCCACCCAATATTCTACTTGAAGAGATCCATCGCTACCAACCATAAATGCATTCGATTGTTCGACAAAATCAGTATCCCAAGACCCTACTCCTTGTGCAGATACCGTTAAAAAAATACCACTAAGCATCAAAAGAGTGCAAAAGTAGATTCGGCTTCGCACGCTCATAGCCCCCGCAACGCGGACAAGGCACGTTTAGTAAGAACACGCAACATCTTTCTACGATAACGCGGTGGAAATGCGGTATTATTAACTGGCTTGATTGATTTTTTCACCGCCTCAGCCAAGGAATCAATCGATGAAGAAGAATCCCATGAGGATAAAAATGAAGCGACCTCCTCTGCATGTAATTTTGGAATGGATTCACAACCAGTGGTAGCTATACGAAGCTCCAGTGGAATCCCTTGCTCGTCAAGACGCCACGCTGCTGCAACCCCTGCTTCTGGAAAATCCCAAGATTCCCTAAGTCGCAATTTCTGATAGTCACCCTCTAGAGAAATTGCGCGTTCGTCAAGTGTGACGTGGGTAATCATTTCACCTGGTTGCAATATATTTCGGGAAATTCCATCTAGTTGAAAAAAATCCTCAAGAGGCATGCTTCGCATATCATCTACTGAAGCAAGATGAATCACAGCACCAAGACACATCAGTACCGGCGCCAAATCTGCCTGATATGTCGCAACACATAGGGTATTTTGGTTCGGAATTACTCGACAATCTGCTCCAGTATCATAATCACATTTGTGACACCATTCAATGCTTCTACGCCAATCTTCTGTTTGATTAAACCAAAAACACCTCGTGTCAAGACAGAGATTTCCCCCCACCGTTGCTGATTGTCGAATAAGAACACTGGCAATTGATTCTGAGGCCTTGCTGATTAGTGGGTGAGTTAATGGAGATTCAGCCAAATCATGCAATCGCACCATGGCACCGATATGGGTTGCTGTGTGCTTAGTTAACTCCTCAACTTTTGCCAAAGAGATTACGTGTCCTTTTGAATTAAGATGCCATTTGTAATTAGGTAACAAATCCGTTCCACCGGCTATCCAATCAAACTCAGTATTTGCAGACACAAACTGCGAAGACAGATCTAGAGCCTCCGCCAAACTCTCAGGTAGGTGAAGAATGAATGGCGGGGTGCGCATCAAACACCACCCCTATGTCTCCGCTCAAGGTGTTTCCAAGCACCACCTGCTAAGCGAGGAGAGGACAAATAATCCGAAGGCGGCGTTACTGAAACAACCCAGTCGTCTGATTGCTCATCCGGTGGCATTTTTGGATCATAGCCAAAAATTGCACCATTATGATATGGCTCTCGGTCTTCTGTATGTCGGCGGGCTAAATCACGTTCTGCATGTTCTTCGGCTCGAGACTCTAACATCACTTGTAATGGGGAAAAATCAAGCCTTGGTGGAGGAAGTTCAAACTCATTATCGATATTCAGATCATTGCATTTAGATTCGATAGCACTGTGCAAACGGTCAGGAGTCACGGGGAGTTCAAATGGACGGACACCGGTGGCATCATAGATTGCATTGCATACTGCTGGGAGCACGGGTAAAAGTGGGCCCTCTCCCGCTTCCTTAGCGCCGAATGGCCCTTCAGGATCATTGCTTTCAACAATAATGGGAACAACTTCTGGCATTTCATGAATGGTTGGAATCTTGTACTCTAACAAATTTGGATTTAGCAAGTGACCAGTTCGGCCATATCTCATCTCTTCAGTGATTACTTGCCCGAGGCCCATATGGCAACTCCCGATTATCTGGCCCTCTACGGATAATGGATTGAGGGCTTTTCCACAGTCATGAGCGGCCCAAACTTTGATCACTTTTGTGTGCCCAGTTTCTACGTCCACCTTCACTTCGGCAACATATGCTGAGAATGAATAAGCCGGGGCAAGGCCTGCTGCAGCGCCTTTATGTGCGCGCCCCATAGGAGGCGTTCTATAGGACCCTGAGGCGACAAGCGCCCCACGATCTTCCTGAGCTTTGTGCAAGGCCTCAAGATAAGATACACCTAGTCCCGGGTCAGACTTGACATAGATTCTACGGTCCCCTATGATGAGATCTTCTATTCTCGAATTAGTAATTTCTGCAGCGGAAGTTAGTAAGTCCTTGCGAACCTCCATGGCAGCAGAAATCGCTGCATTTGCGTTCATAAACGTAACTCGGCTCGAATACGATCCGAGATCGACAGGAGACGTATCTGATTCTTGTGATCGCACGCGAATCATATCAAGAGGAAGGCCAAGGACTTCAGCAACTGCTTGGCTGACAACAGTATCAGACCCCTGCCCAATATCGGCGGCGCCCGTGTGAACCGTTACGCCTCCATCCATGTCGACTTTCAAATGGACAGTTGCATGCGGGAATTTATTTGGGTCCCAATGGATTGGTAAGCCACTTCCTGAGATAAAGAAACCACAACCCACACCAATTCCATGCCCAAGTGGTAATTTTCGAAACTTATTTTTCCAATCTGATGCTTCAGCAACTCGTTCTAAACATTCCCGCATCCCAATACTAGTCACTCTAAATCCAGTGATTGTTGTGCTATGTGGAGGGAGAATATTAGAAAGGCGAAATGTAATTGGATCAACGCCCAATTGTTCAGATAAATCATCAATTGCAACTTCAAATGCGCATCTTGAATTTACTGCCCCGTGCCCACGCATCGCTCCACTTGCTGGCTTATTTGTCCACACTCTTGCTCCAGTATAATGAAAAGATCCAATCTCATAAGGTGCCGAGTGTAGAACACCATTGTAGTAAGTAGTTACATGCCCAAATGAAGCAAACGCTCCGCCATCAATCAAGGCATCTGTTGCAACACCGCTAATTCTGCCTTGATCATCTGAATAAAGATTCATTTCGATTAAAGATGGATGCCTTCCCCGGTTTACCCAAAAAACCTCTTCCCGATCAAAATTTATCCTAACTGGCTTCCCGGATTTTCGAGCAAGAATGGCAGCACACATCTCATGAGGGAACGGGTCAGATTTCCCACCAAACCCGCCACCGACAAACGTTCTATATACATTAATCTGGTGCATCGGAATCTCTAGAACATCTGCGAGAGCCCTGTGAACATAATGGGGAACTTGTTGAGGGGTATAGAGGGTCAAGCGACCAGATGGTTTCCAATGTGCAACAACAGCATGAGGCTCAGTAAATCCATGATTCACACCTGAAAATTTCCAATTAGATGAGTGACTAGCTGCAGCAGATTCTGCGACGCCCCCGACATTTCCAAATTCTTGGAACACTCGCTTTTGGATATTTGATTCACCAATGTGATATATGCCACGGTCATGGATTGGCTCATCGCAGTCATCAAGGCCGGAGCGCATATCATGAGTGGCATCAAGAACATCATATTCAACTTCAATCAATTGGATTGCATGTCTAGCAGTCATCTCATCATCTGCTGCCACACATGCCACAGGGTCACCCACATGGCGTACTTTCTCAACGGCCATCGCATGCTCGTCTTTCGTGACTGGTAATACACCAAATTTACAGGTTGCATCTAGACCGGTTGCAACTGAGATGACACCAGGAAGGGCTTCTGCTTTTGTTGTATCAATAGAGGATATTCGGGCATAGTGGTGAGGGCTCCGAAGAATCCTCCCAATCAATTCACCCGGTAAACGGATATCATCACCATATCTTGCTTGTCCAGTAACTTTCCAACGACTATCCTTTAGAGGAGTACGTTTCCCAATTGCGGCACCAGTTACGTATGGGTCATGGGCATGTGGCCCCCATGGTTGCTTTTTTTTACCGCCCTGACTTTCAGGAATCATTGAGAGGTCTCGCAGTGAACTAAATGATCCCTTGCCTCCACTACCTGGTCGAGAAAATGGAAGTTTCCCCGGTTGCTGGCGATAACCGACCATTTCCTCAGGTTTTTCAGACATTAGATCCCTCACTATCGGGGCCGCTAAATTCTGACACCTGATGCACATTATCGGCCAAAACAAAACCTGGATGCGGGTTGCTCTTCGGTTCTGTTGGATCGGGGGTATCTTCTTTCTTCGAGAAGAGAAGAGAAGCGGCGTGCACTGAATCTACAATTTGTTGATAACCGGTGCAACGGCACAAATTTCCTTCAATCGCCTTTTTTATTTGTACATCACTAGGCGAGGGGTGAGACTCCAATAATGCTGAAATGACAACTAAGAACCCTGGTGTACAAAAGCCACATTGGCTTCCACCATAAGTTGCAAATGTTTCCTGAATTGGGTGCAAGTGTTGGCCATCGGCCAGGCCCTCAACTGTAACGATGGAGCACCCATCCACTTCTTGTGCTAATAAAAGACACGAAAGTTTAGGCACTCCATTAATCAAGACCGCACAGCATCCACATGTCCCAAGATCACAGCCTCTCTTGACACCAAGCATACCGACCTGTTCACGAAGTACGTCAAGAAGAATTGCATTCTGATCGATCAATTCTTCCACTAATTGTCCATTCACCTCTCCTTTCCATCGGCATGGAGGAAGAGAAGATTTCATATTGACCGTGGGCCCGGGACTCATGCGAAACAATTCTTCGGAACCATCAATGCACTTCAGTATTCGGACAGCAAATTAGCGTTAGAGCCTTGAGCAAGTAAATACTCAGCAACCCATGGCAGAGCCGAGTGAGAAGGGGGGGATGGGCCTTCTCATTGAATGGGCACATAACATCACCGATGGACTAGAGCCATGGGCTAGAACAGTTGTGTTATCGATAATTGCATTTGTTTCGTTTCTCTCCCTACTTATATTATGGGCATTGATTCGAATAGGATGGGCTAAACTAAGAGGAAAAGAAATCAAGTATCCACCACGCCAAGAATGGGAGCAAATGCGCAGAAAATACGGGAAAAAGCCCAAGTGGGATGAATGGGATGAAGATCGCTAAGGACCAGGGCCAAATCCACAGACTGCACAATATGTCCAATTGTGGCTCCAGCCAACTAGACACATTTTACATTTTGATCCATTGACTGCCCCTCTCCCACCAGCTAATATTTCAGCAATACCCCCAATCTTTGGGCCCTCAAGTGATGAAGGGGGGTGGGAGTGACCAATCATTGGTCCAGTTTGAGGAATTTGAGGCACACTTCCCGTGGATGGGTCAGCGATCGGAGCACGTACTGGTTGTAAAAGGCCGCCTCCTAAAGGAGGAGAGGGAAGGTTTTCATTTCGCTTAATTGGGACCGTAGTCGGCTCATGGTCCACGGTTTCTGCAACATCTATTTGGCCCACTGCCGCAGAGATTGGTGAGGGGTGAGCGTCCGCTACGGATTCAAGAGCCGAAGGTGAAGAAGAATCATCGGGATAGGCCACAAGCGGGGGTTTATCGTGCGGAATTATTTGCAAAGAAACTTGACAAGAAGTGCAATTGGGTTGACTTTCGGGAGTAAATGCGCCACATGCCACGCACATAATCAAAGGACCTGAAACGTCTTGAGTTATTCCCACCTGAACATCAGAAGGGGTGCTTTCCTCAAAAGGAGAGGATTCAACTAGAGGAGATGGAGAAAAAGCATTCTCTATCATTTCATTGCCTGATGATAGGGGTTCAATTTGCTCAGAAATGAGTGGGGCCAAATTTTGCTGCAGCGGAGGCTGAGGAAATTGACCAGGAACCATGCCAATTGGCCAAGAAAGGCCCGATTTTGCCATCATTTCTGCGGCAAAAGACTGAGGGTCAAGACCAGGGGGCATCATGCCCATCATATGGGCCATTGCAGCAGGTGGAACAGTTTGTGCTGAAGCAATGCCCTGATGTTCAACTACGTCTGCCATAGCATGATGGGAGTGTTCCACTGGTTGTTCTATATCTAGAGATATGCTATTTTCTTTCTCTGGTTTAGAAAATGTACCTGGTGGAGGAAGGGAAAGGGGGCTCGGAATTACTGAAACCTCCCCCGCATCTTCGATATTTTTAGCAAAAACAAGGAGGTTCCCCCTATATACCGCTGGATCCGAGAGGAGAGCGGACAATTCACCGTAGTAATTTCGTAGGCCTTCATCAGACCCATTTGCATAAGCAATTGTAAGGGCGCGCAACAAGTAATTATGGTCGGTGAATTTGGTCAGTTCTGCGAGTTGCTCTGAATCGATATCTGATGGAGCAACCCCCCCTGGATTCCCTGCTGAATCATCTAGTCCCAAATACAGACGAAGAGGGTCTGAAATCGACACAAGCCCAAGTGCTGAATTCATGAGATAGTAAACTTCACCACCCTCACAACCTAGCCTCTCGGCTATCGAAAAAAGATCAGGGTCATCAGATAGGAGGAGGTCACCCGTGGAAGATATGAAATGAATGATTGATTCCTCTTCTGGAAGTTCAGAAAAACCGGTAATTACATCGGATGACGAAAAGATTCCAAAATATGCAGCAGTCTCATCGACCTCGATACCATCTGGAAGTGGTACGCTCCCAACTGAAAGGGTCTCAGACATGGTTGTCACACTTAGGCCCACACTGCGATGGTTATGAAGGGTTCACATACTTTCTGTAATTGAGGAAAAAGGAGATGAGAACTATCGGGGCGGTGGCTGCGCTTGATTTTCCGGACATATCATTGGTGTGCAATGGCGAATTTGGCTTTATCGACAAAGAGCGCATTAATCGATTGCGGTATGAGGAAATTCCACTTATTGCAGTCGATGGAGGATTACGACACATGAAAAGAGAGCATGTTCTAGAAATTGTTGGGGATCTCGATTCCCTAGTTCAGATAAAAAGCGATGATGGGGGAATTGTAGAATTGTTAGACCAAGACCAATCGGATTTATGCAAGGCAATCGAGCGCGCTTCAACGACCTTTGGTGCAAATTCGATTGATATCCTAGCAGTCAGCAGAGGGAATCTTGCCCACCAAATCGGCGTTCAAATGTCATTGGCTGCAACGGCTAAGATGATTGATCTCATTGCATTTGTTGATGACCACTTAATTGCAAACATACCATCATCACGAAAATTGGAGGTCGAAAAAGGAAGTCGGTTCAGCTTGTTCAGTTATGGGGAAGTGAAAGGCATATGCATATCTGGGGCAGAGTTTGGCCAGCGTGGATTTGACATGGGACCAGGTACTTTGGGGTTAAACAATGTGGCTACATCTAACGAAATAATGATTGAAAGAAAAGAAGGGAATGCTGCGCTTATCGTGGTGATAGAACAGTCAGTCCTCAAAAAGATACGTCACTCGTAGGGAACCCACAACTCCGAGGCTGCATCCCACCAATCAATTCTGCCATCTACATGCCGCCTCCACCATTGCCCGTGCTCATCAGCACGCAACTCACAGTCACCTGAATCCGGAGGGGATGTGATCTCAATGGCTTCCTCCATTTTAGACCTCCTTTGCCGAACTGCAAGAAGGATGATCAACGGTGAAAAAAGAGCAATCAAACTCCCAACGATAAGAGTGGTCCATACCTTGGCATCCTTGTAATCGGGCTCAAAGAGGGCTGCTTGCTCTTTTTGGACCCAGCCACCCGTTCCATCGCCTGAAAGTGTACCTGGTGGGAGACGGACAACATTGGTTGCTAGTAAAGTACTGGCGCCTATTGAATCAGTAATTTCAACTGTGACTAGGTGGCTCCCAGCTGCCCATTCGGTACAATCAATCGAGGGGCCTTGAACTAACCCGTCTGGCGTGGACCAAATCATTTTGACTTCTCCTTGACCTGCTGTCAAATTAACGGAAACCCTACATTCTGTAAATGCAGCATCTTGCAAATTTCCTTCCACTTCGAGAACACCTGATGGAAGGGGAGCAGGATCAATTTGAAGCATGAGTTCTGATTCGGCGGTCATGCCAAGGCTATTGGATGCTGAAAAGCGGAGTTCATAGGACCCCGGCGTCCAATCTGAACAGTCAAGAAGACTCATCGTTCCTGATTTAATGTGCATGCGAGTAGGTGTTCCTTCAAGGATTATCTGCGTAGTGGTCTCGTAACGATCGGATACTTCATCACTGTGGTCAATTTCTACTTGGCATGAGGATCCTTGCACAATTGCATCAGAAACGGGGTATGCTCGAATGTTGACTGAAGGGCCTGAAAGTCCAGAACTAAGGGGGAATGCTGTGGGTTCAAGGCGAATTGGCGGCGCGGATAAACCCTCATCATAAGCATCTATTGTAAGTTGATGGAGGCCTGAAGTCCAAGCAGTTGCATTAAATGATACAGACCCTGATTGCCCCTTTTCCAAAGTGATCAATTCGGCCATCTCAAATGAGGTTACTGCCTCAAAAATAGTTAAACGGACAAGAACAGGAATCGCCTCATTAATCGAAGGGCTGGGGGAAAGACCGATTGTAACCAATACTGTGTCATTTCTCAAATCACCATTGTGATCAAGAATCAAAATTTCTATGATTTCAGCAGTAAAGCGCGGATTGTCAGAACTCGCAGCTACTGAAGTTGCTGGTGCGACTAATGTCAAAATTGCCAGAATAAATACAAAGCGGGTATTCATTTTTGCACCCCATATTCATGAGTTGGTGCACCCGCCAATGAAGATTGGGCTGACATTGCCCCATCAGCATATGTTTGTTGCCCAAGTGTCTGAGCACCAGCATAAGGCGAATGTGCTAATGCTTCTGCTTGAAGGTGAGCCGCCGTGGGGTTGAACGTTTGAGGGATCGCTGCGGCGAGATAGGGAGAGTCCATCAGCGCCTCTCTTGCCGCATCAATCGCATCTGGATCCGTTAGATCACCAAATTCATCATCATCCGGAGAGCGGCGCAATAAAGCAACCAGCAATAACCCAACAAGACCAAATGCCGCCCAAACGATCCAAGTAATTGATGATCCAGTCGGATCTTCACTTACTTCAAGGAAATTGGCTTCAAAGCGGTTGTAGCCCGAACTCAGGCCATTGCCATCCTCATCGGGGCACCCTTGTCTATCCTTGCTTGAAGTCCCTGCGCGGATTGGACAATCATCGCGGTTATTCCCCAAGGGGTTATCTGCAAATCCATCACCATCAGTATCACTCCATTGAAGAGAGTCAGAAGGATAACGATCACCGCCATTCGACCAGCCATCTCCATCATCATCGATGCAGCCAAAACGGTCCATTACGCTAGATCCTTTGTAATTCGGGCAGGCATCGGGCTGATGGCCATCTTCAGCATCACCAAACCCGTCCCCATCTTCATCATGGAATTGTGTTGGATCAAAATCAAAGTCATCTGCCAAATCTGAAACACCATCTCCATCTGAATCCGGACAACCACGGCGATCTGTCGATGATCTTCCCGGTTGAAGGGGGCAAGCATCGTGCAACAGGCTAGAGGCTGCGTCGCCCCACCCATCACCATCCGTATCTGCCCATTGCTCGGCTGCGAGGGACCACAACTCACCTTCTGTTAGGGAAGGAAAGCGACGCGCTAGGTCTTCAGAGGTCGGAAATGCATCACCCTCGCCAAAGGGGGAGGCTTCCCAATTTGAAGTAGGGTCTGAAGTACCATCACCATCGCTATCGATGCATCCCCATCGATCTCGAGTGCTATTTCCAAATGTTCTCGGACAATAATCAGGTTGTGTTGCCCCTCTCGTTGATTCATCACCATAGCGGTCCCCATCAGTATCACGCCATTGTGTAGGGTCATCGGGAAAAGCATCAGCAGGACCTAATGGGTGGATCAGCCATAGTTCATCAGGATCTGACCAGCCATCATTATCTGCATCTGCACATCCCTTCCGATCTTTGGAACTTGTACCGTGAATATAGGGACAAGAGTCACCACTTTCACTGGAAAAATTGTCACCCCATCCATCACCATCTGAATCAATATATTGTGTAGGATCTAGTGGAAAGGCATCAACCCTAGATGCATCTGCAATCCATTCCCCGGGCCAAGATTCATTGCGATTGTCCAACATCGCACGGTCTGCAAAATTGTCCCCATATCCATCTCGATCAGAATCACGCCATTGTGTAGGGTTAAGGGGGAAATCATCAACCAATACTGCACCTACAATCGGTTCACCTGGCCACCCCACTTCACGTCGAGGAGGGTCAGTGGGGTCGTAATTATCCCCCCAACGATCACCGTCTGAATCAGTCCATTGCGTGGGTTCCTGACGGAAAGCATCTGCCCCATTGTTCATTGTCCAATTTGACACTGGATCTGATGAACCATCTTGATCAAGGTCGGGGCATCCAAATCGGTCCCTAGTTGAATTTCCAAATGTATCGACACAAGAATCAGACTCAAAACCTGCCACCTCATCTCCAAATCCATCCCCATCACGGTCACACCATTGTGTGGGCTCATGGGGAAAAGCATCTGCCCCCCTCGCACACTCTAAATTGAAAATTGGGGGCCAATCCGGAGCCGGATTTGACCAGCCATCGCCGTCTTGATCAAAACAACCAAGGCGGTCTTGACTGCTATTACCCCATACTGAAGGACAAGCGTCAATCAATTTGGCACCTTCCACATATGCTCCGATAACTGGCTTCTCAGACTCGCGGTGAGTTGTCCAAGATGAATTTCCCCAGTTGTCACCCGACCCATCTGAATCTTCATCTGACCACTGGGTTGGCTCAAGATGGAAGGCATCGGCATGGTTCATGCGAACAGTCCATGATGGATCTGGATCTGACCATCCATCAAGGTCTGAATCAGGACAACCATTGCGGTCATAGATTGAAGCGCCTTGGGTGGAAGGACAGTCATCATAGATGTCGATTGCCCCATCATCATCTGTATCGCGACCGAGTTGGTCCAGTTTCGGTTTCAGCGTGTAATCAATACCATCATTGCATGCAGTATCTTCACTCTTGACTCGGACATGGTACCATCCTTCAGAACCAATATTGGTTGAAAGGCTGGTACTAGATGCGCCGTTTTCAAACGTGTTATCACCTGCTAAAGTGGCCTCACTTGAATCTGTAATTTTCACTTTTCCAGTATACCCATCATTGATGCAAATCCACATGGGATTGCTCATCGAAGAAGAGACGTCGATCTCTAATACATCTCCCGTATAAGCATAAATTTTCCACCAATCTATTGCATCTCCATCATAATCAACATTTTCAGTAACCGATTGTCCATCAAACATTAATGTAGAAGATGCGAGATCATCATCTGCAGATGCCACGAGAGGCATCAATGAAATGAGGAGAAGGGCCGCGATGAGCACTGCGCGGTAACCTTTCATAGAGGGTGAGCGCGCATGAACGATTATCAATGAATTGATTGTTTGTAGACTGGGTCTGTACTTTGAAGAACATGCCTTTCTTGAAAAGAATATGTGTGGTTAGCCCGTTCAAACCCTAATTTCATGGCAAATTCGCCAACCCATCCAGTGAGCAATAGAACACGGTTCGAATCTGAAAAGATGGCACCGCCAGAATACCCTTTGACGAGATCAAAGGACGGCCCAATATCAAGCGCCAGATCAGTTGGGTTGAGAGACTCCCAAACACGCATATCAAAATGGGATGCATGCAATAGACCAAGTGGAAAAGGCTCTCGCTGATCTGAGAGAACGTGTTGCAACCTCCAACCGATATCATCACGATGTAAGGCAAATCCGAGAGGTTTTTGCACATCTATAGAGTTCGATTGTATAACAAGAAACGCCGTTGAGGGGTATGATGCCGAATCTAAAATGGAAAGACGCATGATTACACATCTGCTATTTTTTGATTGCTTCTTGATAGATTGACTCAAAGAGCAAAGCATTGTACTCATAAGTAAACTTGGATTCTACAAGCGCCCTTCCCGCCTTTCCCATCTCTGCAAGGAGGTCAGGATTGGAGAGCAATTCAATAGCGATTTTTCCTAGAGCCACAGGGTCTGGAAATGGAGCAAGGCCGCCCACCTCAGGAGTAATCATCTCAGGTATGGGGCCTTCATCAAATCCAATTACTGGGACACTAGAGGCCATGGATTCAATGGGTACGAGACCTTGACCTTCATACAAAGAAGGATAGATGACAAGGTCAACTGCTCGATGAAGTTTGGATAGGTCTTCAAAAGGGAGGGATGGAAGTATTTTGACAGAGGATTCTAGTCCTAGTCTCCTAGCACGGCGTAGCAATGGTGACTTCAGCCGGCCACGACCAACTATGACTAGTTTCGCATTTGGAAATTTGTCGACGATAATACGCATGCTGCGCATAAGCAATGCATGTCCTTTTCTTGCTGCCAATCGACCTACTGCAAGCAATAGGGGAGGACCACCACCACCTGATGCAAGAGGGGTATGTTCAACTCCATGCATTGTGCGTACTCCACTAATCGTGTCCTCATCGGAAGAAGAAAGGGGGCGGTATGCACGTGTATCAACTCCCCAAAGAACAACTCGTAAATCGCATTCTTGTTTCGCATTGTAGCGGGAACGAAGGTCAACTGCTGTTGCCTCACTATTGGCTACGCAAATGGATGCATGGGAAAGCGCTGCCCTCTCGTATCTTGCATAGTAACCTGCAGTAAACAATATCGCAAGATCATTCGGGTTTCGGAGGGCAGCTGGTTCTCGGTATCGCACAGCACGCCTCAATCCATCGCGCTCACCCAGCCAAGTTCCATGCATTGATGCTACAATTGGGGCAACTATAGATTTCAACTGGCAAATTGTCCGTTTTGACCAAGCTACAATGGGGAGATGTGCGTGTATCACATCCACTGGGTCTGTCTCATTAAGTGCCACTAAATCCTTGGCCGCGGCTTTGCCAAATGAGGTGGTAAATGCCATGGGTAAACGTGCCCAACCCAATTCACGGACATGAATCCCATCACATTCAACTGGAACGGTACCTGATCGTGTGAGAATGGTAACACGATGACCTAAACGGGTTAACTCAATTGCAAGGTGATGGGCTGTCGTGCCCAAACCCCCCCAACGGGGGGGATACTCACCCGCTACCATGGCAATGTGCATGGCCTAGGTGAGCGGCATAGCATCAAGAGGGTTGCCGAGCATCAGTCAAGGGCGATTTGATAGGGGGGAGCCTTTCCAAGAGGTCCATGGGCGGGAAATTGCCGATTTCCGTGACTGTAATTCTTCCAACACTGAATGAGGAGAAAGGGATCAAAGCAACCATTGATGCTCTGCCCCGTGATTGGTGTGAAGACCTCGAGATTCTAGTTATTGATGGAAATAGCAAAGATGATACCGTCAAAATAGCAAAACAGGCGGGAGCAAAAGTGCATATCGAATCTCGCAAGGGATATGGACGTGCTTACCGAACGGGGTTTGCAATTGCAAGTAATGATGTTATCATCACAATGGATGCGGATGCAACTTATCCTGCTGAAGTAATCCCTGATTTGGTCAAAACGCTGATTGATGATGATCTAGATTTCATCACCTGTGACCGCCTGAAAAAGGCGGAAATGGGGTCGATGTCGGGGATGCACGGATTTGGAAACCGCGTACTTTCTTGGACTGCAAGATTCTTATTTTGGTATGGTATAAAGGACTCTCAATCAGGAATGTGGGTGTTTTACAAGCGTGTATTCGAAAATAAAAAAGTACGACCAACCCATGATGGGATGCCACTTTCTGAAGAAATCAAAATTTTAGCTGCACGCCATCTAGGGAAAAAGAAAGTACGGGAAGTTTCTGTACCTTACAGGCCGCGTGTTGGTGATGCTGAAATACAGACATGGAATGATGGAATGAAGAATTTATTGTTTCTTTGGCGGATGAGATTTGGAATGAGAAGGGAATTAACCCCCTGGG
The DNA here is from genome assembly GCA_964389655.1 of uncultured Candidatus Poseidoniales archaeon. Lineage (GTDB taxonomy): Archaea > Thermoplasmatota > Poseidoniia > Poseidoniales > CAYMED01 > CAYMED01. The sequence continues at coordinate 77,577 of CAYMED010000003.1, forward strand.
GAGAAAATCAAAACTAATCAAGATCAATCACAGATCGAATTACGTCATCAGAAGTATTCGCTTGCTCTTGTATTTCTAAAGCCCAGCCGGTCATTTCTGCCGATAATAGGCCATCGAGGCGGCGTTTCTTTTGTAGACGGGCCCCCAATAGCCCAAGGGCACCAATAACAGCCATAATTGCAATTACAATTGCAATCGCTGGTGAGGCAATGCTATTGGAAAGTACAGAACTCCACCCCTGACTAGCTGAAGAAACGCCTCGGATGGGGACGATAAGGTCTCGTGCATCGAATTGGGCACCTGAAGTCGTGCCTAATGGGTCAATTGCCTGAACTGTAACGATGGAAGCGTCACAATCTATAGGAGGATAAAGAAGAATCACGGCGGTCCAATTCCCATCATTTTTGACATCATCTGGTGTTTTTCCATCATCTCGCATTTCCGTTTGAAGAGGTTCCATAGAACATGCTTCAATTTTGACAATGACCGTATCAGTGGTATTGTCTGCATCAATCACTTTAGCGACAATGGTCATGTTTCCTTCAACGCCGCGCAATAACCGTTCAGGAGATGTAGAAATTAAATCAACAATTGGAGGGGCGTGTCGTATTGTAATATTGGCGTGAGCCTCATCACTATGCCCATCTTCATCTACCACGCGTAGGATAAATTGGTGTGTACCGGGGCCCAATTGGATATTGAGTGAAAGGACATCTCCAACGCGCTCAACATCACCTTCCTGCATCAATTCCCAAGAATAAGTGACGATGTTCCCATCAGCATCAGAAGAGGCAATTGCGGTCAAATTAATCGGTTCACCCGCCTCAACTGTCATCCTCAAGCATGTACCTTCAATGTCTGTCGCCGAACAAATCACGTCATTAGAACTGGATATTCGAGCAATTGGAGGTGAGCCCTCAACAAATAAATCAAACACAGTGGAGCGGTTTCTACCAGTACTATCTTTCAACACAAACGTTAGTTGATGTTCTCCGGATGACAACCAAACCTCATGAGATATTGACGGGTCTGCGGAAACAAGAAGGGGATTTGAGGAATGGTCGGAATAAAGGTCAAAGAGGAATACATCATCATCTGGGTCAAAGCTCTGTCTTATATCAACAATAACTGAATTTACGGAGAGGTATGTGTTTTTTGATGTGGGAGAATCAATGATCAAAATGGGGGCCGAAGGAGAGACCATCACTTGGATACTGGAACTAAGGGTTCTCCCCGGTTCATCGATGCTGAGAGTGATTGTATGTTGCCCTGCAGACAGCCGTTTACTCACCTCCCACTCAGTTGACAAAAGACCATCTAGATCGCTCTCCCACCGCACTGTCACTAGATCCCCTGATGCCACAAGGCTTGGAGAACAGATTGCACCATCTGGTAAAGAAGAGCAAGGTGCGTCCCAGTCACCACTTCCTTGTGCTGAAAACATTATTTCAGTTGCTGAATCAGTCGCATGTCCATCCATAGGAGAATGTATGACTGATTTTGCAGGGGTGTTGATCCGCTCAAGTTCAAACATGAGGGTATTTCCAAGACCAGAAGCGGCTGAACATGGGCCATCCACGGGAAGAAGACCATGGCCTTCATCCAATAGGCGGACCGAAACTGTGTTAACACCAGATGGCAAATATCCGGTCCAATTTACCACCTCCGCACCACCTTGTTTCAGAACTCTCGTCTGGCCATCAACTACCGTCGACCAACACAATTGAAGTACGTCGCCCTCAGGATCCTGCAAATCAATTATCTCGAATATAACAGCATCTTCAGAAAGTGGCCCCGATGGCGTTAGAGAAAGTATGCCATTTGGCCATTCATTGAACAAGCGAATGGCACGTGTTATTTCAAGGGAGGGATTAACTGAATCGCTAACAACAATTGAAAGTGCTACAATATCACCTGAATACTCCCTTAGCGAGAGATGAATGGAATAATTTATTGTGGATAATATTGATTCTTCCCTGTAGAGTTCTAATCCATCCCCATCCCTCATAACTAGGGTAAGTGGGTCATTTTCGGCATCACTAAGATTGAAAGTGAGATTAAGGTCATTGGTTCTATTGAGATGGATCCACCCATCTGGCCGTACAGATGGATTTGTGTCAAGAGTTACTATTGGGGCAAGATTTCGTAATTCAATCGTTCGTGTTTCCTCTACAAAATGTATTCCATCACTGATCCTCAAAGTGATCTGATGAATCCCATCAGAAAGTGGTGGACCATTTACATCATTGACAATGAAACGTGACCAAGCATACTGGGTTTGTGGAACGGGATTACTAGCCGTCAAATCACCATCAATATCGCTGATCCATTGAAAGGTTAATTCATCTCCGTCAAGGTCCCATGAACCATTCGCCTCAAACAGAATTTCTGCTCCGCTTCCATGTATTGAAGAGGTAATGGGGGATGCCCACTCAAGGAAAGGGGGTTGTTCACCTAATATTAGGGTGCAATGGGCAATTTCTGATTGGGTGAGAGAAATGACTGATGTTGAATTTGTAGTGCCATCATAGGTACAATCCGACTGAAATGAAATTGGACCACTAGACCCAGAAACGGTCCATCGCTCACCAACCAAATTTAAGAATGTGAAACTACCAATGCTATTGGTCTGTCCATTTCTAGCAGCGTTAAGTGAATTACTAGGTAGAGTTAATTGTGCATTTGGAACTCTACGGTCATGTTGATTACGGACCCGCACCTCAAGGTCCCATTCCACATCAAGGCGCGAACTATCTGTGATGATGGCATTAGAAGCAAGAATACCTATTGATCGATGAAGTGATATGATCGATGAACCAGATAGGTTGAGAGAATGGACACCCTTTGGATCTTCCCAGTCTGTCAATTGAACAATTGCATCACTGAAATTTGAAGGTGATGTGCATTCACTCACGCGGACATCAGTTGCCGTCAATGAATCATGCCCATCAATATTCAAGCAGCCACCTGATAATTCAGCATCAACTAAAGTTGAAGAACCAGTTATCGAAGCACCATTCCCTCCACTCCAATTCATTCCCGAATGGTTCCCACGGATTTTGAGGCGTTCAATCCATGCACGGGCATTCACAAGATCAACAGCAGGAGCTGTTGTTGAATTCATCTCAATCAAGGTGTCAAGAATATCAACGCGGCCACTACCTATGATAGCAGATTGATCAATAATAATCCCTGAAGAGTCATTTTCAGGATTTCGCACTTCAGCACCTTCAAGAACTAAACCTGTGCTTCTTGAGGCTATGATACCACCCCACGCATCATTTGTGGAGTGGCAATTAACACAATGCACATTGCCTCGGTTTGTTGAGACTACCATGCTTCGCTCGAAGACAATTCCGGCACCATTTTGCGCATTTGTTGCATTCCACCCATTTCCATTTGTGGTGATGTCACTAAATGTTGTAAGGGATGCTGAACGAATTAACATTCCAGCACCTGCATTTGAAATTGCACTCAAGTTAGTGATGGATGACTGAGTATCGTCGGCATGTAAGCCATGAAGGCCATTCGCTTCCACAACAGCGTGAGTCAGTATTGGGTTAGCCAACTGAAAATAAATTCCACTTCCATAAGACGCACGGACGGTGATGTGAGATAGTACTGCATCGGATGTGGAATGGGCATAAACGCCCACGGAATTATGAATTTGCGGAGAGGCGCGGCCTGCACGCTCAACAAGAAGATCCGATATTTGTGTGCCAATATCATTTCCAACCAACACCAATCCAGCTGCCGCGCTATCAAGGATTCGAACATCGCTTAGAGAAGCCCCTGTGTGGTTAATTTCGATTCCAGCCCTGCCCAAGCCCGGTTCAATAGAGGTGGATGTTCCAGTATCCTGTACTGTTAGATTGGTGAAATAACCGCGCGTCACTATGGTCGTATTCAGTGGATCTTCGCGGTCTGCTAAAATTCCCTGAAAGGTGCTATTTGAGATGATGCCATCCTTGGCTACAATAGCCATGGCCTCATCCTGATCAAAAATATAGAAACCACGTTCACTACGATCTATACGAAAACGCTCAAAAAATGGAGTTCCGCCTTCAATCCAAACCCCTGCTACTGCAACTGAATCGTGTCCCGTGATGTTTCTCACATTCAGATCCCTGATAACACCACCCATCCCTCCCCAAAAATTGAGCCCACGCAAACTTGCATTCTCAATGTTGGCGCCTTCAATCAAGACAGATGAGCCGTTTCCAGCGGTAATGCCAATACCATAGTACCAATCACTAGTTGAGACCTTGGTGTGCATGATTCCAATACGTCGAACATCTAAGTTTCGAATTGTGGCATGTCCACCATCATAGATATCAACACCGACTCGGTCTCCATCAAGAATTGTAACATTATCAAGAAGAATGTCGGCACCAAACAAGGTGACTGCATATTCTTGTTCAGAGATCGTTACATTGCGCAAAATGCTACCTTTCCCCCTTGCATCAGGGCGAAGAAGGATTCCGTCCCCGAATCCATTCCCGTCTGTCGAGAAAAATATAGGGTCCGCTACAGTTCCTTCTGCAACTAGCCTTCCAGAAATCTCAATTCGGCTATTTATTCCCATAGTTACATTAGCACTAGGAGAGATTCTCAATTCATCACTTGAATTTACGATCACTAATTGATTTTGAGAAATTGATACATTTCCCGTCCACATACTGGATGAGCGTGCACTAAATGCGATAAAATCGGGGCCATCTGAGTTATCTAGTTCCATGCGCAATGAACTTTGAGGGTCTGCGATAGAGATTACATGGAAGGCACTTTGGAGGACGAGGAGGGCGAGGATCAGGCACGGCAGCCGGGGCTGAATCATCTTAACTCACTTGATTGTGCAATACGGTCGTTTATGAGTGAATGGTAACCCCGTGTCGGAAATAAGGTGCATAAATAGTGCCAAGAGATTGTCGGCACGATTTTGAACCTCACTCCTGTCGATGCTCATATTGGTGAAACGGTGAGTCTTGCTTTCGTCCTCATCAAAACGTTACCTGCAAGAGAACGAGAAGTCTACATCGCTTTGAGCCAGCTTCCGGAAATTGTAGAAGTTCATGCGCTATATGGTGAATTTGATCTGCTCGTTATGCTAAACACCGTTGATACAGAGAACCTCACGAAAGTCTTACTACTGCGTCTTCGCCAAATTGAAGGTGTTCGAGATACACAAACAATGATAGCAGTGGATTATTGAGGGATATTATGACTACCGGATTCATCTTAATTATCACACAAACGGGATTTGAAAGTCGTGTTAGAGGAGCATTAGATGAAATTGAACTTGTTGTCGGAAGGTGGGGGCTTTTCGGAGAGTTTGACTTACTCGCCAGAATTGAAGCTGAAGGGACAGAAGCATTAACGCGGTGCATTGTAGAAGAGATTCGGATGATCGAAGGGATTGTCGATACAAGAACACTTATCGGCGCCGAGATCTAAGCATATCGCTAATTTTCACCCTCAATGCAGAAGCGGCTTTGACGCATCCAGCACTAGCATAACGTGAATGAGATTCAGACCAAGCATATTCTGTTCTCTTCGCATCTAATTTACCGATCCAATACCATGCAGATGCGCCAATTCTTTGGGCATGCGAACCACCACCCACCACAAGGGAGAGAACATGCTCTGGCGCATGCTCCCCTAACGCATCAACATCAAGTCCAAGCAACAATAACGACAATGATGCTTTTCGGTACGGATGTTGTGCCACTTGATAGGCTTTCATGAGGGCTGCCTTAGCTGTTGATTCAGATGCAGCTACCGCAGCCCTCGCGACGAGTTCAAGGACAAGAGGGTCATCATGACCGCCAAGTTCGCCAAGTCGCTGGCGCAATAGATCTGCTTGTGAAAAATCCTTGCGCAAAAGTGCAAATGCATGCTTTAGCATGGCTAAAGAAATTGTGATTGTCGGATCTCGGTCATCGCGTCCAACTTTTTTCTCAAGAGAAGAAATTGCCAATTCACTGATTATCGAGTCATATTCAAGCGGCTCATCCGGCAAGTGGTCTGCCAGAAGTAGGCTTGAATATGCAATTGATTCTCGCAATTCTTCAACCGGCGAAAGTAACTTACACAACGCACGATGAGACTCATCGGAGCGTTCATGGTCCCCTTGAATCCTTGCAATCCGCCTCTCACATCGGTGGCGGTCGAGGCTATCGAGTGCACCTAATTTAGCCTCTGCCAACTCAACCAACCCCAATTCTAGTTGTGCCTCAACAACAAATTTCGTACCGCCATCAATATCCTCTAACTGGTTCATAGCACTCAATATTGCACCGGGCCTTTCAGAGATCAAATTACGGCCCTCCTCTGAAAGGAAATTTACTGCAGAAGAGGGGTCTGAATGAGCAAGGTGGTGCAAACGCAATTCAGAGCGAGCAATATCGCCGTCTCTCAACGAATGGTATTCTGCCAATTCTCGGTGCCTTTTTATGGAATATTCAGCAGACATTTGAGATAGATGTACGTCAACAACCAAGGCCGCTAAAGATACATTATCACCCACGACACGAAGAATTGCTCGTTCATCGAGTTCTGGTAAAGCCTCAATTCCAGCCACCAAATGCGAAGGGATGCTCCCTGGTCCAAGGGCTAATTCATCTAGAGCATCTAGCGCTAAACCACCGATATGGTCGAGAACATTCTCTCTAACCCAAGATGATAAATCAGTAGATGATGCATCTTCGATTGATTGCAGGCGCAATCCAAGTGGATGGCCACCAACTGTCGAATATATACGCTGACGAGTTTTCACATCAAAATTAGGTCCGAGAACGAGATCAGAAGCGCTAGATTCTAATTCATGCACACGTAGTTTTGGCATAGAATACGGACTGGGAGAACGGGAAATTAAGAGCAAAGGGGTATTTATTTCAGAGGACCAATTCCGTAGGCGATCATCGAACTGGGCACGCAGGTCTTTGGGAAGACGTTCAGCGTTGTCGAGTACTAATAGAGAGCCACCGGGAGAAGAAGAAAGAGATGCACACTTCTGGAGAAGGCCATCTAAACTACGAATGTCTATTTCATTCGAAAACCATTCCCTAGCAAGGGTATTCCAGTCTGCATTTATATCGGCATTAGCCCAGTGCACTCTCTTTCCCGTTACGGCAATTTGTTCAGCAACTACCCGTCCTAGGGCCGTGCGGCCAATTCCTGCCAACCCAACTAGATGAACAAGGCGTTTCTCGTGGAGGTGAATCCGAATATCCTCAATGATTGTTGAGCGGCCATATATTTTGACAAGCGGGGGTGCATTGCCGTGGATAATTGCTGTATCAGGGGGGGCTTGTCCTAATTCTGACCGGCCCATTTCAGTGATGTGAAACACTACTCGACGTCGACCGCCAAGCCCAATCACATGCGCTTTTCTACTCTGTATGTACTTGCCCTCTTCTAGGCGCTTAATGGGATCATGTAATGCCGCTCGACTTACACTAAGTGCTTCAGAGATCCCTGGTTGAGATAAACTTCGAGGCACGTCCCATGCTGAAATCAAGGACCCCTCATGGGAAGCGAGGTGCGCAAGAATCCGCCCTGCCAGCCCTTCCATATTTGCAGAAAACATGCATGGGTTGATGTGGCTTCGGGAAGCGTGTGCAAGTATGCCTGTAGATCTCAACAGCCTAGATCTACCGGCCGGCCCTGGCGTTTACCTCTTCAAAAATCATGCTGGACGCGTGTTATATGTTGGAAAAGCAACAGATCTACAAACAAGGGTTAGAGCATATTTCTCGCCATCACCCGACCGAAAAATGGTGCCAATCCTATTACAAGAATCTGATTGGATTGATTGCATCGTCACGCCGACAGCATCTGATGCGCTAGTGCTTGAGCGTGAACTAATACGTGAGCATAGGCCACGACACAATTCAATGCTAAAAGATGACAAATCATACCCTTGGATTGCACTAACAAAACATGCAATACCAAGATTGCAATACACAAGAAACCCTCCTCCAAACTCAAGACTCTGGGGGCCATTTCCAGATGCAGGAAGTGCTAAGAAACTGGTACAATTATTGCGGCGAGAGTTTGGCCTAAGGGATTGCAATGAATTGCTTGAACAAGGATGCCTTTCAATGCATATAGGATTGTGCTCAGCACCATGCATCAATGACTCCGGATATCTAGATGACGTCAATGCTGCCGCCGCAGTATTAGATGGCAATGCTAAAGTAATCAAAGAAAGCTTACTCAAAGAGATGGATGCGGCAGCAGATTTACTAAATTTTGAGCGCGCAGCGGTATTGAGAGATACAATCGCAAAAATTCAGAGAATGCTGTCACAGAATGTTGTTTCTTCGAAGTTTTATCAGGAATGTGATGCAATGGGGATTGCAACCGCGGGAGATCTAGCAGTTGTAAGTATCTTACATGCCAACAACTGCGTAGTAGGGGGGAAAACAGACCATGTTCTAAGGCATAGTGGCGATGATGTTGAGACATTTGAACGGTGTATAGATGCACACTATGAGGCGCTGATCCCCCCACCCCTTGTTCTTCTTCCAGCAATTATTAGTGCTGAGATAAAAGATGAATTAAGCATCAAAAGGGGTTCAAGTGTCGAGATTCGAATACCGCGAAAAGGAGATTTAGCAATCCTGCGCAAACTAGCTGACCAAAATGCTCAGGTGAGATTGGAGAGGGCCATACGGAGGCATCCAAGTAATGATCCCGTAGCTGCAGCAAAGGAATGTGCTGAAGCACTTGATTTAGAGTCCCTCGAGAGACTTGTTTGTTTTGATTTAGCGCAGTTACAGGGCATTGAGCGTGTGGGGGCTTCAATCGAATATCATCATGGAAAGCCAGAAAAGGCGATGTATAGGAAATTTACAATTCGATCTGACGCATTAGACGACCTTTCTATGATGCGTGAAATGGTTGGACGGTGGCTCAATCATCAATCAGAATATCCTGATTTGATGTTAATTGATGGAGGTAAAACACATCTCAAAATAATCTATGAGTTGCTGCAAGAAAAGGGATTGAGTGACCGAATCCCTCTAGGTGCACTGGCAAAAAAAGAGGAAATACTCCACAGAGTGGGATACGACCCATGGAAGGTCGATAAGAGGGGACGAATTCTCATCATGGCAAGGGATGAAGCACATCGTTTCACAAATCACCATCACCGTACACGGAGGAAAAGAAGGCATCTGAAAGATCCATTATCCGAAATTCTCGGATTAGGTCCAAAGCGGCAGCGAAATTTGCTACGTGCGCTGGGGGGAAGATCAGGAATCGAAAAAGCAGGCATAGAACAACTTAGTCGTGTAGAGGGAATTGGCAAAGAACTTGCTGCAAGAATCTATCAGCATATTCACCCTAAAAGATGAGGAATGCTGGTTTACATCCAGTCATCTGCGCCCCAATCATCATCTCTAACTGATGGTGCACCCCTTGGAGGGGGAGGGGGGCTACCGCCCGTATCATCGCCCCCGTCAAATCCACCCATCCCAGTAAATTCTGTTTCAGAAGTTCTCAATTTACTCGCATTCTCAAACTCCTTCTCCAATATTTTCTCTCTACCTTTTCGTTTGCGAACGCGGCTGAAAACAAGTAATGCAACAATACCACCTGCTCCAAATACATAGCCACCCAATTCACCCATCAAAAAGCCCCAAGAAACCACGATTGAGAACTGAACCTCATCTGTTTGTCCTTCAGGGGGCAATGAATAAGTAACCTGTTGGCGGCCTTGCTCTGTAGACATCTTTTCCTTACCAAGTTGCGAGCGGAATTCCTTGAATCCAAGACCTTCGGGGAAGCGCACTGTGAAGATGACTTTCGGTGCAATCGTACTTGGGCCGGCATTCGATTCATCCATTGATAGTGAAAATGGTTTGATATCAGGGATTGTCACATATTCACCATCAGAGGGGGGGATAACCAGTCCATCTTGGCTTGAAGACGCCAAGGGGACTCCACCAATCAATGACTGTGAGATACCTTGGGAAAATGATTGAAGTGCATTCATTGTCCAAGCACCATTTGTGTCGAGAGCGATTCCGCCATTTCGGTATTGAAGGTCGATTTTAGTCGAAAGCATGGTAAAGCGCAAACGAACGGGATCACGGTCTTGCATTGCTGCCGTAGCAGGGGGTTCAATTTCATCGATTTCTCCGGCAAATGTGATTCCACCTAAATCAGCATCAACACCCGCGTCAGATAATTCAAGAGCACGGACTTTGTCGGTTACATCCGAAGCGATCCCGTCTAAAAATGAGGAAAGGCCACTCTTAGTTAGAGATAGATCTCGGGAATTTCCCATCAGGTCAAGGGGGAATGAAAGTGGGGCCGAGCCAGTAGTGCTACGGCCCCCAATCTCAATGAATTTCCGAATTAGATCCGATGGCATGACTTCAAATTCGATCGAGGTATTCGCTGCAGAAGGGAATGATCCTGAAGGAATCTCAACCCTGTATACGTCAAGTTGCATATACCCCCCTAAAGTCAAAGAGATCTCTTGAGACCACTCATTCACACTTAGGTCCTTGAAATCAAGAAATAGTTCGACAGTCATGCACGTTTTCCAGTGTGCTGGACATATACTTTCACGAGATACAGGGTCGATGATTGCGTGACGCCAATCATAATTCGATGTACCCATGACCGAAATTACTGATTCTGTAGTTCCGCCAACACGTTTGGCCAAGACAAGAGTATTTTCTCCATCTTTCGTTTGTACCCAACGGGGAAGATCAATAGCAATTTGAAGCTCTGTCGGTGGTAAATCGTCAGGGACCAAATCTTCAACAAATGATGAACCAAGGTCTGTTTCAATAGTTAAACCAGAATTCAGAATAGATTCAAGGTCAGTACTTTGTAAGGTTGCGAAATCAATAGGTCCACCTTCCCCTCCTTGGCCCTGAATTAAATCAAGCAGTCGCATTCTAAAAGGCTGAGATGACGAGCTAAGGCGAACAGGAATCGTCGAATTCATGGCATAGGGGCCATCTGTGCAAAAGGAAACACCCGGTGGATCTTGACACTGTGTTTCACCGAGAGGGTCATGTGAATAATTTAGACTTGCATCTTCCCACTCGACTGGATCCATGACAATTTCATCTTCAGTCATACCACCAAGCCCATTGGCCAATTGACCCACGGGGATTGCATCTGAAAGGGCAGATAATTCGAGTAACCCCATATGGTACGCCATGCGCATGCCATCTGAAGTAACTACCGGGAGAGATGCTTGCCCATCGGATTCAAACACGCTCAGGTTCCATGCATCCATCGTTATATTATCGACATAATTGATGGTCATATCAACGGTAATTGTAGCCCAATTATCCGCTGAAAGGTCCAAGCGTACACTAATGCCAAGTCCCTGATCTTTCGTTCGGTCGAGATTTACCACACGCGTGCCACCTACGATTACTTCTTGCGAAGCCATTGTCATAGTCACGGATTCATTTATACTAGCAGAAGTTGCACCTGCAAGGTCCAATAATTCCCACCGTGCATGTGGCTTCGGATTAAGACGAAGAGAGGCTGATGGGCCAGTAGATGCTACAACTTGTGCATAATCAGGTGGATAAAGGTCGAATGTTGATGCATGTCCTGGACGAGTAATTAGGTCAAAAGGAACTGTAATTTCACCCCCCATGATTAAGATACCACGTACCGTTCGGTCAAGGCTATCTCCTTCGGAAAGAGCATCAGTAAGGGCAAATTGATCAGCATTTAGATCAATGGTTGTTGAAATATCAAACACAAGAGGGGGATCGAAGACATTGCCAACCATCTGTCCTTCACCACCTGCGGTGGGGTCACCCGCAGAATCGCTACGGAAATCCGTGTTCTGAGCAATTGGCATAGAAACTGAAACAGGTGTTGATCGTTGGCCGATTCCATCTGTGAATTGCTCAACAGAACCCTTGATTGTACCAATTAGAGTTTCTTCAATGGTAACTCCATCTCCTGATGTATCTACGTCAAGCAAATTCCGAATAATATCTGCTGGAATGCCATTCACGCCAGGCACGAAACCTCCTCCCAAGTCTACAGATCCCAAATCAAGGTCTGACGAGTCAAACTCATGGATGCTCCAGGTAATATCAAGACGCATGCCGGTCATATTCAACATCGTAAATGTATAATCTGCAACAACCCATTCAGGAGCACCTGGAGTTTGATCACTACTCGCTTTAAAGTCATCACATTTTCTTGGATCTGGCGTTTCCAGTGTGTTTGGGTCAACGGATGCTGTGGGTTGGCCGGCTGCTTCAAACATTGAATATGCGATTGGTTTGTTGTTGTACAAATTTGTTGAAGTACCTGAGATGTCGAATACTGAGCAAATCGTATTCGTTGGAATTGGGTCACCGGACCAAGCACCTTCTGCACGCTGGGAAAAGAACTCTTTCTCTGCTAGCCCACCCATCAAATCAACAAGAAGTAAAACGAGCACGGCTAGAACAACGCCTCTGCCGCGTGAATGTCCCGAGTTAATCATGCCCGAGTCGCCGTACTTCCCTCATCCGGTCGGACCTATAACATGGTTCCCAACCGCAGGCATGTGGAAAAAAGGAGAAAGATGGGCCGGAGACAGGCTCAAATCGACCCTCATGAACGAATTCACGTGGCTTTAACAGAGTTGATTGAACAACATGCCATCAATTTGCGGACAGGAGCCGAGATGATCGAAAAGCGTCCGAAAAAGTGGACACGAATTGGAGATGCTGTCGTCCTTTCAGCGGAAATCAAAAAATTCGTAGATACCCTAGGAACTTATTCACTACAATATTGGACTAGCATAGCCGGTGCGCTCGGCGCATCTGCAATCGCGATTCAGGGGGAAATCGAGGGAAGGGAGCGCCGCCCTCAAACAAAAATCGTATGGGGCGAAAAAAAACGCCAGATTCATCGTGAAGGGGGTATACAATACATTATCGATTTAGAGAACACCATGTTCTCATCAGGGAATGTCAGTGAACGGCTGAGAATGGGAAACATGAACTGCAATGGCGAAATTGTAGTGGACCTTTTTGCAGGGATTGGATATTATTCAATTCCAATTTTGAAGCATGCAGGTGCATCGCATTTGCATGCATGTGAATGGTCAAAAGACGCACTTAGGTCCCTTGAAGATGGGGTTTACCTGAACGAAGTTAATGAAAGATGTACAATTTATCCAGGTGATTGTCGAGAAACAATACTAGATGCCGTTTCAGGTGCTGATCGCGCCATATTGGGATTGCTCCCCAGTTCAAGAATTGGGTGGGATATCGCCCTAGGTTGTCTCAAATCAGCAGGGGGTTTACTGCACATCCATGAGGTCATCGATTTACCATTGGGAAAAGGAGGAAAAGGTGCTCGAAAATCCATCGAAAAGAGTGGTTTATCGATTATTGAAGAGCTCTCCACCCTTGATTTTGAGCATAATGTGCATAGATCATTTAAGATTCAGCACATTGAATCTGTGAAGTCATATGGTCCCCATCGGCGCCATGTGGTTTTTGATATATTAGTTAAATGAAGCAATCATTGATCATCTAGCTCACTAGTTTTCTTGAGCATGACATGGCGATTTAGAAGCATACCAATTAGAAGAATTGGGAGTAGGACTAGTGAAGCCTTTACCCAGACTTGATGACTTAATCCAGCTATTTCATCAACTATTCCTGCTTCTTCAAAATCCATCGTTTCATTTTTCATCACAACACCAAGCATACTCACTGAAAGAAGACGAACTTCATCGATTGGACGATCGGGGCCTGGTGGGATGTGAAAAGAAGAGCCGCCTAATGGGGCATTGCTGGTGGGTGCTGATGCAATCGCGCGGAGATGGGTCATTCCATCGCGGACAACACCAAAGGTAGCATAGCCCCCATCGTCCCTATTTTCAGGATCGAGCCCGTGTTGGGCTTGGTCACAGAGATAAAATTGGCTTTCAGCACTATCTTCCTCAAGTCCCCTTGCCATACCAATCGCCCCATCAACATGGCTCATATTTTTGTGATGCTCCAAGGATATTGTACTCCCGCTTCCCCCATCACCGCAATTCACATTTGTTGCAGGGTAAACCCCTATAGTTGTGCACAAAGGGTCACCAGATTGTGCTACAAAATCATCGATTACACGGTGGAAAAATATGCCATCATATAATTCATCTTCAACTAAAGAGACAAAGTTCCCCGCCGTAATTGGAACCCATTCTGGAAATAACTCAAGGATGATTTCCCCTTCAACTTCTGCAACGCCTGTTTGAGGTGTGTAGCGGACTTGCATGTGAACCACGGGATTACCTGGTATGGGATTATCCATTGGTGATCCTTCTAGAGTGGGGCCATCATCCCATTCGGATGGGTCAATGGTATTATTTTGCCATTCAAAGACAATAGATGCATTCCGGTTATTGACGCTCAAATCTGATGGCTGAAAACCACTTGTAAGGGGCAAAGAAAGGGTAAAAATCGCGAAAATGGCGAGTGCCGAACGGCTAGAAGGTACCCGCATTATAGGGCAGGAGGTTGTTGACCGGAAAGACGCTTCGACTACCAAAGTAGTCCTTCATAACTCAGGATCCAAACCATGCAACATGATTGGTGCCAACCATCCCAGCAAATATTGCAATACTAAATGCACCTGCAAGTATTTTGGAAGCATGTTCTGGTTTCCTCCGCAACAGAGCAAGGCCGCCGCCCAAAAAGACCCATAGCAGTATTTTGATGTAGACCCAATTTGTTCCTGCTGGCGAGATCCCTAGGTTTGCTAACATACCAAATCCTGCTATGACAATGACCGCCAAGCCAATCCCATGGGATATGGTGGCTAATTTTTCATATTGGTTTTCAGATCCTTCCTTCCCATTCATTGCCCATATCGCAAGCCCCCCATATGAGGCCATCAATGCAAAAGCCCCGGCCAAGTGCAAGGTTTTGTACACCTCATAAGAGATCATCGACATGGCCCAATCGAATTGATCACCGTTCATCAAAGCAGCGGTAAATCCAGTGCATTTCAGCAACATTTGCAAATAGATTAGTTAGCATTATTCTCGATGGCCGACCCAAGCTGTTTCAGCATGCACTATTTGCTTTGTGGATGGGCTCACTCGGCGATACACATGTTTAGGGTCTACAACAACTCCATCCACCGTAAGAAGGCGCTCGATCGTAATTCCAAATTCCTTTGCATTCAACTCAAGAAGGGGGGATATAACTGCCCAATCTCGATTTGATAAGTTCCTAAATTCCCCTCCATTAAGCTGGACCTCTGCAACTTTCTTATGAGGGTCACGAATGTATATTGCCCCCCCTGATCCTAAAGAGAACAAATTTCCACCGGGATAAGGAGTTGGAAGGTCTACAATCGTGCCATCACTCTTGATGGACAAGCCATTTACAATCACAAACCCACCCCCATCAAGAGGGTCTCCTGCCATAAATGATTCAGCCAAGTAATCCAAACAAGTACCATTGATTACAACTTGAGGGGAGCCAACAGCATTGATCATTGGGCGACCAGCAGCATCCCCAAGGATGAGAATCTCACCACCTTTTGCGCCATAACCAAACGCTTGCCCCACGTCCCCATGGACTACTAAACGGCCACTGCGCATAATTTGAGCAAGTTGATCCTGACCGCTTCCATGAACTTGAATCTCTAGACCATCGATCCCGGATCCTAAATAATCACCTGATGAACCAAGAATATCAAGGCGGAGACCGCATGAATCTGGCCCGAAACCATTGCCGATAAAGCGGTGTCCTCGAGTCGAATGGACAATAATTCTCTTCCAACCAAGTTTCTGAAGAGCAATGAGTTCACGGGCTAGTGATTCGATTCCTTCGATGTCATGGTCGCGCGCATCAAGTGCTAAAACCTGAGTTGGGGATTCTGGAGATGGGCGTAAACCGGGAGATTTAATCGAGATCAAATCTACACTTGAATCTGAAGATGCTTGGTGAAATATCTCTAAAATAGCAGATTCAATACATTCCTTCCAACGGCTCGGCCTAATTCCACCAAATGATCCTTTTCGGTCGAGAAGCGCAAAAAGCAAGTCGATTCGCTTGACCCGTTCCCCTGGCACAGCTGATATTACTTGATCTTGAAGCGCACCTAGGGCTTCATCTGCCGATAATCCGGAAAGAAGAAGGCGCATCTCATCAATGTTCGAGGGTATTTCTATCGATCCTATTTGTGCATCAGGAAGGTCATAGATGCCTTCAAATTCAGAGGGCACAGTTTGGCCAAATTTATCTGAGATGACGAGTCGTCTAGAACCATCGCCACTGTCCTCTAAATCAAAGATGAACGCTCCACCGTCAGTATAACTACCACCTCTAGCAACCCAAGTCCTGTCCGGTTTGCTCCAAAAACGGCCATCTTCAACTGAAAGATCTTCAAGAACTGCATCGATCACCTGTTTTTCCGAAGCACAAAATGCGATTCCCACCTCCCCACGTTGCACTGCAAACACTTGTGGACGAAGCATGCTAGTATCTGTAATTCCAATCAATCGCCACGTATTTCTCCAATTTTGTGCAATTATGAAGAACCATGGGCCATCTGGTGAGCCGTGAATGTGGGTTGCTTGTATGTCCCGATAAATCTCCTGTTTTTCAGCCGGAAGCAGGGCAAGGTCAAGCTCAGTTGTGGGAGCAAGACTCTCAATTACCATTTCCAAAGGGTATCCATATACACGCATGTGAAGATCAAAAGCTAAGGCTGCAACTTCCGTATCGGTAAGGAAAAGCGGGGCCATGCCACGTTGTGCAAGATAATGTCTCACCGATTCATAATTGGCAAAATCACCATTGTGCACAAGTGCCTCATTTGTTCCGAGAAAGGGGTGAGCGCCTCCCGGATGCCAAACCCTTCCTTTAGTTGGATAACGATGGTGTCCAATCCAAATGTGAGCCGTAACTTCATCGAGTTGATAGTAAGAAATCACATCTTCCGCGAAACCAACTAATTTCAAGATCAGTAAGTCTTTTCCATGGCACAACACAAATGCTTGATTTCCAAGTTCACTTGAATAAAATTCTGCATTTAATTCAAACGTCATTGCATTGACAAAAGCATCTTCCAATCCATCTCTGTCATCGAACGATTGAGGGCGGAGTTTTGATTGTTCCAACCAAAGCGAAATGGCATCTTTTCGCGGATAAACAAAGTACAGCACAACATCGGGGGGTGCGACTTCAAGGCCGGGTATATTCCTCCAATCACCTACTGTTTTCATTTCATGAATATGAGCAATATCAAATATGTCATAAATGCGCTCTTCGATAGAGGGTCGGACTTCAGCATTCAGATATGCAACGCCATAAAGTCGAGCATTATTCATCGTATCTGAATCAACACCAAAGGCTGCTGGGTCAAGACCAACCATTGCAACACCACCTCCTTTTCCATTGCCCCTATTTCGCATCTGCCTCAATGCACGGTGCAGATATTTCCCCGCTACAGGAACTTCACTGGCGAGCCCAACAACGCCGCAGCCACCTTCTGCCGCATCGGGATCTGTTTTTTGTTGGAGAGAACCATGGAATTCTGCACGATTAAGACGCGCGGCTGTCCAATCATCGATGTCTCGGACAGTCATCCCCGACCCTCATTATATCGTAACAAATCTGTGCGGCCTCGCAATTCTGCAACGGAATCAAGATTTAGGCCTGCTAAAATGAGGCGAATTCGGCGTTGGAGAGCAGTGTACAAATTATCGAGGCGCTGCATTGCCCATTGCTGGTCAATCCATTCGCTCAACTCTGGGTCTGTTGTTGTTAAGCCATATGTACAGCCACGACCTCGTTCACAATTTGAACAGCGAGTACATCCAAGTGCCACTAATTCTGTTGTTCCAAGAACGCATCCATCTGCTCCAAGAGCAATTGCCTTGGCCATATCATCTGCTGTACGAATACCTCCACTTGCAATTAGCGTGACTTGATCTCGAATTCCTTCAGATACCAAATAAGAATGGACTTTAGGAATGGCCAATTCAATTGGCATCGCGATATTTTTCTTAGCTATTTCCGGAGCAGCCCCCGTTCCACCATAAGATCCATCCAAGTGAATAATATGTGCACCTGCATAATACGAACCAACAGCAACCATGTCCACATCATGAGGTGTCGATACTTTGACTGAAATCAGAGCATTTGGGTTAATGGTTTTGACCCAATCAATATGCTTCATATGATCTTCAACGGAGTAAACTGAGTGGAAAGGAAAAGGGCTGAATAAACTGACAAACGGCACAGCCCCTCGCATTTCAGCCACTTCCTCTGTTGTTTTCGCCGAAAGAAGGTGGCCACCAAGTCCTGGTTTTGCGCCTTGTGCATACTTAAATTCGATAATTGGAACTGCCTGTAGTGTTTTTTCTTCTACTCCAAAAAGACCTGTTGCAACCTGTGTGATAATTGCATCTTGATAATCAAACAGCGAAGAAGGAAAGCCACCTTCGCCCGTAGACGTATATGTCCCCCATTTTAGGGAATTAGCCATGCGTGAACGCATCAATACTTCTGATACACTACCAAAAGACATGCCCCCCCCGTACCATGGGATAGGGGGTTTGAGGTTCGCTCCCCCTTCGCCTCTACGGTTGAGGAGTAAACTAGTGTCAATTTGTTCAAGATCGGCCTCGGAAATGGAAATTTCATTAAGCTCAAAGTCTAGGCAGTCGAAGCCTCCACCAGATCTCCCTTTGCAATACTCAATTTTTTCGGGAAGATCTCCTGTTTCAGCCATTGACCATGTAGAGAGAATTAATTCTTCAGTCCAGCGCGGATCACCTAAGGCTTCAGGTGGCTGAATATGGCCAAATGCTCGGGTGTTAAATCCGTCACGAAGGAGATGCCGAACCTTCTCGATGACCATTGGGCTTGGTTGGACAAAATCACTTGCAGACAAATTATGCACCTTCCCCAAATCCTGGAATGTCCTTGAATGCATCCTCTTCCAGATCACTCTGCAACATGCGCCGTCCATGCTCGCCGCGCAATCTGCGAACTTCGCGCAAGCCCATTGCCCCCAAAAGCTCTAGAAGTTGATCTCTCCAAGCAGCACACATGTTCAATAGGCGCTGAACCCCCCATTCTGTATCCATGGCATTGGGCATGGACATTGCAAATGTGCCACGGGTAGAGAGATCACCTTCTGCCCGGCCCTGTGCTGCAATATGCAATGGGAGGTCAAGTGCCACTGCATCTGCACCACATAATATTGCCTTAGCCACATGTTCTGCTGCAACAATACCCCCTGTATGGATCAGAGTGATCTGATCTCTAATTCCAAATCTCACCAAATCAAGATGAAGTTGAGTTAAGGCATCCAATACAAAACTTCCACCTGTGGTCATCCCATGTAAATTAGAAACAAGATGTATCGTGCGCCATCCTGCCCCATGTAACATTCTTATTTCATCCGCTATGCCATCTGAGAAGGATATTCTTGCACCAACAATAAGTCCACCCGCACCGGGGTCAAGCGACGACAATTCAACAGGGTTGCCCTCAACTTCTGCATACCTAACCTCTTTCGGGGGACGCCATCCTTCCGCCCAGTCAGCAGTTGAAATAATTGGTGCAGACCATGGGTTCCACCGAGCCCTCTCTTCAATAACGTCATGGTGAAAAAGCGCAATTGAATCGAGATTTTCAACCGTATTTGCCCAGATTTCATTAAGTTCTTGATCTGCATTGCTAGGGAGGGGTGGATCAAAGATGAAGGGAACTTGTAGTTTGAGAACACGTGGCTTCAAACTTGAAATCAGTCCCTCTGAATCAAATGTGAGATGCATCGGCTTGGATCCAATATCAATACTTGTGCTGATGAATTCGCGGCCATGAATTCCATCGCGTGTGGGTCGAACGATTTCGGACATATCAGTCCACATCCCGTCCCATCCCGGCCCCCCAAACCGACCACGGAATCCTTGCCCGCGGACGGGAACATGGCCAGATGCGGCTTCTTCATCGATGGTTCCAATTTGCTGGAAAGAAAGGAAGGAATCACCCAAGAGAGAGCGCTCTGGATTCGGGAGAACACGCACGAATTTAGGGTGTTGTATTGTACACCTTAAGCAACCCACACACAAGTCAGGGCGGGGTGAAAAGCCACCCAGGGGGCCAGAAAAGACCCCATAGACGCAAGGCCGAGCAGTGATTACTTCAAGGGCTTCACGAACCCCGCTTGAACCGCGTAATATTGCTCTAGGAAGATATTGAAGAGTTTCTTTTAGAAGAAGTTTGGCGAGGCCAAATTTGCCAACTTTTACATTAAACCTGCGAGGGAGGGGGTGTCGGTCACTCATGCCATTTGTGTGGATTGAATAACGAACATAATCCGTATCAGATGGGCGTTTATGCTGCAACTTTTGGGAGGATGAAGTGCTGGACCTCGCGTGGTCAATCAGGGTTGATTTCCCGACCACATAATGAAGACGAATAAGAAGGACCATAAGGTTGACTGAACACTCGATCAAAGATATTTATTCGGGGTTCACATATGGTTAAAAAAGTGCATAAATATCAGACATAAATAAATTTAGTAGACATATGATTGGATGAATGAAAATACTATGTACCCCATTTCCCTAAATCCCAATTGTGAAGGCTATGATTCTCAGAAATCGGCTTGCTTTGCTGTCGCACAAATGTCCAACTGAATCAAGTCAGGGCCGTGAACATCATGGATGATCTCGATAGGGCCTTGCTCACAGCCTTAATTAATAATGCACGTACATCGATGCGAAAACTGGCTAAGCAACTCAATGTCGCTCCAGGAACTGTTGCTGCTAGGATGCGGCGACTTGAAGATGAAGGGGTGGTTCATGGATATGCACCCTTACTCAATGCGACTGCTGTGGGGTGGGAATTTACCATAATTGTAGGATTACGCATCATCAAAGGCCGATTGCTTGAAGTTCAAGAAAAAATTGGCTGTGATTCTCGAGTGGTAGCAATTTACGATGTAACTGGTGAAGTGGATAGCCTAATTGTTGCTCGAATGAGAGACCGGGAAGACTTAGATGATTTCACAAAAACAGTACTTTCCACTGAAGGTGTTGAAAGGTCGATCACACATGTAGTATTGAACACAGTGAAAGAGAATTTGGCCACGATCCCAAAACAAAGAGATGGTTAACCATCATATGGGTGCCATTCATCGGGCCCATCTGGAAGTCGATACCACCATTGACCATCGTCATCCTCCCACCATTCAGTCCCATCTTCATCAACTGAATAACGATCATCATCCGCACCTTCCGAGTGGGGTTGTTCTGGCGCATCTGGTTCCTTTTCGACTAAGCCCATATCTTCAGCAATTTTCCTGCGTGTTACTTCCGCTTCGTCTTCTGCGTCCCCAAATGTGCGGTGATCACCACCGCGAATCCGGCGGACCGAACCTGAAGAAACTGCTTCATCCGATTCACGATAAAATTCTTCTGCGAGCCTCGCTTTTGCTTCATCATATTCATCGCGAGCAAATGTACCCCTAAATGAGTCCTTTTTGCTCTTCATTAGATCATCGAGGTCGACTTCATCGCCCAATTCTAAATCGAGATCAGGTACGTCCCCTGCACTGCTATAGTACACATCTTCATTATCCCCAACTCTTTCAAATTCTCGCTGTTCGGGGTCTGCATCTTCGATCATCTCGATTAACAAGTCATGCTCATCTGGAGTGATGATTTCCTCCCGCAACTGAGAACGAATGAGTTTGGCAAGTTTGACCAAATCAGTTGCCAATTCGTCTAAATCTGTTGTCGTCCCGACCATTTTATCGAGCTGACGCTCCAATTTGTCATAGGGTGTACCTGTTAATTTGGAAAGGATCCCCCCTTTCTTTCGAGCCATGGAATGCGGAGGACTCCGGCGATCCGTATTTGAACTTAGAAGCAAAGCCGTGCAACGTGACCCCCCCTTGGCTAACCGCGGCCATGAGCGAATACAATGTAGAGTCATGGGAAAAAAGGGGAGATTACCCCGCTCGCTTGTACGTGCGAGAAAGCATCATTACAGAAATCATTACTTGGGCATTTGAAGGGTTACCTGATGAAATTCTTGTAGGTTTAGATGCACCGGACCATCAATTCATCCGAACTGAAATAGATGAACTATTTGCGAATGAGGGGGAAAATAAGGACCTTTATGGGGGGCAGGGGTTAATCGTTAGCGAGGCTGCTTTTGTCAATCAAGGTAATGCAATGAGCGTACACCACCTTCCTGAAGAATGGACCGACGCTGCATTTGGAGCCGAACGGGGAAGGCGCGCCAGTCGTTTTCTCCATTGGCTACACACACATCCCAACGCCCCGGCAATACCATCGGGTGCTGATGCTGATGCCGCCCAAGATACAACGGGCCTCGACTTGATATTAGGGTTAGAATTCACACCAAATGCGGGTTTCCCATGGTTCGACGACGGCTCAGGAGGGAGAAGAAAGTTGGGCAATTCTGCAAAGAGAAATGGGCCAAATCGAGGTTCACGTAGTCGGAGTGGGCGGAGAAGAGGAAGAATGAGATCTAAACGGCCAGTTCTTGGACGCGCACACACCGGCCACACGATCCACGGCCTAGAACTAATTTCATTCCATAGAACTGGAGTTGGTATAAACATCGTATTTGTTGATGAAGATGGATGGCCCCTCGGATGGACGCAGATTCTTGAAGAAAGCAAGAGTAAGCCGTCAAACCTTTGAGGGAGGGTTAGACCGGAGTCCCATGGCGAAATTTGAAGGGTGGGGGCAATGCGGTGTTTGCTCTATTTGGGTTCATGCAGGGGATTTTGTAGACACGTGGGATAATCACCACGGGCGAATCTGCATCCCATGCTATTGGGAGGATGTGAATCCATCACACCCAGATATTGATTCAAAAAGAGCAGATATTGCGAGTCGTCAGAAAAAGTGGAAATGCCTCAAATGGCGCCGTGAAGATTCAAAATCACCGAATGGGCCTCTTCAATCTCGCAAGTAGGATGTGCTAGATTGAAAGTCCTCTTTGCCCATGGTTTTGAAGGATCAAATACGGGGTCAAAACCCACTTATTTATCTGAAATTCTTGGTTATGACGTTTCTGCACCAGTTCTCCACACCAATGGATGGACAATTGAAGATGAAGTTGGAGTTCTTCTCAATGCCCTCGATGATAACAAAGAAATCGAGGTTCTCGTTGGATCTTCAATGGGAGGCCTTGCAAGTGCAATCGCATCAGCGCGCCGGCCTGAGCGAGATTTGAAGTTAATTCTCCTTGCACCTGCTTTCGACTTGCACATTTTGTGGGAAAATGGAGCAGGGGGGGATGGAATATTGGCATGGGAGCGCGAGGGTTCTGCGCCATACTTCCATCATGGTATTGGTCAAGAAATTATGCTCCCTTGGGCATTCATGGAAACCGCAAGGGCGGTTGCGGGAATACACCCAGTACACCCAACAGTCATCATCCATGGGTCTGGTGATGATGTCGTTCCCATATCCCATTCACGCGCGGTCAGCGAAGCATGTGAAATGGTTCGTGAACTCCTTGAAGTTGACGACGGACACCGGCTACAATATTCACTACATTGCCTCAATGAGGCATTTGAAATATTACGCACATAGGAATCAATTAGGAACGCACCCATAATTCATCTCGAAAGAGGTAGACAAGAGGAGAGCCTGTTTGAATCTCAACTTTAGAGATTTCTTCCTCAGAAAGTTGCTCAATTTCCATAACAGTCGCACGAAGGGTATTGCCATGTGCAAAAATGACAACGGCCCCTTCGGCCTTTTCAGCAATAGGAAGGATTATTCTCTTAAGGAGAGAATTTACTCGGCGACATGTATCTGCAAAAGATTCGCCATTTGGGGGGCTGACATCAAATGAACGTCTCCAAAGGTGAACTTGATCAGCCCCATAAATCTCGCGAAGACGGTCCTTGTTGTGTCCTGCAAGGTCCCCATAAAAGCGCTCATTCAACTCATCATAGATCGCAATTGGAAAGAAATCGTCCATCTCTGATTGCGGTCCTAGACGGTTCCAAGCATCAGACAAATTCTCCATCTGCTCCCCTTCTTCAGCCACATGAGGTGTGGGACGCCCATCACGGCACAAGATTGGGACGCGACCGCTAGGGTGCTGAGACAAAGCAAGAAGTGCTGTATGTTGTGCACGGACAAGGCGTGATGTGAATGTGGCTTCAATATCATGCTTTGCAAGAATTTCGCCAACAGCTAGCGCTTCTTTAACGCCATTAGCAGAAAGTGGGACGTCAATCCACCCAGTGAATAAATTACGAGCGTTCCATATCGATTGCCCATGACGCACCAAGATCAGGTGGCCCATGTTAGTTGCCCAACGCGGGAGGGTGATAGGCGTTGGCGTTGTAAATGCATTATTCAAGTACCATCAACGATTCACCGGAAGCGATGGAGTTTGAAACTGTCCTCGGGGTCGCGCTCACGGGGTTGGCTGGTGCCATTATTGGGTGGTATCTTTCGAAGTCAAAAAATACTGAAAATCTGAATGAAGATAAAGTATCGTTGTTGCTAAATGAGAGCAACAAGGAGATCGGAAGTTCATTGAGAAAAGAGCTCAGAGAGATGAATGTCGAATCTACAGAGGCTCTTCGCAAGACTCTTGAGGGACTTGGTAGTGCCCAGCAGGCTCATTTGGATATTGTTTCAAAAAATATTGAGAAGTTGAAAGAAGGGAACGAAAAGAAACTCGATCAGATGCGCGAAACAGTCGACGAGAAGTTGCAAACTACACTTGAGAAGAGAATTGGTGAATCATTCAAACTCGTTAGTGAACGCCTTGAAGCGGTTCAGCGTGGTTTGGGCGAGATGCAGGCTCTGGCGACAGATACTGCGAACTTGAAGAAAGTCTTAGCGAATGTTTCTACACGTGGGGCAATGGGTGAAATACAAGCCGAACAGATACTACAGAGCATACTTTCTCCCAATCAATACGAGAAGAACGTGAAGACACATCCTGACTGCAAAGGCCAGATTGAGTTTGCCATCAAACTACCTGGTTCCGACGGGAAGATGGACAATCCAGTTTGGCTACCAATAGATTGCAAGTTTCCTAAGGAAGATTACGAGAGGTTAGTCGATGCATATGATGGAGGAGATAAGAAGCTCATTGAGAAAGCATATTCCACATTTGCATCCAATGTTACCGCAAAGGCAAAGACGATTCGCAGAGAGTATGTTGCTACTCCTTACACCACTGATTTTGCAGTAATGTTCCTCCCGACAGAAGGACTCTATGCCGATGTAGTCAGGAGGCCGGGGCTGTTTGAGGCACTTCAGCGCGACCATCATATTGTTGTCACGGGTCCTTCGACACTAGCTGCCTTCGTAAATAGCCTACAGATGGGCTTCCGAACACTGGCTCTCGAGGCCCGTGCGAGTGAGGTTTGGAATGTATTGGGAGCAGTAAAGACTGAATTTGGTAAATTTGGAGACATGATGACCAAGTTGCACAAACAACTCAATACAGCAGCAAACTCAATCTCGAATGAGAAGGGTGAAGATTCTATGATGAGGAGGCTGAGGGCGATGGAACGTAAACTGAAAGATGTCGAATCTATACCATCCTCAAGTTCTTCCAACC
>CAYMED010000004.1:0-98592 GCA_964389655.1 uncultured Candidatus Poseidoniales archaeon
AGCAACCACTGGTGCCAAATTCATGTCAATCATAACAGCATATAACGCCGCATGGGAAAATGGAGATATTGAAGCACTTGCCAAAGTGCTTCATGACGAATTTATATTCAATCCTCACGTTGGCGGAATAACCATGAGCAAATCCGATGCTTTGGGCTTTGCTGGTAACAGTGGAACCACTTCAGAAAATAATCGAATCCTGTTCGAAAATGATGAATTTGGAGTGGCTCACTCAATAGTACACTTTGCCAATGGCTCTACCTCAGAAGCAGTACTCTCCTTCCTTAAATTCAAAGATGGAAAAATTATCTTGATGGAAACCGGTGCAACCCCTCTATCAGATGACTATAATCTGATAGGAAACGAAACGTGATGCCCGTTTAGTGCGAAAATACCACAGGGCCATCTCATCTGACTCGCAAGCAATACTTTGCAAA
Source organism: uncultured Candidatus Poseidoniales archaeon (assembly GCA_964389655.1). Taxonomy (GTDB): domain Archaea; phylum Thermoplasmatota; class Poseidoniia; order Poseidoniales; family CAYMED01; genus CAYMED01. The sequence continues at coordinate 438 of CAYMED010000004.1, forward strand.
CTCGAGGATTGGGCCTTTGAGGTTTAATAATCATATATGTTATCCCAATAATTATCCAAAATTTCGAGGGCTTCATCGATGGATAAGACAGATAAAACGCCATCTTCTGCCTTTTTTAGGAGGCTCATGGACTCTAATTTTCCAAGCGCATCATCAACTTCAAAGTCAATGTCATGCCCAAACGTCTGCAATAGCCACCCTTCAATTCGATGATCGAGTTGTTCTTCAGTGTAGTGATTTTTAGACTCTACAAGAAGGAATGTATAAGCTAGAAGGGCTTCTTTGACTTCTTGTTCTTCGCCTAAATCAACAATCATATTGAGAACTGCTGCATTATTCGCTTGACCTTTGAAATACAAGTCCTTTGAAACTTGAGTTTGGTATGCTTCTCTCGTTTTTTGATAGGAAATATATGTTTTTAGAATGTAAGATCCCAAAGCAGCAAGAACGCCACCAAGTAAAGAGGTTGAAGTATCTCCAGACTCTCCACCTAACAAAAGCGGACCAAATTTCATTGCTATTGTTACTAATCCCCCAATAAGGGGTGCTGCAATTTTGATTTGATCTATGCTTCTCATCTGAGGGGATGTATTGGGAAAAATAGTTTCAAGATCTAGTTTAGGAACAATTTTGAATAAACGAATGTGGAGGCCTTTTCCATCATCACCTTGGTAGTGCTTCATCCTTTTTTTCTCTGCAAACCAATGTTCATCGTGAAACACAATGATCTGAACAATTCGGTCAAAAGCATCAATTGTGACTTTCTCTTTCTTTAGGCCAAACATGGAAGTGCGTTCATCTTCTACTGATACTTCGCCTAATTTGTATAACTTCATCACTTTAAACTCATCAAAGCGGACATCTAAACTGATGGGAAATACATCCTCTCCATCAAGTGCATCTTGCATCTCTTCGTCGCTTATTTCCTCCCAATTTCCATCAACAAGACACTGTTCAAATGTCTGTAGAAATGCTTCGCTAGCATCGGAATTCGGTACTTCTATTTGATCCGGATCCATGGCTTCATAGAGTTGCTTCAAATTTTCCAATGAAGCATGAGATGAATGGTGCCAAATTGCCTCTAACATTTCACTAACTCTAGCAAGTCCTTGTCGCATATCATCATCAACTCCAGATAATTGGAAGACGGCATCTCGAACTTTCGCGCGAGATATTGGGATATATTGTTGACGATTATCGTCTTGATTTTGAAAAGAGGATTCTGGTGAAGAAGGTTCATTGTTTGAGACCCATTTCCCCCCATCCCACCTTAATTTCCCATCATCAGAGATCAATCCAATATTTGATGGTGGGAACTCTGATTGTTTATTTGGTATCCAGTTTGAGCCATCCCACTTCCAATTCCCGTCTTCGGAAATGAGATCGCCCATCTTTGAGCGGAGATAAATATATGAAATAAATTCTTCATTCAAGGAATTAATCAGAATTATGCACTCAATCTTCGTGCCGCCGAGATACAAAAGGTGCAGCGACAAATGCCGTAATTGCTATGACTATTAGGAGAATAATGAGAAATATTGCAATGGGTGGCGCTCTAGAATCCGTCGCTGGAGACGATGTAGATACAGATGTTGCTGTTGTGTCATCAATCAAAGAATCTGGAGAGACGATCGATTCAGTGGTTGTTAATACTTCTAAAAGGCGGGCGGGCGATTCATTACAAATCACCTCACCATTTACAATTGGAGAAATTCGAATACTCGCCGCAGTTACAATTCCGCCACCCACTATGCTCCAATTATTTCCATATTGGTCTGTTAATATGAGGCAATCATCTGATTTTTGTGCCCAAGTTGCATTCACAATTATTGGTGCGGCATCGTATATGGGTATTCCACCTTGTGATTCTGAACAACCAGCGTCATCAACTGGATCTGTTTGATTTGTCTCTGGGCAAGAATCTGCGAGATTTAGAACACCATCGTTGTCATCGTCACTAAGGGGTGATGAAATGTTAAATTCCCTGCATTTAATCCAAGCTTGCCCGGCTATGCCTTCTACATATGGACAAGCTAATTTGTTTCCATGAGATGTATAGGTGATGGTAAATTCGGCTATTGTTTGATTGGAAAAAGAGATGATACGGGTGGTGCTATTTTCATGGTGTATTGCGGTTTGATTCGATACAGAAACAAGAATACGAACAATACCACCTGAAGAGGAAGGTGTGATATCTAGGGAAATTATTTCTGCTTCAAGAGAGGGAGGGCGATGGTTGACGTGTATGCAATTTTCTAAATCATCGCCGATGAGGGCGACTGCTGGGCTAGAAGGATCTAGTGATACACAAAGTGTTTGTTCCCCGTATGGTAATGTTTCAACTAAAGAAGAGGTCATGTCAGCCAAAATTGATGTTGTGCTTGTCCAGCCATCCCGGTTCGATTTCCAAAGAATATCTGAGGAAACGTTCTCAGAATAGACAGACAATACCGTACTAGATGCTTGCCATGAACTTCCAGGCCAAGGTGAAATAATTTGTAAAGAAGTGGGTTCAAGAAGCGTCGTAAAGGTCATGATTGAACGGCCTAAGCTTACTGATGCTGGGCCTACGCTAAGACCATTTTCGCTTTCGACTAAAAGATGGATGGATCCATCATTTCCAGATTCAATATCTATGATTTGATCAATGCCACTTCCTTTGAGAAGAGATTGGGTTGTCCATTCGCCATTTGGTTCCATGATTGCAAGAAGAGACTCAGATAATGTCGCACCACCAAGAGTGAGGTCGGTCGTTGCTAGAGAAATTTTAGCATTGATCACTGGAGTGGGACAATTATTTGAATCAAGGCAACCAACACTCATCGCTACTGCAATTCTCCCTTCTGGACGAAGGGAAAGGCCTTCGATGCGGACTGAGTGATCGCCCGTAATTCCATTTTGCCAACTGCAAGAATTAATTGCAGCCCAACTGCTAACAACTGCTATTGGGATGCCTTGGGGCGTTTGAGATGTAGGACAACCATTGATTGGTGAATTTCCACCGATCAGCAAACCACCAGATGGATTTGCTTCAATCGTTGTCGCATTTGGAACCTCATTGATGCCAATCCAAGCGCCATCTGAAATTCGAAGCGTTCCGACAAGAGTATTTCGAGGAGCATTATTGGTGAGAGAAAAACCACCAAAAATAGCATTTGGCCTGGAGCGGGATGTTGTGTCCACACCCAATGGTGTTATGCTATGCTCAATTAGTACATGTGCCTGTTGTGAAATTTGGTCCACTGCAAGATCAATGACTTGATCTTCTAAATCACTACCACCCACCTGTGTCCAAAGGAGAGTGCCATCATTCGAAGAAAATGCAAAGATTGCAACTTCACCTGCTTCGTGAGGGCCATTTTGAAGACCCGCGGGCCGAACAGAAGTGCCTAGATGTGATGTTGTGTTATGGATCGTTGTTGCGACTAAAATTGTCGAAGAGTCGGCCACAGCAATGTGCAAGGAAGGGGGAGGGGATTCTAGAAAAGAAAGAGAAGTGGCCCACTTCCAAGTTCCATCATCTGATTGAAGCCCAATCCAATGGTCAGTTGATCCTGTGAGGGAAATTGCATCAAAGAGGTGTGTCCCATCTAAAGGACCCGTCATGACTAAACCCCCAGAAACAAGGGGGACAATGTTTGACACCTCCCCACTGACGCCTGTTGCGGAAGTTATCGAAGTCCCATTCCAATAACTCATGAAGCCCGGATCGCCCGTGGCATTCTTCAATGCCCCACTGTCCAAGCGACCCGCAATTGCGATTGAAGAAGGAAGAGGGGCAATATCTGCTAAATGTTGACCGGCCCAATCTTTCTGGTTTGAAAGGGGATTAAGGGAAATTATAGTGGGGCGAAGATATTCAATCGGATTGCCAATATTTGAAGAGGGGCTTTCTAATCGGTCTTGCATTCTAATTTCTTCATATTGGAGGGGAAGAAAAAGGAGAATGGTAAGGGCAAAAACGAAGCGCGCGCGACATGAGAGCGCAGAGGTCATGGGGGTGGGTCGCGTCATCGGGTGAAGAAATATTCGTGTGTCAAGCAAGTGTGTAAGTTAGTCGTTGGGTCTGCTTTCCTTTTGATCGGGGGGGTGAAATCCATTCCATGTGGCCAATTTCACCTAAACTTTTGACATGTGTTCCGGCACATGGGCACAAATCAAAATTATCTCCAATTCTGATCACCCTTAAATTGTTGATATGATTTGGTATTAAATCAAGATTTGTGCGTTCCACTGGCATTAATTGATTAAGTTCAGACCTTGTCATCTGTTCAACATAAACAGGTAAATCATCGTCTATCAATGAATTAGCTGATAATTTTATTTCTTCAAGAACTTCTGAGGAAAATTGAACGGGTTGGAAGTCAATCCTGCTGCGTTCCGCATGAATCTGGTTACCTACTGTTCTAGCACCATTCGTACATTCGCCAACCACTGCAGAAATTAAATGTTGAGCTGTGTGCATCCTCATATGGGAATAGCGCCTTTTCCAATCTATTTCACATACAACAGATTCACCAAGTTCAAGCCCATGTCCTTCACCGACGGTGTGAAAAATCTCATCCCGGCCACGTACTTCACTTACTTGAACAAGAGATCCTGACTCTGATTCAAGGGTGCCAAGATCCCATTCTTGTCCACCGCCAAGTGGATAAAAGTGTGTTCGGTCAAGAGTTACTTGATCAGAGAAAATGGAGGTTATTTTAGCATCGAATTTCTGAATATAGGCGGCTTCAATTGAAGGCATCCACAACCGTTCTGCAGACATGATTCACGGAGAGAGGTTATCGCTATCAACCAAGCGCGTTATTCTCGCCAGAGATGACTTCCCCATTCGATGCTGTGGCGGGCTGTTATCAATTAGGGCGGCACCCCTTGCCCGAAGATTTGTGGATATTAATTCAAAATTATATCGGTGAGAAAGAAATTGATGTGGCTATTGACATTGGATGTGGAACTGGAGAGTCAACGGTTGGTGCTGCGAAATTTGCCAATTCCGCCATAGGAGTCGACTCATCCAAAAAAATGGTAGAAATCGCTAGAAAAAGGCATATAAATGCTACTTTTTTGCTGGATGATGGAGAACATAGTGCAATTCAAAATGAAAGTTCAGATCTTGTCACTTTTGGTTCATCTTTACATTGGATGAATGCATCATCTGCGGTTTCGGAATCCACTAGAATTTTGAAACGTGGGGGCATTTGTGCTATTTGGTGGGTCTTGTTTCCAGAATTAAATGAAAAATTAGGCATGCTTATTGATCGACACATGAAATTATGGAACATGAAACAATTCCCTAAACCAGGTCCAATCGCAGACATAATTCAAATTCTAGAATCCTCAAATTCATTTATTGATATTACTCAATTAGAAGGGAGGGAAAATGCATTATGGGAACCAGAAAATTTGCTTGCATTTCTTGATTCTACTGTTTTTTTTAAGACATACCTCTCAAAAATTCCTTTCCCTGAAAAATATAGGGAAAAAATAACTCGGGAAATTCATGAATCCGGGGGAGATCAATTCAAAGTCGGCTTCGAAGTGAAAGGGCTTTTGGCGAGAAAAAAGTAGAGATATGATGCATTATCCATATATTCAAGCCACCGCGCGGCGGCTAATGGGATATTGAATGCGCCGGACACCATTGACCAACGATCCTTTGGCGAGAGCGCGGGTTGAGGCTTTATTCATCGTATCAATTTTGGTGATGGGTGTCATGATTGTTGTCCTCTCTGCAACTGGCTCTGTAACCCGGGGCCTTGATGAGGGACAATTACCCCCCGATTTTACTGCTCCAAGTCATGAGTTTGGCACCCCTCCATCAACATGGACGGATTACAGGCTCTATGACCATTTTAATGCCGATTGGGAAGAAGGGGAAAATGGTTCATGGATGCTCCTTCAATTCATAGATACGGATTGTCCCTTCTGCTGGGAAGAAGGAGAAACCATGTCATATGCACACATACAATACAAGCATCTTGTTGATTTCATCTCCATCGCCATTGAAATTTCATCCATTGGTGGGCATGAATCGTCGAGGTCCGAAATTGTTGCATTTCAAGAACAAAGTCCGCGTGATGGATGTAGAGCAGGGAGTATAGAAGGCCCTGCAAATTGTGCTGAAAGGCCTGGACAACCACATGAGTTTCTCTATATCGATGACTTAAATCAAAACGTTGCAGATTCTTGGAAAGTTACTGGAACACCTACATTTTTCATCCTACAACCTGATGGTAAAGTTGCTTGGAACAGTCAAAATCACAAAGGCGTAACTGTGGATCAGGCCCTTCAAAGCACAGTAGGGGGTGTTTGATCAATGGGGGAAATGGGCGCCATTGGGGGATGGTGGATCATATCCGTCACCCTCATATTTATCGGTTTTTTGTTAGCATCCAGCCATGGAGAAAAAATTGTAGAAAAAATTGGTGGTGGTCTTGGTGCTTTGTGGTCAACGTCTCAAAGCCGACTTCTATGGGCATGGGGAATTACTGCAGGAGGGACATTCCTTGCAGCAAGCCGGATCTATCTATTACAACAAAAATTGAACTCAGATACGGGTGGATTGGGATGTGAAAGAACAGCTTCTTTCACATGTAATGATTGGTTATTCCATCCTTCCTTCATTACAGCTCCAATATTATCCATTGATTGGGGTTTTCTCCTGCTTTTTGGCGCAGGATTAATCCTGTGGGGGGGGATTTCAATTGGAAGAGACCCTTCAGCAAAGTGGGTAAAGAGTGTTCTTCAAATCACCACAATAGGCGGGTTAATATTCTCAATTAGCATGTTAATTGTGAACATTTGGGCATTAATTACGATTGGAATGACGCCTTCGGCATATGGGATCGCTGCTCTTCTAGGGTTTTCAATTTCCACTTATTTAACTAGGCCAATCTCAGCACATCATGCCTCAAACAATTGGGGAAAATAAAACGTTTATTCCTCTGAAAAAGAGGAATTATTTGATTGTGTAATCAATAAAAGAGAGATTATCAAGAAAAACGAGGACAATGCCATAAATGGGATGGTAATAAATCCAAACATTTCAATATATTTCCCAGTACATGGAACCCCTCCTTTGCACTCGTGGTGACCCGATGATGGAAGCCATTGGAGTCTTAGGTGCCAAAGAGAAAGGAAAAAGCCAGAAACGGAAAGAAGAAGGGCATAAGGCCGAATTATCAATTCATTCCGCAAAACTGCGAGCGTCAAAATTCCTGCTAATGAGTACATTGCAATTCTCTGATACCAACAATATTCACATGGAAGAAAGCCCACTACATCTGAATAGTATAAACTCCCCAACATTGCAACAAGAGCAACTGCGGCAGATCCTTGAAATGCAAAGGGTCGGATATGTTCAATTAGTGCTGTTTTTTTCCCTAAATATGCTATTATGATAACTGTTCCAAGAATAGCATATAGGATGCTCCCGAGAGAAAAAAGAGTGCTGATTAGGTTAATCGAATCCATTCTAATCAAGCCTCCCGTAACCGATCATGAATACGTCACTTTCGGTTCCCCGCGACAGATTCATGCGTTTCACCCGTCGCAGATGCGTTACGATGCGGTTTTCTGTAATGGGGGCGGTCCTCATGTTTCTAGGCACTGCAATGCAAGGCTGCTTCGGCTCAGATGTGGTTGAAAGTCTGGATGAAATCACAGGGAATGGTCTTGTTTGGTTAGAACCAATTTACATGCCGAGACATTCAGAATGTATAGATGAGAATAATGGGCAAGATGCTGGCTTTGAGGGATTTGGAATCGGATATGAGCCTAGTCTTTCGATTGATAGTAAAGGAAACATGTTCATTACTGCCCACAAAGATTTGCGATGGGGTGGTGAATCAAATCCATTCTTCCCTCTTCTGGGGGGAAATCCGGGCCCATGGTATGCTTGTCAAGAAGGGGAAATGACAAGTTGGGATTATTGGGCAAGTTGGTTTTGGGTTTCAAATGATAATGGATCTACATGGCAGCACGGTTCTGAATTTGGGCCTACTCCCGGAAATTCATTTGCTGCTAATTATCTAGCCGGGGGCTCTGAATGCCTTGGAGATGAGGGGGATATCTCCGTTGACAATTACGACAGAATTTACTATCTCGATACAACATTAGAAGATAATTGGTGGCATGTATTTACAGAAGGAGGGAAGACCTACGAAATGGGAAGTTGTCAAAGAATGAATACAATGGCTGCTGATGATAGGCCTTGGGTGGCGGCACAAGGAGATGGAATCATACATTATCTCGGGAATTCTGGGGCATCTCCACCTGAATGCACTGCAGATACTGGAAGATACTGGTATTATCATTCAGAAAATGGGGGAAATCTCTTTTCACAATGCTATGCGATGCCAGGAGGGTGGTCGACGATTGCAAGTCAAAGAAACGGTTCGTTTGTCTATGTGGCTCAAGAAAATGCTGATTCAAACTCCGGTACGGTGCATGTGAGAATAAGTGATGATTATGGAAGAGGGACTGGGCCGGGGCCCTCTGATGGGTCTTGGCAAACTCCAATTGATGTTGGAGAAAGGAAAGGAAATTGCCCTGAAGGATATCCCGTAGTTAATACAAATGAAGGGGGAACAGTTGCTGTGATTTGGGCTGATTGTCCTGCAGGTGATGTGGGACCTTGGGAAATGAATTTTGCAATATCATATGATCATGGTGTTAATTGGTCATCATGGAACATTACCCCTTTTGAAAGGGGAATCAACATGTATCCGTTTATTTCAATTACCGATACAGATCTTATCTCTGTCGCGTTCTATGGATTAGATTATGACCAAGATGGGGCAAAAGATGGATATGTCAAAGGAAAAAAATGGCATTTATATGCGGGAGTAATGCAAAGTCCAATAGAAGGAGATCAATGGGATTTCTCAATCGCTGACCCCGCTCCTTTGCACAATGTCACTCAATATGAAGAGGATAATGGAGATGTGCACGCACTTCATGACTTCTTTGAAACAGTCCTTTCACCAAATGGAGAATGGATGGGAATTGCCTATCAACAAAATGTTGGGAGTCATCCATTTGAAGAGCAAGAAGAGCAAAGATACATCAAATTTGTTCGGGGAAACTTGTCATAATTCATCGATGAAATTTTATCTGATTGATTTTTGGGCAGGACATGACTGGCCGAAAATTGACTGTAGTCGTACTAGCATTGATGATGGCCCCCTTGGCATTTGCTGTACCAGCACAAGCACAAGATGGGGCTTCTCCAAGCCATACATGGGGCGTTCAATATGAATGGAAACATCTTTCAGAAGATGTTGAAGCACTCACTGGATTATCCATCCCCTCCCTCTTAGAGGATATTATGGAGTCTGCTGATGAAGCTAATATCGATATGTCTGTTGGACAAGATTTTGACGGTACAACCTTCATGATTGTTGAACAATATGATACGGTATCAGGAGAGACAATCAAAGATGCAAGTGGGAATGATGTAACCGTCGACATGCGAAGGACCGTTGTTTCAATGCGGCACGGACTTCGGTCTGATTTCCAATTGCAAGCGGAATGGGAAGATAATGATGCAAAATTCAATATTACTGTAGATCAAGATACAGAATCCTTCCTTAAACTAGATGTGAATTTGAAAGAATATATTGATGCTGATTTCAAACTCGTTGGGGCGGATGCCGAAATAGATGCCGCAGTCGAAGGAGAATGGGGCGCGCACATTTCAGGACCCGTTACAGGAGGTACAGATACAGTAGACCTCGATATGGGTGTAAATATGAATTTCAGTTGGATGGGATCCGATATGACATCGACTTGGAGAATGCCAACTTCATCGAATATCTACAATGAAATTTCGAGTGGGAACTATGATGCTATTGCATGGGGATGCACAAAGGGAAATGCGTCAAGTGATGTCGAGGATGGACCTATCAAAGCAATCTTTGTTGAAGATAATTGTGGGAAAGCAACCGGCGGCTACACCTCCACATTTGCTTTCGATGTATCCTTGGATGGGTTCCCAACTGAGGCGTTTGGAATGGATGCCGAAGATAATATTGATTTCAAAGTTGCTTCATCGAAAACAATGACAAAAACATTTGAAATGGACTTAGACGATATGGAAATTCTTGGTGGTTGGGCTTTCAATAAGGCAGTAGATGATGAAGTGGAAGACGAAATTGGATATAATCCACCCATGGCTGATCAAACAATTGATGGGAAAGCTCTGCGACCCATGGTTGGTGTACCCGTTCCTGCAAGTTATGCACCAACAGTGATTCCTGCGCTTATTCAATCCATAACTGCTGATGAAGAGCTGTTTGAGGATCTCTTTGAAGAAATGGAAGATGTGGGTAGATCATTCGATGATGGTGGAGATATGTTTACTTGTAATGATGGGTCTGAGATACCTCAAGAATACGTAAACGATGGGATGGATGATTGTCCAAATGGAGAAGATGAAGGCGTTTCTCAATCAGATGACGATGATTCTGATGAGGGTGACTCACCTGCTGCCCGAATTGTTGAAAAATTCATGGATAGTGATTTTGGAGCAGACTTAGAAGAATTTGCTGATGAACTCGAAGAGAGACTAATAGAGAAAGAAGACACATTCGATCTTGCTTATGATGGCGTTTGGGCTAATGCACTATGGGATGATAATTCAAAACAAACCCTAGGCGTTCAAATTCTAGTTTCAAGTAACGGGGGAGAAACTTGGAACACCATGGTCGGTCCAGAATCAACACTGTACCCAGTTACCACTGGAGTAAAGGCTCATCTCGAGTACATTGATGGTGCGGAAACCGCTGAAAAAGCAGCGGCAGTTCAAGCTGTGAAAAGTGCCAAATCAATTGAAGATCTTGCACGTCCATTAATGCCCGTAATGGCAAATAAAGCAGGAGTTTCTGGAGGAACTACAACAACCACCAACACCACATCAGATGCATCTTCATCGACAGATGCATCTTCATCGACAGAAGCAGATGGGGGATTTGTGCCTGCGCCTTCGATCATGATGACAATTTCGATGATTGGTATCGCAGCGTTGTTACAATCCCGCCGACGGCGGGTCTGATGTGAATAAGGCCAATACCATCAGACGACCTTCAAAATGGATACGCGCCATTTATCTGACCTGTTTAGTGACTGCGTTGCATGAAGTTTGGGCACACTGGAGTCTAGAATTAGATTATACTCAAGGTTCTCCTGCTGGGAGTTCTTTGCGAGGAGATATAGAAATTGATGCAAATGCTGAATCATATCACATTGAACTGGATGGGGCACTTGAATTTCTTATCTATTCAGCAGAAAAATCAGTTCACTCCTCTTTCAGTAATGAAACAGAGGGGGAAATTGAAGACGTAGGTGAGAAGGCCAGGTCTTGGGGGAGAAGATGTGCTTTTCTCGGAGTGGGAATTGTAATTGTCTTAGCATTCAAAGAAAGGAGGGCCCCAATCTTTTCTTCAATGGGGTGGACTTTAGCAATCATTGGAATGACAATACTTACTCCAATGGGAATTATGCTAGATCTTGCTACATCTTCGCCTGAAGATGCAATAAAAGGGGAAGATAGTGAAGAAGAAATCCAAGGATTTGTACAGGGAAACCAAAGTTTTAGCCCATATTTTGGGATTGATGGAGTGGGGATCGAAATTAAAGAAAATGGGTGGGAACTCGCACTAATGGATGAAGAAGTAAGAAAACTAGCAGAAAAAGAGGACCTGAACCGATGGAATGGTACACATGCTTTCATACTTGAAGCACCAAATGGTAGCACACAAAGATTTGAAATTCAACGTGATGATAAAATTAAATTCCACCTTAAAGATGTTGGAAATTGGACATTCTCCTCGGACAATTTTGAAATGATGGTTCCATGGACATTTCAGGTTATTGAGAATCCCCATAGGCGAAATGAAAGTTACGGTCTAGATTATTTCCTTGTTGTACGGGGATATGCGATGGGAATGCGTATTGATTCAGATACATCTGATGAAGATGCATTGCTGAAAAAATATGGCTGGCAGCCCGATCAACACCTACTACGAAGTATCTCAAATAATGACACAATTATTCTTGAAAATGACGAAAGAAAGCCCGTTGCATATTCATTAAAGGCGATTATCCATCCACCTAAAGCACTTCAATGGTGGGCAATTGGAGCGGGATTAAGTTTGATTTCTTGGATTTTAGAAAGGAAGAAAGTTGGGGAAGAACTCAAAAAAGACCTCGGCTCAAAGTAATACATGGAAAGGCGCGTCTTCTTTGTTGCACTATTGATGGTTACACTTGCTGGATGTACGGGTGAAACTGAGAATGATGAAAAAATTACTGGTGATTCAGAAGTAGATTCAACTTCAAATTCTACGAATAACTCAACTAATTCAATGATTGTCACCATTATCATTGAAGGAATGGAATTTACACCAACAAATATCGACATTTCAAATGGAACCACTGTTCGTTGGATCAATGAAGATTCAATGAGTCATACTGCTACTTCAGATGAAGGAAAGTTTGACTCTACTAGTTTAGAAAAAGGAGAAAGTTTTGAATTTACATTTGATGAAACTGGATCATATCCTTACCATTGTAACTTCCATACAGGTATGAAAGGCACAATCACCGTAACGGCCTAATCTTCATCAAATAGGAGAAGGTCATTGTGGGGAATATCGTGCTTGGTGGGGGTTGTTTTTGGTGTTTAGAGGCAATTTTTGAACAAGTAAAGGGGGTACTCAAAGTTACACCTGGCTATGCTGGGGGGGAATGTGAAAAACCCACCTACGAAATGGTGTGCTCAAAAAATACTGGTCATGCTGAAGTCGTAAATATTGATTACAATAAATCAATAATTAAAATGGATATGCTTCTCGAGATTTTTTTTGCTATCCATAATCCTACAACTATTAATCAGCAAGGAAATGATATTGGACCACAATATCGGTCAATTATTTTGACAAATTCTGAAAGTGAAATAGAACTTTGCAAGAAGAAAATGAAAGAAATAGAGGAAGAAAATCTATGGGAAAATGAACTGGTTACTGAAGTTTTTTTATTGGAAAAGTTTTGGCCTGCTGAAGATTATCATTGGGGATATTTTAGGAAAAATCCCAATCAGGGATATTGTGCAGCCGTGGTGAATCCAAAATTATCAAAGTTTAGGAAACAATTCGCTGAACTGATTTATTAATCAGAGTCAAAAATTTGATTCAAAATCCAATCTGCATCGAAGACTTTCAGATCATCGTATTCTTGCCCTGTACCAATCAAAACAATAGGGCGGCCGGTTGCGTGCGCGATTGACAAAGAAGCTCCCCCTTTAGCGTCTGTATCAAGCTTTGAGAGCACACATCCATCAAATGCTAGCATGCGTTGGAATTCAACTGCTTGTTCAACTGCATCGTTTCCTGCCAATGCATCGCCAACAAAGAGGACGAGATGAGGAGAAGAAACGCGGTGCACTTTCCGAAGTTCTTCCATGAGGTTTGATTTATTTTGCATCCGACCAGCAGTATCAATTAGAACAACATCCATTCGTCGCGCTCGAGCGTGCTCAATTGCATCTCTTGCGATTGCGGCAGGGTCCCCGCCACGTTGACTTGAGACACAACGAATATCAAGTCGGTCAGCGTGACTTTGCAATTGGTCGATTGCCCCTGCACGAAAAGTATCTCCTGCGGCCAACACAACTCTCTTCCCTTGAGACTTCAGGGCATGAGCAATTTTGGCGGTAGTTGTTGTTTTCCCAGTACCATTTACACCAACCAACATAATCGAAACTGGCGTATCTCCTTCAGCAAGAAGTGAATCTACTGTTGAAAAGAAATCCCAGGAAGATGATGTCAAAAGAGAACGAAGAGAACGAATGACTGATGCTTCGATTACTCGGCTAAGATCGGCTCCTTTTCGAAGGCGCCTACCAATTAATTCACTTCGAATCAAATCAGTGAGTGCCTCGGTTGCTCGTTGACTCATATCTGCTTCTAAAAGAATTGTTTCAATTTCCTCCAATAATTCATCAAGGGCTTTTCCGTTTTTGATAATGCGCCCGCCAGATTCGACAATTCCTCCGCCCAAATCAACTTCCATCGTTGAGCCAGATTCAGACAAAAATTCTCGTTGTATAGTTGATCCACGAGGACTTGAAGAAACATCAACTAATTTTCTGCCAGTTGTTGAGCGTTGTACGCGCAAATGGATGGCGGATCCTTCTGGAATTATTTCTGATGATTCGAGAGGTTTCTTGATTTCCTTAGCCAAACGGCGCTTTTCTTTACGAGTTAATTGGCGGGGGGGAGAAATTTCTTCGTCATCCCAATCATCCCATTCTTCATCTGCCAAAGGAATCGGGCTAGGTTGGTTTATTGGAAGTTTAATCTCAGTCTTGCGCCGCATTTCCTGACCCAAGCGAACGGCTTCCTTTGCATCTTCACTTCCTTCATCAGTTGATATTTCGGAAACTTCGGCATCAGCAGCAGCCTCGCGAACTCGGCGGCGGAAGCGGTCAAAAAGGCCCATTCTTTCACTTCAGTCATCAAGAGTTAATCCCCCCCCAAATGATCGCCTCGACGATCTAATTGGTGGGTTTAAATTGTCCAAATCTAATCCTTTTTCTTTTCCATTCAAATCCACAGATTCATCTGTTTTTTCAATAGTCTTCGTAGTTTCTTCAAATTGAAGAGCAAACTTTCTGAGAGCGACTTCTGTTCGGTTGATTTCCTCATCGAGTTGATTAAGAAGATCGTCTAAATCTTTTATTCGAAGTTTGAGTAAATCTGCTGCGCGGGGAAAGGGCATCTGAGCATGAATTCCACTCCCCACATCAAGCAGCGTTGAACTGCTGGAATCCAATTGAACGCGCAGTGTTGCGCCAGCTCCAATCGGAATAAGGGCTGCTTCTTCTTTACCTGAAAATGAAAGAAGCGCACGAATAGTATCTGTATGCTCATCGTGTACTGTCTTTACTCGAGACCTTTGGGATTGCAATTCGGTCATCCTATCGCGGTTTAATTCGATAAGTTTCGCAAGGTTTTGTAGTTCATCGCTAGAGGACATTCGGGCTTCACCCGGTAGAGTGAGATTTGAAATGATGCTGCACTGAAGGATCTGAAGATTCTGTCGGGTCAATTGATTGGGAAGAATCAATAGAAATTTGACGGCGAGAAACGCGGTGCCGGCTGCCGAGGAGGGATTTTACTTTCTCAAGGGCACCATCTTCATCCGCAGCTACAACATCAATAGAGAAGGGTTGCTGAGCACGCCCGCTTGAGAAGGCCCCAGCTATTCGCCATGCTTTCATGTATGCACCCACAAACGAGGCCCCCTTAAACGCGCCGCGGGGAAGACAGGTTCAATCGTAATGCTAGATCTCGAAGGGTTAGTGAACAATAGAATCGGACTGAGCATGGCCCTTGTTATGCTATTTCATTTACTAGCACCGGTAATAGCTAATGAAAGCAATTTAGCGGAAGAATATTCTGAAAATTATGGCTTTGGGATTGAAGTAATTGTGGAAGCAAATGATTCAAGCGAGATTCAAGAAAAAGGAATGATACCTTTGCGATATCTTGGAAATGGGGAATGGAACGCGTGGATGTCATTTGGAGAAGATAAAGGGGTGCGAAAAGCACCGGATGCGGAAATTCGAGATACGGAAGTTATACAAAACGAAAATCTACCAATACGGGTTGTTCTTGAGCCGAATTTACCACCACATATTGCTAAAGAACGAGTCGAAATAATCTCACAAAGATTGGGTTTTCAGTGGGAGGAAATAGATGATATCGAAGGAAGAGAAGGTGAAGATGAGAAAATTTATGCATCGATTCCCCCTGATGGATCTGCAAGAATTGGTGTTATTCAAATTCCAGCAATGGGAGATCAAGCAATCGTTTTTGTTCAAGAATTTGCGAGTATTCAAGGCGTATTATGGATAGAACCGGACTTGCCTGCACATTCACGAAATTCAGCTGCGGCAGCACAACTTGCAGAAGGGATGGAAAATATTCAACCCTCGGCTGCATGGGAATGGGGATTAAACGGGTCGGGTATTATTTTGGCATCTGCTGACACTGGAATAGATCGTGATCACGCTTGCTTTAGACAAGGAGTTGAAGATCCAAATGATGCTGGAAACATGACAGGGGTTCCTGGAGAAAATCACCGGAAAATCCTCATTCTCAATGAAACAATTGACGATTGGGATGATCCAGGGCCAGACCACAGACATGGAACCCACACTGCGGGATCACTTGCTTGTTGGCCGATTGATGAAATGCAAGCAATGGAGCGAGGTGAAGTTGGAGGATCTTATCCTTCAGCGATAACTGCTGCAAGTCATGCTGCTAAACTTGTAATTCAAGATATTGTACTAGACTCGTGGGCTCCACCTGAAATTGACAGGATTTTGGTAGAGGGAGGGTTAGGTGGGGCCGTAATTCATTCTGAATCGTGGGGTGATGATACAACAGCATATTCTCAACGGAGTGCTGATTTGGACTCTTGGCTAAGGGAGCATCCTTGGTCAATTGCAGTTATAGCGCCTGGAAATCAAGGTTCTACTGTTTTAGAACCTGCTAATGCAAGAAATATACTCTCTATTGGGGCTGCAAACAGAAATAATGACCTCTATTCGTGGTCAAACATAGGGCCCACTGCCGATGGAGAAATTGGAATTCATTTAGTCGCCCCAGGAATGGGCATAAAATCTGCACAAGGGGATGGAGACCACACCTCGTTTAATGGAGGAGAAAGAACCAGTACTGGAACTTCAATGGCTGCTCCAGTGACTGCTTCAACTCTAGGGCTCTTACAACAAATGGTTGAGCAAGGTTGGTTGATTGATGATGAAATACCAAATCAAAACGTCGAAGTTTCCTCATTGCGCCCTATTTGGGCTACTGGTTCAAGCAAAGGGGGGGAATTATTGCTTGGTAAGGGTTTCACGCCCAGTGGGTCTTTGATTAGGGCGTTAGCAACAGCATCTGCAGATTCACTTGAGGGAGGGAATCATGGTTCAAATCAAATTGGACATATAATTGATGAGCGTCAAGGTTGGGGGAGAATTAATCTCTCAAAAATCATAGATTGGGACGAATTAGACGGGAAATTAGTTGATTCTGATTCTTCTTTAATTCCTGCGCCGGGGGTTTGGATTCATGATTCATACCGGATCAAATCTAATTCAAGTCCAAAAGATCTTTTGGCAAATCGAATGGAACAGGGGTCGGGTTCAAGGCCGTTAGATCGCATAACCACAGCCCCCTTAGACCCATCGGGTTTAGATGGTCCATTTCTTACTAATGGGAAAGAAGTTTCATGGAGTTTAGTGCCAGATTATGATACACTAAATCGTACTGGCGAATTGATTATTCAATTGGCCTGGCCAGATAGACCTAGATTTTCATCCGCTCATGATGACCTTGATTTATGTGTGTCATTGGACGACCAATGGCACACATGCGGGAATTTACTGAACAATGGAAAATCAATCATGGATTCATCGTTAAATGATTCAAGAGCAAGAGGGGATATTTTATCTTCGATTGAAGGCATCAGAATTCCGGCAGTAGATATACAAGGAATTAATCGGATCATTGTACGAGTACTTGCAGATGATATTGGAACAGGGAATAAAACTGGAACCCTAGGCATCAATGGAGATAAAATTGGATTTTCATTAGTTACAATTGGTGCAAGACCGGCACAAATGAGAGGGGAATGGAATCAATGGCCAAATTGGTCTCGCGGAACTCTGAACCAGATGGGCACATCTTCTTTTGAAAATTTAGGAGGGGATGTAACAATCAACTGGAGGGAAAATGAGGGAAACGTTGAAATTAATGTAGAAGAAGGAATGGGTGTTAATGCAATCAATGGGCGAGAAAACAGAACTGGTGCTGTCATACCAATTACACGTATAGTAAATATTTCAGATGTTTCTCGTATTGTTTTAGGAATAGAAGAAATAACTAATGATTCTCCATGGGAATTCGGAAATAATCCAGTATTAGCAGAGATTGTAAAATGCAGTGCTGGAATTCTTGGATGCACCTCAAACGGAACTGATGTAACTAATCTTGATGAGAATTCTATGCTTTCGATTTCTTGGCCTGTTGAATTTTCGGGACAAGCAATTATTGATGTATCAGTAATTTGGAATAATGGAAGCAATCTAAATGCTCTAATTAGCACTATAATTGCACGGAACTGGGATGGAAAATTATCAACAATAGAAGTCTCAAATATTCTAGATTGGAATTGGTATCCCGATGATGCATTAGGAAATGAACCTACTATAGAAATGCAAAATGGTGGTGCAAAATTCAACTTAGAGGGCGTAAAAGGGAGTGGGAGGTTGGTTATTTCCATGCCACTAGATGTGAATTCAAGCACCATCGCGCAATGGACATGGGTGGAAGGTGGTTCTACCCCTCCTGATCCACACCATGATTCTGCTAGGCAGCTAAGGTGCTTCGAAGTAGAACCACTTATGGAAAATGGACCTACAAAAAATGTTACTGATAGAGATCATGGGTGGTCACACCCTGGTTTACATGATTGTGAAGGCATTCGTGTTATCTTTGATATGGTCTGGAAAAACAAATCCGATCTTATCCAGAGTGTCGGAAAACCTTGGAATGATTTGGCTGGAAATTCCGATGGGGCCATTCGAGGACTTATCATTGGAACTTGGACCCCTGATCTCTCTCAAATGCCGTGGGAAATTTCCTCTAACAATGGACCAGAGGAAGTAACTTGTTCTATGATCGTTGCTGGAATGTCAATGTCCTGCCAAGAAAAATTAAATTTAGAAGTTGGTGGAGAAGTTATTATTCTTCATTCATGGGTAGAAGGAAATGAAATTAGGAGCACTGCATTACCACTTATTTCTCCTTTGATAAACATTTTAGATTCATCTTCAATTTGGATTTCAATTAATTTAACATCATCATTAATTCAACTTGATGGGCCCGACATACCATTACCTTTGATATTCGAAACAACGCCAAAAAAAGATCAAAAAATAATCGAATTAGATATTTTTTGGCCTGATAGGTGGCCAATTAAAATTGAAAAATTAGAATGTGATGATTTACGAATCTTGCTCCCCGATATAGCCGAAATTTATGGAAATGGAACAAATATGGTTATTCGACCAAACAGTTCATGGAAATGGACTATATCGAATAATGAAATTTTAGGGGAAAATAATGAAAGCCACATTCGAGCCCCATTAATTTCTGCTGGACGGGTTCTTGCCCCTGACTCGTGTTTAGATGAAATTGTTGAAGATCATTCTTCATCAAATAATTCCACGGACGATTCTCGTGATGTCTCGGCAAATCAATTTAGTGAGTTAGGAGAGGGATTACGCGTACCAATAATCATTGCTTGGGTGGGCATCTCTTCAATCATGCTTGGAATGATAATTCGAACAAAAATAAACAAAAAAAAAGTAAAAAAATAAGAGACTGAGTCCCATATTTCTTGCTACAATATATTTTTCACTAAAAAAAAAAGAAGAACTAATTCGCCCATAATATCAAAACCTCGACTTCACTCCCTCTATTGAAGGTGAAAGAATGACTGAGAGACTCTACCTTGGAATCGATTTAGGCACATACCATTCAGTGATCATGGGAGACAATGATTCAAATGTTCGAATTGAGACTGTTGTTGGGCGACCAAAAGACCCAATTGCACGAAATTTCTTAGGGCGGGATGTTCTATTTGGAGCAGAGGCATTGAAAAATAAACTTGCTTGTAAAATCTACAGACCTCTTCGATCTGGTGTTGCACAAGATGATGAAACAAACCGAGCGGCTGCTCGATCGTTCGTACAGCACTTGATTGAAGAAATTGGACCCGAAGAATATGATGAGGTATACGGGGTAATCTGTAGCCCATCAAGCATATCTTTTACAGATAAGAGCAATTTAATGTCTTTCTTAAAGGGACAAGTGAATGCATTGATGGTTGTTTCAGAACCTTTTGCTGTTGCATTTAGTATGGATGAAATTGGTGGATCAATTATCGTTGATATCGGTTCTGGAAGCACAGATATTGCAAGAATATATGGTACCTTCCCAAAAGATGAAGACCAATTAACAATAGAAAATGCAGGAGATAATGTTGATGAATTACTCGCCGATATGATTCGTAAGAAATTTACTGGAGCACAAGTAACTATTGACATGGTGCGTAAATGGAAAGAAGAAAATTCCTATGTTTTTGAAGATAGCCCCCGTGTTGTGGAAGTCGAATTGGCTGTTGAAGGAAAAACACAAACTGTTGATATTGGTGATTTAATTATGCAAGCATGTGATTCATTAGCAACACCAATTGTAATTGGGCTAAAAGAAATCATTGCAAATGCAGATCCTGAATATCAGCCCCTTTTGAGAAATAATATCATCCTTGCAGGAGGAGGTTCACTAATTGAAAATCTCGATAAACGAGTTGCAGCAGAGTTAGCAGATATTGGTGACATTACAATTAGTTGTGTTGACGATCCATTCGTACGAGTTGCTGACGGTGCATTGAAGTTGGGTTTAATCATGCCGGATGATCAATTCGTTGAAGTCCCATCTGATTAATTCTATTGAAACCAACACTCAACGCCCCAATCTTGAGGGGAGGATTGAAAGGCGGTTGAAGGTGCATCCACCTTGATTCGCTATGAGTGCTGTGGCTCGACCCGATTCTGTCGATGTCTCTACTGCTGGTGAACTAGACAATGCTGAGAAGGCAGCCCTAGCAGGTATGCTTGAAGGATATCCAAAAGAACAACTTGTATCTGAAGTTCTTTCTGCTTGGACAGATTTAGGCGGAGCAAATTCAGAATTAGCTGATTTAAAGCAAAGGGTTCGGATGCTTGAACTTGATCTTGAAGAAAGAGAAGAAGAAGGTGCACCAGACCGTGCTTTGCTTGATCGATCAGAAGCTGAGCGGCGGGACTTAGAAGCGAGAGTTTTGCATTTAGAAAGATTACTTGAAGATGCAAGAGCGGAGCGAGAGGCACTCTCAGGCTCTATGACTCAACAACGAATGATTCAACTTGAAACAGATCGAGATCGATTGCAGATTCTTTCAGATGAACAACAACAAGTCATTGAAGAAATGGAAAGTCGTTTATCCGAACTAGTTGAAGCATTGCAAAATGCTGCAGATGCTGGCTTAACATCATTATCTGCTGAACAGGTACGATTTCTTGAAGCTGCATTATCCGATTCAAATACAAGAATAGCAGAACTAGATGAAGAAATGCGATCTACAAATTCTGAACGAGACCGTTTGCGAGAGATTACCGAACGATTGAGGACTCTTGTTGAACAAAGGGATGAACGAATTTCTGAACTGGAAACTATTGTAGATGAAATTCGTCATGGGCCACGAAGTATTAGTGCAGAACATGACTATTTAGTAGAACAAATTGAAGAATTAAAACGCAGGTTGCTTGAGCGAAATCGAGAATATGAATCATTAAGGCGGAGAGAGAGAAAACTGCACAAAGATGTATTTGAGCGAGATGAACGATTGGCTCAACTCCAATTAACAATTACTGACTTTGAAGCTGCTTTACAGGATAGGATGGCTGAACTCAAAGAAATCGAAATTCGTCATGATAAAGCACTGAACGAACTTCAAAGACTCAGAGATGATGCGCGAACTCGTGATGTTGTAGATAGAGCATTTATTGACAGCCTTACTGTTCGAAGATCTGCTGAAGAAAAAAATCGATCTGATAATTCTGAAGAAGAAATCACTTCATCTAATGATGCGCCAAATTTACCCGGCGGTTATGCTCCGCCAGCCGATTTAGATGATGATTGAATGGCATCAGAAATCACTTTTACTCGTTTTTGAATTGCTGAAGCATTTTCACTTTCTTCAATTACAGTTCCTATGACAATCCAATGTGCTCCTGAATTTGCTGCGGCAAGTGCAGATGTTGAATTAGTAATGCCACCACCTACCAAAATGGTAAGGCCATCAACATTGGCTGATTTAATCAATTCAGGAGAAACTGGAGTTGGTGATCCACTACCTGCTTCAAGATAGAGAAATTTCATCCCAAATCCCTTCGCTGTCAAGGCTAGAGCTCGAATACGCTCAACATCAGAGGGCATAACTAAATCTGCTTCACCAACTTCTCCTGCTTTCATCCCAGGTGCACAAATTACGTATGCTGTAGGTAATGATTCAATTCCAAATTCTGTGATCAATGGAGCACCAATAATTTGTTCTGAAATAATATATCTAATCGATTTGCTATTCAAAAGCGACATGAAAAGAACGCCATCCGCTAAGGAGCTTAAAGCATTAGCAGTATTTGGAAATAATAATACAGGTACTCGCCAATAATTCTCATCAGAAGAAGGATCTTGAGATGCTGCCGAACACATTTCTTCCAAGGAAAGTTGTATCTCTTCAACTGTTCGATCAACTAAACTTACATCGTCAGAAGTTGATCCCCCAACAAGAATTAATCGGGCGCCACCCATAACTGCTGCAATAGCATTTTTAGCACCTTCATGAGGAAGTTGGCATTCAGGATCAATTAATACAGCAACGCGGGAAAGAAAAAAATCATCACACATGTAATTAAATATCGAATTGCTATCAAATTTCATTGTATCTCACCAAAATTAAAATTTTTTGCTAAATTTATTCCATGATTAACAGATAATGAAATACTACCTGGAAATTCTCTAGATCGCCATGTTTTCATTTTTTCTAGCCATCCTGAAGTCGGTTCTCTGATTTCTTCCCCAGATCTAAACCAAACTTCGCATGTTCCATCTTTTCTATGTATAATAGGAAAAGAAATAGAAATTGGGCATTGAGATTCGAGAACTAGCCCTCCATTCCATTCTATAATCATAGGATTTTCAACTAAAGATCGTGCTCTTGCCCCGGGTACTGGAGGTTGAGTTCCTGAAGCATCTATGATTTGATATTGGTCAAGAGAAAGAGGCAATGGTGTGCCCCTTAATGCTTGATGATGATCTAATTTTTCTAACCAACACTTTGGATATATCCGTCCACCTTTCTGTGTAAATAGTATTGCTAAATTTTTTTCTACCCATTCTGGTCTCGCACCAGAAATGAAATTCTTTGGGGGATTTTGACTCCAACAAATGTGATCAAGAATTAAATTTTCAGAAAGCCAAGACAATCCATTTTTGTTTATACCAATATTTCCTGATCTTCTAATTGGATTGCCAATTTCTTGACGATCATCAATTAATATAACCTCAAATTTCTTTTCAAGTAATAAAATTCCAGCTACAAGGCCAGATATGCCACCACCACATATCAAAATCGGTTTATTCAAGAATTTATCACCTCATTAATTTCAATTGCTTTAACAGGGCAACCGGGTAAACATAATTTGCATAAAGTACATTTTTTAATTTCAACTTCTGCTAATTGATTTTTTAAGATTAAAGCATCTACTGGACAGATCATGATGCATGCTGCACAACCATAACAAAGATCGGATATGATCTCTAAAATTTCTGTCATTATTACTACTGAATCGACTCCTATGGATGATTATATCGGACCAACCCCTACTCTTCCATTGGAAATCAATGAATAATTCTGAATTTCATAATAAAATGATATGATATACTAGAATTCAATGATCATCTATACTGATAGTTCATAATTATAGTTACAATTTTTATTTATAATTAATTAAATGATTTTGAGTATTACATTTTCCAATGGAAAAGTAGGGGTTCCTGATTAATTTGATCCATCGATTCAAGAGATGTTATTGTTTCCCAATTTATGATGTCAAGTTCACAATACCAAGAGTCCAATATTTCTTATCGATTTTTGGGAGGTGGAGAAGAAATTGGTAATGTTGGAATTTTATTTGAAAATTCATCTCCTCATCCTCTTTTAATTGATTATGGATTAGCTCCAACTAATCCTCCAAGATATCCAATAACATCTCCAAATGTAAAAACAGTTATACTAACTCATGTTCATTTGGATCATGTTGGAATGGCCCCTTGGTTGGTTTCTAAATGGAATTCAAATCTTTATTGTACTTCAATCACTGCAGCATTGTTAGAACGAATGTGGAGAGATACTCTCAAAGTGAGTCAATTAGAAGGATATCCTCTCATTTGGGATATCCGTGATTTAGAAGATGCCTTAGATCATCTAAAGATTTTTATTCATGAAGAATGGAATGTTACAGAAAATTGGAAATGGCGATCACATTCAGCAGGACATATTCCTGGTGCATCGATGATTGAAATTGATGTGGGGCCTAAAACCATTTTAGTTACTGGAGATTATGATACTAGAGATTCACCAATTACATTTGGAGCTAAATCAATAGAAACAGATGTGCTATTTACTGAAGGCACATATGGTGGTCGTGAACATCCATCACGTTTAGTAGAAGAATCTCGCTTTTTAGCGGAGATAGAACGAATAATAGCAAATGGTGGCACAATATTAGTTCCCGTTTTCGCGGTTGGTAGAACTCAAGATATTTTGATAATTTTAAATCGACTTTCACCAGAAATAGAAATTCATTTGGATGGAATGGGAAAATATGTAACTGAGGTAATGCTTGAACATCCTAGTTTTATCCGTAATCCGCAAGAATTAGAAATGGCATATCGCAGATCTCGAAGAGTTATTTCAAAACAAGATCGACGAAAAGCAATTGAACGAGCCAATGTAATTGTTTCGACTAGTGGTATGCTAAATGGTGGGCCGGCTCTTTGGTATTTAGATCGTTTAAGAAAAGATCCAAGAAATGCCATATTCTTAACAGGTTATCAAGCGCAAGGATCTGGGGGCAGGAACTTAATTGAAAAATCAGAAATAGAAATTTGGAATAAAATAACTCCAATTGACCTTTATGTAGACATCTTTGATTTCTCGACACACGCTGGAAATCAAGAAATTATTGATTTTGCATCTGATTCTAAAGCATCTGAAATCATTATTTACCATTCAGAACCCCAATTATCTAGACCACAACTTGCATCACAATTACGTGACAATGGCCATGTTGTACATGAACCAATGAATGATTCTGTATATAGAATAAATCTCGGGCAGGATTGAAGCACTCAGGCTGTTTCCCCCATCTATGGCTGGTCGTCCTCCTAGCACTGGGGCCCCCCCCCCTAAGGCTCCTCGAAAACGAAAAAAGCGTAAAGTCAAATTAACTTTGAAAAGCCGTTCCCTGAAAGAAGATACTTATGTTGACCGAAGAGGTTGGACAACAAATGCAACGAGCCGCAAGTTAACTGATGATGAAACCCCTAAATCTCAACCAGATTTTATCAAACATCAGTGTACTGGTTGTGGATATGTCCTCAAAGTTCCAAGACCAAAACGAGATCGCTATGTAGTTGAATGCCCTTCCTGCGAAACAAAAGACGAATTTGGAATATGATGTAATCAGGCCGGTCCTCAAATGGAACAGTGGGTTAATTTGGCACAAGCCCAAGAAATCTGTCAACAACTTGAGGTATCACCTAAATCAGTAAATCAAGTATCACTGGACGATGCTTATGGTCGTCGCTTAGCATCCCAAATTGTGGCAGTTAGGGACGATCCTTCTTTTGATCAAAGTGCAATGGATGGATTTGCAGTAAAGATTTCTGACACAATTAATGCTACTAAAAAAAATCCAATACGACTTTCTCTTGTCGGTCAAATTGAAGCGGGTCTTCCAGCATCATTTCCTGAATTATTGGACGGCACAGCAATTAGTATCATGACCGGGGGAGCCGTTCCTCCAAATGCCGATGGGATTGTAATTGTAGAAGATACAAAAAAAATTGATTCTAATAGCATAGAAATTATGGCACCAGCTCAAAAACACATTAGGCGCAAAGGTGAAAATTTTTCTTCAGGTTCTTTTCTTGTTACTGCAGGCACTCGCTTATTGCCAGAACATATTGGCTTAATTGCTACTACTGGTTCCACCATGATAGAATGTTATCAGCAATTAACAATCGCAGTAATTCCTACAGGAAGTGAATTAGTTGAACCCGGATCATCTCCAGAATTTGGTCAAATATATGAGTCAAACGGCCATGGGATTTCATCTGAAATAATTCATGCAGGACATATTCCCCTTCGATATTCCCCAGTTAAGGATGACATTAATTTGCTACGAAAAGTTTTCGACGAAGCCTCTTCAAAAGCCGACGTCATCTTGACATCCGGGGGCGTTTCAATGGGCGCTTTTGATTTTGTTAGATCTTTGATTATTGAAGAAGGAGATGCCTTATTTTGGAGAATTCGTATGAGGCCGGGCTCGCCTCCAATTGTCGGATGCTGGAATGGAACACCGATTTTTGGATTACCTGGAAATCCAGTATCATGTCATGTTTTATTTCGAGTTTTAGTCGAACCTTGGCTTTGTTATCAATTTGGATCCTCCTCTTCTGTCCAATTTATCCAAGCCCGTCTTGGGTCTCCAATTCGATCTCGGCATGATCGTCTTTGTCTTGATCGTGTTATACTAGAAAGAAATGGAGCAGAGATGGTTGCTTATCCAATTCCGCAACAATCATCAAGCCATCTTCGGGGTTTAGCAATTGCAAATGCTTTGGCATGGATAGATCCCGAATCTTCATCAGATAAGGGAGATATCATTCCTTGTTTTCTTCTATAAATTGCGATCGTTCAATAGCCGTCGCTGCTAGGGTCGGTTTCGTGCTTGAATCGCCTGATCCCGCTTCGCTCAGTCGAGATGGAGGAATCATTTCAGTTCGAGGAGCTCGTACCCATAATCTTGCAGATATTGATGTTGATATTCCTCGCGGAAGATTTGTTGTTGTTAGTGGTGTATCGGGTTCTGGGAAATCAAGTTTGGCTTTTGATACACTCTATGCGGAGGGACAACGCAGGTACGTTGAATCTCTTTCAGCTTATGCAAGACAATTCTTGGGTCAAATGAAAAAAGCAGATTGTGATGGTATTGAAGGGCTTTCTCCGGCGATTAGTATTGATCAAAAGCAGGGCAGCCATAATCCTAGGTCCACTGTCTGCACAGTTACCGAAATTATGGACCATTTACGTCTTCTTTGGGCTCGAATTGGCATCCCTCATTGTCCTGAATGCGGAAAAGAAATTGCTCGTAGAACAGTTCAGCAACTAGTAGATAATATCCTTTGGCGCCACGATGGAAAGAATATTTCATTATGGGCCCCAGTGCTTCGTAGCCGCAAAGGATCGCATCATGAATTGATGACATCTTTGCATGACTCGGGCTATGTCTCTGCAAGAATAAATGGAAGAGAATCGGATCTTTCTTCCCCGCCCTCTTTAGAGCGTAATTTGCGACATGACATTGATGTCCGAATTGATCGTTTGAGTGTGTCAAATCGCACAAAACAGCGATTAACAGAAGCCGTTGAAGATGGTCTTCGCCTAGGAGACGGTTCAATCATAATTGAAGCTCCTGAAGAAGATAAACAATCTATTCAAGAATTGCTCAGTGAAGAATTTGCTTGCCATGATCATGGATCATTCCTTCCTGAAATGAGTCCTCGCGTATTTTCTTTCAATAATCCGCTAGGTGCTTGTCAAAGGTGCGAAGGCCTTGGAGTTGTGCGACAATTTTCTGAATTTCTTGTAACGGATTCGAGTCGCTCTCTTATTGAGGGCGCAATTCGCCCATTTTCTTCTTCAGCATCATCGAATTGGTATAGAAGTATGATGCAAGGTCTAGCGGCATATTATCAATTTCCTTTTGACCAACCATATGGTGAACTAGATGAAGATTCATGTGATCTTATCCTCTGGGGTAGCGGAACGACCCCCGTTCCTATTGAAGTAGCGACTGGATCAGGTGGGCAGTATAGAACAAACCGCCCATGGGAAGGCGTAATTCCACGTCTTGATCGTCTCCTCCGTGAAACAACATCCGATCGTAACCGGCAGCGCCTGATGAGTTACATGGAAGAACAGACTTGTATAGAATGTGGTGGAAGAAAATTGAATCCATCTTCATCGGGAGTTTTAGTTGGCGGGATTAATTTACCGCACTTTAATGATGCTACTGTAACAAAGGCACTTGAAATTGTATCTTCTTGGTTGAATGGTCCGAATTTACTTGATGAACGATCTCATCACATTGGCAAAGAAGTCATCAAAGAAATACAAACAAGGTTGCAATTTCTCCAGTCGGTAGGGCTGGGTTATCTTTCTCTTGACCGTAGAGCCAATACATTATCAGGTGGGGAGAGTCAGAGAATTAGATTAGCAACTCAAATTGGTAGCCAACTTACTGGTGTGATGTACGTACTGGATGAACCATCTATTGGTCTCCATCAAAAAGATAATCAGAGACTTCTTGAAACCCTTCGTTCTCTCTGCAATTTAGGAAATACCCTTATCGTAGTAGAACACGATGAAGAGACATTGAGACAAGCAGATTGGATTGTGGATATTGGACCGGGAGCAGGAAAGAATGGGGGACATGTTGTTGCTTCAGGGCCACCTGATTATGTGATGAGTATTGAGGATTCTATTACGGGGGCTTATCTCTCAGGTCGGACTTCAATCCCGCTTCCCGAAATACGTACCCTTCCAGATTTTAAAAATTCGATAAAATTATGTGGGGCCAGACATAATAATCTCTCTTCGATTGATGTTGTATTTCCACTTGGGTGTATGATTTCAGTTACGGGTGTATCTGGTTCAGGTAAGTCGAGTCTTGTCACTGCAACCCTTGCTCCCGCATTAAGGAAAGAAATTCATGGCATAGATGTAATTCCTGGAAGATATGACCGAATAGATGGTATTGAAAATATCGATAAAGTAGTGGTAATTGATCAATCTCCAATTGGGCGCACTCCTCGTTCTAATCCAGCAACTTATACCAAAGCATTTGATGAAATACGCAATTTATTTTCTCAAACTCAAGTATCAAAAGAGCGAGGCTGGAAACCGGGTCGTTTTTCGTTTAATGTTCGTGGAGGGAGATGTGAAGCCTGCCGGGGTGCTGGCCAAATTAAGTTAGAGATGAATTTCCTTCCAGATGTATGGATCACTTGTGAAGAGTGCAAAGGAAAGCGCTACAATCGCGAAACACTTGAAGCAACTTGGAAGGGACGGACTATACACGATATTCTTGAAATGTCTATTTCACATGCTTATGATTTTTTCAAACCAATCCCGAAATTAGAGCGCATTCTTGGAACTTTAGTTGATGTTGGACTAAGTTATATCCATCTAGGACAACCAGCTACAACACTATCGGGTGGCGAAGCACAGCGCGTTAAATTGTCATCAGAACTCAAGAGACCTGCAGGCCGTCATACGGTATACATTCTAGATGAACCAACGACGGGTCTTTCTCTGCATGATATTCGTCAATTAATTGGTGTCCTCCATCGTTTAAGGGATAAGGGGCACACGATAATTGTCATTGAGCATCATCTTGACGTGATTAAATCAAGTGATTGGATAATAGATCTCGGTCCCGAAGGAGGAGATGGTGGAGGTTGGCTGATTGCTGAAGGTCCTCCAGAAGTTATTTCCCATCATGCAACGAGTTATACTGGTGCGGTTTTGGCCCCAACTCTTGATTTTAGAAAAAATGTATCATCACAGGATTGAAATATTGTGCCAACTCCGCAACCCCGAGTTAACTAGTGAGGTAGTCAGATGAGCATTGGAATAGAACCCCTTGGATCAATGGTCCTTGTCGAATTGGAGCAAGCCGCAGAAAAGACGATTTCAGGCTTGTTATTGCCAGAAGAGGCAAGAGAAAAGATGAATGTTGGCAAGGTAATTGCCATTGGACCGGGTGGAATTGACGCCGACGGAAATAGACAACCCATGTATGTGGCTGTCGGCGACCGCGTCATTTATCGCAAATATGGTGGTACTGAAATTGAATGGCAAGGGACAGATTATTTGCTCATAAAGGAAGAAGACCTCCAGGCAAAAGTTGTAGCCTGAGTTAAGATTAGTATGGAGAATGATACAGATGTCAAAACAAATGATCTATGGTGAAGAAGCTCGCAGAAAACTGCTTGAGGGTATTGATGCAGTAACGAATGCGGTTAAGGTTACACTAGGGCCAGCAGCCCGAACAGTCGTACTTGAGAAATCGTGGGGAAGCCCTACCATCATTAATGATGGAGTAACAATTGCTAGGGATATTGATCTTCCAGATCCATTTGCAAATATGGGAGCCAGATTAGTTCGAGAAGTCGCCAATAAAACGCAAGATAATGCAGGTGACGGAACCTCTACAGCATCAGTGCTAGCACAATCCTTAGCACATACCGGCCTCCGAAATGTTGCAGCAGGTGCAAGTCCAGTAGATCTAAAATCCGGTTTTGACAAAGCAATTTCTGTTGTAGTAAATCATCTGAAAGAAGAAGCAGTTTCAGTTGATAGCCAAGATATGGTGAACCAAGTCGCAACAATTGCGGCGAATAATGATCCTACAATTGGTAATCTGATTGCCGAAGCTGTTGATAAAGTAGGAAATGAAGGAGTAATTACAGTTGAAGAAGCAAAATCACTTGAAACCGAACTCAAAGTAGTAGAAGGGATGGAGGTCGACAAGGGATATGTTTCTCCTTATTTCATCACAGATCGAGAAAAACGAGAAGCGATATTGGATAATCCAATGATTTTGATTACAGATATGACAATAAATAGCGCTCACGATTTACTTCCCTCTCTTGAAGTATCTATGCAGCAGAAACGCCCTTTACTAATTATAGCCAAAGACCTTGAAGGTGAAGCAATGGCCACAACAGTTCTCAATGTTGTTTCTAAAGTTATCAAGGCATGTGCAATTAAGGCCCCCGGATTTGGAGATGAACAGGGTGAATTGCTTGAGGATATAGCAATGTTAACTGGAGCAACAGTTCTCACTAAAGATCGATCAGCAGATCTCAAAGTTCAGGGTCCAACAAGTCTTGGAAGTGCAGACCGCGTCATTATTGCTAAAAATAAGGCCACAATTGTCGGCGGCGCAGGAGATGGATCGGCAGTTAGTGCACGCGTGGACATCCTTCGCGGGCAAGCTAAACTAGCAAGTAGTGACTGGGACCGCGAAAAAATAGAGAAAAGGATTGGAAAATTATCAGGTGGTGTTGCAGTATTGAAAATAGGTGCAGCCACTGAAACGGAGATGAAAGAAAAGAAAGCACGAGTCGATGACGCACTTAATGCAACTCGAGCAGCGATGGCAGAAGGGGTGGTTGCTGGCGGTGGAGTTGCCCTTTTAGCAGCCCGCAATGTGGTCAATGAACTGATTACAAAACTCGATGGCGACGAGAGATTGGGCGCAATTATTGTCCGAGACTCATTATCTGCCCCTCTTCGTCAAATTGCAACAAATGCAGGCCTTGAGGGTTCAATTGTAGTATCTAAATTAGAAGATGCTGAAGCAAATGTTGGTTTTAATGCCCGAGAACACGAATATGTTGACATGTTTGAAGCCGGCGTTATAGATCCCGTAAAAGTAACTCGCAATGCTCTTCAGTCAGCAGGATCGATTGCAGGATTAGTTCTTACAACAGAAACACTAGTTGCAGATATTCCAGAAAAGGCCGATGATCCAGATCCAGGCATGGGCGGCATGGGCGGCATGGGCGGCATGGGCGGCATGGGTGGCATGGGTGGCATGGGTGGCATGGGATTCTAATCCCCCTATCTTTCGATAATTTTGGCCAACTCTTCCGGTTGATTCATTGACGGCCTTCGCCGGAGCCTTTTCCTAAGGGATTGGTAGTGTCACCTGACATTAATTGTCATTGTATTGAGGTTATGCCCCGAATTGGGGACGGCCTAATTGATGCACGTGCAGAATCTATCCGCCGTCAATTAGCCATCGATCATTCCCTTATTGTTGGTGAAATACGCAGTACCCTAGGGTATTTAGTCAAGGGAGATTTGACAGATGATGAGAAAAGTCAGGCTGCTATAGACCTTTTTTCTGATCCAATAATGGAAACAGTCTCAATTGACCTTTCTTTTCTGGAAGGATCAACTTTTGATACTGATCCGGATATCTCCATCCTTATCGGGTTTAAGCCAGGAGTCACAGATAATCGGGGACAAGCGGCTTTAGATGGTTTGCATACCCTTTTCCCATTTTGCCCAGATATGGCAGTATCAACAACAATTGGTTATCATTTTTGGGATGTTCCATCTGAAGTGGATGTTGATTGGTTAGCCAGACAACTCTACAATCCTTTGATTGAACGTGTGGATTCAACCGATCGTAGGTTGGATGTAAATCAGGCTTGGCCTTCCTTGGCTTTTCCTAGCCACCTTGAATTGGAACAAAAACCCCCATCGATTATTGATTTAGAGGTATCTGACGAAGAACTTCTTCAAATCAGTGAAAAAGGTCTTTTAGCATTGAACATGGAGGAAATGAAAGCAATTCAATCGCATTATAGAGACAAGGAAATTCAATCAATGCGTGAATTTAGGGGCTTACCACCCAAAGCACCCACAGACGTTGAATTGGAGTGTTTAGCCCAGTCTTGGTCTGAGCATTGTAAGCACAAAATTTTCGCTGCAAAGATACACCATATTGATAGACAAACTGGTGAAGAAAGTGAGATTGACTCTTTGTTCAAGACACATATCATGCGCCCCGCTTTAGATATGCAAGAGAACTTTGATTGGCTTCTTTCGCTTTTCCATGATAATTCCGGCGTTATTGAATGGACGCCCGAATGGAGTCTTTGTATCAAAGCAGAGACACATAACTCCCCTTCTGCATTAGATCCATTTGGTGGAGCAATGACTGGTATCGTTGGTGTCAATCGAGATATCTTAGGTACTGGCCTTGGTGCACGACCAATAGCCAATACAGATGTTTTTTGTTTTGGTCCACCAGATTATGATGGAGATTTACCAGAGGGTTTGTTCCACCCATCGCGTGTTATGCGGGGCGTCCATGCAGGAGTGCGTTCTGGTGGAAATGAAAGTGGTATTCCAACTGTCAATGGTGCTATAATTTTCGATGAGCGGTATATAGGGAAACCCCTTGTTTACTGTGGAACCGTGGGGATTCTCCCCCGTTATTTGCCAGATGGCCGAGAGAGCCACATTAAGACACCAAATCCCGGAGATTTAGTTTACATGGTTGGTGGTAAAGTAGGAAGTGACGGGATACATGGAGCCACGTTTTCTAGTCTAGTGTTAACCGATGATAGCCCAAACAGTGCAGTGCAAATTGGGGATCCGATCACCCAGAAAAAAATGCTAGATATGCTACTCGTAGCTAGAGATTTAGGCTATATACAAGTAATCACGGATAATGGAGCAGGTGGATTATCCTCTAGTATTGGAGAAATGGCTGAATTAACAGGTGGTGCTGATTTAGATTTGTCAAAAGTTCCTCTTAAACAATTGGGTTTGAATCCATGGGAAATTCTAGTATCAGAATCACAGGAGAGAATGACTGTTGGTGTTAATGAAGATGATGCTACAGCATTCGAATCCCTTGCCCTTTTA
Source organism: uncultured Candidatus Poseidoniales archaeon (assembly GCA_964389655.1). Classification (GTDB taxonomy): domain Archaea; phylum Thermoplasmatota; class Poseidoniia; order Poseidoniales; family CAYMED01; genus CAYMED01. Next base: position 33,915 of record CAYMED010000004.1, read on the forward strand.
CATGAGGTTGAGGTGACTGAAGTGGGACAATTTACCAATTCTGGGACATTCTTAGTTCATTATGGGAATGAAGTAGTCGCAGATTTACCAATTTCTTTCCTCCATGATGGATGCCCCCAACTAAATCTAAAATCCGAATGGATTCCTCCTTCGCATGATGCAATTGAATTTCCAGATAATTTGATTATAAGGCCAAAGGAAATGGGCCAGATCCTTCGACGGCTTCTGGCTAGGCCAAATATTGCCAGCAAGGAATGGTGGATTCGTTCTTACGATCATGAGGTCATGGGCCAATCAGTCATCAAACCATTCGGGGGCCTTCATCATGATGCACCAGGGGATGCAGCTGTTATTGCCCCAATTCAAGGAGATACTCGAGGCGCAGTAGTGTCTTGTGGAATTGTTCCAAGATATTCGGATATAGATGCTTATGCGATGGTCGCAGCTAGTGTCGATGAAGCCGTTAGAAACGCAGTATGCGTTGGAGTTGATTTGAATCGTATTGCGGGATTAGATAATTTCTGTTGGCCCGATCCCGTAGAAAGCGAGAAAACACCCGATGGCAGCTTCAAACTCGCTCAATTAGTCAGAGCCAATCGTGCACTGGAAGATATTTGTAGAGCATATTCTTTACCCTGTATTTCAGGCAAGGATTCTATGAAGAACGATGCGATTTTAGATAACAAGAAAATCAGTGTTCCCCCTACTTTGTTATTCAGTTTAATAGGCGATCATCCAGATGTGAGGCGCGCAGTTTCTTCCGATTTCAAAAACTCTGGCGATGCAATCTATCTTATCGGGGAAACGAAGCAGGAACTCGGTGCTAGTGAACTAGCCTACATGCTTCGAGATGAATCAAGAGGTAGAAGTGGAATTGGGGGATTGGTTCCTTCCATAGAACCAGAACGAAATCTTTTAGCATACAAATCTCTCACCAAGGCGATGCATTTGGGATTGATTGCAAGCGCCCATGATTGTTCAGATGGGGGTTTATCAGTTGCAATTGCCGAGTCATGTTTTGGAATTGATGCAGGTGCTGAAATCGATATTTCCTTGCTTGAAGATCATGGTGGGAATCTCGATTCATGGGGTGCTCTTTTTGGAGAGAGCCTTGGACGTATCTTAGTAAGTGTAGCGCCCGAAAAGATAGAAGAATTTGAGATTGAAATGGAAAATATAGTTTGTAATTTTATAGGTAAGGTTGGGAATAGTGACCACTTGGTTATAATTGACCATGGAAATACGATTTTGGAAGCATCAATCACCGAATTACGTTTAGCTTGGAAAGGTACATTGGATGGAGGTGCCCCTGAATGACTGTGAAGGTGGTTATTCTAACAGGATTTGGAATCAATTGTGATAGAGAAACAGCAGCAGTATTTGAGATGGCGGGTGCACAATCCGAACGTATTCATGTGAATCGATTTGTGAATGGAGAACGAAATTTATCTGAGTTTCATATCATGGCAATACCCGGTGGTTTTTCTTTCGGTGACCATTTAGGAAGTGGCCGTTTGTTGGGCAATCGTCTCCGTTTTGGGATGCGGGATCAAGTTAGAGATTTCATCAAGAATGATGGTTTAGTGATTGGTATTTGCAATGGTTTTCAGGTTTTAGTCAAGATGGGGCTTTTACCTGGAGACGATGAAATCACTTTAACTCAAACAGCATCATTGACGTTGAATGATTCAGGACATTATGAGAATAGATGGGTTACATTAGAATTCGACGCCAAGTCCCCCTGTGTTTGGACAAAAGGCCTTCAAAGAATTAGAGCTCCAGTTCGCCATGGTGAAGGGAAATTTGTCTCAGTAGACCCCCAACTTCTAGACCATTGGTCCTTTAATGGGCAAGTTGTAGTTAGGTATGTAGATCCAAAAGACGCATATCCATCATCTTCTAATGATCCTTTAGATTACCCATTGTCTCCGAATGCGAGCATGCGTAATATAGCGGGAGTTTGTGACCCAACAGGCAGAGTATTCGGGTTGATGCCGCATCCTGAAGCAAATCATTCTACTTGGCTTGGAGCAACATGGACTAGGGAAATAACCCATTCTGAGCATGGCGAAGGCGAAGGCCTAATCATCTTTAGAAATGCAGTTGAATATGTTGAATCTTCTCTTTCGTAGATACAAGATCCTTCTATTCAAAAAATTCTACAATAAATCATCAAATAAATCTTCAACAGCAATTTCCGAAGCCAAGCGTTCTAATTCTACTTCCAGTAAATCCTTTCGCTCTTTATCTCCAACTATTCTCTCAATTAAACGTGAATCTTCCCCTTTTCTTTGAGTTCGATCACTTTCTTTAATTGGCCGACTTGGTATTGTCCGTCGACCTAGGTGGTTTAGATCAGGCGACGGTAACCATGAACTAAGACTTTCAATTGTCTCGTGTTGTAAATGAGAGTTAGAACGATTTGCAATTTCAGAAATTGGGGTTGGCTTCTTTCTTTCAGCTGCCAAAGAGAACGCTTTTTCAACATCTTCAATCGTGTCATTTTTTACATTCTCTAATCCCTTCCGTAGAGAAACATATCCGCTTAAAATATCTCCATGAACTGCATCGTGTTCAAACCGTTCTGGGTGTGCTAGATATCGTGTCATTTCTTCTGCCAACACCCTTGCCCTACTCCCTTTTGGCATTTTTTTGATACGCACCCTGATTGATCTGTAGGAGTCAATACATTTTTTGCATCTGCTAATGCCTGGTTCATCAGGTGCGTCACAGAAGATGCAGATGAGATCAAATCCCATCTCCTTCATCGCCCTTCTAGGAATTGACATATTATTGCGCGAGACCCTATAATGAATCAAGTCTTTTCTCAATTGCTCTTAGTCGGATAGTTGAAACATAATTCCCTCAGCAGTAACCATATGGCCCCTTCGCGCAGGAATGAGCCAGATCCCCGCGCTCGTTCATTAGAGGTGAACACTCCCTTCAATGATCAAACAACCCATAGACAACAACCACGTGTCGTTCAAATTCAATTCATGCCCTTCACATCCATGCTTGATGCACTCCCTGCACAAATGCATACTGGATCGATTTGGCATTTTAGTCGCACAGAAATAGAGCATCTTGCTATGGCAACTTGTGCTTTTACACTAGCACTTGGGTTTATGATGGGAGGTGGAATTGGATCTATCCAGGCATATGGCTTTTCAACTTGGATTATGATTGTACTTACAAGCATGCCATTGATGTTAGTAGCAGTTGGACCAGCGTTCTTGCTGCATGAAATGGGACACAAAATTGTAGCAAGATATTATGGGTGTTGGGCAGAATTCAGAGGCGACCCATCTGGTCTTCGTTTCGGCATACTGATTTCATTATTGCTTGGAATTGTTTTCATGTCTCCCGGTGCAGTTATGGTTGCTGGATCAATTAACCGCAAACAAAATGGACATATTGCAATTGCAGGACCGGTTGTTAATCTTATTCTGTTATTTATTGGAATTATTGGTGGTGGAATTCTACTGGGTATTGTTGGGATGGGTGGAATATTAGAATCAATCATTTACTTTTGGATTATATCAAATTTGATTCTTGGTTTATTCAATATGCTCCCATTCGGCCCACTAGATGGGGTAAAAGTGAAAGCTTGGTCGGAAGAGATCTACTGGACTTTATTTCTTATTTTTGCAGTGCCCGTAATTTTTCTTTTCCTTGGATTTGGTTCCCCATATGATCTTGCTTATTGGATTGCAGTAAGAATATGATCTCCTGCTGGACGAATCCCCTGTGCGATTGGTAAATTAACCACTTTTACCAATTTTTCAACTTCTTGGCTGAGTATAGTTAAATTATCATTTGATGGAAGTGCGAAGGTATCTGGACCTAAAGGAAGCGCGATTCCAGGGCCTGGGATTCGTTGAAGTAATGTTCCAAGTCGTTCGCTACGGCGCAATGGATCTCCCCCCGTTGATGTTCCCCTTGCTTCAAGTCTCTTCTTTGTCCAAGCATCGATTTCAGAAATTGCCTTCGTAAGCGTCAATAGCAGCCCTTCCCGGTCCTCATCATCTTCAGAAGTTGCACTAATTCGCAAAGCAAGCCGAAGAATTCGATCAATTCTCAAATCTCTATTTTCAGCCCCAATTTTTTTTGCAATTTTTGTGCGAATATGTTCTCCACTTTCGTATTTTATTTCTAATGCAGTAGCAATATGTTGTAATCCAAGTCCAATTTCAGATCCAACTTGCTCATTCTTTTTCTCAGTTCGATGAATATCATCTTCAACAGCATCCGTATTTTCTATTTTTGCGATTATATTCCCTTTTGATTCATGATTTTCTAGTTTTTCAGTGATATGTATCTCTTTTTTATTTTGTTGAAGCATAATAGAATCTGAACTTTCATAACGCCCCCTAGACTGAATTTCTGATTTTGATATTTTTTTCCGCTTAACTTTCTTTACCTTGCGAACTCGTTTTTCATTTTCAACTGGTGAATTTCGGGCACCTATACTTTCTTCTAATACCCCCATTTGAGGAACATTTCCACCCATACTTTCTTTGTCATTTACGACTACATTTTCAATTTCATTGGTCATGGGCATCCAAGGATTGAAATCAAATAATTCATCATTTTTGTTCACCAAAGCCAGTCTTTTAGCGAGATCAGGTAAGGCAACCTCTAGAGCCTCTAGGCGATTTGGTCTCCGCAAATCAGCCAAAATTTGTTCTGCAAGTACTGGATCACGAGTCCAAGGAAGCCGCTTTAAACGGTCGACAAGTCCCGCGTGTCTATCCATTGCTCTTCGTATCGATGGTAGCCTTTTTCCAAAATTGATTGGATCTACTTTGATTCGTTCTTCAATCTCTTTAACATCCCATCCCTCTTCAGAAAAAACTTCTATTTCGATTTTAATTTGTTCAAGAGCATGTTGAAGAAGTGGGTGTAATTGAACAATTCTTTCCTCTACTTCTTCCTCATTTTTATTCAGTGACCGAATCAGGTGAGTTTTTCCACCTTCAGCAGCGCGCACAGCATTTCTTAGTTCCTGTAAATTTAAATTATTAATATCAATTAAGTGATCCCATTTTTTCTTATTCTTTAATTCAATAATCGCTTCCATAAGCCTACTTCGATGTCTTGAGATACGCGACCTTGCACTTCTCAACCACGCTTCAGCATCCAGCAAGGCAGGTACATCACGATCTTCCAACAACCTTTTTTTCCAAATGAGAACTTCTTCTTCACCTTGGATCGAAGTATCTATCCGTTCAAGTTCAATTCGTATTGATTTTGCTCTCTCAACTAAATCATTTTCAATTCTGAGTCGTGAAATAATATTCCTCGGATTCTTTTTGAATTTTTCATCCCAGTTATTTATCTCCATTTCTTCATTTTTCCATCTTTTAAATATTAACTTTCCTTCATGTATGATGGCATTTCTTTCCATTTCAACATCTTCAATTCTTTCCATTAGCCATGCCGTTGAGTTTAGATGGGGAAACCTCACTTTCATTTCTTCCGCTTGTTCTGGCCATTCATCTTCAATAATGCCTATTCTTTCAGCAATATTCATATGAATAATGGTTTTTTTTTCAGCATCAACCAATCTTTCAGACCAAATATCAATATCTTCTAATGGAATCCGAATAGGTGCCTCAACAATCCACCCATTTGCTCGCAATTTAGTCCATCCTTCTTCTACAGAAACATGCTCTTCATGTAGTAAAGATGCGCTTTTTCTTACTCTTCGCAAAAGGTCATCAAGTTTTTTTCTCTCTCCTTTGAATTGCATTTTCTTTCTTTCAAGTTCAAACTCTTTTGCTAATTTAGGGTCAAGTGGATTTAGGAGTGCATGAATAACATCTCTTGCCTTGAACCAATCATTTTCTAGTTCCCGAAGAGTTTCAATGTGTGCAATCCGAACATTCAATTCCCCATTTTCAGCTATTGATGTATCAAAACCCCTTTTCCTAAGTAAATCTAACATTTTGTCAAGGCGTAAGTGGCGTGCAGCTTCGCGTTCTTCAAGACGCACAATATGATCTTCAATTATCGAGTATTTTTTTGGATCTTCAAGAAGATGTTGCATCCCCCTTCCTTCTTCGACTAAACTTGGATCGATTTTATCTAATCTTGATGTTAGTGAATTGATGATTTCCCCCATCCCCCTGTCAATCCACCGCTGCTTATTTTTCCAAGCAACAGTAGCCCAAGGCCTTCTTTCATTATTTATTTTTTCAATTCTTCCGCTTACACTTTCAACATTCTCAACAGAAATCAAATCAGTAAGCATTTGTTCTTTTTCATGATTAAGTGTAGTTGGCAATGCCTCAATCTGCTCACGTAATTCTTCTGCTTTGAGAAATCTCTCTTCAACTTGCAAGAGAATTTCAGATGCGACTTCGGGGTCTTCTTGGATCCTTTGCCACACCCAATCGATTTTCCATCCTTTGTTGGCCCAAGCATCAAGTCGCTCGGCCCACCAAGGCGATTGAACTTCATCCGTCACTGAGACACCCACGGGGGGTGGGTACGAAATAACCGCCGGGAGTTCCGCCATGTTAGAAGTCATCTGTAATCGCTACTGAATCGATCCTTCCACCCCATATCTTGAAAGTCGATTGAAAAACGCTCGACACTAGATGATTGAGATCATCGCAATCGGATTGCTCGCTTTTGGGATATCTTTGATCCTTTTATTTCAGATTCAAGCACGTCGGCAAATGGTTGAATTATTGAATTCCCACCAAATCAGTCAAAGTGCAGCGATTGATGATATTGAAGTCCGGATGACGGATATTTCTCAAACGACTCATGATTTAGCCAAAATGGACCCTCACGCGTCAATAATTTTAGCAGCACGCTCTTTACAAAGGGGCGAACTCCCCCCTTCTCGTACACAAGAGACTCTTGCTTCTTTGTCGATTGACTTTCCATTGCCACCAGATTCATTTTCAGATTCTGAAGTATCTGCGGCAACCCTTTCAATTTCCTCATCATTATTAATGAGCAAAACAATCGAGAAAGAATTGTTGAAACTCCCGCCTAAATCTCGCTTGGCATGGGCAAACTTTGCATCCGAAGAGCGCCATCTCGACTTGGCTGGATTTTTAGTAGACAGTGTTCTAATTGAAATCCCTGGCGACTTGTCTGCACTTCATTTAACCGCATCACTTGCCGCTTCTGCAGGGGACTTGTATGGTGAAGCAAAAGCCCTTGACCGCATTTTATCCCAAACACCCGACGATGCCCTTCTCCTTCGCCGACGAGCACGCTTACGAATTGTTGATGAAGATACGGATTCTATTACCGAAGATGTACGCCTTCGTGCCTTAGGAGCAGATAGTGTAGAAGACCGAATGCTCCTAGCGGAGATCGAACAATTGCGGGGAGAATCCGAATTAGCAGAATCCGATTTGTTGTTGGCGGCAGAAATTGACCCCGGGCGATGTGATACGTGGATCAATTTAGCCACAATTCATGCTGAAAGAGGGCGGCCAGAAAGTGCACTGGAAGCTCTTGATCGCGCCTTAGCCTTAGACCGACGTAGTGGTCCTGCTTGGGCACTTCGTGCCCGTATGCTAAAAGAATGCAATATCGATCTTGAATCAGCGATCAAAGCCTGTGTCCACGCCCAAGCTTTAGGAGAACAGCCAATTTCTATGCTTTTATTGAGATTAGAACTTCTTGATCTTTGTGGGCGAAGTGATGATGCTCATGTTTTACTGAGTGAATCAATTATGGAACAACCAAATGAGGGTTCATTACGGGCATCTCTGATTCGTCGGATGCGAATTGCAGGTGATTATTCATCAGCATGGAAAGAGATTGAAAACGCACCCCAAACTACACTCTCAACAGTTTCGATGTGCTTAGAAATTGGGCATTTGGCATTAATCGATGCAGATCTCCGAAGAGATGGGGGTGGCCGACCCCTTTCATCTGTTCTTTCCTCTGCAAAACAGGCATATGAGGGGGCGATTGAAATCGATCGTGAATGCGCACCCGCTTGGGCTGGATTGGCCAGCGTATATCGCCAACAAGGAGAGTTAGAGGCTTCAACAAAAGCATTGGAGCGGGCGCATAGATTAGACACAGAATCCATCACAATTCATACTGAAGCAATTCTTCAAGCAATTTCAATTTCAGATATGGCAGAGGCCGAAGAATTGTGCGTACGCCTTGAGTCTCTAGAAAAAGAAGATCCTGGAAAACATGCCTGGCTGAGGGGGATGATTGAAATGAAAAGGGGGCGTTTAGACTTGGCTCGAACGCACTTTAGTAGGACTTTGGCTATTGAACCCGATCATATTCGCTCGCGCATTAATCGTGCCCGCGCTCATTTTGCTTTAGACGATCTTGATTCTTCTTTAGATGATTATAGGCATCTTCTTGATTTATCAGATGCACTTGTGGTATGTCATGTTGGGCTGATCGATGTATTGATGTCTCTTGGGCAATGGGGTGAAGCACTTTCACGAGTAGAGAGTTTAGTTGAGGAAAACCCCCTCGACGGTTCACTCCTTCGCCGGCGCGGAGAATGCCTTGTTTCCATTGGTAGGCCAGAACAAGCACTTGGTCCCCTTAACGATGCGATTTCGTTAGAGCCAGATGTGGCAGAACATTGGCATCAACGCGCCCTAATGTATCTTGACTTGGATGAAGCAGATGCAGCCCTTGCAGATTTTGAAACCGCATTAAAAAGCGAACCCCGCCATCTAGATGCCCTGATTCATCGTGCAGCTTTGCACCATGATGCCGAGCGTTGGGATGAAGCCAGAGATGGATGGCGAGCAGTTCTGGACGCCGATCCAGACCATAGTCCCGCCAGACAGCGCCTTGAAGAAGTTGAAACGACCATTTCCATCATGCGCGATTGAACCGAAAATATGACCACGTATCCCCCTTAGCCCCTCCCATGTCGAGTGTGCTAGGTCTTGAGCCGGGTGATTCTGCCATACCATTTGATCTACCAAACGCAAACCCATCGATTGGTGGCACTAATGTCCGGTGGGAAAATATAATCACAGATTTAGGGGCTGCTGTCTTATTCACCTGTAACCACTGTCCGTATGTGATAGGGTCTATTTCTAGAATACGTGATCTTTCAGCTAGAATGATTACTCTAGGATTTGGTTTCGTATCTATAAATTCTAATGATTCTACTCGATATCCCGAAGATGGCTGGGATCATATGGTGAAAGCATCAGGAGGTATGGATCATCCCTATCTCCATGACGAAAGTCAGGCAGTTGCTTCTGCGTGGGGGGCAGAGCGAACTCCCGAAATTTACCTCATAGATTGTGACGGGATAATTCGTTATCGAGGAAGGATTGATGATAGCCCTCAAAACCCCTCCAATATTTCCTCACATGATTTTGATAATGCATTTAGACAATTACTCAACGACGAGACTATTGATACTCCAAGAACTGATTCCATTGGGTGCTCAGTGAAATGGAAGGCTTGATTGTGCATACAGATATTCGGTCTCTTTTTATCACAATACTTGGAAGTGTTTTTCTTCTCGTATTAGTGATGGGTCTCAAAGGGTATTCTGGCAAAGGTATTGAAGAAGTCCCAATCCCACCCTGTGAAACAACAGGAGGTTCTTTTCCCTTTCAATCATCTGAGACCACATGTTTAGCGGGCATGTCCAAAGATGCATTTCACCCCCCTTCTTACGGCGCATGGATTTCAATTGAAGTGAATATTGAATGGTCTAAATCAGGAGCGTGGGTTGGAATTACAGAAAATATTGAATCAACAAAGTGTGAAGATCGGGGAAAGTATCTTTCATGCGATAAGAATGATCTTTCTTTTTTAGCTGGAGGCCCAAGTTCAGAGGATTCCTTTGTCTGGCAGCCATCTGAAAGCCCTATTCGATTTGTTTCTGGCGGTCTTGCCTCAGATTCCCTCCATGTTCATCCAATAACGTATTCTTGGTCGGCCCATCTTTCTCCCCTCCCTTCATTTATACTAGCAGTGATTGGTATTGGGCTAATTGGACTTGCTCAAAGGCCAAGAACGATTACCCATGATCAATCAAATAATGATGTATTAGGTGATTGATTTTCCCCCGTGGGTTCAAAGGTAAGCGAGACATGAGCGGTTTTGTGAGTACAGTCAGCGCGCCCCCTGTAGAACTCCATCTTCGGGATTTTTTAGATAAATTATGTGATCATTCATTCCCGCCCGACGTGCAAAAGTGGTACAATGTTGATGTACGATCAATTTTGGGTGATGTGCTGATTGAATCTCACGACGTTGACCCAGATACTGGTTCATCCCTTCTTTTCTGCCCCAAAAGTGCAATCTATTGTGATCCCTCAACTACCGTTGTTCATCATTTTCCTCGTCATTTGATTCACTGTTTTGTAGATGATTTGCGCCATTCACCTGATCCATCAGACCCCAATTCTATTTTTCGTATTGAAATGTTTTCAGTATCGCCCCGTAATGAGCAATTAAGTTGGCATAGATGTACTGAGCGCGTAGAAGACATCCCCGGCCTTCAGGCACAAGCATCTCGTTGGCTTGATTGGCTGAATCGTTAATGGAATATGGTGTTTGATGAAAATTTTTCTAACAATAGGGCAATACAGATGTGTAATTCTATTGTCGCAGATTACATGGAGAACTGTGGCCCGAGGGGCTCTTCTTTTGGGGAACTTCGAAGAGGCCCTTTAGATTTGGAATATCAATGGGTTCCATCATCTATTGTGGAAGTCGGTGAAAACCGGGGTTCTTTCATTTTTACAACGGAGCGCCCCCGCCATGAGGTGCGAGTCTCAGGCTTTTGGGTGAGCAAATATGAAAGTGACACTGACTTGGACATTAATTTAACAGATTTCGAGGAAAAATTGCACCAAAACCCCCCAAAAGCCGGGGGTATAATTCGTCTACCAACTGAAGCAGAATGGATCTCAATTATACACCATACTGAATATCGACCTATTCCGGGGGCTTGGACAAGTGACGAATACTTTGTTCCTCGATGGGGCGCACCAATTGACGGCCGTCCCATAACTTCTTCCCGCCTAGGGAGCCCTCATATTTCGATTCAAAATCCTCCTCCATTGATCGTATTGTGGAATGGGAAAAGGGTCAAGAGGGCCCCCCTAATAATAAGAAAGAGCAATGCGAACTTCCCCAAATTTATAGTGTGGATACCAGATCCCTCATTAGATCAATCCCCCCCATTTGAAACCTTACCAATCCGCCCATCGTCAACGGGGCGCCGAGTCAAAGAGGAATTGCTTGTCTTTCTTTTCATAGGAGCCCTTCCTTCTATGACTATAGCTCTCTATAATTCACCTGAATATGCATTGAGCCAACCCTTGAACATTCTTCTCGGAGGTTTATTTGTATCTATTTTCTCTGGCTTTATTTGGCGCCCACGGCACCCGATAATTCGACAAACTATTTCTTTTCAAGATGAATCTGAGTGAACTCTTTTCACACAAGATTATCAATCAAAGTTGAGCCCATTATTTTGATGGCAAGTCCCCTTCCAGTTCTATTCGCTTATGCTTCTTGCCCATACTGTTGGAAAGTCCGTAGTTTGCTGAGTCATATTGGGTTGGAGTATGAACTTAGACTCGTAAACCGAATGAAAAGAAAAAAAGAATTACCAGAAGCTGATGGATGGGAGAAAGTCCCAATTTGGCAGGAAGTTGGTGGCGAGATTGTTGTTGATTCCACCCCAATTATGCGCTATATCGATTCCAAACACAATAATGGGTCTTTATTTTCCCTTGAGAAATCTACAAATAAAGTGGACAAATGGATGACGTGGGTTGATGATGAATTGTCAAAAGCTACAGTTCCCCTGATCTATGGGTCACTTGGTAGGGCAATCAGGACTACACGACAAATACTGAAAGTCGAACGTTTTGGGTTTTTCCATCGATGGATGATCGCTTTTGGGGGTTTTTTCGTCATGTGGTTCATTTTAGGACGTCGTCGAACAAAGAAATTACCAACAAAGCCCGAAATTTATTGGACTTCATTAATTGATGATTGGTGCCAAGAAATTGGCACCAATCAATTTTTCAACGGTGAAAACATCAGTGGTGTAGATCTTGCTGTATTCGGTATTTTTCACTCAATTACTGATCTCCCAGGTTCGCATATACTACCATCTCATAAATCAGGTTCAGCATGGTTTGAACAAGTTCGTCTGGGAATGAAATCATCTTTCCCCTGATTCTCATATTTTTATACCCAAGCATAAGTCATCTGATTCATGAATGCGGAAAATGAGACTTGGATAAGGTCCATACCAAGCTGGGACAATCCCCTTTTTGGTACACAAACAGGAATTCTTGTATCCCTCTTTTCCATTTTCGTGATTGGTCTCATTATTCGCTCAATTGTGATTTTTTTACTTCCTCATCTTTTTTCTCCAATCGCAAAACGTTCGGAGAGTGTTGATGATTTTGAACTTCGTTCCCGTATTTCGTTTGGTGCTTCAGCAGCAGGTTTGGTTTGGTGGCGCTTCAATGAATTATTGCGCAAAATAGCAGAATCAGATGACATGATCCATTATCCCGAAATCCTCGCATTTTGGGTTTCATCACTTGCTCAAGCCGTCTTTCTAATTGGATTAATCATTGGTTTAATGAGGCTGGTCGATCTTGTTCAACATGCCGTAAAATATTGGGATAAGGATGGAACCCTTGATGGAACAGAAAGAACCCTGATTACGGCAGTGGAAAGTGCTCTCAGATTTACAATTTTGATAGGAGGGGTCGTGCTTCTTGCCGAAGCATTTGGTTTTGATCTCAAGACCCTTTTAGCAGGACTTGGGGTTGGTGGATTAGCAATTGCATTTGCAGCGAAAGACACGGTTGGAAATTTATTTGGTTCAGTTACTCTACTCCTTGACCGACCTTTCAGAATTGGTGATTGGATTCGTGTCGGATCTGCCGAAGGAGAAGTTATTGAAATTGGAATCAGAACAACTCAACTTCGAACAAGTCAAGATACAATCATAACTTTACCAAATGGAAGTTTAGTTAACAAAGATATCGAGAACTTTGGAAAACGCCGATGGCGGAGATATCTTCCTACATTTTACCTTGACCTCTCAAGTCCTGCTTCAAAATTAGATAAATTTTGTAGAGGAATTGAGGATCTCATCCATTCTCACCCCCAAACGCAGAAAAAAGAAGATTCTTACGCACATATTTCTGTAATTTCCAAAGATTCATTTGAAGTAGGGTGTAATTTGTATTGGGATGTCGAAGGTGGTTTAGAGGAAAAAGAAGCAAGAGAGAAATTCCTTCTCGATGTCACACGCCTCGCAGAAAAATGCAATTTGGACTTCTTTGAACCACGCCGCCGCACCACCAATCTTGGCCCATCAAATGAATCTGAATAAGGTCATCATCTCATCCTGTGAATGGTGCCATGAGCGTATTCACCCCAATACAAGTCGCCGTTTTGATGAAATGCAAGTCCCAAAGGCGTGGCTAAGTTTTCAACAACGACGGATACCTCTCCCCTCCACCCCATTGTCGCATTTTCATCACGAATAAAGTCAACCCGAACAATTTCTTTTCCAACTGGAATGACTGAATTCCATGACCCATAATTTGTTACATACACTGTTTTATCCCCACCGGGGAGTGACGAATTAGGTGGTCGAAAATCAATACTATTTGCTGAGGCATGTGGCTGAATAACTGCAATTGGTCCTAATGTTCCATCAGGAATTGGCACATCAGGTGAGGTATTTGGCCACCCATAATTTCCACCTGGTGAAAGGAGGTTGATTTCTTCATAAGGGAAATCCCCCCCCCAATCTTTCCCATTATCAGTGAATACATATCCAATATTTGGTACCCAGCAACCATCAAATGAATTTCTGACCCCAGATGCTAAAATTGTATGTTCCCCCGTCCACGGATTTACTTCAAGTAATGCTCCATTTCTATCATCATTTTCTTCATCAGCGTTTGATGTCGACCCAGAATGCCAAATCAAAGTATCATTCTTGCTTGCAGATATTGCGTTAGTTTGGTGATTTCCAGCAGGAATTCCTTCGATGAGAAATTGCCTTTCACTTAGGCCCCAATTACTTGGCCCATCTCCGATATTTGATATATCCCACGCTGATAATTGTCCGCGTTCAGATATGAATAATCTACTGCTCTCATTTTTGGAGTCTTTCCAGACAAGGACCCCATGAGGGTCATTTAAATTCGTTAGAATAGGAACCGGTGTTGCGAACTTATCATCTGTAGAATCGTATCTTACGGAAAAGATATTGCCACTTCGATCACAAATAAGGAGATATAAATTGTTGTACCATTCAAGGCACGTTGGATTTCCAATTCCCTCAATGACCACTTCAATGATCATTCCATCAACCGCGCTTTGCGGCTCTGGAATTTCTAAATGTGCATGAAACAAACGAAAAAGAATCAGGCTAGCAAGAATACTGACGGCGAATATGCTGAACATGATTATTTTCTTCATTCAACCCCTCAAGATTTTCTCCGAATTCTTGCTGCAATCGTAATCCGAAGAAAGATCATGATTGCAGTAAGAATTACCACTATCCCAGCAGCCAGTCCAGCATATCCATCCCCCATTCCCTCACTTGTGGCGTTTATTCCCCTTACATTGAATGTGGTGATGTTCCATTTATCTCCTGAAACTTCCCCATCTCCATTTACGGAATTGACCGAAATCCGAACCTCTATCTCGATTGTATCATCTTCCGGCCCTTTCCAAGTCAGGTTCCATTCTCTTCTTTCATTTCCTTGTAAAGTATGGGTTGCTTCTAATCCATCGTCTGTGATATGAATGTGATTTTCTACACTGTAAAGGTGACCTGTATTAACCCTGATGTTGAATCCCCCTGAAACTCCTTCCCCGGTATCAGGGCCGCCCCGAATGGATATTGTAATGTTGTAGTCTTCATTAGATCTGAATTGATCCGGCCAACCAGTTGTTTCTATCACCACTTGATTAGATTTTGAACCATGGCACATACATCCATTTTGGACTTCCATTCCACTTATTCCTTCAGGGCGTGCACTTAGAATTGGTGAAATAGTCAAAAGGCCAAAAACCAAGACAACATAGATCTTAGATGAATAGATCATGTTATCCCTCAGAAATGCGGGTCAAATCCTTCCACTTCTTCAGCAATTCGCAATAGTTGATTGTATTTGGCAGTCCTGTCGGACCTTGCAGGGGCTCCCGTTTTAATTTGTCCACATCCACAACCAACTGCTAAATCGGCAATTGAAACATCTTCTGTCTCTCCAGACCTATGGGACATAATGGTTGAAAATCCGGCATTTTTTGCTAAACGAACCGTTTCTAATGTTTCAGTAACTGTTCCGATTTGATTTGGCTTTACTAAGATTGCATTTGCAGCCTTTTCCTCAATCCCTCTTGCCAACCTTTCGATGTTTGTTACGAAGAGGTCGTCTCCCACAATTTGGATTCGATTGCCAGCCCGTTTTGTGAATTCCACCCATGCGCTCCAATCATCTTCTGCAAATCCATCTTCTATTGAGACAATCGGGTATTCTTCAATCCAATTCACATAAATATCCGCTAATGCGTCAGAACCAATTTTATCTCCATCGAATGAATATGTTTTCCCGTCATAGAATTCTGAAGCAGCAACATCAAGGGCAATTGAGAGATCCGAGCCGGGGACATATCCTGCTTGTTGTATTGCGCGAACTAACATTTCAAGCCCTTTTTCATTTGTTGAAAGGTCTGGTGCAAACCCCCCTTCATCCCCAACTCCCGTCAATAGTCCTTCTTCATTTAGCACTGACCGCAATGCATGATAGGTATCAGTTCCTGCCCTTAGAGCAGTTCCAAAATCGTCAAATCCATGGGGTATAACCATGAATTCTTGAATATCCACTCTGGTCGCTGCATGTGCGCCCCCATTGAGAATATTCATCAGTGGGACTGGAAGACTAGCTGAAGCCAAACCCCCCACATATCGCCATAATGGGATTGCAGTGGTATTTGCCCCACCATGCAAACAAGCAAGACTTACAGCGAGAATTGCATTTGCCCCTAATTCTGATTTATTTTGGGATCCATCAAGGCTGAGAATAGTTTCATCCAGTAATTCTTGTTCAGTTACGGGCATACCAACAATCGCAGGTTGTATGACCTCCAACACATGATCAACGGCTACTTCAACGCCTTTTCCACCCCAATCCTTTCCCCCATCTCTACGTTCTACTGCCTCGTGCTTTCCAGTCGATGCCCCTGAGGGAACTGCTGCTCTTCCGGCCAAAACTCCATCAACATATACATCGGCTTCTATAGTAGGGATACCTCTACTATCGAGGATCATCCTCGCCACGAGCCCACTAACCAATCCAGTTGCCATATGATCCCCTCGCATAGATGGTGCTTCAATACAATGTATAATATCATTCTAAACTAATATTTTCTAACCATTCTTCTAATTTTGACAATCCTTCTCTGATCTTTTCTTCATTTGTTGCATATGAGAGTCTGACCCATCCTTCACCATGCTCCATTAATCCCCCAGGAATTAATTGAACACGTGCCTCTTCTAATGCCCGTCTACAAAACTCTATTGAATCCATTCCTGTCTCTTCAATGTTCATAAATGCGTAAAATGCTCCTTCCAAACTCGGCGCATGAATTTTTTTCAGACGCTTTAAGTGACTTTGAACCAATTCCCTTCTTGCTGAAAAGGCCTCTATAATTTCTTGATTTAGTGATTCATCTTCCAATGCCAATGCGGCAGCCCCTTGGAGGAAAGTTGGTGCATGTGTAATTGAATTTGCTTGAACCTTTGCCACTGCATCCATTGCATCGGATGGCCCGAAAATCCATCCCAACCGCCAACCAGTCATTGCCCACCCCTTTGACCAACCCCCAATTACCATTGTTCTCCCTTTACCTCTGGGCAAGGAAGCAGGAGAAATGTGCCCTTCTTTTGTCCAAATCATTGGTGCATAGATTTCATCAGAAATAATCCACAAATCCCTTTTTTCCGCTAAACAGACAAGAGATTCCATTTCTTCCCTAGAATAGACAGCTCCTGTTGGATTATTAGGTGAATTCACCACAATCGCTGAAGTTTTTTCATTACACGCTTCTTTGATTGCCTCTAAATCAAGGTGGAGGCTTGAATTATTTACTGGGACGTGAATTGGTATAAGTCCAGAAAAGCGGATTTGAGGATCATATGATGGCCATGCAGGTGCAGGTACAATGACATTTGTTCCAGGGTCACAACACGCAAGAAATGCAGAAAGGAGGGCCTGTTTTGCCCCACTTGTGATAATTACATTTTTCCATGAGGCTTCAATTCCTTGTGGACCAAGATAGGATGCTACCGCTTTACATGTTCTTTCCAATCCCCGTGCCCGCGAGTAGTGCGTCATTCCAGTTTTTATATCTTGTATTGCAATATCTTTGATTGGCCCAGGGGTTTCCATATCTGGCTCGCCAATTGTAAATCGAATTACATCTGCTGGCGGTGGCTGGAAAAAGTGGGCAAACCCAGAACCAATTCCATCAAATCTCGCGGAGGGTTCTACCATTGTGCACCCTCCGGGGTTGGTTTGGGCCTCTCCCCCCTTCTAGCATCAAGGCTTCGGCTACTTACTTCCGTTACACACCGTTCAAAAGTACTTGGCGAACCGAGATATTGCTGCACGGGTAGCAAAGCGGTTATGCGCGGGACTGCAGATCCTGATACGGGAGTTCGAATCTCCCCCCGTGCTCCATTAAAAATAGTGATTATTTCCGTTTAATCATGCAGTTATTGCTTAATTTATGGATTTAGTAGAATGTGTCGCATTCCTTCTTTTTTTGAAAGATTCGAGAGTTTTTCCTCATTTAGTCTGACAAATTCAGAAACACTTTTTTTGGAAGTTTTCGAATATTCTCGTAATGCCCACCCTATTGCCTTGCGGATAAAAAAATCAGTATCTCCCGAGCAACGCAAACAATAGTCAAACAATTTTTCTTCGTCAGTATTTTCTTTATGGCGGTTGTAAGAAAGAATAGCAGTTCTTCGAATCCATAAATTCTCATCACTAATCCATTGACCGAGAATCTCATTCATTTTCAATTGATTTTTTGCAAGCAATCTACCAATTAAGTGTTGAGCAATCTCATCAACAAAATCCCACCATTCCCCCTCACGAATCATTTTTTCATAGATTGGCAGTGCTTCTAGAGTGATAAACGCGGCCCACTCCCTTGCTAGAGATATTGAAATATATTTTTCTTCACGATGTTCAAGTTCCCAAATTTCAGAGATGAATTGATTGTATTTTTTTTGACAATCTATTGGAAATTTCTTTTTTAGCTCCTTTACAATTTTCTTTCTTTTGCCAGAGCGAACGCCATAAAACGGCATTTCTGTTTTCATATAAGCCTGCATTTGCTTGACATCCTCTGGAATTGCCGCCTCAATCAGTTTTTTTTGGATGAATTCAACAATTCCTCTCGAATCGGCGTGCTTTTCCATATATATCACATAAGTATCCAATACAAGAAATGATTGCAATATTAAGAGGCATTTTCTTAATTTGACTTGCCTTCATTAATGATCTCTTAAAAATGGGGAATTTGAAATTTTTTCATTCGTCCCCTACAACATTCATATTTTCAGTTAGATCAATGAAAGGAATATGCTCATCTATTTCACCACCTTCATCCCACATTTCTATCTCTTTACTATTGCCCACCCTTTCTTCTCTTCCCTTCCAAACAGCCATTTCCATTCCTAATTCCCTCATTCTTCCTTTAAGGTTTGAATGATGATATACCCCATCTTGTACATTCATTTCTAATGGTTTGAGAATGAACCATTGATATGAGTGTTCAGCAGTCCATGAATGAAACAACCTTCTTCTTTTTTGCATCCACTTCCTCAAAAATCCATTTGGCACAATTGCTCTTTCTGGTAATTTTTCTCCAAATAATATGATTAGAAGTGATTGTCCCATCCTCCTCAACCATTGAATTGCTGCAGTTCTAATCCGTATTTTTGCACCACGACCAAGTACATTGGTGGGAGTAAAACCAGATCGTATTAATGATGAGGCCATAGCAATTGATCGAGTACGTGCAACAAGATCTAGTGGCACTCTTTCTTTCTCTTCTCGATCTAACTGCCCTAAAGGCCGCCCGGATAAAATTGGATCTGAATTCCATCGTTTACGCACTTTTTCAACCAATATGTGTGATACGCCCTTTCCACGAATTTTTGGGTCAACAACAACTGTTTCTAACACAACGACCCCCCCCATTCTCTTCATTTCAGCGATTCCAAGGATATGTTCCTCCTCCCGCAAAACGATTTGAACAACACCATCTTTCGGTTTCCGTTCATTTCGGTTTGGGGATCTAAGGTCAAGATCTTCAAGACAGCGTTTTTTGATCCACCTTTCTACATCATAGTCTGCTTTCATCACTTTCGTCCCCTGCGGGTTTCCACATTGATTGATGAATTCCTATTCCTTCAACTAGGTATGTTGGCCCATAAGGAAGCCATCCACACATTTCATAGAAATCTATGGCCCCCTTTCTTGCCTGTAACCATCCACTTCGTACTCCCCATCGCGCACATACTTCGTCTTCTAAGGCAATTAACACGCGTCTTGCATAACCTTTCCTACGGGATTCCTGAAGTGTCCCCATTTGGCGAATCTGGAATGCAGGACGCAACTCCAAAGGTGTGGGAAAATCATCCACTGCTTCGATCAATGGGATGAAAGGCGGGCATTGTGCTGATTCACTACCGGCGCGATCCGGCCCCCCTCCAAATTCGCCTTTTGGAATGAGGTGTGCCCTCCCTACAGAACAAATCCCGTTGTTCTTTTCCTCTACCCATGCATGAATCGCAATGCCATCATCAACTAGTCGCTCACTTCCCCTTGCAAGGCCGAGAGGCTCACGTAGAGTTTTCCACCTTGTTTCATACATATTATTTGGAATATTATCCCCCGGTCTTCCGAGAACGATTCGTGCCGAAGGAACTGACATTTCCCATCCTCAAGGAGATAATCCGCGAAGGGGGGTGATCCCATGAATTCCATGAATGGCACACGAAAGAATGGGTCCGGGCGCCATTTCTTCAAATGACCATGTCCAAATTCTTCCATCTCCAAGTCCCCCCCACATCCAGTTTCCGTCAATTGAGGGAATTAGGTTAGACGTCCAAGTGTCCCCGACAGCATCAGTAAATCGAACCGTGCGCGTACCTATATCCCTAAATTGGATTACTCCATCCCCCCCGCTCGATATAATCCATCCATTTTCTTCATCAACATATACTGACTCTACCCATGCGTTGTGGCCCTCTAATATTTCTTCAAGAAGACAAGTATCCGCATCTATGAGCGCAATGGTGCCATCCCCTAATGCAGCAAAAATCCGTCCGGCTTTAGTCCATGCAAGATCATTGATTCTTGATCCTAATTCTATTTTTTTCTGAGTTCTCCTATTATCATAATCGATAATTGAAATGTTTCCATATTCATCACCAATTGCCATTAGACTAGTTTCATATCGTGGCGAAATACAGGTAACTTCTCCATTAATTGATCCAATTTCCTTTGACCTTCCATCTTTGACAGAAATCTCAACTACTAACCCATCTTCCCCCCCACTGCATATTTTTCCTTGACCTAGATTTGCTAATGTACCCACCCATCCTTGATGTGCTTCGATGACAAATCTAGCCCGTCGCTCTTCTAGATTCCATATGCGCACAGTTCCATCTTCTCCCGATGTTGCAGCTTCTGTGCTGGAGAGTGATAGAACCTGTAGGGCCCGCCCTTCATGGCCACTAAAAACCTCTAGAATTGCCCCCCCCAATGCTTCATGAATCCTCATTTTCCCATCATCACAAACAGTTAGTATTCTTCTATCAGCCTGCAAAATTCTTGCATGTGATCTCCTACCCCGCCTTAACCTGTCTTTTACAACAGACCTTGCCGCAGAAGCATCTTCAGCAGATTTTGCAGATGGCACTTTGCTACATGCAACCGATGCCTCCTCCCTCGCCTCCTGAATTTTTTCACCTAATTTTAAGAGGCTTGGAAGTGCGGGTTCTTCCGCTAGATGGGCAATTATTCGTGCACAATCCCGCTCAAGAGATTCAAGTGCCGCCAAATCTTTTCTTGCCTTTGCAGTAAGTGCGCGAATTGGCCCCTGTTCAACAACCCCCATAGTTGCCGCCTCTCCTAATAATTCAATACCATCTAAGTCCTCATGGGGATGTAATTCTGCCCCACAGCGCGGGCACCATGACCACCCGATTTCCGCCCTATTGTCGCACGCCGGACAACTGATCACATTATGATCAAGCACCAATGATGCTTAATCTCAACGCATTGAGACCCTTAATATTCTAGATTCTGAGGCCAAACACATTCGACCAAAGGTGAAAAATCATCCCCCTTTGCGTAGGATGTGAGTGAAGACCGCCGGGCACGAGCACAAGCTCTTCATGCATTGATTGTGATATGCAAAGACCTTGACATTAAAGATGGAGTCGAAGCCAAAATAATTGAAGATGCACAGGCATACATGGGGGTTTCCCCATCTCACCGTAACGATGCATCAAAACACGTTGAAAAATCCTATGATGGTGGTTCGTGGGGGGGGCACCGATCATCAGTGATTCAAAGATCAAAAAGCCGCATCGAAGATGCAATAGAGAATGAATATCTTCCCGATACCGAACACCTTGGGCAAGGATTATTGCGCCTCCTTTCAAAAATAGAGGAACTATCTTTCACCGAGGAATTTGATGAAGATGATGATGAAAACCTCCTAAGTATCCTTCTTCCAGAAGGCGGAGTGGCAGAAATTGGTATGACAGGATCAGATCTTCTTGACTCATTGATCGATGATGATGATATTGACCCCCCCCCTCTTGATGAAACTACATTTGTTAAGTCAGTAGCAATTGAACCTACAGTATCTGAAGATGTGATCGAAGTTCCAGCCGATGATGACCCCCCTATACCCGAGCTACCGCTTGCTAAAGCAGCGTCCCTAAAAAATGAGGATGAATTGAAATTCAATGGTGAACGCGCCCTTCAAACTTATCGCCTTCTCCTTGAAACTGTTTGGGTTGATGATGTCCTTGACCCAGCAGAAATAGAACTTCTTGCGCGTAAACGTAAACAATTGGGGATTGATTTTGAGACTCATCTATCTTTAACTCGTGCGATGATGGGGGCGGATGACTGAATATGCATCCGTTTGAACATGCATGTACCCTTGCATGGAAGGACGGCGGTCTATCTCGAGACGGCGCAAAATTACTTGATCAATTACAAACCCATTTTTTTATGTCGGATACGGATCGAGCAGCAATCGAAGAGCCATGGTTAATGGCGAATTTGCCAGGGAAAACGAGATCTGGCTTTGGAGCCGGTTATCGTATACTATCAACTTGGGTGAAACACTACGCATCACTTGATTCAGAACTTAATGCAGCAGCAGTTCGATCAATGGGTCGTCGCTTTTCTTATACTGGCATTTCAAGACAAAAGATGCGTACAGCATTAACTTGGCTAAAACCATGCGGTTTAGATCGCCCATTTCTTGAAGGATCTTGGATCCCTAATGGGAGGCGGGACCTAAACACCCCCCCCGGCCTTGAACCATTAGATGCAATTCTTGGCATTACAATGGAAATGGAAGATGCATCTTCACTTCCTTCAGAGCCCCTTGAATCCGTTACGTCTCAATTACAGAAAGCAGGATCCAAAATATCGATTGATGGTCCCTTACCTTGTATTCGCCTTTCATCAGAATGGTCCGAACGTGCACAAAATGCAGAAATAAATTGGTTTGACCGCCTTGAATCTTATACGGATGAATTATCCATGATTTGGTTGGACCCTGAAGGAATAGCAAAAGGGATAGACGCATCAAATTCAGATCTTTCAATTTCTGAAGACGTCATCTCGGTTCATATTCGTTCAATTCTTGAATCTGGAGATATTGGGGGGCACGAATTGAATGAGATTACAAGATGGCGACTTGGGGGGGAGCCCATCGATATCCACCTC
This sequence comes from uncultured Candidatus Poseidoniales archaeon, assembly GCA_964389655.1. GTDB lineage: Archaea > Thermoplasmatota > Poseidoniia > Poseidoniales > CAYMED01 > CAYMED01. Next base: position 56,942 of record CAYMED010000004.1, read on the forward strand.
GATTCCCTTTCTTTGTCATGCATAGAAGATGAAATTCATCTTTCTTTAGAAAGCAGTGAGGGAAAGGGCCGTGCAGTTATTGGCATTTCAAGTAACGATGAATGGCCCCCTAAACCCCCCATCAATCGAACAGCATCAGCCATTACTACATTTGTGGCCGAATTACTTTCTCTTTCGATCCCCAGCCTTCCTCATCAAATCGCTCATGCAATTGGGATTAAGGCAAATGCAATTGGAGCCCATATTCGCCCCAATCGCATTGACTTTTCTTTAGAAGAAATTTGATCAAATTTATTCATCATTATTAGGACTGGAACTAGTAGTGGCCATTACGGGTTCAATTGATTCTCGGTAGATACTAGTACTTACCTTTCCAGGCAATTTAATTTCATCTGTTTGTGTAAGATTTTCAGTCCAATGTACAGTCACTGCAGCATCAGAAAATGCGTAAATATAATTTCCCATGAAAATCGACCTTCGTATTGAGATGTCTCCACCCCACCAAGTGGATGTTAATCCATCCTTTCCAAAGTGTCCGGAATGGTTTATGTTCCCCTGAACTGCTAGATTTCCTTCACTCGCGTTGACATCTATCATCATTAATTTGCTAACATATTCATACCCGTAATTTGCGTATGTTTTCCCATTTATTTCGACTTCATCATATGTCCACCTTGATGTGGAAATTGGAACAGCAAGTAAAGATGAAGCTTCCCAATATGTGAATGCTTTATGCTCATATGTTGCTTCAGAATTTGACCACTGCCAACCACACCACCGTATCTGCAAACAGTTTGAATCAGTATATCCTGGTGTTAAGGGCAATGCCTTGGCTAACTTTGGATCACTGACATTTGAAATATCAAATAGGGAGATCTGGGTCGTCGACCAATCTAATCCAAGACCATCATCACCTCCTGGAAATCCTATGGTGAGCAAATGATTTCCATCAGATAGTGGATGGATATATGTGGAAACACCGGGCACTTTTAATTCGCCTAAAATCGATGGATTTTGAGGATCAGAGAGATCTATCGTCCATAGTGGGTCTGTTTGTCGAAATGTAACAATATATGCTCGATCACCCACAAACCTTGCAGACCAGATATTTTCATTTTTGGCAATTCCACCCAAATGACCAATTTCACTGAGGTATTTTTCACCCGCCCCATCAATGGCGATTTCCAAACAAATTACGTGATTTTGTATTGGTTCTGGATTTTCCAACCACCACCTCCCCCACTGGCCCGTAGTTGAAGCAACCCTCAATATTTCTTCGTGTTCAGATAGGGAAAATTGATTTAGAATCGTTCCATTTATCCTTCCCGATGCAACATATGTGGTTTGGCCCGATACCGATATATCGAATGTATGGAGATTTGTAGTCTCTTTTTCGTTCTGGTTGCCCCAGTACCACCACCACTCATTTGTTTTTTCAGATAGCACTAGTAAATCACCTGACGCGTAAATTTGTGGCCAATTTGTTCGAATGTGATCTGCAGTAAACGATAATTCTGTCTGGTTCAAATCAATTGAAAGAATGGATGTAACTCCTCGGCTCGATGCATCTTTTGCCCCCGCAAATCCTTTGCAGTCATCATCTCCATATGATTTCACATCTATCGAACCATTGTCTGTACGCTCGTAAATACGAGGTACCATGTCGTTAATCTCTAGTTTACTCAACGTATCTTCATTATCTAGGATTGTATAATCTATTGCGCGATTCCACATACTCTTTTTTTCATCATCATTTGCTGACCAATATGCATCCCAGTCCGCCAATTCAACCCATGACTTCAGATAGGGAATATCGATCCACCCATGAGTAATCATCCGCACGGTGCCGTTAAATTCACGACCCGTGAGTAGATCTCCCTCAATGTATATTTCACGATTAATGATTGGATCAGACCGATTTTCAATATCAACGAGAGTCAATTTAGTGAATGTTTCCCATCTCCAGTTTTCCTCCTCTTCCTGCAATAGCATACTTGTGCGCAATGAATCACCTTCTGAAAGTGTCCATGGATGGACCATTGAGGCCACAACAATTCGATTTCCTGACATGAGCATTTGAGTTGGTTCTCCCTCGATGGAGATATTTGCGGAATGTTCTATGGAACCAAATTCAGGAACGCCGAGTATGAAAAGGTGCCCAGCATTTAGCACGTAGATATTGTTCCCGTCAGTTTTGATAAAATCCGCCTCATCGACGCCTGCTTCTTGGTTATTTGTCCCTGAGAAATCTTCTCCTTCTATCAAGGACTTTACCTCATTGGATGACATTCCCGGGCTCTTAGATTGGGAAGCGGTATTAGATGAAGTCGCCGCCTCGTCAGCCATTGCAAGTTCGGGAATTCCCATATCTAATATGTCATTTTGACGATGCCCATAGGCATAATAACCATTCCAATGATCTCGTTGATCTTCAAGGATTGCTCTTGCCTCATCCCCGAAAGATTTGCGCAAATCTTCTAGAAGTGGGGCGCAACCAGCATAGGTCTGCAATTTTGGCGAAGATCGTTGGACTGTGTTATAATTTGGAAGAGGAATAACACCCCCTTCTGTCGGTTGGGAATTGCGTTCATCATTTTTTTCAAAAAAACCCAAACATCCCGGCAAAAGAAGTAAAAATACTAGAAGTGATGCAACTTTTTTCATCCTTCATCCTCTTCATTTCCATCATCGGGCTTGGGATCTGGAGCAGTTCCCCCCGAGGACTCACTTTCACCACTTTCTGAATCACCTTCCACCACATCAACGGTATTTACTCCCCCATCAGATTCCACAGGTAGCCTCCATCGATCAATTCGACCAGGCAATTCAACTTCACTTGAGAATGTCAGGTTGTTAGTCCAATGGACGGTAACCGCTGCATCGGAAAATGCGTAGATATATTCCCCCATGAAAATTGATCGCCGAATTGAGATGTCTCCATTCCAATAAGATCCCGCACCCGAAAAATGTGCCGAATGATTTACATCTCCGTGAATTGAAAGAGATCCATTTTCAGCATCTACATCAACAAGGACTAATTTACTAATATATTCATACCCATAGTAAGTATAGGTCCTTCCATCTACTACCACTTCATCATATGTCCATCGGTATGTGGAAAGGGGTACTGCAAGCAGCGAAGATGCTTCCCAAAACGTGAATGCTTTATGCTCATATGTTGCTTCAGAACTAGACCACGACCACCCACACGTTCTGATATTTTCACATTTCACATCAGTATATCCCGGAGTTAGGGGCAATGCAGCAGCCAATACTGGGTTGGAGACATCACTCACATCAAAAAGAGAGATCTGTGTTTTTGACCAATCAAGGCCAAGACCATCTTCCCCACCAGGATACCCTATCGTCAAAAGATGATTTCCATCAGAAAGAGGGTGTATGTATGTGGAAACACCAGGAATTTCTAATTCACCCAATATTTTTGGATTTGTTGGATCTGCAATATCGATTGTCCATAGAGGATCCACTTGCCTAAATGTAACAAGATATGCGCGTTCTCCAACAAACCGAGCCGACCAAATCCTCTCCCCTTCGGCAATTCCATCTAGGTGTCCAATTTCAGTAAACACCCCGCCCCCAACTTGTTCTACTAATTGCAGACAAATAATGTGGTTTTCCATTGGTTCTGGTTCATCCATCCACCACCTTCCCCACTGGCCAGTGGTTGAAGCAACACGCAATACACCACCATATTCTGAGAGTGAAAATTGGTCCAAAATGGTTCCATTTATTCTTCCAGAGCCCATATACTCTGTGTGCCCAGAAATAGAAATATCGAATGCATGAACATTTGTGGCCTCAACAAAATCAGGGTTATGCCAAAACCACCACCAATCGTTGGCCTGTTCAGTTACGACTAACATATCATGTGATGCATATATTTGTGGCCAATTTGAGCGAATATGATCGGCTTCAAATTCAAATTGGTTTTGAGTCAGGTCAATTGAGATGATGGAAGTAATCCCCCTGCTTGTCGCATCAGCAGCAGCGGCAAAGCCATCACAATCAGAGGATGTGTAAGGATGAATGACAATTCCCCCTTCTGATCGTTCATACATTCGTGGAACAAGGTCATTGAGTTGCACACTTTCCATGCTTGCCTCGTTCCAGTTAATCGTGGCATTGATACTTTCATTCCAAATGATTGATTGTTCTGTCTCATTTGCTGACCAATATGCATCATAATCTTCAATTTGGACCCAGGTTCTGAGATCCTGTGCATCAATCCACCCATAAGTAACCATTCGTACAGTACCATTCACTTCCCGTCCTGTAAGGAGATAACCTTCGATGTAAACTTCATCCATTAAGGAGGGGTTTGTACGATCCGTAATGTCGACAACACTGATTTTTGTGTATGATTGCCAGCGATATCCACTATTGTCAGTAAATAGAATACTTTCTCGCAATGGATCATTGCCCTGTAAGGACCAGATATTTACTGTTGATGCGATTACAATTTTGTTGTCAGACATCAACATTTGTTGGGGGTCACCCTCAATTGAGATATTTGAGGTATGTTCGACCTGCCCAAATTCGGGCACTGCCATGACGATCAAACGGCCCCCATTTAGCAGATATATATGGTCTCCATCAGTCTTAATAAAATCAGCTTCATCGACGCCCTCTTCTTGATTATTTGTACCTGAATAATCTTCTCCTTCTTTTCTTTCTGATCCTGGCGGGGGTGCAGAAGCTGATGCACTATCCCCCCCCATATTTGCAGAATCAGCAACGGTCACGGCGCCGTCACTCTCCATGACCATATCATCCATGTAGTAAATTCCATATCGCTGATTTCTTTGTGCTTCTAGATTTGATCTTGCCTCTGAAAGAAGACTTTCTTTAAGGTCGGATTCTAATCGATCACAAGCGTTGTAATTCGATAATTTAGGGGAAGAGCGTCCCGAGGTTGTGCGGGGGGTTGGATTTGTATAATCAAATATGTACGGGTCTTCTGGATTTTGGTTTGGTTTTGCAATACCCCCTCCATCCAATGCGCGCTGAATTTCAGAAAGTAAGCCATCGACATCGACGGCGATACGCTCTAGCGTTGAAGCCGCCTCTGGTGATGTGAGATCAATAATACTCAATTCATCGCGTATAACCGCAATTTTATCCTCGAAAGATGCTTTTTCTTTTTCATCCTCAAGATCTTTGATCAATACTTCAAAGGACGCGAGTGAATCTTTTATTGCCTCAACAGAACTATTGGTCCCCGTTGTATTATCATCTAATTTTGTAGGGGCATTTGGCGATATTTTTTCTTCATCACCACCAATGCAGCCGGCGATTCCAGCGACCAACATCAATAATACCACAAGGGGTGCCGACCTTATCTCCATGATTTCCCCACGCGTTCTTGTACATTAAGCAACTTGGTTCATTGATTTTACTTTTTATTAATAACAGCAATATATACATTCACCATACTAAAACGAGAGCATCAACCTCAAGCGAGAGAAAGTGTTGGGGAGAATAGTGGGTAGATCGCTGGGCACTTGGCTTTCTGGATGTTTCATCATCATCATTCTTGTTTTTGCAATTGTAAGGCCGGCCTTTTATGACTCAAATAAAACTGATGAAATTCCTTGGTGGGCCATTCCTCTTGACCAACGCGCGTCGATGGACTTGAATCTAACAGGATCGAGATCTCAATTGCACGTTCAAGGACAATACGCGTGGACAGGCCCAACAGAACATTATGTTTCAGTCGACCTTCCCCTTTCAGAACAAGACGTTGGTTATCCCGAAGATTCTGTCATGCATATTGCTCTTTGGCTTCCAGACGTCCTTGAAGGGATGAAAGTTCCAGTTATCGCAACGATACACCCGTACTACGACTTCGGGGGGGAAGGGATCATAGGAATTGGAGGGGATTCAGCACCAAACACAGTCCCCGATGGTGGGGTGGGGGAATGGGTTCTCGATCAATTCGTTCCCCACGGCTATGCTTTGGCACAGGTCTCAACATTTGGGACGGGGAAATCAACTCATTGCCAAGATGTGAAAGGATTAGGGGAACAAATAGGAATCCAGAAAGCAGTGGATTGGCTTGGCAAACAAGAATGGTCGAATGGAAATGTTGGTGTCATTGGGAAATCCTATGCGGGGACTACTACGTGGGAAGCGGCACAAAACCCATCAGAACATCTCAAAACGATTGTTCCGATTTCTGGCAGCATAGGTGTTCAACAGATGTTCTATCGAAATGGCTCATCAGAATCAAGGGCAATGGTTTATGATGCACTCTACCAAGGAGCAACGACTGATGCAACATCTGATGATCTGAGAATGTGTTCTGATGATCTGATTGGTCCGGCTTCTCCTTTCACAACGTGGATGGGTGCAGAATTTGGGGGCGCCCAGTGGAATGACTATTGGGAAGAAAGGCATCATCTCCCAGATGTCATCGAAAATTATGAGGGGAGTGTGTACCTTGTTTGGGGCATGCAAGATTGGAATGTTGATCCATATCACGCCTTTCCAGCATTACAGCAGTTGAAAAACGCAGGGATTCCCGTTAGGGGGATTATGGGCCAATGGGCACATGATTATCCCGATCAGCCCGATAAGCACGGAGAATTAGAAAGCGGCTACGGGAAAGAAGCATATCCCTCGATGTCTCGAATGGACTGGGCAGTTGATCTGTTTTGGTGGTTTGAATATTATCTCAATGAATCAGGTCCTAAACCAGGAAATCATGTGCAAATGCAACGAAACGACGGGCTTTGGAGAGTTGAGGAGACATGGCCGCCTGTAGATATCGAGTGGGAAATGATTGGATTTGATGAAATGAATGGACAAGGTGGGCTTGTATCTTCAACCAATTCCGTCGTACTAGAAACTGAACCACTTCAAGAATCCATTCATATTTCAGGTCTCCCTACTTTACACTTAACGGTACAATTGGGGGCATGTAATGGGGGACAAATATTTGCCACACTCAGAGATATAACCGATGATATGAGACTTGGTCATGCCGTTATGGATGTGCGCTACAGGGAGGGTGGATACGATGCTAATCCAGCCCTCCCCTTCCAAAATTATCTCATGAAAATGGAGTTTAATCCAATGGATGTGCATGTTCCAGCAGGCCACACATTGGCGCTAGAGTTAACAGAAAGCGGTGAAGATTATCTCTCTTCACCTTGTGCAGTGATTGGAATGCAAGTTATTGTAGATGAAAGTAGTTCACTTTGTCTTCCTCTAGTTGAACGTAATTCTGACGATGAAAGGTGGTTTGATGTTCCTGCCTGGTGGGAACATCAGGAAGATGCATGATTTCCACTTTCAGTTCGATAAAAGTGCCATCCCCATGCCGTTCCCACTGTGAAAAGCCCAATTGAAAAGAGAAGAACAACCGACCTTAGAGTCCATTCAAATACGTCGATCATCGCACTTGCAAGCAAGGTTGAAATACCCATAAAAGCGGTTACAATCAACATATCGATCCCCATCAATCGACCCCTCCATTCATCCTCTGATCGCTGTTGGAGCAATGTAGTGGATAACACCCAGTTCGCACCCGATGCCATGTGGGCAATGACGATGAGTGATACCGTAAGCCACACTTTCCAAGGAAGTAGGGCGACACAAAGATAGAACAGCCCACTTATTGGAATAACAAGTGCTAACGCACGCGCGTGTTGATCCTGATTTGGCGCTAAAATCCGTGCAACAATTGGGCCAAGCCCAGTCCCAATTCCCCTTGCTGTATACATAATCCCAATCCCCATGGCGGCGGAACCGACTCCAAGTTCGATTCCAATGAGTACAATGAGGAATACAAGTCCACCGCCAAAGATTGACCAGACCCCCTTTGAAGGTATGACGCGTCGGACATTAGGGCGTCGAATGATTTCTTTCCCACCTTCCTTGATGTGTGAAAACGCCCTTTTCATCAATCCCCGGCGAAGTTTTGGATCCCCGGATGAAGGGATGTTTACTGTTCTGAGCAGGACGGCTGCCAGTAAAAATGTCGCAGCATCAATCCAAAAAGATGTTGTTGGGCCCCAAAGGGATGTTACAAGCCCCCCTGCGGCAGCACCCAATGCAAGCATTGTAGACCATGTTGCGGATTCAATTGTGTTCGCAGTGATGAGGTCTTCTTCATCGACAATGGTTGGAAGCGCTGCCCGCTCTGCGGGTACGTGAAGCGCATTTAACATCATCAATAATCCCGCTAATGGATAAATCATCCAAGCTTCTGACGGCTCATTTACTAATACATGTGCCGCAGCAGCAAACGCAGATAATAAATTTGAGACTACCATCAATGTGCGCCGATTCCATGCATCAGCAAGCAAACCAGTGAAGGGCTGGGGAAAGGCAAATGCAAACATTCGAATTACTAGAATGGATCCCAATGCAATTGCAGAACCCATCATTTCCTCAATCAAGACAAACTGTGCAACAACAGTGAACCAATTGCCAAAGAATGAGATTGAGGATGCCAGCCAAAGTCGTCGAAATTCTTTATTTTTTTTCAGCAGCTCCAACATTCCCTTTCCTTTGATTTCCTGCGGATTGAGTGTGCCAGAAGGGTGGGCCACGATCATAGGGGAAATAACTAGGATGTGAACTATACCCCAACAATTAACGTTGCTTGTCAATTTATTCCCTGCGTAAACCAACTACGAATGATGAAAAAGGAATTACCATTGTCGCAGAATAAGCCATAATATATCTGATAAATGCTCGTATAACTGGCGTTTTTCCTTTCAATTTCTGATCTCTGCCCAAACAAGCCTCAACCCAATACCATCACTTCGCTTATCTATGCTGGCACGTAAATGAGCAGAGCATGTTGTTGATTCAGACTCCATAAGCCACGATCCACCCTTGGTAATGCGCGTTCTTCCTTCAATCGTGGAGGTCCATTCTGAAACATTTCCATGACAATCATAAAGTCCCCATTTATTCGGCTTTTTCAGGCCAACCTCGCGAGTCGACGCGCCAGAATTACCAGCATGCCACCCCACCTCATCTAGATCTCTATCTCGGTCAGAATGGTGCCAACGCATAGCTGACCCCGCCCGACAGGCATACTCCCATTCAATTTCCGATGGTAATCTCCAGCGACCAATTAAACCCAATCTTTCTCCACTTTCCATTTCATTTAAGCGCTCTATAAAATCTTGACAATCAAGCCAACTGACTCTTTCAACTGGCCGTAGACCCGCTGCCCACCCTTCTTGGAATTTTGAAGGGTTTTCCCCCATCACCGCACTCCACTCGATTTGAGTAACAGGCCGTGCTCCTATGAAAAAGGGCTCATCGATGGAAGCCATAGGTGTCTCACTAGGTTCAATTAGGATGAATGTACCACCATGTGAATTACTAAACGATGGCTGCACAATTGTATCGGGCAACAAACATCGTATCAAATAAACCGCTAAAACGGAATTTTTTTTATACCATACAATAATGACCATTCTTTCAAGTTAAAGTGGTTTTTTTCCTATTTATGGTAGGGAGTTCCTCGACTAATTTGCCCTGCCCTGTATATTTGCTCAAGAAGCACCAATAGTGCAAGGTCGTGTGGATAGGTCATTTTGCTTAATGACAGCCGCCTCAAGCCAGAAATATCTGCTGAGCGAAATCCATCCGGGGGCCCCACAATGAGGTGTGTAGTATCAGATAAAAGCCTCCAAGCCGCATATTGCTTTGAAAACCATTCTGAATTCCCATCATTTCCTTCTACATCGAGAACATAGATGATCCCTCCTTTAGATTTGATTTCATCAATGACTCCCCTAGAGTTTTTTCGGTCAGAGTGTGATTGAAGATGAATTCCATCTGAGGCGACACGCTTTTCGTACATTGAAATCAAATCACCGATTTGTTTTGGGCTCGGCCGCCCGAAGTGGTGAATCAATATGCGCCCCATTACCTATGCGAAGCGGATGTCCATCAAGAGGAGTACGATGGCGTAAGCCAATTGATGGAGTACTGTCTCGGAGTGTCATGCCTGTTTGGCCTTTTCGCAAGGCGAGAGTGGAAAAGGCAAAACAACCTTCCCCCAATGAGCCAATTGCAAGGCTTGGGAAACAATGGTTAGATGATTTACGAGAAGAGTGTGAGAAAGCGTGGGAAATTCCAGAAGAAGGACGAAGGAAGTTGCGCCAATTTCTTGTTGAATGGAAAGATTTTGCGGAACGAGGTGAACTTGATGCAACCACTTTGGGCGGATTAGAGCGACGCGCCCGGCATTTGCTTCGCTGCGATAATAGTGAATGGAAAGAAACTCTTGACAATGAAAAGTTTTGGCGCCCTGGCTGGCGAATAGGGGATTGAGTATATGCTCGCTCTTGACTTCCTTGCTCTTGTGGTTTCCCTCACAATTTATTGGTATGCCCGCCTTCAACCCTTTCCAGAAATAGGGAGGGGATTTGCTACGGTTCTTCTTTTTTTGACCCTTTTAAGCATGTTTACCGCATTGGGTGGCTATCCTTTTCCAACTATTTTTCAAGCAAGTGCTTATGCATTCATCGGTGGGATTGGTGCAGCAGTTGGCGTTCAGCACCTTGCACGTACTCGGCGAGACGTACTAGTCGCCCCATTTTCCTCAATTATTTTTTCATCATCTGTGATTGCAATTTTAGCAGATCAATGGAATAGTGAAGCAAGTCTCTTGAATCATATCACTCAGTTCATTTTAGCCCTCATAGTTTGTTGTTTGAGCGTTTATCTCATATTCCGCGGCCTTCTCATTGGTGGCTTGCAAAAGGCGTGGTCTGAATCAGGCCTTCGCCAATTACGGAGAGGAATTCTCGATGGCCCAAGAGGCGCCATATCTTGTTTTGAAAAGGCCTGGGATCCAATGGATGAATCCCTTGATGTTATGTCTCACGCGGCACTTGTCTTGATCCAAGAAGTGAAAGCAAAAGGAGATCCTACCGGCGAGCACAAAAAAAGGCTTGATGCCATGGGTGGTTGGAAGGCGGTCGATTCGACTTGGATCGAGGCGATCCGTGCTATGTTGGATGAAACTGGTTCGAATTCAGGCCCCGCATGAAACGGTTGAAATCGTTCACCGCCCCCGCAAGAATCGTGGTTCATATTACACGCGTGCATACTGGCGTCGGAGATGCCGGAAAGACCCAACTTCTTGATGGAACGGAAGTGTCCAAAGATGATTCTAGAGTGATCGCCATAGGAGACCTCGATGAAGCGAATTCATGGATTGGATATGCTAGAATGGAAGTTCATAGAATGCGTGATAATCACCGGGATGGCGGTCCAAGGGCGGTTGTTCGGGCAATCAAAAGTCGCATGCTGCCTGCCCTTGATTCACGTCTGAATGAACTCTTTGATATTGGCTCGGAAATATCTGCGCCACTAGGCGAATTTCCAGAATCAATTATCGTGTTGCCACAAGAGGTTGCAGATTCATTAATCACTGAAATGGATGAAATGCTTGAGGACCTTGAGCCACTAAACTCATTCATTCTACCCACAGGGCTTGCCCCAGTTGCCGCCCTTCAAGTAGGCCGAGCGGTTGTTCGTAGGTCTGAACGAAGTATTGCCGCCCTTGAGGGAACACGCCCGGAAATTCGATCTTACATTAATCGCCTTTCTGATTGGATGTTTGTTTCTGCCCGATGGATTACGAAAACATTAGGGGAAAAAGAAGCGCTATGGATTCCTTTTGGGCAGCGTTAGGATATGACGATTCCTCATTTCATTGCCGCACGAGCATCTCTGAGAACTAATTTCGATTCTTCGTGAGTTAACCGAGCTTCAGCACTTTCCCAATCCAACCACACATGCGCATCATGCTCTCGAGAGAGAACCACATCAATTTCAGTTGTTGTCGCTAAGAACCAATGAACTTGTTTCTTTTTTAGGCGCCCGGAGTTTTTGTACGCATATTCTGAATGTGATTTGAATTCATGATCAATTATCACATTTTCGATTCCGGTTTCTTCTTTCAATTCCCTGAGTGCCGTCTCAATATGCTCTTCCCCATCTTCGATATGTCCCTTTGGCAAGTCCCAATGCCCTAATCGATGAAGCAACAGCAAGACGCTATCACAATTTACGAGGACAATTCCACAACTTGTTTCCACACCCCATGCTCATATTGCCTCCTTCATCAAGCGATCGGCGAATATGTTGGGGAAAGGTGGATCAATGAGTGGTCCTCGGCAGGATGATGACTGCTGCCCCAGCCGCCGCCGACCCTTTGAGCGGCGTCCCCAATATTGAACGAATTGTTGCTGACTGTGATTTGGATGGACTTATGGCCACAGCGGTTCTCAAAATGGTCTATCCAAAGGCTTCCGTATATTTCGCTCATCCAGCCCGAATGCGAGAGCCCGAAATAGAATCAATCATCAACATAAATACGGCAATTTGCGATCTTCCCTTTCACCCAAATTGTGGACTGTGGTTAGATCACCACCTTACAAATAAGCCAACGAGCGAAGAAAAAAGAGAGCATTCTTTGAAAGGGGGAAAATCGATTTGGGAGCCCTTAGACTCAGCCGCGAGAGTAGCCTATGAGTTATTTCGAACAAAATTTGATTTATCCGCATTAGGTGAAATGATGGACATGGTTGACAAGATTGACAGTGGAAGATTAACCCCTGATGAATTTTTAGACCCTGATGCCACGACCAAACTTTCTCGCACGATCGGATTAGATGATACTGAATATGTTCTCAAAGTCCTTGATTGGTTGGTTGCTTGTACCCCCTTGGAAGAGATCATGATGGAACCCGAGGTAATTGCACGCGTGAATGCAGCAGAAGAAAGTAATCGGATGATTATTGAGTTACTTCCTTCAAAAGGGAAAATCATTGACCGTATTGGGATTGCTAGGTTAGAAGACACAGGATTGGGCACGAATGGCTTTCTCTTCACTGCATATTGGGGGGATGATGTTGATGCAGTGTGTGTAGTAAAGGGGTACTTGGGTGGGGATTTAGATGATTCTAATAGGCCCCCTTACTCAGTCTCTTTCTACAACAATTCCTTCCTGCATGGCACAAATGGGGTTATGGACCTCACCCGCCTTGCTACAAAACTCGATGCAACTGGCGGGGGACATGCAAATGCCTGTGGGTGTCGTATCATGGCGATTGATGATTCACAAGAGGTTGTGAAACGCCCCGTTACCAAGGACGATATCGATCGAAACATCGCTGCATGGCTGGAAGAATGGCGCCATGGCCGATCTCCATTAAAGGATTGAGATAAGATAAATTAGGCCAATGAATGCATCTAATCCCGCAAGAATCAGTACCAAATCCGCCGCCCGACCATGGCGCTTCATTTCGTGTGCAAACGGTTCTTTCTTTTCTTTACTTTTTTTGACAGCTCTTCCCTTCGACCATGTGATTGCAAGTAAGAACACTCCCATACTTCCAAATGCCCCATGCGGATGCATTGGCAACATTGCTCGAAGAAGTGATTTTCCATCGATCGATTGACGAATAATATTTGCTCCATATCCAAGTAAAACAAGCAAGATTGCACACCAGATAATTCGGTTCCCCCACCGCTCATGGGCATCCAGTGCGCTTTTCCTTTCCTCCCCTCGTAAACGCCTCCCTCTTCCCCTCCAAGCGTGCTGCCACCATAGCCATGAAAGGAAGCAAAGTGCGAGGATCGGGTGCATCAAGAGCACTGCAGTCCGAACTAGGTCCACGGAGATGGCGTGGTGTTCACTGATTCAACGGCTCCGATTGTGGTGCAATTGAATAGAGAGGATTGAAGAGCAACGATCCGACGGCGAATTGGGCACCATGGAACGGGATTTACTCACCTGTGTCGACCGCGCACGTGGGGCACAGGGCAATGCACCTGAGAAATTGCGCGCTGCCATGTCAGATACATCGTGGAAATTGTTAGATAATGGAGAAAGGGGTCTCATGATGTGCCTACTTCTCTCAGATGATAAAGAGAGCAAAGGGCACACAATTCGTAGGGGTATGCGCCGAGGACCCGGCGGGAGAAATGAACGGCGCCCAGAACGAGAACGCTGGCTACTAGAAGTCGACTTGGAAGATGAAAACCTCTCTGCAGCCATGCGATGGGCTTGCTTGAAGATACGACATGAGAATGGCCTTAATTCACCAAAACATGCCGATGAGGTCTTGTCATCTCTTCGTAAGGAATGTGACAAGGGCGTACATCCAGTATGGGCTAAAATTTCAGAATTATCCCCCGCGGTGGCAGAATTTATTGAAATGCCTGTGCTAGATGTTTCAGAATCAACCCAAGATTTTGATATCACGGGGTGGTATGCCGCATCGCGCATTGACCCAATGGATCTTACTCAATTACTTTGGTGGTTGAAAAAACCAATTCCTTATGCCCTTTCACCCGATGCACAGGTGAATTTGCGAAACTTAACGCAGGCCATTCAAACTAGAAAACGTGGAAAAAACCTTGATTTAAACCCATTCTTGCACCCATCTCTATTTTCCATTGAAGGGGAAGGGGGCCTCCTTGGCGCGATATTATCTATCTCAGCGAAACGAGATGATGCCAAAGAGCTCTTGCTTGCAGTTTCTGGAGATGGGGTTGAAACAGCGACGGATTTGCTGACGCTAATGCAACTTCGAGATGGAATAAGTGATGGGTTTCAGGAATCTGTATCAAACAAGGAAACCGATCACCTATCCACCGCTCTCCGCATAGCCGCGTGGAAATGCGCCCCTGAGGAAGGGTACAAAGTGAGTTTGAAAGAACTTCAAGCAGGGGAATCATTGCTTTCTGAAGACGATGCTTCAGCCCGGCGAAGAATAAGGTGGTGGATCGTGGTTGCCCTTTTACGGAAAGGGGACATTCTGAATGCGGAGAAATATTTGCCCGAGGACGCCGATGACTTATCCAAAGCAATTGACACAGTACGTGAATTGGCTGCAAAAGGCAGCGAAGTTGGCGGGGATTGGTTACGATCCAAGTTTTGGGAAATGGATGCTCAATCCCTTCTCGCCGTGATTTCAGAACAAAGGATTGCCGAGAACTTGCGTGTCAGCGCAACAGAGGCAATCATTGAACTAGATGTGGAAAATTGGTCCCAATCATCTTCTGTGTTGATTGACGTTCTTCTTTCTTCAGTTAATATTGGTGTGTTAAGCAAACTCCTCGAACGACTTGGTCCAGAAGCAGGTATGCTCCACCCCCATGCCGCCCTTATTTCAGCACATTTGCACCCTGCTGAGCCTGAGGGCCCTTCAGTTGAAGCAAGATCTACTGCCCGCCATACCGCAATTAAGTCATTGCGGGATGCCAATGCAAAATTAGTTCCTGATACGGTTTCCTCAATATCTAATGCCTTGTTACATCACCTGGATGGTGGTATCTCTGATGAAAAAGAAGGAGCGGGTCCTACTCAATTTGGACTTGATTTGAATGGCTACAAGGCACTGAAACAATGCCGAAGAGCCCTCGCAGAAGGGGGTGATGGTCTTGTTGCAGACCGTCGTTTAGATGTATTACGTCAATCAGTTTCGAATGCGGATTTCAATACTATTGAACGTGCATTATTCAACACACTGATTTCAACTCTAGAAATATCTCGAGCCGCTGTTTTATTGCAACGGACACAAGATCCGCAATCAATTATTGAATCAGAATCAATTCTACAAAAAATTCTCGAAGAAGGGGATCTTAAAGGCCGAATTCTCGGCGCAATCACTCAACTCGTTGTAGAACATGGATTGGGTATTCATCAACTAATGGAATGGTATCGCGTAAATGATCCAAGGCACAGTGCTGCTGCTGCAGTGCAGGCGGGATATCATGACAAACAAGGGGATTATCGTCGGGCAGCTCGCTTATGGGTCCATGCTGCCAAAAATCAGGAAACTGATTTGGAAAACCGCGTTCGATTTGGCAGACTTGCACTAATTGGATTGGCGCGTGGAAAACATTGGGATGATGCCTTGAATCTTCTCAATGACATTTCATCACTTCGGTCTATGGTTACAGAAGATTTCCAACTATACCTTTCCATTAATCACTTGATGTCGAAAGGAAACGGTGACACGGCGCGAAAGAAGTTAATTGAGCACTGTTCTACTGAAACACTTGAGGTTCGAGTCAATGAGGAGGGGGAAGAACAGAGAACTGTTCGGCGGGATGTATCGATAGAAATTCTTGAAGGACTGCTTGATTACCCATCTAGACATCGACATTTACTGCCTCCTGAGCCATTTACCGGGAGAATACGAGCAACATTACGCAGGCAACGTGAACGATTAGTTCGTACAAACCGTGAGCGTGCACCCGCAAGACTAAGATTTCGAATGGCCTTTGAGGAGGGTGATCATGAGGCAATTGGCCCACTTGTCGAATCAGTAGCAAGAAATGATCCATCAGCAGCACTTCGTATGATCGAGCAATGCCTTTCATCAGACCGATTTTGGGAATCATCAAAGCGACAATTAATTTCACTTGGCCGTTCTTTATTCAAGTTGCATGAGGCAAAAATACCCATACGGAAACGGAAGCATTTTCACCATCTTGACCTGAAACCCCTTGTCATTCTTGATACGAATATTCTAGTCGATGCCTTGAGGGATGAAATCGCACAAGAAGTTGGCCTAGGGCCCGACATTGTTCTTGAATTAGGGGGCCGCACTGCGTTTCGCCGCCGCCTCCTCAAGCAAATTGAATCTAAATCAATTCTAGGTTGGATACCTCCTGTCGTGCGAGATGGTGAAATGGAAAAATGGAAGCACAAGGATGAGGCACTGGCATTGTTTGACAACGTTCTTTTATCCTCTGATATTTCGGATAAAATTTCTTCAATCGCTGAAAAAACAAGAGATTCGGTCCTCAAACGGTGGTCGACTTGGCCAGCACTGGGCCATGAGATGAATGAAGAAGCCGTTCCATTGATTGAAGACCTTCTTTGTAGCCACTATGATACATTTGTTCAGATTAACCGAATTAAAAGGAAAGAAGTTAGAACTGAATTGAGGGGGGATAAAATCTATCCAGAAACAGGGGATTTGGAAGTTATGATGGAAGCAATGTCGATCGCTGAGTCTTCCCTGTCGGGAATTCAATCCGTTGCAGTGGCTACGATGGATTCAGATTTCATCATGATTCAGCGCGCCCTTGAAGATCGATTTGGTTTTGCCGTAATTTCCGATGCTGAAGGTCTACAGAGATTAATCGGTGAAACCAAAAAAGCCTAATTCCCCGTCGAATCAGGCTTTTAATTCAAACAAAAGACCTATGAGGGTCCGGTCGTGACGAACAGCAATGCCTAGAGATGTTTCTCCAGTTAATCGCCGCGCGCCGCTAGTGATGCTTTTGTTTGCATTGGCAGCATTCGTGCCAGTTGCCTCCCCTGCTTCCGCAGCGGAACTTCATTATGAAGATCAAACCAAAATAGGTGTGTCATCCCACATTAAGATCGATATATATCAAGACATGGGTGATATTGATCTCCATGTATGGGTTATATGTGAACCAACAGATGATTGTCTAGGCAACAACGCACAACTAACAATTGAGATGTCTAATCAGTCGGCCCTCCAAGATACGGTTGGCCCAAATGGATTTTCAGGACATACAAGCCATACATTCCATATTTCTGATACAGAGACACTCTCATTCAATGTGAGTTGGTCGAATGATTCATCTCCTAATGACCAAGAAACAGTCATCCTCTTGTTTACCCCTTCACCCTGGTTATCCTTTCACCAAGCACGTGACATGGATGGCGATGGCATAGCAAATAACCTAGATGATGATATCGACGGCGACGGAATCGAAAACTCAGTCGATACTGACGACGACAATGACGGTATCCTCGACTGGGAGGACCTCGATCCAGAAAGCGCCTCTGTAGATCCTATAGTCGACGTTCGATTAACTGGTTCAGATTCCATCTCAAAATTTGAAATTGATTGGGATATTCATGACAGTTTCACAGGGCATTTGCTCGACGGTGGAACAAAAGACGACAACTTTTCAGTTGATTTTTCCACTTTTGGGAAGGGTGCATACCACTTATGTGCTCGTGCTTACAATATGTCTTCCTTGTTGCAACGAGACCATATTTCAGAGATGTGTTCGGATGTTCTCATTAACGCGCCTATAATTCATGTTGAATCATGGATGGATTCCGAAGGACTGGCATTCAGGATTCAAACCCGTGGATTTGGATCCTTTGGTAAACTTGGATGGAATTATACGATTGATGACCCAAGCGGAAGCACAGTCGCTTCGGGATCATATGGACACGTTTCTGGAGCGGAAATCAGGGATTATTCACATGGCGGCATCCATAGCGATGATAATCGCTATCCAGCAACAGAGTCCGGTGACCATACAATTTCGATAATGGTTGGGCAGCTTAATCTTAACAGTACGGATAATGGGACGTTGATTGAGTCCACAACCCATACTGCAAAGGTGCACCCTTGGTTCAAATTAGACAACACAGACCGTATTGTCACAGATGGTATATTTAATGCGACAATCACTGCAATGGCTTTGGGTGGAAACAACGAGGATATTCGATATGATTATACGATGAGAAAAATAACACAAAATGGCAAAAACGTGGATTATTCTGACGTGACCCGCAAAGATGCAGATCTTAGTTCCTCATCAACCCTAATTTCAGAAAATGTTGATTATGATGCAGGTGAAATCTGTTTCAACATATATCCGAAGGAACAATCCAATGGGCCAGATAATTGGCACTTTGGGGATTGCAGGCGCTTTGCCAAAGACAATGAGCAAATTTTTGCAAACACTCATTTGAATGAAAACGGGCTTCATTTCCATGCTTATACTGTAGGGTCTGAGTCTGACCACGATTCAAACACGAATTACTCGATCCGATGGTCTCTTACAAAAAATGGCAATAGTCTAGGCGAAGGGATTCGTGGCGGATGGAATGGAGCGACGCATTGTGGGGAATTTGGAGACCAATATTGTGTTGATATTACATCAGAGACATGGTGGTCAGTCCATGGTGCAACATCGGGATCATATGAATTAGTAATTGAATTGGAGGAGTTCACCCCTGACTCTAACTACACCATTGATATGGAAAGCATTCAGTTAACTATGGATCCCGAATTGCATTGTCAAGGGTGCCATAGATATTCTGGAAATGACAATCTCCGTCCGCTCATGTATGCCCCTGGCATTGATGAAAATGCAAGTGGGTGGGAAATAAGATGGAGATTCTATGATGTCTCGGGCGATTGGGATGAAAATAACCCCCTCTACGAAGGCACTGTCCAGAAACCCCGGCACCAATTAATATTGGATGTAGGGAATGGGAGTTACCGTCTTTGTGCAGCATTGTACAACGACCTCGGCGAGAAGGTTGATCCAAAAGATTGGGATGAACATTGTTGGCACTTCCATAAAGGTCCGCCCGTGATCAAGTATGATCATTGGATGGAAGACGAAGATCGCTTTAGACTCAACATTCATGTTCATGAAATCGAGCATTGGAACCGTGATTATTCTCTTATGTGGTCCCTTGATTTTGATGGAGATGGGATTGCCGATGAGAATGGGACCATTTCATGGCCATCTGGGGAATGCTGTCATGAAGAGATGTTCTTTGAATTGGATGATTCAGCAGTTTCAGCAACCTTTACTGGAACACTTTTCGATTCGAATGGAAATGAAATTGCCTCACTAATTGATACAATTTATTTCCCTGCTAGGTTGTATGTTGAAGATTCGAGCCCATGGCCATCTAATGAACCTGTATCTCCAATTATTGGATATCGGGGGGGGGATGAAAATGGAATGTATCGAATTGAGTATCGCCTTGAGCCAAGGACCAACCAGGATTGCGAATGGTCGGTATGTAATGGTCAATTCGATGCGCGTTCTAAGAAAGTTGAGTTTGGCCTCCTCGATGATGGAAAATACGAATTATCCTTGTCGCTTTACTTGAATGAAAATGGTGCTTATCATCATAAAGGGCATAAATCATTTGAGATGTATGTTGGAGAACCAACACCTGAAGTCTGGTTTGATGATGGGATGGGGGGGAAGGGCACCGCCTACATGATGGTGGAATTCCCTTATGCTCTAGTGTTAGAAGATGACTGGGAAAACGTCAAAATCCAATGGAGCCTTGATGATTCATCTTCTGGTGAATGGAATTCAACCGATGCTAAAGGCGACGAAAATTATACGATGACAAAAGAAGAATGTGAGATGAGCGGCGGCGAATATCACGAAAATGAGGATGGATATCAGCCACACTGCCATTTACCAGAACACCACGAAGAGAAGGAAATTCCAGATGGATGTGCCCTTGGGCCCGACGTACGTGATGTCTCTAATAACCGATACACCATTACTTTTGACTGTAAATTCTCAGGACTTGACCCAGGAGTACACACAATCTCAAGCACACTTGATGTTAATGGCACGATGCAGCAAATTAGCAGAGACTTCGATATTAGGGGCTGGTTTGACATAAACGACCAATCCCCTTACCCATACGGGCAAGATGTATATATCCCCGTCAGCGTTACTGCCAATTCTTCTTCAACTCATCTCGTTGAATGGAGAGTGTATGAACTCAATATGAAAACAATCAATGATCTTTTGTCGGAGGAATGGCGGTGGAACCCCGACCAAGAAGGGTGGTATAACCTTAACAGAATGGGAAGTGGTGGAAATGATGCCCCAATCACCGACAGTGAATCATCATACATTGTTTATGGAAACAGTTCACAAGATCAATTCAACGTGATGCTCAATCTTCCCTCTGGACTATATGCGGCATGTCTGTTATTAGATATTGCCAAACAAGGTGAAGATCTCGCCGGCACCGGCCACTTCAATCCCGCGTGGTCATGTAAATTGCTTCGATTTGGAAATGAACTCGTTCATGTTACTGCCCATGCTGAAAGAGATTATGTTCATGCACAATTACTTGCAGCATGGCTTCCAGATCAAAGCGAATGGAATATCACATGGAGCATAACAGATCCTGCAGGGACCACAAGCACGACAACACACCACTCAACAGAGTATGTCCGTGGGCCCTATAATATCCTCGATTTGGGTCATGATTGGCACGAGCTCGAGCGTGGATTACATACGATTTCGGTTGAGATTGACAACGGTGCAGAAATGATCAAATCATCTGAAACCGTATTTGTCACTGCTCTTAGTGGCTATATTAGTCACGTAAGTGGGATGTGTGATGATGATCCGGGGATTTCCGAATGGGGACACCTGCAATGTCACACAGAAGCATCCACGAAATTGAGCATATGGTTGGATGATCTTGATTCCAACTCCTCAATCACTTATGCCGTTAAATGGGAACTTTATTCTGATGCAGGAGGATGCGGTGATCCAGGGGATCTGCTCGATCAAGGAACATCTATTGTTGGTGACGCGCCCGTTACAACCAATACGGCGCCATCCGATACGACATCCATCAGCGAAGTAGACCTTGGCAAACTCAGTCGTGGTCAGTATGGGATCTGTCTTACAGTGATTGATCATGAAGGATATGCAGTGGGTGGGGAGAGATTTGAGCACATCAGTATTGATTATCATGGCCCCGAAGTCGATTTACTGTTTACACAACACTGGTTTGCATCTGGCGATGATGTATCTGTGTTCATAGACTATGAGCGTCCAAAAGAAGGTTGGCCACTAACAGGCCCCACTACTGTAAATATATCACTCATAGATCATACAGGGGCGTCAGTATCATCCCAAGAAATGGATTTCACATCCTCGTCTCTATGGGGGAATATAATTGATTTTTCAGGAATTTCCGATGGCGTGTACACTTTCGATGTAAAGGTTAAACAAGATGGAAGAGACTTAACTGATAGTGGTGCATACCGGCTGAACAATGCAGAGTGGGCTGGAAAAACTCATGTGGGTGGCGCATCTGATTGGACAGTAACTGCCGCAACAAATTGTGGTGCAAATCCTTGCAAGGCATACACAAATTTTGGCATTGACTTTTCCGTAACTCCCTCTGTTGGGGCAGCCTTGGGAAAAACCACCCACGTCATGTGGGGGCTCATACCGATGGATGAACGTATGGTGGGTGAGGACGACGATGAAGTCGAAGGTGGAGGGGAATGGACTTCAAGCAGTGATGGTTGGAGCGATAGTCTCGGAGGTATTCGAATTTCAGGTGGAGAATGGCTGATATTTATCATAATGTATGAACTATCATCACCCGGTGAAATTAGCGCCAAAGGTTGGAAAATTCAACCATTCCATGTCGAAGACGATCCCGAAGGAGATCCCGATGGAGATGGTATTCTCAATAAGGATGATTCATGCCCGTTGGTGAATGGAACAACACAATACGATGGTTGCCTAGGAGATGACTTTGACAATGATGGCGTTCTTGATTATCGTGATCGATGTGTTCGTCAATCTGGTCCAGCTGCGAATGATGGTTGCCCTGATGAAAATGATCCCGATGGGGATGGCCTCATTGGAGAGGAGGACAAATGTCCAATAGATTATGCTGAAACCACAAATGGTTGTCCAGATGGAACACCCATTGGTGAAGAATTGCCAAATACGAGCGAAAACAGTGCTCCAATCTGTGATGTGTTGATGAGTAGGGATGATGGTGATACTGCCGTATCTGCTAATAAATTGGTCAAGGCAACAAGCGGTCACTCAGAGCACACAACATCTGTTCAAGCAGGATCTGTCACGATTGAAGCGGTTTGTGTTGATCCCGATGGTGACAATGTTGCTATCACGTTGAATCTACCCGCGACTGGGCAGAGTATGAGTTTTGAGGATTCATCATCAAAGGCAAAAATGCTGGTTGTTTTACCAGTGGGCTCACCAGACATTCTTCTTCAAATTACATGGGCCGATGGTACATTTGCAGGTTCTGTAAATTTGACCGTACAGGTCACAGACCCACCCGTTGGAGCTGACGTTGAATCTGCAGAATCAACCGGCGGATTTGTTCCTGGCTTCCCGGTTGGTCTCGCCGCTCTTGCCTTGTTGGGTGCAGCATTCGGTGCCCGAAGAAAACAAGAGTAAGCATCATCTAAGACACAACAAGGCCACCTTAACAGGGCTTGCCATCAACATTGAAGCGAAAGTCTGAACATTGTTTCACCCTATAACTGGGTTGTGGGCGAATCCAATATTTGGCAACTCGAGTGCAAAAAACTCGGATTCTTACCAGAAATTAGGCGCTATGACGAAGGTACTAGAACCTCTCATGATGCTGCAACCCAACTTGGATGCGATGTTGCTCATATCGCTAAATCGATTATTTTTCGAAGTGAAAAAGGCCCCATTCTTGTAATTACATCAGGTGTGAACCGAGTTGATCGAAAGAAGAAAATGAAGGCCATACTTGGTTACAAGGTGAGTCTGTCTGATGCAGAATATGTTCACAAAAGCACAGGATATGCCATTGGGGGCGTCCCACCATTCGCCCACCAGAAAAAGTTAATCTCGTTTATGGATGAGGATTTGCTGCAACATTCCCTTGTCTGGGGTGCTGCAGGAACAACTCAGACTGTTTTTTCAATAACGCCAAATGAACTGTTGCGCTTATCTGGTGCAACACTTGCTGATGTCAAACAGGGTTGAAGGAATTGCATGCTAAATTAGACCATGATCGGATATTTTTCCTAGTTAAATTGCTTATTTTCGCCAACCGTCATTCCGCTAGCAAGTGCCTGACTTCGCTCAGCGGCGGATTCCCATGCCGATTGGATGTGTAGTTCGCTGAGATAATCAAGATGGCCCGGCGACGTGACTACCATGATATCGTCTGCAGTAAATTGATCTGGAGACGAATAACCACAAGAATTGCAAAGCATGTATACTTCTTTTTCTAAGGTTTTGATATAGTTTGAAACGCGCTTGGATGCGGCTTCGACATTCAGGGCGCGTTGTAGACGCTTATCCTGTGTCGCGATACCAGTTGGACAATGATTTGAGTTACAATCAAGGGCTTGAATACAACCAAGGGACAGCATAAATCCACGAGCGATATTGACTCCATCCGCTCCAAGAGCCATAGCTACCGCCACATCAATTGGGGTTGCAATCTGGCCAGAAGAGAAGAGGTGTACTCGACCGCGAACCCCGTGCTTTCGCATGGCCCAATCTACAATGGCAATACCCTGTTTCATTGGGATACCAGCATGACTGGCAAGGACGTGAGGGGCAGCGCCAGTTCCCCCTTCCCCCCCATCAACAGATATGAAATCGGGCCCTCTTTTTGGCTCTGAAGCCATTGCTTCAGCAATCATTTCAATTTCTTCTATGTGGCCCACGACAATTTTGATTCCAACCGGCTTATCTGCAATTTTTCTTAACCTGTCAAGAAAATCAAATAACCCTTTCAAGTCACTAAATTCACTATGGCGAGCCGGTGAAATTACATCTTTTCCCACCGGAACTTTGCGGATTTCGGAAATTTCCTTGGTTATTTTCTCCATAGGGAGAATTCCTCCCTTCCCAGGCTTTGCCCCTTGCATCAATTTGAGTTCAATCATCCGTACATTCTCAAATTGAACAATTTCCCTAAACCTTTCATCAGAGAATTCCCCTTTTTCATCCCGGCACCCAAACTTTCCAGTACCTAATTGAAAAATCAAGTCACCCCCTTTTTTGTGATATGGGGATAGACCCCCTTCGCCAGTATTGTGAAGGATTCCAGCAAGTCCCGCTCCTTTATTCAATGACGAAATTGCATTTGCTGAGAGAGAGCCATAAGACATGGCGGAGATATTCACAAAATGAGTGAGCTGATATGGGTTTGATACGCCAGTGTGTTCACCAATGATCCTTGAATATGTATGTTCATTTTTTTGTTGTCTAAATAATGAGGGCATGACAGCATAGGTTCCAGTTGCCTCAAAATCAACTTGGCTGCCAAATCCAATTGTATTCTCTTTTCCTTTTGATGTTGCATAGATCCAATTTCTTGTAACTCGATCAAATGGCTTTTCTTCTAGATCATTTGTAAACCAATATTGGCGAAATAATGGGCCCAATTGGACAGCAATCCACCGTCCCCAGTACAATACTGGGAATCGCCGCTGTATTGGGTTTTCAGTTTGAAATCGATCGTGAAAAAATAACATTGTGATGCCGATGAGTAGGGCCCCAACCATCACCAAAAAAATGTGAATCCAACTTCCCATCCCAAATTTTCCCTTCAGAAAGGGATTGCTGATGCATGATAGAACTACGACCACAGCAATCCAGCCCACCCACCATTTCCATGCCCCCCCCTTCATTCGATGTCTCCTTTTCGCCGAATAACGGGCATCAGACTTGAATTCGCCCCACGGTCTTAGAACGTAAGAAATAACTCACATGTGTGAAATGATGGCTGCGCCAAATTCACTGCAATTGAGAAGTATAGCATTATCCATTAACCGCTCAAAATCATATGTGACTGTTTTTGCTGAGATTGCTCCTTCCATCCCCCGAATGATGGCGTCAGCAGGCTCGAACCATCCCATGTGCCTCAACATCATCTCTGCAGAAAGGATGAGAGATCCCGGATTCACTTTGTCGAGGCCAGCATATTTTGGAGCAGTACCATGTGTCGCCTCAAATATCGAGACCCCTGTATTGTAATTGATATTGGCCCCAGGTGCGATACCAATTCCTCCTACTTGAGCAGCAAGTGCATCTGATATGTAATCGCCATTGAGATTCATTGTTGTCAAAACATCATATTCACTTGGGCGCGTCAGAATTTGCTGTAACATTGCATCAGCAATTACATCTTTGATCACAATTTCAGTTCCAGTGTTTGGGTTGACAATGCTACACCATGGCCCCCCATCAATCTCAAGCGCTCCAAATTCATCCTTTGCGAGTCGATATCCCCAATCCCGAAAACTCCCTTCTGTGAATTTCATGATATTTCCTTTGTGCACAAGCGTAACACTCTTTTTTTCTTGGTCAATTGCATAATGAATCGCAGCGCGGACAATTCTATTCGTTCCTTCACTACTGATGGGTTTAATTCCAATTCCACTTGTATCTGGAAATCGAATTTTATCAACTCCCATCTCATTTCGGAGGAAATTGATAATCTTTCGTACTTCTTCTGAGCCGGACTCCCATTCAATTCCCGCGTATACATCTTCGCTATTTTCACGAAAGATAATCATGTCCACGTCATCTGGATTTCGTACAGGACTTGGGGTTCCCGTAAACCAACGGACGGGCCTTACACAAGCATAGAGGTCAAGTTGTTGCCGAAGTGCAACATTTAGGCTTCGTATCCCTCCTCCTACGGGGGTTGTAAGGGGGCCTTTGATTGAAACAAGACCATTTCTCATTGCCTCTTTTGTATTTTCAGGTAACCATTCACCCGTAAGATCATACGCCTTTTGCCCAGCAAGCACTTCAATCCATTCAATATTGCGTGCACCACCATATGCTAATTTCACAGCCCCATCAACAACGGCTTTCATCACAGGAGTAATATCGACTCCAATCCCATCTCCTTCTATGAAATGGATGATTGGGTTGTCAGGAACTTCAAGTCCATCCTCTCCCATCACAATCTGGCTGGCACCGCTCATATATCCCGGCGGCTGGATAGGTGTCTTTGAATTCAACGTTTGAATTCCTATATTTTTGTCCATGTTCAATCTTCGGGAATATTGCTAAATTCATTGGTCGGGGCAATTCTGATAAGAAATAGCATTAGGAGTTGAATACAATGCACATATGTTTGCAATTATTCTCAAAGTAAAATCATTGAACCAACCCTGTTATGAAATATGCAATTTTCTTTTAATCTGTGGCGAGTACTGATTTTTGGTTCACACGCTGCCTTATTTTTGCAAGTTTGGCGTGTTCATTAATTGCTTTTTTCCTTGCGCCAAGCGCATATTATGAATGGAATTCCCCAATAGACCTCGATGCCACTGCGAGTTCAGAAGATGTTTCTGGCCCGAATTATGATAATTCCTCAGGTCAACTACTTTCATCGAATATTTCGTCTTCAAATTCTTCTCAAACAAATGATATGGATGATGGAGGATCTGAAAAAACCTCTTCAAACAACACTCAAAATGGGAAAAATGAATTGAATAATGGAAGTTCTAGCGATAATTCTACCGGGGGGGACAATGAAAGTGGAAATGGCACATCGGACAGCAATGATTCTGGAAGCGAGTCGCTTACGTTAGCAGACTCTAGTGACTCTTCAGATGATCCTGAAAACGGCCAACAGGCGGAAAATGAGCGGCAATCGGAGAAGGATGGGGACGATGATTCTTCAACGAACCCTCAATCAAGTGAAGAAGAGGATCGGGGATCTGGTGATTCCACATCGGAGGAATCGGAATTGAGTTCTTCCTTGGTCCAAGAATCATTGAGTGCTAAACCCACATCTGATTCAGAAAAAAATCAATCACGTCTTTCACAAACATACGCTGAAAGAGGCTTATCATCTGTGAATCAATTGCCAACAACTGTTGTTGTATGGCTATTCATGGTTTTCGTGTCTCTTAGCCTGCTTGGTGGAATGACAACGGGCGTGTTTATTTCAGAGGGGATACGAACAACTCTTCTGATGTCAATTCTCGGCCCACTTTTAGCAGCCCGACATGGGAAAGAACACGATATTCAAACACGGGGCCGTATTCAAGGATATGTTGAAGCACACCCCGGAATCTTTTTTTCAGCACTCCGTGACGCACTTAATTTGGCAAATGGTGTGACAGCCCACCACCTCCATCAATTGGAGAAATCAGGTGCTATTATTTCCTGGCAGGATGGTAGGAGGCGAAGATATGCTGTTTCGGGCATAGATTCCACAAAATTGCATGAAATTGAGCACCCATTATCTGGGATGCAGCGTGCTATTCTTGAAATATTATTTGAAGTGGGGGAAATTGGAATTACATCTTCTGAAATTCAAATTAAATTGGATGCATCTCGGCAGCTTATGCGATATCATCTCAAACAACTCATGGAGAAAAAGTTGGCTGATAGTAAAGGAAGAGGCCGTAAAATAACCTGGTTTCTTTCACAATATGGCCTGAAACAACTCCCCACCATTCGCAAAACACCAGATATTTGATGGTTCATTCGAAAGTTGCATCAGCCGATTCAACCTCCTTCAAGCGCTTCCTCTGCGCAGATTGCAGCCATTCTTACAATTTCTCTAACATCATCATTCCGTTGGAGGACATGAACTGGCTTAGCAAGCCCGGAAAGTATTGGTCCTGTCATATCTGCTCCCCCTAATTGTGCAAGCAACTTGTATGCTATATTCGCTGCAGAGAGGTTTGGACAGATCAATACATTTGCGGGTCCATTAAATGCCATATGCGGGTACTCTAGTTGAATTGTTTGATCAAGTGCAGTATCTGCTTGCATAGGTCCATCAATGATCAGATCAGGATCCATTTCGCGCACCATTTCAATTGATTTTTCAATTCGATCCGTGCGTAAATGCCTAGCAGATCCAAAGTTTGAGAATGACAGCATTGCAACAATAGGCTCAATCCCAAACCTTCGTGCAACGACCGATGTCTGAATTGCAATTTCAGCTAATTGCCGTTCATCGGGGTATCGATTCACTGTTGCGTCCCCAATGAACATAACTCTGCCTTTTACAGTCATCAAGTAACTTCCTATCAGGCAATGTGCATCCGGGTCAACCCCAATTGTTTCAATACACGGCCTTAAGACTTCAGGATAATGTCTTGTGACTCCACCAAGAAAACCATCAACTTCTCCCGATGCCAGCATTTGAGCCCCAAAATAAATTCTTGATTTAAGTAACCTTTTTGCATCCGCCCAAGTAACCCCTTTTCGTGCTCGCCGCTCAGAAAGTGCAGTTGCATAGGCGCCGTGCCTTCTGTCATCTTTTCTAGGATTTATGATCGGGACGTCGAGGTCCAGCCCCATCTCACCGATTCTTTGCCTGATTGTTTTTTCTGGCCCGAGAAGTGTTGGGACACAAATTCCCTCGGAAACACATTCAGCAGCGGCCCGCAATATTGCTGGGTGATCTCCTTCTGGAAATACAATTTTGACCCCCTTTCCCGAAACGTCATGGACGACGTTCCTAATCAATGAATATGTCAATCCTAAGCGTGCTTCAAGTTCTTCACGATAGGCGCTAACATCAAATTCTTCCTTTGATATTTTCGCTACACCCTCTCCTACGGCCGCTTCGGCAACTGCTGCCGCTTCCCAAATCAATACTCTTCGATCAAATGGCTTTGGAATAATATAATCCGGCCCAAATTTAAGGTGCTTACCCCCATAAGCGCGAATGACCTCATCAGGAACGGCTTCTTTTGCTAATTTTGCGAGTGCCATTGTTGCGGCCATTTTCATGTTATCAGTGATGTCTCTTGCCCGCACATCCAAGGCCCCTCGGAAAATATATGGGAAGCCCAGTACATTATTGACTTGATTTGGATAGTCAGTGCGCCCAGTTGCAATGATGGCATCATCACGCACTTTCAATACGTCTTCAGGTAGGATTTCAGGATCTGGATTTGCCAACGCGAAAATGATGGGACGATCCGCCATTTTTTCAACCATCTCTGAAGTTACAAGACCCCCTCGACTTAGCCCTAACAACATGTCTGCACCATTTAATGCATCAGCCAACGAGCCATTTTTTCGATCTACAATGAATTCTTGCTTGTATTCATTCAATTCACCCGCTTCAAACCTCTTCTTTGTCAGTATTCCCTTTGAATCAACCATCGTAATATTTTCAGAATTAATTCCTAATGCAATGTAATGTTTTCCACATGCAATTGCACTTGCCCCCGCACCAACGATTACGACCTTCATATCCCCCAATATTTTGTTTTGTAGTTCTGCCGCATTAAGGAGGGCAGCACCGGAAATAATCGCTGTCCCATGCTGGTCATCGTGCATTACGGGAATGTCTGTTTTTTCCGCAATCCTTCTCTCGATCTCAAAGCATTCAGGCGCCTTTACATCTTCTAGGTTAATACCGCCAAATGTTGGAGCTATATTTACTACGGTTTGTACGAATAAATCGGGGTCAGTAGCATCAATTTCGATATCAAATACATCAATGTCTGCAAATGTTTTGAACAACAAACCCTTTCCTTCCATGACTGGCTTTCCGGCAAGCGCGCCAATATCGCCTAGACCCAATACAGCAGTGCCATTTGAGATCACTGCCACAAGATTTCCCTTTGAAGTGTATTTGTAGACATCCTCCTTATTTTTCTCTATTTCGAGACATGGAAACGCGACCCCTGGTGAATATGCTAAAGTTAAATCTCTTTGAGATGTATGGGGCTTTGAAGGTTGAACGGAGACTTTCCCCGGAGGGTGTCGTGCATGGTAATGAAGTGCACTTTTTTTCAGTTCGCGCCGCTCTTTAGCACCCATATTGGCCTCCTGCCACAGTCTTACTCCATATCCATTCCCCTTAATTTTCATCCGTCGCATTCAATGTGTAGTACTTCCTCGGATAGACATGCGCCGAACGCGGATAGTGGGGACAATTGGTCCTGCAAGTGATGATGAAGCCAGCATCCGGGCCTTGCTGAGGGCGGGGCTTAATGTGGCTCGATTGAATTATAGTCATGGTTCTTTAGAAGATAAATCAAGTTTAATCCGCCGCCTGCGAAAGATAAGTGACGAGGAAGGAATTCCATTGGGCTTGCTCGCCGACCTGCCTGGTCCAAAACTACGTCTAGGCCGTTTTGAAGAAACTCTCGACCTTCGATCAGGCGATCGCTTAATTTTCCATTGTGGGCGGGAAAATGGGAGGGATGTAACTCCAGATATGCGATCCTCGGCAGAATTACTCGGTGATTCGAGTCCTGTGGAGCGTGAATTCACCACGCACCACACGCCAGTCCCATATGCGGGCCTTTCATCAGATCTTCAAACCGATGATCCAGTATTGCTTGCAGATGGGATTGTTCGCCTTATTGTTGAGGTTCCCGCAAATGGGCCAGGAAAAACAGTTGTATTACGCGTTGTAGATGGCGGCAAGATCACTGAACGAAAAGGCATCAACGTTCCAGGTACTGTTGTGCGATTACCATCCATTGGGGAAAAGGACAAGCTTGCACTTGAACACGCTCTATCACATGAGATTGATTTCATTGCTGTATCTTATGTTAGGACCCCTGAGGACCTCTATCCCGCAAAAGATGCGGTGAAAGCAGCGGGTCGCCATACCCCTGTGATTGCTAAAATAGAACACCCAAGCGCCCTCAAACAACTTGATGAAATTCTCGACCAGATTGATGGTGTGATGGTGGCACGGGGGGATCTCGGTGTTGAAGTACCTCTTGAAGAACTTCCATTTGCGCAAGAACGTATTCTTAATGGCGCAATGGCTAGAGGAATTCCAGCTATTGTGGCCACCCAAGTCCTTGAATCAATGATTGAGAATCCAGTTCCAACTAGGGCGGAAGTGATGGATATTGCAAATGGGATCCGCCAGGGGGCTTCAGCCCTCATGCTTTCAGGCGAAACTGCAGTTGGAGCCCACCCAATTACGACGGTAGAAACCATGTCTAGAATTGCCTCTAAGGTAGACCTGCAAATTGCAGGGGTAAAAACCCCGATTTCCTCTACCAAATATCTCTCTACCCGGGCATTGGCCCATGCTGCAGTCGTTCTTGCGGATGAAGTTGAAGCAGATCATCTTCTCGTATGCACAGAACACTGTACAGCAGCCCGCCTAGCATCAGGTTATCGTCCACCTTTTACTGTCATTGCCATTACAGACCGTGAACGGGCAGTTCGCCGTTCAACTCTTCTTCGAGGTGTTGATTCGGTCTTGGTCGAAGAAGCGCCAAGGAGTCGAGACACGATTCAGAATGCTCTTTCTCTTCTCTTTACCAGTGGTCGCATTAAATCAGGCGATCTCGTAGTTACAACTTCTGGCTCGCCTCTCGCAATTTCTGGGTCAACAAGCACCATCCGACTTCTTCGGATAGGTGATGAGGGTAAGATCTCTAATTCTTATTAAAAAACACCATTTATTTCTTGGTATATGAGTGATCATCTTTGTCCATGTGACGCGCCGATTGATAAGGGAGTCAGAATTGTACCCCTTTCATGTCCTCAGATGGTGCTGCGCCCCTAACTCGTATAGGCCCAGTAATTTGTATGCTGATGTTGACTTCCCTTCTCCTTCCAATAGTACCTGTTGCAGCAGCGCACCAAGGGGGGCATGCATGGTCAGTTGCTTGGCCCAAAGAAGGGTCTAATGACACTGGTTGGATGAGGATAAATGCAACAGGTGCAGATTTCGTCAATGGAGTTCCTGCTGAGGGGGGTTTTACGATTCCCTTCGCCCCCAGCGCATTGATTTCAAACCTGACATTCGAAGTTAGGGTTGATGGTCAAACAGGCGTTTGGATTGACTCTCCTGTTTTGGAAGCAGGTTCGGGAAGGGAGATTGTGCTAGATGCGAGCGCACTTGGTGGATTTGGGCATACAACTGAATTTATTGATGGAAAATCTCATTCTGGGCGCATTAATCAAGGCGCAGATGTAACAACTGGGTGGGATATTCCAGATGGTGCAAATATTACGCATCTGTCTGTAGAAACACTTCGTCCATTAGACCCAATCGTTTCCTTTTCACAAGAAAACTTCTCTATCTTGGCAACAGCCCTACACCCTCATGACGGACGCCTCTTTCTTTCAGTTAGCAATTTTGGCCTTATTTCTCTTGATCGAAACATCAACCCTTCTGTTGTTGACGTGGCTGATTCTTCAGATCCGCCAACATCTCTTCTAGTTGATTCATCTCGAAGCCGCCTTCTTGGTCTGGCAGAGAACCATTCTCTTCTTTCATGGGATTTAGATAGTGGGATTTCTCAACCAATGAGCGTGCCTGCAGCAAACGGTGTTGATTATCTCCATCAAAGTGCTAATGGCCAAATTTTTGGTTTGGGCGATGGCATTGCTTGTAAACTGTTAATTTCTCAATCAGGCGATAATTGGGATTGTTCTACTGCTAATTGGGCCCCAACCTCCCCGGTACAAGATACATTAGAACACGGAAATATCCTTTATATCGCAACATCGGGTGATGGAGTTCTTAGGATTAACCTCAATACTGGCTTATCCCAATCACCTTGGACAGCACAAGGCTTTCTTCCCGACAATCATGTGAATGAACTTCACCTAATGGGTGATCAACTGTTGATGGCAACAGAAGGTGGCGGGGTGGGCCGCTATGACCTAAATTTAGCCCAGTGGTTGCAAAAGTGGGATACGAATAATGGGCTTTCTTCCAACTTTGTGCGTGATTTGTCCGATGTTCCAGGATCTGTTCTTGTTTTGACAGATACTTCATTACACCCATATGATACCACATTGGGCTCATTTAATCCGGGCCTGTTATTGAATACAGCAGGCCTTTCCCGTGGCTCTGACAGTTTAATTGAATGGCCAGCTATAGGATCTCGAGCACCAGCAAATGACGCCATTCTTGCCACAGATGGAAGCGGGCGCCTCGTTGAGTTTCTTTCATCATCCCCCACTCAAGTTCACGCCACCCTTCTATTGGGTACTTCTCCAACAGGTGAAGTAATGGGGCCCATTGCCGAGAGTGGAAATCTCATATTCACTGCAAGTGGGCAGACGTTGGACCGTTTCGACCAATCTATCCAAAGATGGTTGCCATCAGTAGATGTTGGTTCACCAATCACCGATATTGCCATCATGCCAGCAACTTCTGGATCTGCTGCATTACCGCCCCGCGTCTATCTTGGGACTGAAAATGGTCTTAGACAAATTGATGCAACTTCCGCCCCCTCTCCTCCTATTGTCACGTTTACCACATCAGATGGTCTTCTCGACAACATGGTTGACCACATTGTCACAGACCCGATATCGGGGCACGTTGCAATTGCCCACATAAATGAAGGCCTGTCCGTATTTTCATCGTACAATTCAGTTGTTGTTCGAACTCATACTATGAACCCAAGAACATCTCCCCAAACCCCTAATTTTGATGATTTGTCTTCAGATGAAATTACTGATTTAGCAATCCACGATGGGGTTGTTCACATTGGAACGCTCGATGACGGAGTATTGCGAATGGTGGTTGGGAATGGAACCTGGAAATCACCTTGGGGTTCTCTCGGCGTTGATAAATCTGACATAATGCCTACATCTAGCGATGGAACGGTTCTCTATACTGGGATTTTCAACTATGGGGTTCTTCGCTATGACTTGGCAGCTTCTGAGTTTCTTTCCCCTTGGGAATTTTCAGGCGGGGGCGGAAATGTTCCAGGGGGCGGATCAAATTCCCCAGATCAGCAAGTTTCTTCCATTGACGCTTTGTCTTCGGGGACGATTGTTGTTGGTACATATTCGGCTATTTGGGTTACAACAAATGCCGGACAGTCATGGTCCCGGTTTAATGGAATAGGGAGAAACGGCCTAGCCACATTTGATTTAGACCATGATTCAAATTATATCTACGCTGGAACAAATAATGGCGTTTGCCGATTTGACCGAAGTACATCTCCTCCTACTTTGGATGAGTGCTGGGATCAAGGAGATGGGCTAGCTAGTGATTACGCATATTCGGTGCGTGTACAGGGATCAAAACTTCTTGTGGGCCTTGAAGGCGGCGCTGCTGTACTCGACATAGCATCAGGGACCATTCTTCAAACATGGGAAAAAGAAGGTGGGGCAAGCAATGCCATCGCCGTTGAAGTTAATGGCGTTGTCTATCTCGCCTTGCGATATGAGGGGATTGAGAGGTATGACCTTGCAACATCTTCGTGGCTTTCGGGGTGGTCCTCCCAAAACACGCCGGGAATTGCCAGTGATGATATTCAGGCCATGATTGTTTCAGATACTCCAAATCACATTTGGATCGGTGGATCGTTTGGTGTGATCCAATTGAACCTTGCTAATGCAAGTCAAACGTATTATTGGAAGGCAGGATCTCAGAACCCCACTGTTCGTTCAAATGCAGTATCCCACCTTGTTGAGCATTCTGGTGTCTTGCACCTTGCTTATTCGCAGGACGATATAATTGATAGAATAATAATCTCAAATGCAACCTCACTTGCAGGACTTGACACAGGATCTTTACTTGGTCAACAGTGGATGGTAACTAGACACATGGGCCAAGCGGGCGATGATTTGATCATTGGCGCTCAAGAATGGTGGACGGGCGGCTTGGAGGGTGGTGGTATTGTTCGTTACAACATGGTAACTCGCCAAGTTACTGAAGCGATTCTTGGTTCAGGAAGCATTGACAATGTGATGATCGAAGAACTATCAGGTGGGGATGTGCTGATCGCTTACGCAGGCCACGGCTATCGCCGAGTTTCGTCAAGTGGCTCAATCATTTCAGAATGGGGCGAAAGTCAAAACCGCTCCATCGATGTGTCTGATATTGCAGTTGTCGGTAATGTGGCATATGTCTCGACTTCAGTCGGTGTAATGCGGTATGATTCTGTGAATGATACTTGGTTATCACCTTGGGATTCTTCAAATGGCGGATTACCGAGTTCAGTATCTGATAACATTTTGTCGATTGAGGAAATTAACGGAGATTTGTGGATTGGGACCCCCCGTGAGGGGTGGTGGCAACCAGAATATATTTCTCAACTTGATTTTAGTGCGGGGAGTTGGAATACTTGGCGCCCAGGGCAAAACAACCTCCCTTCAGGAGACCCTGTTGATTTCGTGGAGTGTGGCGGGCTAGTCAATGTGGCACTCCAATCAAATCGCGGATTCGGAGGTGGTGGCCAACAAGGACAAGGCGGTGGAATTGGATTCATCGACGCAGCAACCCAATCAGTATCTGGACAACTTAATCCGAGTTCAACATCTCAGCGTTATCCTTCGTCTTTAGCCTGTGACGACCAAAATGTGCTTTACATTGGGTATTCATCTCAAGGCACAAGCTCCCCGGGCCAAGGACTTCGCCGCTATGATCACGGGAATTCGACAGCCTTGCCCGCACTGAAAGAAGGAGAGGGCGTTTCTTCCGATGCAGTCTCTTATCGCTCAATGACGTGGGATAATGGGTGGTTAATCGCAGGACATTCTCTTGTGGGTGCAAAAGGTGGAATTTCGGCAATCAAGGTTCGTGGATCATCGGGAATGGGTTCGAATGGGTCGTATACAGAATTGGGAATCGCAGTGACTGACCCAGGCCATATGGGGAACACGTGGTGGGTTGGTCGGCCGGGTGGGTTGGCTGGATTGAGTTCAGTGGAATCCTGGGCGGGAAAATATTTGACCGCAGTTGTAGATCAATATCTCTATCTCCCAACAGGATACATTACCGGTGTGTCGGGAAATTCAACTCATATTTACATTCTGAGTGGCTGGGTAGGATCTCAACAAGGAGTTATCGAAGGGATCTATCAATCAGGCGGCGGAATCAGTTGGAAGCGCGGGTGGAACCCAGGTACACTTTCTGATCCTGATGATATATTCCTCCACGATGGTACACTTTTTGTATCTACAGAAGGTGATGGGCTTTGGTCCATTAACCTCACGAAAGGAACAAACTCGGCTATCCCCGGCACCCTTCACAAGGAAGGGGGTTCTCTTTCTCTTGCAGGTGACCACCTTGTGTTGGGCTTGCGTGGGTCACCT
Source organism: uncultured Candidatus Poseidoniales archaeon (assembly GCA_964389655.1). GTDB lineage: Archaea > Thermoplasmatota > Poseidoniia > Poseidoniales > CAYMED01 > CAYMED01. The sequence goes on from CAYMED010000004.1 coordinate 93,521, forward strand.
TCCACAAATGCTGGCGTTCAAGTTTGGAATACAACTACGAATAATTGGGTTGGTGGTGACATCTTACCAGGTTTGCCAGGATCGATGGTCTTTGATATGGCGATCGACAATGGGCTGGTATTGTTTGCAACAAATGGCGGAATTGGTGTTTGGAATGATACAACAAGTGAATGGCAATCCGCATTAACAGTTGGTTCAGGCTTGATTTCAAATGTGGTCTATGGGCTTGACTTTGTCGGAACTGACCTTTGGGTTTCTTCAGATGTTGGCTTGATGAGACTTTCATTCCCTGGTTTTGGAGTTCTTTCAACCCATGGCGTTTCTAGCGGCCTGTTAGAAAATAGAATGGTGTTTACTCACAAATTAATTGACCCATCAGGAACCACCATTCTTGCCATTTCCCACCCGGGCGTTTCGGGACGGCCGGGCGTCTCTCTCTTTAATCCCTCAACGCGTTTAGTCGTTGATACTGTACAACCGGACCCACTTCCCAGCAACACGATTGTCGCCCTTTCAGGAGATTCTTGGGGTGTACACATCGCATGTGACTCCGCACCTCTCGTGCATTGGAGTTCAACTAATGGGGCCTTTGAATTTGGGGCCACCCCATTCACTTTAGGGGGTTGGCCAATCATAGGACTTGCATCAGATGGGATCTACTTGGGTGTGCTCCTTCCAACAGATACAGTCATCATTTCAGTTGTCAACCCACAGCATAATGTGATTGGGAAAACAGGCATTTCCTCACGGGGTGGCGTGTTTAGTGGGCGTACTGTAATGACTACCTCCGATGATGGCCTACATCGCTTTTCAATCACGCCTTCTGTGGTTGAACTTCCGCGTATTGTTGCCCGCCGAGCCACTCCCCTAAGCGCCATGGCATTTGGACAGAGGGTTGATGTTACTCTACAATCGCATATTGGCATGTCAAGTGAGGTGATTAATCCGTCTTTCCCGATTAATAGCATGTCAAATAGTTCCAGATTGATTGATGCTGGCGGAATTAGTTATGAAACGATCCCATTTGCTTTAACGAGTCCAATTGACGGATCGGCGACTTGGGCACGCACAGTTTCCCTGAATTATTCAGGAACCTGGGACCTCGCAGCACTTGACCCCACTCTTGAAGGACGATTGCAATATCAGATTGATACCGCTCCTCTTGTAGGATCAAGAATGCTTAACTTTGAGCTTTCTAGCCCTTTGAATGGAAGTATTGAGGTGCGTGCCACTTTTGATTGGATTCGAACCGAACCACCTGCGATAATCCTCCGTGCTTGGGACAGGCCAGCAGATGGCGGTGGTGCGGTTGAAGCAGAATGGGCCCTTAGCAGTGAAGCCGCAGAATTTGGTTCCTATAATCTCTATCTGGAGCAAGGCCCGGTGGCGGAATTCTTCAACCTTGATGACCGCACTCCTGATTTCACATTATCTAAGTGGGATCATAATTCAACACTCATGGGCACTTCCCCAATACTTACAGCAAATGGCGCTCCGATAACAGATGGTGATACGACTTGGATGATACTTCGCATAGCCTCAATAGATGGGACGTTAGGGACGCCTTCACCTGTGTTTGGTCCCTTCACGACAAGTGATGAAATTCCAAGCGCCCCAGAATGGGCAAATGCATCAGTACCTGATGATGTGTTACGCTGGGGTGAACTTGATTTGGAATGGGGAGAATGCATTGGGCATGATATTGAATATACACGTATAAGGAGTTCTAACGCTCCTATTTTGGATTCTCTTGGGCTGAAAATCGAACGTGATGTTGCTCAAAATCGAGGAAATAAAAGCACACTTGTCCTAGACCATTTAATCGGAATGCCAACATGGTTTGCCCTGACATGTGTTGATTTTTCCGGGCAAGAAGATGTATCAAACGCCACAGTAATTGGGCCATTTGTTCCGCGAGATCAGCCGCCCGACATTATCCCCCCAGATCGCTTGGAAAACCTTCAGGCACGAGATACACCCAATGATGATGGCGGAAGTATTACTGTAAGTTGGGACCGTTCCTCAACGGATGATTGTGCATATATTGTGATTGGTGCAATCCCATCCTCTGAATTAGAAATTGGCACCACGCCCACTTCAACAGATTTGCTCGTCGCTCAAATTATATCTGATTGTGGTTCTGAAATGGTACAACTCATTCGGATAGGTGATTCTCCACTTATGGATGGAACCTTGTACTGGATTGGTGCTTGGGCGGTCGATCAATCAGGCAATGCTGGTGATACATTGATTGTGAATGCCACACCAATCGATAATTTAGGTGGTTTAGCCATGATCCCCGACCGAATTGAGGTGATCGAAATATGGGATGTTGCAAATGACACGGGCAATGCATTACGAATTGAATGGGAACCCACCGATGATCCATATTTCTGGTACTATGTTGTTTGGATTAGCACACACCCAACAGATAATGTGTTCCCATTATTTAGTTCTAAAGGGCTGGATCCTCGCTATTGTGGCTGTTATGTGGTTCGAAATCGAGACCCACTTACCGAAGAATCTCTCATGGGCATTTCAGTCACTGAAGCTCTCTCTGGTGGAACAGGGCCAACTACTGCTTCGGTTCGTGATATTGTGCCGGGAGTGACATATTATGCCTCTGTTACTGTACATGATGTGCAAGAGGATGTACACCTCAATGGCTTAGCAATTGCAAGTGGAGAAGCAATTGACAATATCAAGGATAAAACACCTCCACAACCCCTCTCAACACCTGAAGTTGAAGACCGACCCCGTGATCATGGAACTGCAATTCAATTTCGATTTTCAGAAAGTAATGCCCCTGATTTAGCCGGATATCTTGTGTTTGCCGATATTGAACCGATTACGGATGCTTCGCTTTTGGAACCAGTTGTATCCCTTGGACGTGATGCAGCATCATCATGGCATGAAATAAGCACCTATAGTGATGGCAGCAAAATAAACAAAACATTTGTTCATGTTGCAGTCGTACCTTTTGACCATTCAAATAATGAGCAAAGAAATGGACTTTCTTCAGCAGGGGCGCAGGCAGTGGATGACACAACAACCTTGCCCACCGCTCAATCCATTTCCATCTCTTGGAGCACTCTTGATGACATATTAATTGTTGAATGGATTTCATCTAAACCAATCATTGATGGGAACTGGCACATTGTGATAAGTAATACTTCTTTCACTCAGTTTAATTCAAGCATGGTGATATTCGAACGGCCAATAAGCCCAGCCCTTCTAACAGGAATTGACCCCTTACAAGATCATTATCTTGGCATACATTATGTCGCAGAAGATGGGTTTAACAATACCCTGTTCGATTCAATTCTTGTTCCAGCAAGGCCTATCACTGAAGCAGATGGCGTGGTAAATGGTACGGGCCGGGGGGTTGCATCCATTCTTCCATCTGGAGTAGGAATTGCTCCATTGTTATCTACTCTCGCAGCCTTGTTTTCTCTCATTGCACTTGTGATGGTTCTTCGTGGCCGGCGCAAACGGCGCGATGATATGTGGATGGATCCCGCCGTTTGGAGGGACGTGGACCCATCATCAGAGGATTTGTGGTCTGATCAGGGAGTTTCTTCTTCCGTAAATTATTCTCAAGACTCAGCACCCACAATTGGTGTTCAACAACAACCCCTAACACAGATTCAAGACCAAGCATACAATGAGATTTATTCCCCTCAAATTTCATCAGACCCATATGGACAATCATCTTCTGATTTAGATATGGGATTTCTTGATGATCTACTTTGAACTTACTTTGTCGAATGGTTGAAGGACAACTTGCTTGTGCGATGAGTGTCAACTATGCCATCATGCCGCAATTGCTCGTCGATCTTTCCAGTGGATCACATGATTCCTGGCAATGGACCTCGAAAAGACATCTGTGCGCGTTGTGGTGTTGAATTAGGTTTAATCGATGCTACAGAAGCTTCTCAATTTCTTGATGCGGATTTAGCCAAGGCCCGCACTACTGCACTTTCTCAACGCCTTATCCCTTGGGTTTGGTTAGGGATGATTTGGATGTTTCAACTGACTTTGTTTGTAAGGGTGTCTTGGTTGTCGAAGGTTGGGTTTGTAGTAGCTATACTTTCAACTATTGTTGTCCCAATTTTGGAATGGATTAGGCTTCCCCGACATCGAGCCACAATGTCCTCTCTTACACCAAGTTGGCCATCATGAGTTATCACGATCATTTCACCGCTTTATTGAAATAAGGTAAAGCACCCCGAAAATTAGAGGGAACGTTGGGTTCCCTATGAATGAAACCCTGATTGGATGATGCGGAGGACTGAATACAACCACACCACACAACCCCTAACTGAGTGCGCTTTCACGTATAAGCGCTCAAAGATAGAGAATGTGTGGGTCTCCGCAAACTCTGAACCTCCTGTATGCAAACCCAGTCTTTTTGCAGGTGTTGCAGCAGATAGAGAGAACAGAGGGTTCTCTAACTTCTAGTAAAAAAAATGAGGTAATGAAAATGAATGTAATGGAAAAGAAAGCAAGTGTGTTAATCGCTCTGCTGCTCGCTCTGATGGGTTTCTCCGCCGGAGTTAGCGCTGAAGGATCAGATCCGCTAGATGGTTCTGATGGAGGCGCTGACTGGGATGGAGATGGTCTCACCAATGCTGAGGAGCAAGAGGCTGGAACGAATATGGACAATGCCGATAGCGATGGCGATGGTCTCCCAGATGGTTGGGAATCTAGCAATGGCTTAGACCCTCTCCAAGGAGGAGATGGCGGCAATGACGATGACGGTGACGGACTCACGAATGCGCAAGAGTATGCTAAGGGTACTCTCCCACAAGAGGGGGATACGGATGGCGATGGCCAAAGTGACGGTCAAGACCCATTCCCAACAGACCCAGCAAACGGCGAATTCACCGACAGCGATGGCGACGGCATCCCCGACGTGTATGACCCTGATTTCCGCCAAAATGGTGACGGATCCGGAAACGGACAGACATCAGGTGGCGGACAATCTGAGGAAGGCGGCGAAGGCGAAGGTCAAGGTCAAGGTCAAGGCCAAGGTCAAGGCCAAGGTCAAGGCCAAGGTCAAGGCCAAGGTC
>CAYMED010000005.1:0-97080 GCA_964389655.1 uncultured Candidatus Poseidoniales archaeon
CGCAGGTTCGAGTCCTGCAACCGGCGCCATGTTTCGAAAATTTGATTAGCCATCTGGGACCAACATTGCGTCTAGAACATCATCCTCTAGATCGCCCTCATCCGTCCATGCTTCATCCCCATAGCGCCAACGGTCAACCATATCGAGAACAAAATGCTGTGTTTTCTCATTCATCCCAACGAGGAGTATGAGTACAAGCAAAGCGAAAATGATCGGAACCCAAGCATGTTCTTGCAGCCAGATGATGATTGCATCAATTCCTTCAGGCTCTTCGATGGGAGCCGACCACGCAGGATCAGCAACCCAGATCCTCTCAAATTCGACCATTGATTGTCCTTCACCCACAGTTTGCCAGCCGCGGCTTTGGTTGACGTCCATTTCAACCACTCCTGGCACGAGTTCAACTTCCACGCGAATTTTGTAGGGGATTTGGCCACCATTTGTAGATGGATTTGGAGTAAATTGGAATCCTGCAGCAGTTCCGATAACTGAGAATTGCCACCACTCACCTTCATCAAGACCTCCATCGAAATCAAGGATGATCTCCTCTTGCTCCTCAGTCTCGTACGCCCCATCTCCATCTTGGTCAAGCCGTAGTCGCACGTTTCCAATTGTGGGGGCAAGTGGGTCGAAGGAAAGATCCGTTTCTAGGACTGCCCGAACACGATAGGCCCCTTCTGGGATCCAAATTCTTCGGTCGGGATCCTGTTGAGGTGGCCAATCATTGTTGATTGAGGCATAATCCCCAGTCCACTCAGTAACAAGACCTGTTGCCCCCTTGATCTCAGTTGTATCTACAAGCGTGCTGAGATAGATGGCATGAGCATCCAAAACAGATACGTCTGCATCATCAACGCCATCTCCATTCGGATCTCGAAGTTGCTGCAGCGTTCGTGCTAGTGCTACTGCATGTTCTGCATTCACAAGTCCATATCCTTGTATGTGGTCAATTGGCATGTCCGCAAGGCCATATTCGTTACTTGAAGAGTCAATAAAGCGGCTTGTCAGTTTCAGAATGGCCTCAGATTCGTGAATCTCTCGCTGTGCTTCTGCGGGGGGAGCAATTCCATTATTCGGATCCTCAAGCATTGGGTTTGAAGTGTCTGGTAGATCATCGGGTAAATTAGACATTCGCATGCCTGGTGCAACTTGCCACATGAGTGCTAGAATTCCAGCGACATGTGGGGTTGCCATACTTGTTCCTGAAATTGCAAGATACCAATAATCAAGTTCACCTGAACCTACATCTCCAATACCTGTGAGGCTTCCAATCATCGAAGCACGTGCTGCCGCAGACCATATGTCAACTCCCGGTGCAGATACATCTGGCCAAGTGGTAATGTCTGATGAATCTCCTCGGCTGGAAAAGTCAGCCATGCCGGCTCCATCACGTGTAGATGCTGCCACTCCAATCGCTGCTGGAACTTTTGCAAAGATGTTGGATCGGTCATCTGAGCCATCCCCTCCATCGTTCCCATTAGCAAATACGACTGCGACATTGTGCTCGCGCACGAGTTTTTCAATGGCTTGAACTGAAAGATCATTTGCATCTAGTGAATCGAAAGGAAATCCAGGTCCCCAGGAATTCGTAACTACCCGTATGTTCCACAATTTTTGCGTCTGTGAGCCAGGTGATGTGAGTTCAGCCGCATATTCTAGGCCGGTATATTCATCTATCGTGAGGGGTCCATCGCCCATGGACAATCCAATCAGCCATGCACCCGGAGCGACTCCTAAGACGTCTCCTGCAGAGGCGTCTCCATTCCCTGCTACCGTCCCTGCGCAATGTGTTCCATGGCCTGACGTTGTATCTGTATTTTGAGCGGGAACCCACAGGAAATTCGGAGTTGAAGTGCCGGATCCTTGGTCCAGTTTCGCGTTATAGATGACTTTGTCATCTCCGCTTGGAAGTGAGGGGTTGTCAGGGTCTTGAGGTTCATAATCTAGGTCGGGGTGTGTGGCATCAATTCCTGAATCAAGGACTATGACTGACACACCACTTCCGTCCGTTGTAGGGCCTGCAGATCCATCAGCATCCATTGGTTTTCTATCCCATGCGTCAAGTGCATGAATGACTTCATTTGTCAAATTCATGTGATTCTTCATAGGTGCATTCCATTCAACCCATTTTAGTCTAGGGTGATAACGTAAACCTAGAATCTGATCTGCAGTTCCTGTTGCTAAGATGCCTGGAATAAACCATGTGCTGTGTAGGGGGGTGAAGCCCCGTTCCAGCAGCCAATCAGCTTCCAGTTCACCAGCTTCAGCATTGCTGAATTGGATAATCACGTCAAGAGAATGATCTAGAGGGACTTGGTTCAAGATGACATCTAGACCCGGATCGATCACATTTGCGAGTTTAGGACCCGTGATGATCGTGTTCGAACCCGGAGATTTTGACTCATTATCACTTGGTGTTGGAGATAAACTTGCAATGATTGGGGAGATGAGGGTGAACAGAACGGCAAGCACGCTAACACGCCTTACGAGTTCCCCCATCAGACTGAGATAAGTGCGACTATGGTTTCAAGGCGCCGCTCCCTTGTGAAAGAGAAATTCGATTATTCCCATTCAATTGTACCTGGGGGTTTGTGCGTAACGTCGTATACGACTCGATTCACCGCACCTTTGAGCTGATTAGTGATTTTCGTTGAAATTCGTTGAAGGACAGAGTGAGGGATTTCTGAATAGCGTGCAGACATTCCATCAAGGCTTCTAACTGCTCGGATCACAATTGTTTCACCATATGCTCTAACATCACCATGTACTCCAACGGATCGCACGGGGAGAAGGGCTGCGAAATATTGCCATGGCAATTCGACCAATTCATCACTTTCCTTAGCACCTTCAAGTTCTTCTTCTACGATTGCACATGCCTGGCGTGTTGTTTCAATTCGCTCGGGTGTTAATCCCCCGAGGCATCTTACTGCTAATCCTGGTCCTGGGAAGGGTTGCCTGTTGCTACTGGGGATGCCCATTTCCACCGCCATGTTGCGCACCTCATCCTTGTAGAAATCACGAAGTGGCTCAACGATGGTCAAATCGACATCTTCGGGAAGACCTCCAACATTGTGATGGCTCTTGATGACATCCCTCTCACCACCGCCAGATTCAATCCAGTCCGGTGCGATGGTCCCCTGAACGAGGTACTTGGCCCCACATTCCACCTGCTCCTCTTCGAAAACTCTGATGAATTGCTCACCGATGACCTTGCGCTTCTCTTCGGGTTCAGTGACCCCTTCAAGATGCTTGAAGAATCGCTCACTTGCGTCGACCACTTTCAGATTGAGGCCAAGATCGGTCAGCATCTCTTGTACTTCTTCGGTCTCACCCTTTCGCATGAAACCGGTGTCGACATAGACACAGTGCAGCATGTCTCCGACCGCGTCGTTGGCCATGACTGCCGCCACAGTCGAGTCAATTCCTCCACTGCAGGCGATGATTGCTGTATCATCGATTTTGTCTTTGAGAATGGCGACTCCTTCATTGATGAGCATCTGAGCGTCCATCTCAGGCACCTTCCGACTGCGTTAACTCATCGTCGGCAATGACCTTGTTTGTCATCGCTTCGCGGTAGGCTGCGAAGGCGGTGGCGAGTTCTGGATTTGTACTCGCTAGAATCTGGACGGCGAGCACGGCGGCGTTGTCCCCACGGTCAACACCCACGGTTGCCACGGGCATACCCGGTGGCATCTGTACGATTGAGAGCAGTGAATCTAATGGGACCTTTCCCCCCACTGGCACACCGATGACCGGCTTAACCGTCATCGATGCAATGACTCCAGGCAGGGCCGCAGCCACACCAGCCATGCCGATGAACACCTGACAGTTAGTTTCGAGGGCCGCATCGATAATTTCTTCGAGATATTTTGGGGCGCGATGGGCACTGGCGACCCGCAACTCGTAGTCGACTCCGAAGTCGTCGAGAACCTTTGTCGCTTTGCTTGCAATCGGTAAATCGGAGCGTGAACCGAGGAGAATACAGACGTCCATCATGCTATGCCACCCGTAGTCGGTTCAAATGCCTCACGGTGTGCACTGGCGCATACGAACGGCGTGAAAATCGTCTGACTTCGCCGCAGCACCTAACCTCCTTCGGAGGTGTCAATGGCCCACGTCCAGATGCCCGGACAGAGCCGGTCGCCCCCGGAATGTACCAACCAGTTTCGGGCCCCAAACATCTTGCGATGCTCGGCCACGGCGAACGGTAAGAATGGCGAAGAGAAATATGCAGGCTTTGGATAAGCCCGAATGGTGAACGAAGCACAGTGATTGTGGACAAGTTATCTGCTACAAAATTGAAGGTTCTTGAAGATCTCTATTCTTGCTCAGAAGACAGGAAGCTCTCGACCAGATATGCGCCGACTTGGCGAATATTCTGGAGGTTCGGCAATAACCCCATTTTTCGTAGCAGGATGCGACTTGGCCATCTTGGAAGACGGCTCGATGAGGTCCATGGATCGCCGACTCCACCATCCGATGCACGCCACAAAAGGCGCGCTTCAACCGAATCGTGATGGCGCACTCCGTGAACTTCAAAGCGCCCATCACCCTTTGCAAGAGATATTTGTGCTAATCGGCCAATTTGCAAGCGATCATTTGCATGCTCCCAATTTCCACCTGCACCTTCTGTGATCGTGCGTAAATCAGATGGACTTGGGGGGCTGGGCCAAGCATAGAATGCCTGTGCTCGATCAAAGCGCGCACTTCCCACAAGGATCCACGTTAAACTATGTGCGAGGGAAATAGAGCCGTGTGCCATACCATATACGAAACCCCTTGGGATGCCTTCGGACCACAAGTATCCAGCAAAAAAAACGTGCAAGGCGGTTAAGGGGAATACGCGGAACCACATACCTTTTTGTGAGGGGTCTAGACTTTTTTCCTCAAGCATTGAAGCAGCTATTAAGACAATGCAAGGACCTAGTACACATAGGGACCAACCAAGAACTGATTTCCAGTGCTGCGCTTCATTTTGCACCAAAAACATCGCACCAGCAACTGGTGGGAGTAGAGCCCATGCTGAAGGAAGGAGGAAAGATGCAATCCGCCACGAGCTTGGTTGTCGTCGCATCAAATCCCAAGGTGGTGATATTTCATCAGTCAGACCAAGTGGTTCATCTGAACGTGTTCTTGGCTCGTTCTGATTCATGCCTACTCCTCCCCAAATCCTTGTTCCGTGATTCGATGTCTAAAAGAGAGAGATGTAGCTAATATCACTGAAAATATGATGCTGATTGTCAATAAACGACCTGTGCCACGTGCAGGTGGGAACGCTGCAAGGCCAAGCAAAGCAAAAGTAGATGCTGAGGTGATGGCAGCCCACCACCTAGCAGAAGTATCTCTCCTTGTGATTGTATGCTCAATGCTTGCATGAGATAGGTAATCGGCAGCGAACCCCATCCCAAGCAATATGGCGGGTGCGGTTCCAACTCCACGTTCGCCCAAGATACTCGCCATTCCATCAACTGCTGCTCCAACAGCAATTGTTCCTATCGATATCCGAGAGGCTCGAGGAAGTGAGCGGAGGACAGCAAATGAAACGATGAATACGGCAGCCCCTGCCATGAATATTTGGAACACTCTCGATGCATCAAATGCGCGTGCTAGAGATACGCCTACTGGAAGATCCCCTCCCACTTCTCCAACTAAACCATTGATTGGAAAGAGAAGTTTTACGTCATCGGAGAAGTGCAAGGCAGCATCAGAGTTCTGAGAATCCACTAGGACGAGAATGGCTACTCCCTCCGTGTGCCCATTTTGGCGCAATCGCGGATCTTCAAGAAGGAGAGAACCGGTTCCATTCGAAACCACTTCATCGATTGTCGATTCATTATGCTCACTTGTTGATGAAATGCCGAAGACCAATGGGGAGCGTGTCAACCCCGTCTCGATCGTAACAACGCTGGAATGGTCTCCAAGTTGTTGTTGCAGGTCAAGCACTCGTTTGAGGTCATCTGGTGAATCACCTGTAACGTCGACGGCAAGCCACACAAGAGAGCATGAGGCGATGACATATTTCGACTGAAGAATTTCAAATTCATCCATAATTGGGTCATCTTCTGGTATGAATTCACGTATATCGATGAGGTTCGAAGTGGCAGGTGAGAAAAATGCGACAGAAGCAAGTAATGCGAGAATAACCGGCCAAATCCATGGCATTATTGGATGATGCTTGATTATTTTCGATTGCAATCCTGTCCCATTTTTTTCTCTATTTCGAAGATATACTTTCTCAAGAATAAATCGAGTTACAATCCAATCTAGAATGATTCCCAAGATCATAACAAATGCGAGAGATCGTTGAGCACGAATAGGGGAGATCAGTGCGAGAGAGACTGCAGCGACAGTTGTTAACATGGCCACAAAGAGCATTTTACGCACTTCTTCCTGAGTTCTTGACGACTTACAATACCAAAAAGCGCCATCAACAGCTACTCCCATGATGATGGGAAGCGCAATCATGTCGATGACAGATATCGTATATCCCAGTGCTGAAAGAACTCCTAATTCAGCACCAATCACCAGACCAACTCCTCCAAGTGTAACTGCAGAAGAAAGAATATCTCTCAGCCCAAGAGTAAGAATTACGATTAGGATGAACAAAGAGGGGATGAGGATGGTTCTCAGGTCATGTTTGGCAATTTGCTCTGATTTGTGAGATAACATCCCTATACCCGTTGCAGAAATTTCAAACTCGGTGCCCTCACTAATTTTCGCAGCCCATTCAATAAGAGGATCCCAATCATTTGATGAACTTTCAAGCCAAATCAGCCAGATGATTTCTTCAGCTTCAGGTGCTTGAGTTGCAGATGCACCTGAGAATGATGGACAAGCGACACCAAAGTTTGTCCCCTTCGGAAGCATGAGAACCGTCGCTTCAAACGCATCTTGCTCTTCGGCTGTGGAATTATCTCCGCACCAACCTTGCTCGAGAGTTGGCTTGAGGACATCTGCCCAAATTGAGGCATTCTCCAACGAACGATTGCGCGATGAAAATGCCTTTGACCAAGCATCAAATGGGGTGACGATACGCACAATTTCAGTTTCTTTTGACGGCCATGCTGTGCTGGAATTTGTACCATCTAGCAATTCTTCCTTGAGATTCATCAGCGATTGTACTCTACTGAGGTTGTTGGTTAACCGGTCCCCATCATCATGCAAGATTCGCAGAGAAAGTTGTTCCCCAGATGAACCTGAGAATGGCATCCCATCTTCCATTTCTGCAGAAATGCGCTGCTGCACCTGATCATCGAATAAAATAGCATTATTCATCACAGGATTGACTGGAAAAAACAAGAGCATTCCCATACTGGCTACAAGTCCGACTAGCAGCCAGATTCGTAGACGTTCAGGTTTCATTCAAGTCCCCCGAAGGGACGTGCCTCAATCATCCTTACTTCGTCTCAATAGCACGGAACTTCCCAATAGGGAAAATATCGCTGCGATGAGACCTGGTGCAGGTACGAATCCACCTTCTGCTTGTTCACTACTCACATCCGTTGTTGTTGCCGTTTCATTTGTGGAAGTTGAATTTGTGGTTGTGGTGGTGGGTGAAGTTCCATCGGGCATAACACAAGACCCATCATCAAGTGTAGCAGTGGGGTCATAATTGGTAGCTGTTGGATAGGTACAACCCTTCTTCGCGCCCCCATCGGTTGATGTCGAATTTGTTCCTGGTGTAGGGTTGGAAATTGATGAGCTATCTGGCCCTGTGATCACAATTCCCGCGTCTGAAACAGTGATGGTTAAGTTAACTGAATGGTATCCATTACCAACCACCGTCACGATCAGAGTACCTACTGGAATCTCAAACGTGGCCTGCCCATTTGCATCCGACCTGATACTAAATAGGGTGGTTCCATCACGGGTAACAATCACTGACAAGTCATCAACTGGAGAAGATGAGTCATCTGTAACAGTGACCAGCACTGTATCACCTGGCATGGGATTTGGGGGGCTAAAACTCAAGGTCAGGTTCTTGATAACAGTGGGTGCTGGGTTTGGAAGCGCGAGTTGCGAACCAATGGCTGAAACAATGGATGCGGATGCTCCTGTCCCTTTTTGTGCAACTGCAATGATCGTGTATTCTCCTGAAGGTGAGGAAAGGAGAGGCAAGCGCAAATCAGCACTGCTTCCTTGACCCCAAGCAATTGAATTAAGGTCTCCAAATATTTCATCAAACATGTCAAATACTTCAGTTTCGTTCATGTTTGTGTCGCCTGAACAACTTCCTCTGCTATTGTCATCGTCTGTGTCGATGTACCCATCACGGATCGTGAATCTAAACTCAGAACTAGGATTTTCGGTATTGGTATGCAATGTGTATTCCTCTTCAGCATACATGTCAAGGTCGAACACCGCCACACTTTCACCCTCTGGACTAGTATTCCAATCTTCAATTGGCTGAATTTCCACGTCATGTTTCATCAATTTAGTATTGGTTGTATCAACCGTTTCATCAGTTTTGAAATAATGGTATCTGTGTTTCATCTCAAGTTTGATTCGTACTGTAGTCTCATCTTTTTGTGTTGCATCATTCCAATGTTCTTCGCTCCAGATCGCGAAATTTTCACAAATTTCCGTGATCTCTTGTTCCGCGGGGATCCATCCAACCTCGGACCGAACACCCTCTCTCCAAATAACATCGCTGAATGAAGAAAAGTCAATTGACGCGGGATCAAATCCGGTGGTTGGCGCTGCAACGGCGAGAATTCGCGAGGCCACCCCTTCGTTTGTGCCTAGGGCGACATTGGTGGTTTGACCTGGCCCCAGTTGTCCAGTTAATTGCAATAAACCCGGGTTGACTGTTAGAATTCCCATATGCATCGCTTCGGGAAAGATTGCATCTTCTTTCATCACCATCACTGCGATGAGTGAAAGGGGTGTTTCGACCTTAATATCCTGACTTTTTGAGGTATCTTCACTCTTGAATTCAACTTCATAATCATGCGCCTCCCAGTTCAGTGAATCAAATCCATCGAAAGGTATGGAGAGGTCCAGTGGTGCCACGCCCATCCATATGGTGAACTCACCTTGGACGCCCGATGGCGTGAAAGTAACAGTTGTATTCTCTCCGAGTGCGGAATCGGTGGAGTACACTGGTAATCCACTAAATGTTGTTTCTTGAGTGAGGCCTGAGAGGCTTATTTCTGCGTCTGTTGCTGCAACAAGGTTCAGTCCCACGCCAGTATATGTTTCACCATTACGAACAATCTTTGATTGGGCGATACTAAGGTAGACTCCAGAAAACGTTGGAGATACAGTGATGCTTGCAGCACCAGTTGAATCTGAAGTAACAATTTTCTCAGTAATAACTTCAACAGGTCCATCTGTGATGATTTGATCAATGATCTGCGGTGATGGCATTGAATCGTGTCGTGTATCAAAGTGGCACTCGCCATGCTTAATACTGTGCATGTAGTTCCCTCTTTTCTCCTCTTCTCCTTCTTTTTCTTCATCATCGTTGTGCTCTTCCTTCCAAACTCCTTTGTGCACTCCGTAGGTATAATGGTGCCAAACTTCTGTTGTGTCTTCATCAGTAAATCTGACACTTATGTTGTAGTCTTTCATCTCACTGCCGTCTTTGACATGGTACTCGTGTTCTGAATATTCGTGCCAATCTCCATTAGATACTTGAAGGCTTGAGGTATTACCATCTCCCCAATCAATCGTAAGGTTCGACAAATTGGGTTTGTCAAATACTTGAATTGGACCTTCTTCCCCTGCGGAAAGCACAAACGATTCATAGTTCAGATCGAGTTTTGCATATTCTCCGGCAGAAGATAATTCGCTCTTTGCACAGCCACTTGTCCCTGGAAGAGGAACAACTTGTTTAATTCTGAAGTCAAGACCTTGAGGGTTTGTCCCCTCAGAAATGACTTCAACAAGGCCATTCAAGCGATCATTGGCTGGGTCCCAGGGCGCTTCCCAAGTATTACCGGAACCGGTAATGGAGATCTCATCTTCAATATTTGCGATCTGTACCATTACAGGGGGGTCATCGCGGTCATCATCATCTCGACGTTCTTCAAATTGTCCGATTGTGGCGTTAAGATCTCCGACTAAATCTGTTCCATCATAAGTTCCACTCATCGAACTACCTAAGATGGAAATCAATACATCCCCTTGAGGTTCAAGGAGTTCTCCCACAGTCGGTGCACCATCAGGGGAGACACGTAGCACTGCAACATCAACTTCAGCTCCAGCAACGATGCCATTTGTGTCATAGGTGAATGTGTTGACGGTGTATGGTGAAGCAACTGAGGTAATCTCATCTTGGTCAACAAGAACACCAAGTGCTGAGACAATGAACATTTCATCTACTCCTTCGTAAGACATTGCCTCCAGTAACGAAGGGCGCATGGGCTCAATTTCCAAATTCGCTCCGTGAATCTCGCAGTCTTCTGTTGAGTGAGTACTTACGCATTGATAATTTTCTGCAGGTTGAGAAAATGACCAAACAGCATCTTCAATCATTGATGCTGTCATCTGTCCTACATATCTGTCCCATCCGTCTCTGATAAGATCAGTTGAGACCGTCTCTCCGTGGTCATTGGTCATGGTTATAGAAAAAGAGGCGGGATAATCTAAATGATGTCCCCAAAGTTGGAACTTCACTCCTAAATCAAGGAGATTGCGGTCATAGATTGTCGTTCTCATGTCAAATAACTCATCAAAGATTATTTTTTGATCAGAATCTGAGCCTTCAGTCTTCTCATTGTTACTCTCTTCCTCTTCTTTGCCTTCGTGATTTGGCCAATCAAGGTGCCTTCTCTCCCCACTAGCATTCGCCATCCAATCAATGTATTCCTCGGCAGCGGATCCAGCATCTTCCCAAGCACTCTCCTCAAATGCATCAACCACATGATTTATGCAATCTTCAGGGAGTGAATTGAAATCATCAAATGCATCATTAACCCATTGTGAATTTGTCGCCATTTTGGTAGTCCATGCCTGACCTTGTGTTGTTTCAAGTAATTTTTCATACTGCCAAAGAATCACGTCGGGAATCTCATCACCATCTGTGTCTTGAATATCTGTCTCCTCATCTATTTTTTCAGCCATCTTGATCCATCGTACAACTAGAGTTTGGAAAGGTGTCATATTTTCGATGTCGCCTTCAACCAAAGGTTCAGCCCAAACTAAGAATGCATCAGCGAGATCTTCTGGGTGCCCTGAAACAGCTAGAAGTGCAAGATTGTGCAAGATCGTTTGGATAGACTCGAACTGCTTTTCGTTTTCTGCAAGATTCTCCAATGCTTCCTCCAGTGCGCCCCATTCATTGCTGCCTAAGAGGGCATTATATGCATCTTCGATTCCCTCCGTCCCACTAAATTTCGTAAAATTCTCCATTGGATCAAAGGCCATCATATGGTCTCTGAGATCTTTGAACTGGCCCATCTCTCTGGGGATTGGAAATTCATCTGCATAGACCATGAGGGACACAATGGTGGCTAGACCCGCATCCACATCTTCTGAATCCAAGAATTCCATTAGTGCCTCAAGGAAATCCGCACCTTCGCTCATGTTGTACTGATTGTGTCCAGCATTGATCATCGCATCCCAATACTGTTTACTTCCTCCAGCACCTTGGCCTTTGCTCGCTTTTTCAACGAAATTGGACCAACCTCCATTGTCCTTGGCCTTCGCATCTAGTGCGTTAAACTCTCCCTTTACCGCTGCTGTCGGATTGGAGGACTCCCAAGCATCATCAACTGCTTGAAGGACTTTTTCTATTTCCCCAAAAAACACTTCAACTAATTGTGTGGGGTCATCGACAGCTTTCATGGAGCCATCTTCTGCAATAATTCGAGCACCATACGATCCTCCCAAAGAATTGACTGGGATTGTATATGTGCCTTCCCAAACCATGGTGTCTGCATTCTCCTCATGGACCCCTTCTTGTACCAGTGTGATTTTGTCGGTTACATATCCACCGGTGGGCAGATTGGCTGAGTTGATCAACTGAATTGGGTCAATGTCTGGATAATGAATGATTTCAGCAGTAACCAAAGTGTTAGCGGTATGTCCCCGTGTTAGAGCCACAATACCTACATCGGAGCCAAGACTCGCAAATTTTGTAGTGACGTAGCCATCAATGCTCAGAGTTGAATGCATACCCCCTGCTGATGATTCCGTGTCGTTTGAGGCAGGGATCCCGCTAATTGATGGAGCCACCACCATGCAAATTAGTATACCCATAAGCAATAATGCCGATCTCTTCATAATAAGCAGACAAACATTTGTAGTATGTATGTGTTTGTGTGACCCTATTTGGTGGTATATATTCCCAGTCGAAGAGAATTGTTCTCATCTAACAGCACGCCACAATTCGATTCACCCAGATCGGTTTCCGTCCATGTGCCCCCAACTGGGATGAACGTGCTGCTGGGCAACCCCAATGCATCCAGAGTTGTGGCCATCGGGGCTAGTGAAATGAGAGATGGGGTGATCACGTCCCATGTTGTAGATGACACAATTCCGGCATCGTTTAATGGGCACCAACTGCTCGACCTATTTCGGATCTTTACCACCCCAATGGCATCACGGATTTCTTCCATCCCACTAGGTGTTGCATTCGTTTCTGGCATGCCTTGTAGAAGTCTCCATGGAGAGGGATGTGCAATTTTGATGGGTTCACTAGTGCGTCCTAAGGTTGCGGTGAGATTATAGTCGTGAGCTGTGGACTCATCACACATGAAACTATCTGGAAAGCATCCTTCTACATTCGTGGCATGCTCTAGCATATCATGCACGAAAATCCATGGACCAGTTCGACTCATACTTCCATCCTGTGCTGGAACAAATGATGCTTGATAGCGATCTTTTGTGTCCCAGCGTGGAGGGTCGTGAATAAGATGTATGTCCCAATATGTAGATGCCGAACCAGCATCCCAGTCAATTGTAAGCCATTCGCTTTGCACAAGCCCATTTGTGAGGTATTCTCGAAGGTGTGTGATGTTGAGTATGCCTTCAATTCGGCCAAGTCCCCCTGACATGCGTTCAAGTTCAGTGATGACTACGGTTCCGTTAAGTTGTAGCCCGACCGGATTTGAAACGCATGTGGTGCAATCTGTGCTCACGACTGAGTAAGATTTCATTTCGATTTCAGCGTGGGCACCACGTTTGAACTCGTCAAGTCCCAACGCGTCCATGGAAGTACGCGTTGAAAGAGTCATGTTTCCAGAGATGTAGATCACTTCCAAATTAGATTCCACAATGGTCTTTTTCTCAACAATCAAGGAATTCGTTGCTAGCAAAACCATTGCAAAGATTATCCATTCAAGGTATGAGCCAAATTGTCTCGTGATTTGATCCACCCCTTTCAGACGAACTTATGGGTGAACCCAATTTAAGTGCATGTCTGTGCTATAGGGCTTTGGAACGAAATTAGTGCCACATGATCCATTGCCCTGTTGAGGGGTCACGGTAGTACCATTGCCCACTATCTGATGGCCATTCAAGATATTCATATCCGTCAGAATTCATTTGCCCCTGAAGAATTGGTGAAGGGGCATTTTGTGAGATATATTCTTGTGGGAACTCACCATATGTGTCAGACATTCCTTGAGAGACTTCTTGGCTCATATCAAAATTACTCATTGTTCCGCTTCTCGATTTTGAATGACCCTTTTTTGACCGAAAAGTAGCCATTAGTGCACCACCCAGCAATATCACAACAATTCCTAGAATCAATATCGAATAACTCGGTATCTCCAATGCTCCGTTTGCCTGACTATTCGATTGGAGTGATTGACTTGATTTGTCGGGAGAATCAGTCGCCTTATCGCCTAGCTTTGTTGAAGACTGGTTGAGCTTATCATGTGTCAATGCATCGGGGCTGCCTGTACAATTGTCCGGATCATGCGGCCAAAGGTCGGGATAGTTCCCCGACAAGTTATCGCCACACCCATCACCATCTGAATCAAGATGCTGTGTAGGGTCTTTAGGAAATGCATCAGGAAAACTTCCATTTTGGTTGTCACCAAAACCATCTTGATCAATATCTGTCCATTGTGTCCCATCTTTCGGAAACGCATCACTGTTATTTCCAGAAGCGTTATCGCCGAACCCATCCCCATCTAAGTCACTCCATTGTGTTGCATCATTTGGAAATTGATCCGGCATATTTCCACTTAGGTTATCCCCGTGTCCATCACCATCTTTGTCGCTCCATTGTGTAGGATCAAGTTCAAAATCGTCATTGCTATCGTTGTATCCATCTCCATCCGTATCTGTATTTTCATCTGTTGAGAAGTAATCAATACAAATTGAATGATTCGAACCAGCTGAACTCTGCGGAACACTCAAAGGATCTTGCCAATCGAACTGGCATGCAAGTTCGACACCACTGGGGATTCCATCTCCATCGTGATCAAATGCATAGAACAATTCCATGGATTGACAAGAGGCATTACCTGTTGTGGTAGAGGTCACAATTACACCTGTAAATCCAGTTGCATTGGGATCACTTCCAGCTTCAATTTCGCATGCGTCAGAGACATCATCTCCATCGGAATCAGGACACCCAAATGTGGGGCGAATCGAGTCACCTTTCTCTGTTGGGCAGTCATCTCCTTCATCGAGAATTCCATCCCCATCTGAATCCTTCAGTGCATCACAACCATCTGCAATCCCATTATCATTCACATCGACAGAGTCATCATACCCGAAGCAGGAATCCAATGAATCCTCAATACCGTCTCCATCCAAGTCAAATGGGATTTTAGTTGAAATCTCGGCATCTGAACAAGGATCATGTCCTTCAGGGTGATTATTGTGAAGCAGTTGATTGAATTCATCACTCGTGACATGACACAGAAGGTAGATGCCTGCCTCTTCAAGGAATTTCATGACTTCATTCGTGATATCTTTTCCATCAGGATTTCTTGCTAAATCGAATATTCCTTGCCTTCCATAGTAGTTGTCTTTTGGGGTGGGCCCACCAGTATATGTTGCTTCTTTGATGTCTCTGCCTTCAAGTTCTGTCACTAACATATCCCATTGATTCTGAGTTAAGTCGGCGATGTCATACATTAACGCATTTCGTATGGGGTACATTACCGCCATCACTTTGTGAAATGCCCTTTCATCATCACTCAAATTGTCCTGTGAATATTCAATTAATTCATCGCCATCAAATGCAGGCCTACCTCCAGCTTGAAGAATTTCCCCAGCAGAATTAGTTGCTGCAGATTGGTTGACAAGGAACAGAAAATTTCCTTGTCGGTCTACAACATGAATCGTGCCCGGCTGCAAACCACTATGGTGGGGCGTTCCCGTGAAAATACAATATCCTTCTGAATTGAGATTGCAGTCGTCACCCTGAGCAGCCTCTGCAGGCATGCTAATTTGCATCATCAGAAGAACCGCGATAGAAGCCGAGAGAGTCTGCTTTCTCATCTCCTTCACAGTTCACTATGAAAGAATGAACGTCAAAAACGTATAGGTAATAATATTCGTGAACATTGATCATAGGATTCATCAAAAGGATGGATGCTGGGTTATGCACTAACTGGTGATGGTGATGGGGGAAAAGGCACGACTTGCTGACCGGCAAGCCTTTCCATGGGGAATTATGATTCGAGCCATTGTAGTCATTATGCTTGGCTCTCTTCTTTTCCTCGTTCTTGCTCCAACTCTTCGGTCCCCTTTCAAATTGCCGAATAGTGATATTCTTGCAGAATCACTGTCGTCATACTTGACCGTAATTGGAGTCATATATGCTCTGATGGTTGGATTTACATTTCAGCAATCGATCGAGAGGCAACGAGATCTTCGTCAATCCCTTCATCGAGAAGCGGGAAGTTTACGCAACATCATTCTTCTTACCGAAGTCATGCAAGAGGGAGAAGCAATCCCTACGATTGTGGATGCTCTAAGCGAATACATCGAAGCCATCAACCGAGATATGAATGAGGCACAGGGTCACACGGCTGCATTACGCCAGCTCTATACTATGATTCCACGTCTAAATGAATTGGCAAGTGATGATGTAAATGACGATATCGATCGAGTTACACTGCGAGCAATTCATGAAGAGTTGAGAGAAACATCCCGAAGCCATGCTGACCGAGTTGCAATCCGGACGAACCGCCTTCCATCAGCACAATGGTTCAGCCTAGGATTTCTAGCATTTCTGCTATTGATGGGTTTTTTGATGCTAGATTTGGGGTCCGTCGGACTTGAAGCCATGATGTTTGCATTAGTTCTGGGATCAGTAACTGTTTTGATGGAAGTCATGCGAGACCTCGATGAGCCATTCGATGGCATTTGGGCAGTCAATAGAAGTGCCTTTGAGGATCTGCAAGACCAACTTTTCCAACTAAAATCGAAGGATAATCATGGAGGGAAATAGTTGCATTCAATGTTCCGAAATTCTTGAGTGCAGGCGGTCTGAGCCGAACTTATGTCTCCTCTTGATGGTATTCGAGTCATCGACGCATCTCGTATCCTCGCCGGACCTTGGGCCGGTCAGCAATTAGCCGATCTTGGTGCTGAAGTGATCAAAATTGAGCCACCTGGAGGGGATGAGACGAGACGGTGGGGGCCGCCGTGGCATGGAGAATGGTCAACATATTTTTTATCCGCTAATCGAGGGAAGAGTTTTGCAGAGATTGATCTCAAATCAGAGGCGGGAAGATGCGAGTTTGATTCATTGCTGAAGACTGCAGATGTCCTAATCGAGAATGCCAAACCAGGAAGCCACGAACGACTAGGGTTAACGGCGAGTCGAACTCTCTCTATTCAACCTCGCTTGATTCACTTGTCGATCACGGCTTATGGGTTAACGGGGCCTAAAAGGGATGCACCTGGCTATGATCTCGCGCTTCAAGCAGATACGGGCATTTTGTCCATCACCGGTGAGCCAGGCAGAGAACCAGCCAAAGTTGGCGTTGCGTGGATTGATGTGATGAGTGGGATGATGGGCGTGTCTGCCATCCTTGCAGCACTTCGCCTGCGCGATGCAACCAACAAGGGAAAACACATAGATTTAGCACTGCATGATGTTGCAGTATCTGCACTTGTCAATCAAGCTCAAGGCTATCTCTCAGCTGGCGTGCTTCCTGGCCCAATGGGAAGCAGGCACCCTAGTTTGTGCCCTTATCGTGCCTTCCTTGCTAAAGATGGATGGTTTGTGATTGCAATCGGATCCGACACTCAATTTGCAAATTTAGCTGAATTACTCAATTTAAAGGAAGCAGATAAATGGGCAACGAATGATGCACGAGTTCAAGATCGAGATGTCCTTGAACATGTCATAAGCGAGCATGTGAAGGATGAGGGCCGAGATCTATGGTGCGCCCGGCTTGCTGAACTTGGAGTTCCATGTGCAGCAGTTCGCAAATTAGACGAAGTGTTGGGTGACCCTCACGTTGCTGCACGTGGATTACTTGTAGACGGGGATGCTTCTTCTCCCCTCCCTGCTACTCCGATGCTGCGTTCTGCCCTTTTTACAGCGGGGTTGAATGGTGATGACGAAATCTGAGTTTAAGCCCCATCAGCAATGAGCAAGTGAATGTTTGTAAGGCGTTATCAGATTCCGTGTGGGATCCAGATGTTCTTCACATGGGTTGCATGTTGAAGCATGTGTTCAGACATCGAATCCTTGATAGACCATGGATCAAAATGCGGGGAGGTCCAAGACCGCTTCATATTGCCGACAGTTGCAACCTCAATGTCTTCACTTAGGCTTGAAGACCCCGCATGCCAAATCATCTGGACATCATCATGGGAAGCAAGAACTGGAGCAAGTTCTGTGTGCAGTCCTGTAATGATGTTGAATGTACCCGCTGGAACATCTGATGTTTCTAGGACTTGGTACAGATCCGTTGCTAAAAGAGGTGCTGATTCGGATGGTAAAGCCACAATTCGGTTACCAGCAGCCAACAGCGGTGCGGCTAGGGCAATAAGTCCCAATAGGGGATTTTCATCAGGGCAAATAAGGCCAGATACACCTACGGGCTCATGCAAGGCCACAACAAGGCCATGGAAGGGTGCATCATGGACTGCCCCATCATGTTTATCGGCCCAAGATGCCCAATATGTCCAGCGATCTAATGCTTGTTCAACTTCATGCAGTGCATCTTCTGGAGATGCTCCTGTAAGTGCCGATATTCGCGCTGAAAGGCCAATGGCACGCTGCTGCATATTTTCTGCAAGATACCAAAGGACTTGCGAACGGGCATGTCCTGACATCTTGCTCCAAGTTGTCGCTTTAGATGCGGCTTCGACAGCATTGCGCATGTCCTTTCGGTTCCCACGTCCCACAAGGCCTTCAACCTCATTTGACGGACTTCGGACTTCCAAACTGTATCCCCCATCAGGACGAACTTGCTTGCCACCAATGTAGAGTTTTGCAGTCTGGTCAAGTGGGGGTAATGTGCCCTCTGGCTCACGCACATCTCCTATGCCCCTCGATGAAAAATCATGAACTTTCGATGCATCATGCGCGTGTGATGGACGAAGGTAAGCGCGGAAACCTTCCAACCCTCCTTCCCGTCCAAATCCTGATTCACGGTACCCACCGAATCCAGCAGCAGCATCAAACTGATTTGTGCAGTTAATCCAAATGACCCCTGCCTGAATGTTTCTTGCAATTTCGATTGCAGTATCCACATCTTGGGACCAAACAGAACCGGCTAGACCATAGCGCGTATTGTTTGCTAGTGCAATGGCCTCAGTTGGAGAACGAAATGTCATGGATACTAGAACTGGTCCGAAGACTTCCTCTTGGGCTATGGTGGAGGAAGGTGCTACATCTGGGAAGAAGGTCGGTGGAAACCACCAACCATCTTTTGGCGCATTGAGTGGTGCACTGATTCGTCGGTTCCCTTCAGCTTCAGCAGCGTCACACTTTCCTCTAATTTCAATGAGCTGAACTT
Source organism: uncultured Candidatus Poseidoniales archaeon (assembly GCA_964389655.1). GTDB lineage: Archaea > Thermoplasmatota > Poseidoniia > Poseidoniales > CAYMED01 > CAYMED01. Next base: position 18,888 of record CAYMED010000005.1, read on the forward strand.
CATCCACAATGGCGCCCATATCAACTGATTTGTCCATGGGGTTCCCGATCCTCAATTTTGACATTCTCGCTTCGATTTTTGCATGTACTATCTCCGCAACCGATTCTTGGACTAGAAGCCGACTTCCCGCACAACAGACTTGGCCTTGATTGAACCAAATCGCATCAACTAATCCCTCAACTGCTGAATCGATATCCGCATCTTCAAAGATGATGTAGGGTGATTTCCCTCCCAATTCTAGAGTGAGGCCTTTCCCACTTCCTGCGATTGCTTTTCGGATAATACGTCCAACTTCTGTGGACCCTGTAAATGCGACTTTATCGACGCCATCATGTTCGACAATTGAGGCGCCAGTACGCCCATCCCCAGTAACGATGTTAACCACACCTGGTGGAAGTCCTACTTGGTTACATGTCTCTGCAAATAGCAATGCAGATAGGGATGTATATTCTGCTGGCTTAAGGACCACTGTATTGCCTGCTGCAAGGGCTGGGGCGATTTTCCAAGCAAGCATAAGAAGCGGGAAATTCCATGGGATCACCTGACCACACACCCCCCATGGCTCCATATTTGGCGCCTTGGTGTTGCGCAATCTTGCCCATCCTGCATGGTGGAAGAAATGACGGACTACTAATGGTACATCGATATCTCGTGTTTCTCGAATGGGTTTTCCATTATCCAGTGTTTCAACAGTTGCAAAAAGACGCGATTGTTTTTGGATTGCCCGAGCAAGAGCATAGAGGTGCCGTGCCCGCCCCGATTCGCCTAATCCCTCCCATTTCCCTTGGGCTTTTCGTGCTGCCGCAACAGCTGCATCGACATCTGATGCCGATCCTTGGGCAATCGAGGCAAGAATTTCTCCAGTGGCGGGGTTTCTAGAGTCAAAGCGTACATCTCCCTCTGAATTCTGCCATTTCCCATTGATGTAGAGCCCGAAACGGCCTTCGTGCCCTTCAATCCACGCACGTGCATCTGTATCTGTTTCAGGGGCTGGCCCCCATTCAAGAGTCTCCATTGCTTCATTTGGATCCATGTAGATTCATCCCATTGGGTGTCGGTTTGCCGCAGAATATCGACCTGTAGCATGATACTCAAGTTGACGCTCGAGATCAGCCAATAGACTAGAAGCACCGAATCGAAAACGATCCGGCTGCATCGATGCCACACCTAGTTCTTCTTTGATTAGCATCAAGTATCCGAGTGCCTCCTTGGCTGTCCGGATACCGCCCGCAGGTTTGAACCCGGCGAGGAAACCAGTTCGCTCTTCATGTTCTCTGATAGCACGCAGCATCACGAGAGAAACTGGAAGGGTCGCATTTGTGCTCTCTTTGCCAGTAGATGTTTTGATCACATCTGAACCTGCAGCAAGACAAACCCGACTTGCCTGAGCTACTTGCCTCAGTGTTGCCAATTCCCCCGTAGCTAAAATGGCCTTGAGATGTGCTTTTTCGCCACATACTTGGCGGCAAGCACGTACCTCTTCATAGAGGTCCTGCCATCGTCCCTCAAGAATCAGAGCGCGTGAAACAACGATGTCAATTTCTGTGGCTCCAACATCAATTGAGAGTTGAATTTGTTCTAATTTTTGAGGTAAAGGAATCTGGCCTGCTGGAAAACCAGTGGACACAGCGGCGATCGCTATTGGAGCACCTTGAATAGCATCTACTGCAACGGGTACGAGATTGTGATAAACACAAACTGCTGCGCAATGTAGATCTGTAGGGAGGCCATGTTGTTCAAGTATATCTGATCGTACAGGCTGTCTTGCTTTGGCCACAAGACGGCGAACTGTGCCCGGTGTGTCATCGCCCGCCAAAGTCGTCAAATCAATGCAGCGTATGGCTTGAGCAAACCATCCTACCTGCCAAGATTTCTTCACACTGCGCCGCTTTGTGATTGTAGTTGCACGACGCTCTATTGCGGATCGGTTTGCACGAGCCGACATAATCCAGTCGAGGTCCAATTCGCATCCGGGGTTGAGCATGTCTCTCGGCCGAGGTCCGGTCGGTTGCTCAAGACCCTTTCCGCCTAAAACAAGGCGTACGCTTCATGGACCCCAGCAGGTTCCGCCAGCCGATGTCAGGCGACGAAGTGGACGTCGAAGAGACGTCTGATGACGAAGATGCAACAAATGATGTGGAAGAAATTGATCCTCTAACTTCTGCGACTTCACGTGCGGAAAATGCCGAGCGTGAATTGGCATATCGAACTGCAGAACTTGCCAATGTCCAAAGACGACTAGCAGGTGAACGAGCCGACCTGATTGCATATGGATCGGCAGGGCTCGCACGTCGAATGACGGGTGTTCTTGAGGATCTAGAGCGGGCTATGGCTGCATTTGATGGGAATTCAGCAGATGCTCTACAGGCGGGTTTTGATCTAGTTCTGAAGAAATTACGGTCTGAGTTGGAAAGCGAAGGTGTCGTCCGAATTGAAACCGTGGGAAAGGCCTTTGATCCAACACTGCACGAAGCACTGATGATGGTGCCGCCCAATGCTGAAAATCCACCAGGGACGATTGTAGCTGAAACAGAAGGCGGCTGGAAGATGAAGGCAAGGGTCCTTCGTCCTGCGCGCGTCGTTGTCGCATCAGAACATACGAGTGCATCTGCTGTTGATGAATGAACTATCCTACTGCTTCTGACCCGGGTCCTAAATGGGCTAGGCGAGTCAGATGATCGCCTACGCAGAGCCATTCAATCACCGCAGTTGGTAAACTAGGTGAGAGAACCTCATACAGAGCCTCTTTCTCTTTTACAGTAGAGAGCATCATCGCGGTCGCGCGTATTCGCCAACCCTGTAGTTGTTCGCGATCCATTAGCGCATGCCGGATGACTGGCCATCCTTTTTCTTCATACAATTTTGCAGTGGGCTCATCTGATGTGTGCAATACTCCGGGCCCACCATGCACATTTTGAGCGTGCTCGACCCAATTTGGTGGGTCATCAATGTCATCCACGGCCAATATCTCGATATTTGATTCAATTCCCTCTGAACTGGCCCAAGTATGAATCATTCCAGCGCGCTCCTCAGCAGTCCAAGGGTTCTCAGGCGTGTGTGATTTATTGGCAGAACCGATCACAATCCGAAGCAGACCACTAGAGCGTCTGAATGCTGAATGCAGCAAAGCAACATGGCCCAAGTGAAATGGCTGAAACCGTCCCAATACAATATCTCCAGCCACTATTCGCCCTCCACTGGAAAAATAACTTTAGCGAGGGATTGGTAGTTTAACATCCATTGCGATGCGGGCATATGCTCACGCCCAATTAAGAGGCTGTGCTCTTCCATGATAGATTGTCGCAATAGTAGATGGAGCCTACGTGCAGCAGATGAATGGCGCTGAACTGTTGGCAAAATCCGTGGATCGCTTGAAGAATCGAGAGATTCTCCAAGAGCCTCTCGGCGTTTCATCCAGCTCATGATCACGGACTCATCACAGGCATCAGCAGAAAGGGTTTGAGACCTCTCAACCAAGCGCTTCCAAATCTCAGGAAGATAGAGGTCATCAACATGATCTAGTTCATGATTTAGTAAAGCCTCAACATACAACAAACCACGGCCTTCCCAGCACTCAAATTTTCCAAGACTAACCCAACTTGCGAGGAGACGTAGTGTTTTAGCAGCCCATTCAAGACCCGTCGATTCAAGGGATGAGCGTATTGCATCAAGAATGGGGAGTTCGAAATCCGCTATTGGGTCAACCGTCTCGATATGGTCGAGAAAAAGGGCTTCTTCATCAATGTCAAAGTTCCTCTCAAGACCCGCAATCAGCGCTGGTCGAAGGTTCCGTATACTTCCATCATGGAGTGCTGAAACAAATGATGACCATGACCTTTTCAAAATGGTATTCCAGTGCTTCTCGTGCACAATTTCCGCGATCAACTCCTCGCCCATGACCGCACCTTTGCACTCCCATGGGCTACTTCTTCATCAACATCTGTGCTGGGTGATTTCACACGTCGGAGTTCTCTTGAACATATTCAATTATTGAACACAAGTTTTACGAATTCAGAATTGGCTAGAGGGCATCTTGTCATCAGGGATTGTGATAGTATTCTCACGTGTGCTTCTACAACGACATGTGCTGTTGCTTCAAACAGGTGCCCTGCAAAGCTTTGGCAATCATCATCTCCGATAACAGCATGTATATGTGTAAATGCTATTCCGTCTTCAGCCCTCGCTAAATTTCCTTGTAATGATACTAATTCGGCAGGTTCGGAGAAAACAGTTCGGTGATATATACCATCATCATCCATCATGCCAATTACAATATCTCTGACTCTTCCAATGCCACTTGTAAGGGCAGCGGCATTAAATCCAATTTGGTCGGCTATGGATTGAATGCTTGCATGAATTTCCTCACCTGGGTCGAGTCGCAAAAACAGATCGTCGCCGGATTGACTCCAGTCCATGACCAACCGTACCGGATCTAGCACAAGGCTTTGACGCTCAACAGCATGGGCGAGAGTTCAAGCCCTTTGGGAGGTTGCACAACATGTGAGTCGGAGTATTGGATTGCTGGTCCTGCTTTTTTTTATCGCTCCAGCAGCCACGATTGCACATGCCTCATCAGGACCAATGATAGGTAGATCAGTTTCCGATTCATCCCTTAATGGGTGGAGTGAAATTAGAGAACTGAATACTGGGTCATCGTCCAACAATATTGAACCTGTTGGGGTGGTAATGCATGATAATGGCTCAACAACATACTTCTGCTCATTCGAGGGGACACTTTCACTTGGAGGGACATCTTCCTCTTCACAATCCTTTGATGCAGCCCTAATTCATGTGAATCAAGCAGGTGCAGTTGATTGGTTCAAATTAATTGGTGGCCCAAATTCAGACAAAGCCAGTGCGATTGATTCGAATTCGACTCATGTTGTGATATCAATACAATATTCTGGAAATATCTTGCTAGAGAATGGTGATTCACACAGCAGCAATGAACTTTCAGGCCTCCTCATCCGTATCAATATGAATTCGGGACGAGTTGATGGGTCTGCAGGATATTGGTTCAACGACACAGATCCATCTTCGAATTCAAATATTGATGCCATAGCGATTAATCCCAATTTAGGCTCAATTATGGTTGGTGGATCATGGTCCTCGGGCACTCTAGATTTTGGGTTGGCAGGTGACTTTACTTCAACTCCTGGAAGTCCTGTTTGGAAGGAAGGATTCGTAGCCACCCTTTCTAGAGACCTCCAGTGGTTTTGGTCCTACCCCGCGCGGGGTCCCGATGTTAAAATCACTTCAATGGAGATTGATTCGACAAATTCGGTTACGATAGGGGGCTCTTTTTCCAGCAATTTGTCCTTGCGTGGCAGAACACTGACCAGCCAAGGTGGCGTGGATGGTTTTGTCGCTAGCATGACAACGGGTGCTCAAGCGACTTATTTGAGGGGTATTGGTTCTTCTTCAGATGATGCAGTTACTGATGTTGCAACTGATGATCAGGGATATTCGTATTTTGTAGCATATTTCTGTAAAGGGAATTCAGGAATTTGTGGTGCAGCAGTTGGTGGGGGTAGCGTAGCAAGTGGAGTTGGAAATACGACACATGCGATCATTCGCCTACAATCTAGTGGGGATGTGGATTGGTCGTCAACTCTTGAATCAGGTCCTTCGGATACGGGCACAGCCCAACTTGAACCTATGCAATTGGGTGCAGATAGTCATATGATCTTGGCATTGTCTGTTGAGTCCTCGGTCTCATGGATCAGCCCGGCATCTCGAGTTGACTGGGTTGCTTCAATGACAGGTGACGACCTTGCAGTCCTCATTTTCGAATCTTCATCGGGGGATTTTGTTGAATACCACAGAACGAATGGAACTGGAGATGAACACCTCGTTGACTTAAGTTCGGGGGATGAGCGAGATCCTGTGCTGTACATTGATGGCACTGGACAATTGAATGTGAGTTCACTCGCTTCGATTGCGCTCACAGCAGAACATGTCACGAGTCTCCATCTTTCGATTGATGATTGGGACCACGATTCTGTATTGGATGACTCAGATTCTTGTTCCTCAGGTATTTCGAGCTGGAATGCAACCAACATCACAGATCATGATGGAGATGGTTGTCGTGATGCTGATGAGGATCTAGATGATGATAACGATGGGATTACTGATCTTGAAGTGGGAGGTGCAGATGCATGTATGAGGGGCATGACCGGTTGGTTATCAAACAATGTAACGGACCTCGATGGCGATGGTTGCCGAGATGATGATGAGGACCTTGATGACGATGGTGATGGAGTTACTGACGCAATAGATCTTTGTCCACGGGGAAATCACACATGGATCTCAAGCAAAAGTACCGATAATGATGGGGATGGATGCCGAGATTCAGACCTAGAAGATCTCGACGATGATAATGATGGGTTGACAGACTCACAGGATCTCAAGTGCCAAACAGATGTCAATTGGACCGCTAATTCTACAACAGACCTCGATGGGGATGGTTGTCGAGATGCAGGTGAGGATAAGGATGACGATAATGACGAAAAATCCGATGGAAAGGATTTCTGTGATTGGGACTCTGGTGTGACAAATTCTGATGATAATTGGATTAGCAGTAAATTAACAGACCTTGATGGAGATGGTTGCCGAGATGCGGGCGAGGATCTGGATGATGATGGCGATGGTCTTTCAGACGCGAATGACACATGTGATCCCGATTCGGGAATGCCTGAATCAATGACTGGATGGACTTCGTCTCTAGACACGGATCTGGACCAAGACGGTTGCCGAGATTCTGGTGAAGACTTGGACGATGACGATGATGGTGTATTGGATATGGACCCTCACAATCCAGGATCTCCCCTTGACCGATGCCCGCGAGGTGATACAAATTGGACTGCATCACCATCGACTGATCATGACCAAGATGGTTGCCAAGATGCAGGAGAAGATGATGATGATGATGATGATGGCGTTGCAGATGCATTGGATGTTTGTGATCCCGATTCAGGTATGCCCGATTCCCTAATCGCTTGGAATCGAAATGAGACTACCGATGCAGATGCGGATGGATGTGATGATGCAGTAGAAGACACAGATTGGGATCAAGATGGCGTGATCAATGAAAATGACGATTGTAATGGCACTGACATTGCAGAAACACCCGATGAAAATGGCTGCTCTCTTGGACAGTTAGATCTCGATGGAGATGGCGTATTTGATGATCTCGATCAATGCCCTTCATCGGCAGGTGGGGGGGCTGTAGATCTTGATGGATGCAGTGAGCTCGACCTTGATGGGGACCTTGACGGTGTATTGGACCGAATTGACATTTGTCCGAATACAACAGCGGGTATTTCTGTAAGCACTCAAACAGGATGCGCTCTAGATGCTGATGGTGATGGAGTTCCTGATACACTTGACTCATGTGCAAATACATTGGTCACAATTAACGCAACAAAAGATGGATGTGATCCCGTCATTGAAAAGAAAGCAGAAAGTTCTGAAGAGGCTGAAATGTCTTCACAAGCGATGCTGCTATTTGGCTTAGGTGGTGCAGCCGTATTGATCACGATCACCATTGTTTACATCTTGGTATTCCGAGGCGAGGATGACTATGATGATGAAGAATTTGAAGATGAAGAAGATGATGAGGTCTCACCACATGAGGGGCCTAGCCAAACCCAATTTTCTAGCCCTTCAACAGGACCTACACCGATCGGTCCTCCAGGTCCGAATGCACCTCTCGCGAATTCTCAGATACAGTATAGCGGGATGGAAACTCCGGCAGATACTGGATTCGCATCACCTCCCCCCAGTGGCCCATCATCTCCTCCCCCCAGTGGCCCATCATCCCCTCCACAGCACCAGCAGGTAGTGCAATATGCTCCGCCGCCTCTTGTTGCTCCAGGCCCGCCAACTACGCTTGAAGGTGTGATTCAGCCGGATGGATGGGAATATGTGAAGTGGCCAAGTGGGTCGGAAGATTGGTGGATCCGCCCCACAAAAAGTGATTCTTGGAAGCGCTGGGATGATTTGTGAACTAGGTAGTAATACGACCACATATGAGATCTGATGGAGATGGTTCTTCATCGACAAATGTGAATGCCTCTAATGCTTTTTTCTCATGGCTGGAAGCATCTTTCTCTGCATGGATTTCGATCAAAGGGTCTCCTTCATTGAGCCAATCTCCAACTTGTGATGACAATACGAGGCCTACACTTGGATTTATGCGGTCATTTGGTGTTGCCCTTCCCGCTCCCAATGCACCCGCAAGCCGTCCAAGATGAAGCGCATCGATATCACTAACCCAACCATTTCTCGGTGACATGATCATGCGGATGTCCTGGGCAACTGGGAGTGCAGAAAGCAGTGACTCAGCATCCTCAAATGATGCTCCTTGTGCCGAAATCATCGCAAGAAAACGACTCATTGCCGATCCATCCTCAATTGATGTTCTAATCTTCTTTACTCCGTGCTCATGATGGTCAGCAATCCCAATTCCTGTAAGAATCTCAGCACCCTGTGCCTGAACAAGTCTTTTCAGATCATTGGGCCCTTTCCCAGTTAGGCAATCAATCGTTTCTCGAATTTCAAGTGCATTACCTATGCTAAATCCCACTGGTTGGTCCATCCGCGTCAATAGTGCTGTAGTGTGTACTCCCAGTCGTGTTGCCGATTTGACCATTGATTCAGCAAGTTCTTTCGCTGCGTTATATTCCTGCATGAAGGCAGCTCTTCCAAATTTTACATCGAGAACTAGGGCATTGAGACCTTCAGCTATTTTCTTGGATACGATCGATGCGGTGATGAGTGGGATGGATGCGACTGTTGCAGTAACATCTCGAATAGCATATAGTCTTCGATCTGCAGGTACGAGTTCGTCGGTCTGGCCCACGATAGCGCAACCTATCTTCAGCACTTGTTGCTGTAAATCAGATACTGAAAGTTGCGTGGTTAATCCCGGAATTGCCTCAAGTTTGTCGAGTGTACCTCCCGTATGCCCAAGTCCGCGTCCTGAAATCATTGGAATCAGCGCGCCACATGCTGCGAGTGCAGGGGCTAATGGGAGACTGACTTTGTCACCAACACCACCCGTAGAGTGCTTGTCGGCAACCCGTCCCTTTGCATTTTCAGGCCATTCAAGGCGGATCCCTGAATCGATCATTTGCTCTGTAAGGTCGGCTGTTTCTCTTGGATCCATTCCTCTAAGCATGATTGCCATTAGCATGGCTCCGAGTTGCTCCCCTACAATTTCCCCATTCGCAGCACCAATGACGAATGCCTTAATTGATTCAGTTGAGAGAACTTCTCCATCTCGTTTAGCTGCGATCATATCTGGAATGTGCCATTCAGAGGTGCCCATCTCGATCCCACTGTTCCTTGATTTGTTCATCAGACCACCCACCTTTTCGATAGGCATCTACTTGATCTTGAGGGATGTGCGAAAGTGAATCCGTAAATGGCGGCTTGAATCCATCAAATGTAGGTGCGGAATGACCCGATAATTCGACGTCTGGAAGATTTTCTGCCGAAAATCCATGCACGGCCATGGAGGCATTTTCTAAATCTAGTTCAGCAGACATTTTATCCCCTAAATTGCCTGATTGGTTATTGAATATGAAATACAATGACACAAGGAGAACGATTGCAGATAATGCAATGATTCCGATTAGTATATTTGTTAATGATCCCGAGTCATCATCTTCACTTCCTGCAAGGTTGCCACTTTCTCCCCCTGTTTTTGCATCTGAATTTGTGTCCGTCGTATTTGTCCCTGAATTTGTATCCGGAATTTCAACCCTACAGCCTTGTGCAATGCCATCTTCAATGCCATCTTTGTCAGCATCAACTAGAGATATTGCATCGGCAACTGAGATGCCTTCTTTGATTGCCCACCATTTTTCATCACCATCTTCTAGGCAGTCTCCATCAGTATCGTTGTTATGCGGATCACCCCCATAAGTCCATTCATCAAGATTCATCAAACCGTCTCCATCGCTATCAATTTCACCTTGATTTTGATTTGAACCATTGACAGTACTGATCACCCGGTCGAATCCATGGAGGATTTCCCACTTGTCGGGTAAGCCGTCGGAATCACTGTCTGTGACCTCATCAATTAGATTCCAATCGTGCATAAAAGCCGCAACATATATTTCTGCAACAGCAGAGTTATCGATGAGGATGGCGTGCTCCCGATTGCGTAATATCGAGTTTTCATTCCAATTAATTGATCCAACTAGTGTTTGTTTTCCATCGATGATCATCCCTTTATTGTGGATTTTGTAAATTACATCATCTGACGCCATGATGCGTGCTTCCACATTGTAGCCGAGCGTGCGATTCCACTGTTCATTGATCTCATGGATGACGGTGCGTGTATCGGTTTGTGATGCACAATCTCCAGCAGGGTTTCGGTAGCAGTATCCATCTAGCAAGATCTCAATTTGAACGCCACGTGCAGCAGCATCCTTCAATGTACTTAACAATGGAGATGGCTCATCACCCCAGTCTGGGCTGATTTTCGGAACTTGTATGCGGATATTTTTCTCCGCACCTTCTATTGCATCAGTGATCCCTGACCAGCAGTCACTGGGGCAAGTCAGCCATCGCGCGCGAAATGATCCTGAAATGGATTGAGATGCGGCTTGAACCGTTGCACTTCCAGTTGGTTCTCCAATTGTTTGAGATGATGAGGTATGTGGTGATACAATTCCTCGTCGCGGATCAGCATCTATGGCAAGTTGTGGAAGCAGTTCTTGTAACACCTCAGCGCTTGTGACTTCGACAAACCATTCTCTGTTCCCAGTATTCCCATCGGGGGGAAGACTTGAATCCTTCCAATTTCCAGATCCTAATAGTACTGAACTCTCATCGCGGACAGCGATCTTTGAATGAAGCCAGCGCCCAGGCAAGTCTCCTGATTGAGAATCATCCCCATCTCCCCATCGCAGAATTGTTGCACCAGATGCCTGTAATCGATCTGCAATATCACTCAAGTATGTGCGTTTTTGGGCATCAATGTCGTAAGGCTCCTCGTCGAGAACAATCGTAACTTCAACTCCAGCTGCTAGGCGATCTTCGACAGCCTTGAGAAGATGTAGACTTTCAAACCAGTATAGTTGCAAATGAAGGGATGTAGTTGCTTGATTGATCCAATTGATTACTTCTCCAAGTGCGTTGCTTGGACCTATGATTGGAGTGATTGAACCGTTGGCATCAAACCACATCCCACAAGTTGGATTCATCATCGCATGGCTCATGTTCATCCAATCTTGAGCTGTATTCGTATCGGCGAGATCACCACATCCATCTCCGCGTACCATGATCACACCATTCATTGGCGAATGGGGCATTGCAGCTGGAGATCCTGTCCACCCATCGTTTGGAATAGGGGCATTTCCATACGCAAGTACATCCATTGTCGCCCCACTTCCATCGAGGATACTGATTGTTGATCCAGTATCATAGAAAGAGGGCATCCAACAGGATCCGCAAAACACAGTTTCTGGTGATGCTACAGTGACTCCCATCTCCCTAGTCAAATTAGTCACATCACTGCTAATAATCAGCCTCTTCCCCTCTTCGATCAGAATTGGGGAGAATGTCATCTCGGATATCCGAAGCTCACTGTTGACAGTACCCTCTCGTTTGATAGTCCATCCCGCAAGGTTGACGGTGCCTTCGCCAATATTGGCCAACTCAATCATCTCATCTAATGGTCCCGTAACAGAATTTTCGTCTGAATAGCGAGGCATGATTTTTGAGATGAGTACGCCTCCCGTTGTCCGAACTCCTGAGGTGTCTGGGTTTGCCTCACCAGGTGTTGCTTCCAAACCAACGATAAGATGGCTGCTATCAGTGGAATCTACAACATAGGGTGCACACTCTGCAGCAAAGCCGATGAGAGTTTGATTTCCGACTTCGTTTCCATCAGGGTCTAGTAAGCGAATTTGGTCGCCTGCTCCGTTGAGTGCAGTCCAAGGCAGTGTTACAACAAGTCGCTCTCCAGAATTAATGATTGTGCTCGCCCCATCTTCTTCAACATCTGGCCAAACATAGCGCGGTAAAACGTGATATTGGTTCCCGTTTGGAACTTCAATGATCCACCGACTTGCATTCATTGGGACGGTCCCAGTGTTGACTAATTCGACCCAATCAAGACCTGATCCGATTTCAGTGGGCGGATTTTGGCATCTTGCCATTGCTTCATCAATTCGCAGAGTAGTCGGACCAATATAGGGGGTGAACGTGTTTGACTGATTTGGTGTGGGGAGTAGTGAACGTACTAATTCGCTGGAATTGTGATTCTCTCGATAAAAACTGACACCCGAGTCTAGATCTTTGTCTGCAGTCCAGTTGACGAGGTCTACGGTGTTGCCCGAGGCATCTCGGAGAGCGAGATTTTCTGCGGCATTCCCTAAGCTAAAACCAGCACCGTTGCGCCATACAAGCATGTATGATTTTGAATCTAAGGTTAGGGCACTTGAGTCGTGAATCGCTTCTGGCACTGATGCAGAGTTAATTGTCAAAGAAACCACAAATTTCGCAACTAATTTCCATCCACTTAAATTAATGGGATTTGAGCCATTGTTGTATAATTCAACCCATTCCCCCCCGGATGCAGGCGCAGTGTCTGCTCCCCAAGGGTTTGGCATGACTTCAGAAATCCAAACGTCACTCTCGATAACAGGTTCTGTGTAGTCATTTGGAAGTCCCGGTGTGACGTACTGGTTAGGTTGCCACATGTCATCAGGTCCACCAGATCGTCCTACAGATGCATCATCATTAGGGTTTAACCAATATGCAGTATCAATTATCGCACCCGCGGGGTTGACTAAATGCAGGTAATCAAAATCGTCGTTTAGAACCATATCACTTCCATTGGCTTGAATAACCACCCATGACTCATTTTGGATCAAAAGGGGGTCGCTTGCCGAAGCATTAGCACCTACAAGATTAGATGCCGTAATTGGGATAAACGTCCCAGCAGCTCCCATAACACCCCATCCGGCAAGGCTCATGTTCGTTGCATTGACATGAATCTCTAGCCACTCTCCATCTGGATGCGGCGCTAGGTCTGAGGTTGATGGGTCTGGCATGATTTCGCTTAATTCTACTCTAGGGTCACTGGCGTTGATGACCATGCTTGGCATGAACATATTCGGCAGACCTGGGGTGGCTAACGGTGATGTCCAAAAAGGCGCAGTGGAATTTAGTGGGTTCTGAATCATTGGTACATTTTGGTATGATCTGTTCCATGAGACTGGTGCTTCTTTTGATCCATCGGCTGCAACAATGTGTATCGCTCCGCCTGAGTTCCGTAACATGCTGGTCCCATTTGAGTATGCGATGATGTATTGACCAGGATTCAAGACGGGCCTTGTCTGCCAATTAGGGATTTTATTTTCGTCTAATGGGTCAATAACTCCGCCCGTGTCAGATTCGATACGCCAGTTGGATAGATCAAGAGGCCCATTGCCCACATTATGCAATTCGATCCATTCACCCTCGGGGAGCGGTGCTGTATCAAGGCCCACTGGATTTGGCATTAATTCAGTAATTTCAAGATCAGTATCAACATAATTGATTGGAGTTCCTCCTCCATTTGGTAAACCGGGAGTTGGCGTTTGGTAAAACACTCCCCAATCTGCAGTTGGGTCGCTTTGGTCAGCAGTGATTGTATTACCTGCCCCGGGTGCAGAATTCCATTCGGCAACATGTACCGTGGAGCCAGATTTATCCTTTAGACTGACTTCTTCTCCGCTATTTCTCAAGCAAAATCCACAACTTGTTTCAGTTCCATTAACGGCTACCACCAAGTACTGCCCAGGATCGAGTAGGGTCGGATTTGCTGAATTCGATGAACTTGTGATGTGGATCGGGTCCACGATGAGATCATGGCCGGCAGTATCGTCGGTGATCACCCACCCCATCAAATCTACGGGTGAATTTCCTATGTTGACTAATTCGACCCATTCGCCTTGTTCGTGATTGGGTCCGACAGCACCATTTTCCTTTGTTGTACCTGGTGGTTGTTTTGCATCAACCAATATCTCTGAGATGCAAATAGAGCCAGCACAAGGGGTACTCCTGCCGCTTGTATCTGCTTCAACTGCTGCGAAAGGAGCGGCAACAATGGCGAGAAGAAGGACGAGGGCGAGTAGGCTGAGACGCTTGGCCATGCACTCGCACTACGGGGGTGGTTCATCCTTCCTTCGGTCACTTGGTCATGATGAATTAATGGTTTCAAATGCCATTGATTCACCTTGCCCAACCCCCACACATAGGCTTGCAAGACCTCGCAGGGACCCTCCTACAGGCTGCGTTTTCGAGATTCTCCTCATCTCATGCAATAATGTCGTTACGATCCGCGCACCGCTGCATCCTAGAGGATGTCCCAATGCGATCGCCCCACCATTGACATTTGTTTTTAGAGAGTCAAGGCCCAATGCATCCATGCATGCAATACTTTGAGCGGCGAATGCCTCATTCAGTTCGATGAGGTCTAAATCTTCGATCGACCAATCAATCCGTTTGAGCAGTTTACGGGTTGCAGGGACAGGTCCCCAGCCCATTGTCCGCGGCTCTACTCCAGCAGATGCTGAACCGCATATTCGTGCCATTGGCTCAAGGCCAGCACGCTTTGCCACATTAGAATCCATCACTAACAAGGCGGCAGCACCATCATTCAAACCTGAACTATTGCCCGCAGTAACCGTACCCTCTGGCCGAAATATGGGGCGTAGATTCGCTAACTGTTCCAACGTGGTATCTCTTCGTGGGTGCTCATCCTGATTCACAACTAGGTCCTCTCCGCGCCGCTGAGGGATTTTGACACTCACAATCTCATCTGCCATCCTTCCTTCATCCATTGCGGCAATTGCTCGCCGATGACTTTCGAGGGCATATGCATCTTGGCGATCTCGTTCAATTCCAGTTTCGTCAACGATGTGCTCTGCAGTTAGGCCTAATGCATGTGCCCCAAATGAACTTTCAATTTGGGGATTCGTCATTCTCCAACCCAGGGTTGTATCCCATAATGAGCGATCTCCAAGTGATTTTCCCTCCGCATTTCGTTCAAGTACTAACGGTGCTCTTGACATTGATTCCACACCCCCTGCTATGATGATACTTGCTTCACCCGAGCATATTGCTCGTGATGCCTGAGATATCGCTGTTAATCCAGATGCACATAGCCTATTAACTGTGAATCCTGGTACCGAACTTGGTAAACCTGCAAGTAAGCTGGCCATACGCGCCACATTTCGATTATCTTCACCCGCCTGATTTGCAGCACCAAATATGACTTCATCAATGGTTGCTGAATCAATTTTAGTACGTTCAACTAGGGATTTGATGACTGCAGCGGCTAGATCGTCAGGGCGAATTGAGGAAAGTAAACCTGCCCTACGCCCGATCGGTGTGCGGATGGCATCGATCACAACAGCCTCGGCCATATAACTCCGAAAAACGGACGGGAAATGAAGTCGCCGGCTGATCAAACGAAGGGAACAACACCGTATTTGTAATCAAATAGGTAGAGCATGATGGGGAATAGGATGATTGCCATGGCATGGCTTCTCCGGATGCCAATTCGTTGAGGCAATAGGCCAATTCCGGTGCCAACTGCCATTACCAGTATCCCCATCCATGATGCATTAAACCAGGTTAATATTGTCAAGAATGCAATCACCCCTAACACTAGAGTCCGTAGAGGGATGGCCGCATGGATTCTCATAAACCAACGCCCGATCCCCATCATTAACGGTACTGCAATCAGACCAGAGGCAATGGTCACTGCTACAAAGATAACCAAGTCGCCGGGTGGTTGCACTTCAACCCAGTAATCGATAGGGTACATGCGGTCGAGTACTAGGGCTGCACCGGACCGTGGGCGGGCGATGATGTATAACCATCCGAGAACCATGACAGTTACTGCGGTGTTGACTGCAGACAGGATCGCGATGATCTCAAGATCATCTTCGGAAGGTGAATCATCATCTGGGTCAAATGGCTCAAAGCGTTCTCCATCTTTTCGAGCACGGTCGAGCAGTCTGTCGATTCTCATCTCATCTTTTGGATTTGGATTTGGTGCTTGAAAGTGGAGAGCAGCACCAGCTGCAGCGGACCCATGTCCGATTGCAACAGCAGCAGCAGTCGACAAGGCTTTGGCTCTCATGGCTCCCGCTGCAGGAGCAGTTTCCCATTCCAAAAGATGAGCAGAAGGATCTATGACTCTGCGGATCAAGTTTCTTCCACTCATAACTAAGACAGTTGCTTGAGCAGCGGTCATCCCGGGTAAGAACCCCATCATGGCTCCTATACCTGAGGAACCCATACAAGGTCCCAGGAGGCGTTTAGGCGGCGGGAGTTGCCATTCATCGTGTTGCTCGGGGATTTCCGACATTGTTACGTAAATGTCGATCAATCCTGCTACCCCGAAAAGACCCGCAAGTGCCGGTCCCAGCAACGTAGGTGATGGGATGCCAATTGGGCTATTAGCGGGTAATTGAAATACAGCAAATCCATAGAACCCAGCGAGCAAGAAATAACTGATGGCCGCAATAGTGCCTGCGAATCTAGAATCATCTCCGAGTTTACCTTTACTCAAGTTTTGAATCCATATGGGCCATGACAATCTTGTACGTTCCGTGTAAAGAAGCATCAGCGTAATTGCAAGCAAGATCCAAGCTAATTGGCCGCGAATTTCCTGGTACCAACCCGTTTCAGGTCCGAATAATATTCGTCCAAGAACGAGGAGTGGGAGTGAGAGGATAAGGCCGAGCTGACTTCCGCGGGCTGAATATCCCACGCCAAGTGGTGCGTGACCTGAAAGAAGCATGCGGTGTCCTGGAAGAAGAGCAAGTGCAGTGGAATCTTCCGGTGCTCCCAATAATGCGGCGGGGACGTAGCCAACAAAAGTGTGAACTGTACCGCATGCAACTATGATAACGGCGACAGATTGCAATGAGACTCCCATTGAGATGAACACTGGTGTCAGGCTCAGAAGCACAAGTGCAACTGTATTGACATGAAATCCGGGGATGAGTCCGGTAAGTGAACCCATGGCAATTCCGATGAACATTGCAACGAAAATCCATCCAAGTTCAACAATGAACACAGAGACATCCATGAAATCGGTCTCCCTAGGTTGAATTATCCACGGTTTTGGGTTGTTCAAACACGAACCTGATTAGTGCTTCCTCTTCATCGAGTTCTTCGGCCAATATGGCAGACCAAAGGTGTACGCCACCGACATCACCCTCGACGCTTGACACGTTATCAAGTTCTACTTTGGCAGTTTTCGTCCGTGTAGCGTCAGAAAGCGTCCAGCCAATGCTTTCACTTCCCTCCAAAATTCCCTCGATGTGAACCTTTTCTCCCACTGCGTAAGACCAACGACTCATCCCATCCCACGCCAACGTTGTGGGCTCTGCATCATTGAGGATGATAATCCACTGTACTGTGAATTTTAATCTAGAGTAATAAGAATCCCAAGAGATTTTTCCCCCCATAATTGTGTCGGATTCAGCATGTATTTCCTCCGAACGCGGCTTCTCCAACTCAAAGGATAGACGTGCTTTTGTGTTGGGATAGACTTGGTCCATTAGATATCCTGAGTCATCTTGCCCCTTGAGGCTGTAGGAATTATACCCATGTAATATCACTTCGTGACTGCCATTGAGGTATTGTTCAGGATTACGAGTGATATGAAATAATGAATGAGTTGCATTGTAGTCTGAAGGGATGCTTTCTTCTTCAATTGTTGGGGCACGATTTGCATCTGTCGTTCGGTCAAGGCATATCTCGCCAGAGTCACTCCATACAAGTCGGCCTATCCAGTTGTTTAGTCCAAGAGAGGTTGCATTGGCGAGGTCATCGGGGCCGGGAAGAAAGCAGATCGATGCAATCCCATCTTGACGTTCTATTCTCCACGATGATGATTCGTTTATTGCTCTCCCCTCAACAACAACGGCTTTTCCGATTTCATATGACCAAGAACTTGGTTCACTCGCCCAGTTAAGTGTGATGCGCGTTCCAATCGTCAATACAGTCAATTCTTCAGCACGAATTTGAAATTTCCATTTTGCGGCTTTTGAATCATAAACAACAATTCCACTTGCCTTGATTTCAGCACCCGCTTCAACCCAATCACTGGGATATCCCAACACAACCATGTATAGTGAAGTGAGTGAATTGGCATAGGATGGGTGATCCTGAAGGCTCAAACTTTGGTAATTTTCCCATGGCTCAAGTGTGCTGCCAATAAATCCCTGTATCTCAACTGCACTATCGGTGTAATTTGATGGGTCATGAGCAATATCCGATAACGTGGCGGTTGATGCCTCTCGAACTTCAAGAATTTCTATTGCACCAAACCCTGCGGCATTAAGGTAGATACTTCCGCGATAAGCGGTTACGTCCCCAGTAACTTGTATGATTGAACCAATAGGCGGCATATCCGGCCGTGTTTCAGTCCATTTCACGCGCAATACCGTATCAGTTGTTGGTTCACGCAGTAGGAGGTTTTTCAGATCGGAACCATCACTGTAAGGGTCTTCTGTCCATGAAACCAATTCACCCTCTACTCGAATCACATTTTGAATATTATTTTCCACTTCGCTAAATGACACCAAATCCGGGACTCGAACAACCGCGTAAAGGTTGAGACCTGCAACGATTAACACACCAAAGGCAAACATGGACCATAGTTTGGTCATGACCCTGTGAGGTGTTCCCTCCTCGTCTAGATTTCGGCTGTACTCGACGATCTGTTGAAGGGGTGAATTGCGTCGGCTAAATTATGCCTCCCCCCAAAGTGCGCGTGGTTCGGGATCCCGTACACAAGGATATCTCTCTCAATGAGGATGCAGTTTCTGTGATTGATACGCTTGAATTTCAACGCCTACGGTCGATTAGTCAGTTGGCTACAACGGAATACGTATTTCCTTCTGCAACTCACACAAGATTTGCTCATTCACTCGGTTCCTTTCATCTTGCTGAGCGACTTGTCGGCCAATTGTGCGAAGATCCCTCGGGGATGCTCTCCTCTGATGACGCACGCTTAGTTCCTCTTGCAGCCCTTGTCCATGATTTAGGACACCCGCCATTTAGTCACATGCTTGAATCTGCCGAGATTTATGCGTGTGCGAGAGATCATGAAGAATGGGGAAGGATGATTCTCACAGACCCTGATACCGAAATAGGGCAAGTCCTGCGAAACCGTGTAGGTGAACAGGGGTTAGATCGGGTCCTTGAAATTTTAGATGGTTCAGCAGAACCGGCGTTCCTCGGTGAAATTGTTTCCAGTCAGATGGACGTGGATAGATTCGACTACACTCTGCGCGATTCAATGTTCACGGGAGCAAATATGGGCGGATTCGATGTTCTTCGATGTTTGCGTGGAATTACCATTGGGAATAATGGTCGCCTTGTAATTCGCCATAAGTCAATCGCGGCTTTTGAATCGCATCTTGTCAGTCGTCATCACATGTACCATCAAGTTTATTTTCACAAAATAAATCTCCTTACGCAGGCTTATGCACGGCGCGCACTGATTCGTGCTCGTGCATTACTGTTGGCGGATTCTATCACAACTAGCGCCTCCATGCGGGCGATGCTGTTGGATTCCGAATTATCCGTTTCAGGTTATCTACGTCTGACTGATGCAACTGTCATGGAGGCTTTCAGGGAGTGGGTCGATGCATCGGATGAAATTCTTTCCACCTATTGCCAACGCCTTTTGAGCCGGCGGGGATTTCACAAACGGTTACGGGTGCCAAACCTTGATGACGAGACCCTTGAACACAGCCTCCCTTGGTTACGGAGTTTATTGGCTGAACAAGGTCTTGATCCAGAACACGATCTTCTCGTGGAACGCGTTGCAAAAGATGGCTATGTCCCCTACAAAGCGCGAGGCATCACGGTGGAAGACGGGCTTGACCTTGCTGATCATTCCCCCATCGCGGCTGCAATAGCTGGAAAAACCCGAACGATTATGGCATTTGTTCCGAATGAAGTTCTTGAAGAAGCTGAGAGAACAGTTCAGATGGTTAAGGCAGACCTCCACAATAACAGCAAGCCTTGAACGATCTATGCCCTCTCGGACCTATTGGGCCAGTAGCTTAGTTGGTTAGAGCACCCGGCTCATAACCGGGCGGTCGTCGGTTCAAATCCGACCTGGCCCATCCGAAATTTCGCAATAATGAGCACCTTCAGATGATTATGATATGATGAAGGGGTCCAAAACGGTTAACAGGATCGCGTGAGTCTAGATGGTTGAGTTGTCATATGTCGATCCGGCGGGCCACCCTAATTCTGATGCTCTACGGCCTTAGTTTGACTGCAATCGCCATTCCAGCAAGTGCTCAGGTGTCCCCTTCCCCCGATGTTTCAATTACCTGTAAGAAAGGGCTGATCGAGATGGATGTTTATCCTGGTGCCGATTACATGGCTGATGTTGAATGTCAGGCTTACAATCCAACCGGGTATGCTGAAACTGTGCGCATACAAGTATCTGCTCAAGGGCTAACATATTCTGCTCCAGGATCAATCGTTGTTGGTTCTGGTGGAACAGAAACATTCCCGGTTACTGTGCGCGGTCTACAGCGCATGGAACACGATTCACGAACTCTCTCGATTACAGGATATGTGGACCAATTCAATGGTGTTGCAAATCCTAATCCCCAGGCCCGTGAATTTTCAGTAATTGTGAATATCAAGCAGTATGCACGAATCCGTGTTGAGGCTTTCGAACCGTTTGTCCAACTTGGCCCTAGAGATGACTACTTCTTCGAGTTCAAAGTGCACAATGATGGAAATTCACGGGACAAAATGGTGCTACTCATTCCAACCCAAGGTGATTTGGAAGCAGAGGGCTTCCAAGTTGTATTGCCTGCTGTGAGCACTGAGGTGGATCCACAAACGTATGAAAAGGTCAGGGTGCAAGTACGGACTCCGAAGAAGCAAGGATGGACAGATCGCTATTTCCAATTGAGCCTGCGTGCAACTTCTGATTATGATACCAAATTACGGAATAGCGCAGATAGTGCTGAAAACGAACTTCAGACTATTACGATCTATGTGCGAGGGATCTATTTACCTGGTCCAAGTTTTGTGCCTAGTCTTGTGATGATGGCATTGGCATTTGCGGTTGTGCATCGTCGACGTTCTGAAGAGATTGAAGACCCCCCCCCTGACAGTCTTAGATCTTGGCGATGACAGGCAATCTTAGGCGCTCTTTGTGCGAGGCTTCATATCCGATCAACAGACAAGAAGGGTCTGATGTCAGGTCTTCTCGATCGCGCTAAGGCGAAGCGTGAGGATGACTTGGATCCAAAAATTGACTCGGTAGGCGGAGTTTCTTCAGCAGCCGAAAAAGGAGTTGCATCTGAGGGATTGCTTGCAACGGCAATCGGTTTATCCTCTGAAAACGAAGACGGCACTCCTGGACCTGCCGTTAATCCTTTCACCATTGGCGGCACTCTTTCCCTCCTCACCGGTGCATTCAGCACGCTACATTTAGACAAGATTCCATTTGGTGGATGGATTGTTCTCTGTCTATTTATTGGAGGATATGCGGGCTTCTCGCGCGGGTGGAAAGTAGGGCCAAATGCTGGTAAACCCTTGTCGGGCAAACAATGGTCGGTCCTCGCAGTTGTTTGGCTTCTCGTTGGACTTCCACCATATTTTGCCGCATGGGACGTGGATGCAGTGTCTCTTTCAGTGGGTGGATTTGATGTTGATGAAGCAAATAACGCTCTTGATTTCAAACTCTATACCACAGGACATTCAGGAGATGCCACAATCACAATTTCTCGTTCTAATTCTGACCTTTGGACGCTGACTCTTCCGATTGCAGCCACAGGAGTGACTTCGGTTTCAGTCCCATTTAGCAAAATCCTTGATGGAAATGGGCATGATTCAAGGGGTCTAGAATCTGAACCCTACATGATGAAAATCTCCCTATCAGATGGTGCGGAAAAAACGTCCCAAATCGATGCTGCCCTTCTAGATCGCATTGCAGTTTCAGCAGGTGGTGAAATTATTGCGCGAAAGACCTACCAAACAGGAGATGAATCGGGAATTAAGTACCTAGGGGCGCAACTTAGGATGAATCTTGGAATACGCGATCCAACCGATTCAGTGCAAGCATCTGAAGGGCGATCTTCTGCCCTAATCCGCCCTACAACAGGGGACTATGACATCAACCTCGAGATTGTGAAAGGAGAGTCTGGAACTTCA
Source organism: uncultured Candidatus Poseidoniales archaeon (assembly GCA_964389655.1). GTDB lineage: Archaea > Thermoplasmatota > Poseidoniia > Poseidoniales > CAYMED01 > CAYMED01. The sequence continues at coordinate 41,103 of CAYMED010000005.1, forward strand.
GATTCTCGCTGGTCTCATCCTCTAGTCGAAGTGCGTGGTGAGTCTGTAAATTGGGCCGGTGGTACTGGATTATTGGTCGATGGTTGGGTAACACTTGGCGGCACTCTAGAGGAGGATGGTGAGGTGATATTGGATCGAAATGATTTCTATGCTGGCGACGGATGTTACAGGATGAAGTACACCGTTACTCATCTTGATTGGCCAGACAATATGGAGGCGTCTGGGCCAGTTTACAAGCAAGTATTCATTGATGATAGTCAAGGATTTGAATTGCGCTGGGATGCATCTGAGGAGGGAAATGACCCTGAACCAGGCGCTCCTTGGGAATGCTAATTTTAGTTCATTCTTCACCATGGAATGTGTCTAGTTTATTTGAGTCTAGGAAGCTCTTCCGCCGTAGAAGTACTGCTAAAGCTGATGCGATGACAATCCCCATCCCTATCACGAAAGCGATTCCAGTGTTTGCGCCTTTTGACTCACTCTTTATCCATAGCAATTCCCCCGAAGTTGCAGAAATCGTGATCCCTTCAGATCCCGCTGGAAGTGATCCAGTACCCGGGTCTGGTGCGCACGTGAGGGTCTTTATTCCACCCTCTGCAGACCGCCAAATCACGCTAACATTTGTTTTCTGACTCTGATCTAATTCAACTCTAGGGCTGCGTGGTGTGATGTCCGCCTCATCACCATTGCTTGTGCAAGAGATGCTTGTGTTCACTGAGGCACTTCCGAGGTTCTGAATTTCGATTTCTGCTAGAACCGTCCCTGATGTCTCGGAAGATGTGGTATTAAGTTGAATGCTAGTTACCTTTGGATTAGGTGAATTAGCAGAGATGTAATGTGTTTCATTGAGTCCAATAATTTGATTTACTAATTCGACATCTTGCCATGCTCCGTCCCATGAAAGGTTGAACGTAGCATTCATCCACTCCAGATCCCCATTTGCCCTTCCAATCGCTACAATGTCGTGGCCAAACACGCTGGTTCGCTCCAATGTCCAACTCCCATCTGAACCCGTTGTCCCCCATTGTGTCTGTCTGGATATTCCAAGCCCAGATACTGAAATTTCGGCATTGGGATATGGTGTTTGAAGTGTTTGATCGTTGATCAGGCGGATCCATCGGTCACAAACGTCTGCTGAACTCGAACCGCTCAATGTCACACTGCTCCCAAAATTTGCAGAAGATGCCTTCCCGCTAAGGATTGCATCTGCCAAGTACCCCCTTCCGTAAGATGTACATCCCTGAATGGATCCACTCTGCCAATCTAATATTCCTCCAAGTTGAACATCAAGGGGGCTGCTCGCAGTGGCAGAACTGTTGACTGCAGTTGCATGACCACCCATGATCTGGAGTTTAACTCCATGGATCGATGAATTTGTTAGGGTGAGGTCACCTTCTACATTAATCTCGATCGGTCTTTCTCCCTCTACCATAAAACCTCCCGAATGTGGCAATAATCCCGCAGAAATATTGCTGTCGCTCGTGCCACGAATAACCCGAATTGAAGATATTTTGATCTGTGTTGAGGTGGAACTTGTGTTTCTCGATATGACAAGACTTGTTTCATTTCCTATGTTCGAGGGAATTGCAACATCATCCGTTGTGCCATCGAGCTCGTGGGTAGTTGAAGATCCATCCCATGTCGCATTCCATCCTGTCAGATTAGTTCCATCTCCGGCATATATGCGTGCAAGAGCCACGCTTCCAGCATTTTCAGTGGGCACTTCAACAGTTCCACTAGTCCCCCAAGATGTCAGCATAGGTTGCCATTCGCTAGCCGATATGCTCGCATTAATCATCCGCAATGTGCCCCCTGGCTTTACTGCAATTAGCAGAGTCTCATTGACCTTAATTTCAGCATGGTCTATGGTGAGTTGCGCACCATTTTTTATCAGAACGAAACCACTCATCGTCGTATTTTCGTCCCATGTGATGGAACCTGTGATGGTTTCATCTACGGGTGACGATGGCGGTGCTCCTGCCATTGCGGGCATGGCGACAAGGAGCACAAGTAGAATCGTCGTGCGATACATGGCCCTGCGGTGTCGCTTTGTTTCATCAACACACCGGGTCTAAATTCCCTTGATTAGAGCATTTCGGTTGGCTTGCCATTAGGCCGAATGACTCCGGCAAACCTATGCCCTCATTCATGCTCCAACACATATGGCTGCGCCATGTGCTCCGAGTGGTAGTGGAATTTCATTTGCACTATTCGGCCTTTTGACGCTGCTGTGGATTTATCTTCCCGCAACGATGGTGAATTTTTTTGCTATGATGTGTGGGCGAGGGCTGCCAAAATATGGCATTGGACCTTGGCCGATTGACCGTGGGCATGTTGCCCGAGACGGCAACCGATTGCTGGGTGATGGGAAGACTTGGGTAGGTCTTGTTGGCGGTTCTATATTGTGTGGCGTTGTAGCCTTGATACAATATGTCGCAGTGGATCCTACTCGCTGCACTTGGCCACTCGTGGGGCATCTTGCAACACTTGAGGATGGGCACTGGGCATTGGCAATGCCTGGCTGGCTTGCAGCTCTGATCTTTGGAACTTGTATCGGCCTCTTTGCCCTTATTGGAGATATGTCGGGTAGTTTCCTCAAGAGACGAAAAGGGCATGCACGTGAAGGTTCAGAATCCAGTAAAGATCTCTTGCTCGATAGCCTGCCATTTGCAGTGGTTGGATTTGCCTTGACTTTGCTGTTATTATCGAATACAGTCATTGGTGCGTGGGGATGGTGGCCTTGGATGTTAGGGATCATTATATGCACTCCGCCTCTACATCGTGGTTTCAACATCCTTGGATACAAACTGGGCTGGAAAGACGTGCCTTACTAATTAGTGATGAGGAATTGATGAATCCATGAATATATTGCCATTTTGATGTTGTAGTGTTGATATGCCAATATTATTGATTGTTGATCTATTGGCAGAAAAGAAGGCTTTTGGAGAAAAAGGGACTGAAGAAATTATTCGCCATTTTCCGAATTATGATATTTTACTTTGGGCACCACATGTGGATGTGCCACGGGCGTACTCCTTTGGAATGAGAGTCAATTCACCCACTGACTGCGATGTTATTTTGATCACTGGAAGTCGGAGAAATGTCTCGAATTGGGAACCGTGGATGGACGATGTTGCACAAGTTATCCAAACTTGTCAAGTGCCGCTTTATGGGATCTGCTTCGGGCATCAAATCATATGCAAGGTGCTTGGGGGCCGCGTGGTTCGTGCCGAGGAAAAAACAAATTGCATCTCGCAAGTGTTCTATGCCGATGGACAAACCGTGAACCAGTTGTTTACTCATCAGGATCATGTGGTCGATGCAGGGCAAATGAATGTGATTGCAACAGCCAACCATTGTGATGTCGTTGCCTGCAAGCATCCTACTCGCCCTATTGTAACTGTCCAGTATCATCCTGAAGCAGTACCGGATTTATTGGACTACGCTCTTGCATGTGGTGACTTGACCAAAGAAGAACGAGCAGCTTTTGGAACTGGTGTCCAGTCCCTTAATGTGGCCGAATCTCTCTTCCTTCCTCGATAAGTCGAGCAGCGTCAAGCCTATCACCTGTCGCTGGCAGACATCACAATTGTGGCCAAACGCGTCCTTGTTCTCGGCTCCGGGGGGCGAGAACATGCAATCGTCCATGCTCTCTCTTCAGGATCAAATTCGGTTGATGTACACAGCGCTCCAGGTAATGCTGGAACTGCCATGTTGGGAACGAATCATGATGTAGACCCCATGGACCCTGCAGCAGTCTGCGACCTTGCTGAAAGAATTTCTCCCGACCTTGTTGTTGTAGGTCCTGAAGCACCTCTTGTGAATGGGGTGTCCGATCATCTCAGGGCGGCTGGTGTGGCCGTATTTGGCCCCTCATCGAAATTAGCCCAACTTGAAGGCGACAAAGGATTTGCTAAGAGCATCATGTCAAGTCTTGGAATCCCAACCTCCTCATCGGTGATCATCGGCCCGGATGATGACCTCGACCTTGACCTGCATGGCCCTCCTTGGGTCGTCAAGCACCTTGGACTAGCTGGTGGGAAAGGCGTTTCAGTAACGAATGATTTAGAGGAAGCAATATCTGCAATAAAAAGTGCCATTGAGAAAGATGGAGAGGTGTTACTGGAATCTTTTCTTTCAGGTGAGGAAGCGAGTATTCTTGCCATAATGGACGAAAGCGGCTATCACACATTGCCAGCCAGTCAAGACCACAAGCGAGTTGGGGATGGGGATGTTGGCCCAAATACGGGAGGGATGGGTGCTTATGCTCCAGCACCTGTCATCACAGAGGAAGTGCTTGAGCGTGTGCGGGTGAGAATTCTTGACCCCATGCATGCTTGGACAGTATTGCAGGGTGGTTTTCGAGGTTGCCTATACGTTGGGCTAATGATTGATGCAGTTGGCGACCCATATGTTGTTGAATTTAATGTCCGATTAGGGGATCCTGAGGCTCAGGCCACGTTGCCCTTACTCCAAACGGATTTATTTGAGGTCTTTCTTGCCTCAGCAGAGGGGCGGGTGAATGAGATAAATCTTCAGATCATTGAGGGGGCTTGTGCTACGGTCGTTCTTGCGTCTGAAGGGTATCCAAATTCCAGTGTCGTTGGCCGCGTTATTTGCGGGGCAATTGATGAACAATTCTCATCGGCAACGGGCCGGACAATTGTCCATCATGGGGGGACCACGATGGAGGACCGTCAGTTGATCTCGACCGGAGGTCGTGTCCTAGCAGTAACCGGTCATGCTGATGATTTGGCCAAGGCAGTATCCTTGGCATATGAGCGGATTGATATGATAGATTTGGAAGGTGGTTTCTATCGCCATGATATCGCACATCGTGCCTTGCGCTGATCGGGGGACGTCGCCGTCATACTTCACCCCTCATTCCGAGAATGGTTAAAACAGGGGGTCAGGTCGCAGGCACTCGCGACCATAGGTCGTATTGAGAGGGAACTAACGTGGATGATCACGAGAATGAGATAGATCGGTCGCCTCCGGTCGCTCTCGGCTTTCTAGTTCCTCTTGTTGCCGTACTTCTAGCATGGATGGCAGTAGAGGTGGCTGGAGTCGATAGCCTTCGGATGGAAGGGATAGAAATGAACTTGGGCGTGTTGTTTGCCGCAGCAGCGGCTAGCCTAGTAACTGCCCGCATGGTGAACCTCCCGAAAAACTCTTTTTTCACGCCCGTCCGCTTTAGTGGCTTGTTGCTCATTGGAAGTGCAATTGGTGTTTGGTGTCTTGTAGAATTTACCTACATCATTGTGTGGGTTGCCATTCTTTGTGGTCTTCTTCTAGCACTTGGACATTCTGCGTTAGATCGCGGACGCTTTGAGGAATGGACGATTGCAATTTTTGCGATATCTGGATTAATCGCAGCGGCTTATGTCGGTGCTTGGTCAAGCGAATATGCATATTTACCAGATTCAAGAACAGATACGGATGAGGATGGCTTGCAAGATTGGTATGAAAATTCCAGAATGGAGCACCTCGACAGTAATTTGGCGGACCTTTCCAAGAGCGGGGGTGACACGATTAGTCCCTTCGAAGCAACTCATAGCATACGACCTTCGGAAGGGAACTGGACAAATCTAAGCATTACGATTCCACCAGTAGGCGATGATTCTCTTGGGCATTTTGCAGTATTAATCGTCGACGATGACACAGTGTCTAGCGAAGGGCCCATTTTTCAATCCGGAAGTGCATATGCCTCTCTTCAAAGTGGAACCTCTTCTGTAGGCAGAAACCAAAATGGCTTTTCTTGGACAGGGTCTTATAATTTTACAGAAACCACTGGCCTTACCTTGGCACTTTCGACTGCATCTCAAACAGGCAGGATTGAAGTGGTCTTGATTGAAATGAATTCGGGCGAAAATCTTGCAGATGCCTCAGCTAGGGGATCATCTCTTCTCTCAGTTACACCAAAGTTACTTGACCCTGCCTTTGCCGATAGCAATGGTGATGGGATCAGTGATGCTTCTACAATGCTCGAAGGCAATGAGCAGGCTGAAGGAAGTATACAAATGTCTTTGGGCGTTTCAGAAAATACAATTGTTGATGCCAAACGCTTGATTACTGGACAACTGTTTTTTGCAATTGTCTTCACTTCAATTGTGCTTGGATTCTTAGTGGCAGTATTGCAACGTGGCATTCTACTTCCTGAGGGAAGTGCTGGCTGGTGGTCATTCATGCCGCAGCCCTCTGGGCGTACACCTTCGCGGGCAGCACTTCCACTCTATGTTGCCCTGTTTGCTGGCGTGCTTGGCTTTTTGCTCGAATTTATTTCATTTTCACTGGCAACGCCAGTGGAAAGAATTTCGCAAGTAATGCCTCAATCTGTGTTCTGTGCTGACGAAACTGGCTTCGGCTCTCTGTTTGGCGTAAATTGTGGTGTACATTTCATCGGCTCATGGTGGCCTATTCTGAATTTTGCAGCCAGTCTTATCATTGCTTATTTGTGGTCTGAAAGAATGCGCACGAGAGCGCTAATGGGCGGTGCTACATGGATTCTCTATACGGCTAGTTCATGGCAAGAAATGGGTATGTGGTCAACTCCAATCTTAGAAGGTAGTTCTGGAAAGTTACTCTGGTTTGGTATCACCTTCATCACTTTCATTGCGATTTATCTTTGGTCGACTCATGAGAAATATGGGCAATGGTCTCCGAGGAACGAGCGCGGTCAGGCTAGTATGTGGTTATCTTCTCATGGACGTACTGTCATGCTGTGGACTGCGTTTGCAGTAGGGCTTGCAGTTCGGATTCAATGGAACGTCGTACCTGCCATGAATGCTTCAGGAACTTCTGGCTGGGACATGACTGGTGGATCTGACCCATGGTACATGAAACGAGCTATCGATTATGTTCTTGCCCAGCATGCTCATTTCATGTTTGATCCAGATCGGGCCTATCCAATTGGTGACATTAATCCACGACCTCCACTATTCGGCTGGAGCATCGCCCTAGCGGCAACATTACTCGGTACTTTGACTGGGATGGATATTCAATCAGAAGCCGTTTGGTGGGCCCTTGGCTTCATGCCTGCCTTTTTCGGTGCACTCATTGTTTTCCCGATTTATGCATTGACAAAGGACGTATTTGACAAGAATTCTGCGATTATTGCCTCTTGGTTGATCGCATTGATGCCAGGTCACGTTAGCCATAGTACCTTTGCACTAGCAGATCACGATGCATATGTTTTGCTTTTCCTTTCACTTGCCTATTTCTGTTACCTGCGTGCGGTAAAGGAAGCGGGGATGGACCGTCTAGTGAAGAAAATATCTTGGCGCCCACAGCATATTATTGCAGCATTTAGTGCGGTGCATCGAGAGCGACCAAAGGCAGTAATTTGGGCAATTCTAGCCGGAATCTCGATGGCAGCAGTTGCTCTTGGTTGGAAGGGTTTTGTGTATGGTCTTGGTATACTCTATATCGCATTCTTCTTGCAAGTTGCAGTGAATCTATTCCGCAGAACTGATTCAACGGCCTTGTCAGTGATTATGATTGAGATGCAGTTGGTTGTAATTCTTATCTCATTGCCCTTCTATGGGCATCCATCATTGGGTCTTCTTTCGGATCCAACAGGCTTCCAACCTTTGTTCTATATCTTTGGTTTTACAGTAGTAACTGCATTTATCGCAGTATCGTACAGGGACAAACCTTGGCTGCTTGTTCTAGGAACAGGTATCGCTACGGCTATGGTATTCTTGGTCACTCTTTGGATCCTTCTTTGGGCAGATATCTCCAATGCCTGGAATGTGTTGTTCACAGGAGGTGGATATTTCAGCAAAAATAAGATTTTTGGAACAATTGCTGAAGCACAGGCTCCAGCACGTGGTGTGCTATTCGGATCTTTTGGCCCATTTGTGGGTATATTTGCCCTATTTGGCGGGTTTGTGGCCTTGTGGCACGGGTTGAAGCGCCGCCAAGCAAATATGGTTGTCATCTCTGTTTGGACTCTTGTTTCAGCCTACATGGCTTGGACCGCTGGACGATTCGTGTTCAATGCAACTCCGCCCATTGCGGTAGTTGGTGCGTGGTCTTTTGTCGTGCTTTGGGGGAAGGTAGGGGGTACTGACTTTGCCAAAACATGGCGCCGCCTTGGTGTATCAACCCCTCGTGCGAGAATTAGCGCCACACGTGCTTCTCTTCGCCGTCATCCATGGTTGGGAGCAGTCTCTCTCGTTTTCTTGATCATCGCAGCCCAGCATGTCAGTTATGGCGTTGATGCGGGAATTCCACGAGGTTCCTCATCTATGCAGAGAGTTGACCAAGCATTCTATGATATCGCTCCTGATTTACTCCGAACTGAATTTTTGGGTCTCTCCGTTATGAATTCTCAGCCACATGAAGGTGCTTGTGACCAGCGTGGATACCAGCCATGCCGTTACCTCAATTCGTTTGGTCCAGGTTTCAATGGCCCTTCTTGGAATAAAGCCTATGATTGGTTGGCGCATCAAGACCTCACCCACCCGGATGCAAATACTTCTGAACAATGTACTGCTCTAAGTGGTATTTGGCATGCAGATTCAGCGGTCTGTGAGCAACGATTTGGAGATCGTCCAGCTTTTGTCTCGTGGTGGGATTATGGATTTCAAGCACTCTCTCAGGGTCAACATCCGACTGTCGCAGATAACTTCCAGACAGGGATACCATCTAGCGGAAACATGCTACTCTCACGCGGACAAGATGACCTTCTTGCCCTCTTTATCACGAGATTGGCCGATGGCGATCGACAAGCGTACGATGCTTCGGTTGATGGCGATTGTGGTGAAGCACTTGGTCGTTGTTTTACTCGGTCTTTTAATGCCGCTTTGGATGCGCATTTCACGAATACATCTGAACTTGAGGAATTTAAGGCGCTTCACGCAGGGCTGACTTCTACAATTGCCAAGAACCGTTTTCTTGCCGTTAAGCAAACAGCCGGGACAGTTATCCTAGCAGAAGGTGCTGAAATCATCGGTGGAATGCCCACAGGGAATACCATCTGGAAAGTATATGACAATCGAAACCCGATTGCCTGTAGTCAAAACTGCCGTGGCGATGCTTATGCAACTGAAGCAGCAGCTTTGCAGGTGTTTGATGATCGTAGTGCATCTCGTGAATCAACTCAAACAACAACTCATTACATCATTGGTGATTACTGGTATACTGCAGATACATTGGACGAGTTTGATTCTGTAGCAACATCCTTGCACCGGAGCAATGCACGTATTGCGTTGATGCGTAATTTCCTCAGTAACTCGCAGACAATGAACCAAATGGTGGATCTTTATGCGAATTTAACCAAGATTTCTTATTCTGTGAAGGATTCATTTGGTCAAATTGGAGATACACTGGAACGTAATCATGACATTCGCTATTTTGCAGTTGACAATCGCTTGTATCCCTTAGGTGGGCGCTACAATGAAGATGCTAATTATCATGGTGGACAACCGCAGGGGATTTTCCATGCACCTACTCGCTTAGCAGGTTTGGACCTTGAACATCACTTGGCTACAACTTATGAGACCATGCGGGGGACTGGCGGTCTTGTCGATGAGATGACCGCTGCTGAATATGAAGAAACAATGCGTACTGAATCGCTTGCTCAGACGTCAAACGATCAGCGAACTACTTTGAAAGACATCCGCGTGGACCAAGATCCTATCTTCTTTGAGACAATGGTTGCGCGAACTTATGTTGGCTATGGAGCGACTTCTTTGGGCTTACCAGATGCCGCTCAACCAAATCCTCATTTTCAATATTCTTCGGGTACTCCAAGTACGGCCCTACAATCAGCATATCCTCTTCCGGGCGCGATGTTGAATCATTTTGTAATTTCTAATTGGGATGAAGTTGATTCATCAAATCCATACTTCTCAAAGGCAAATACGGGTGTCAAGGTGTTGAAATATTATCATGGTCTTGAAATTAATGGGAAGGTGACTCTAGACATAGATGGGAAACCAGGTGCTGGTGGAGTTCGTCTCTTAGTTGAACGTGATGCCTTTTCCGGAGAGATGGGTGATGATGATCAAGCCGTTTATTGGATACCCATTGCTGCAGTTGATGCCGAACCAGATGGATCATTCCATGTGCGTGTTCCAGCAGGTAAAATTCGCATCACCGCATTTGTTGGTCAAACGGACTTAGACACAGCCCGAACCAGCCTACAAACAAGCAATGTTAGGGATATGATCTATGACCTTATTGATGCAGAAGGCGGTTCCGCACGAACCGTAAACACGATCACTGGAATTCTTGGTGGTGTTGCAGGAATGCAGTGGCTTTCGCAGGAAGAAATAATTGTCCTTGGAGATGAAGCGTCTGAACCGGGACATCATCGCTCAGTTGAGCTGACAGTCAGTCCTAGTGGGGCTGATGGAGTACTGTCATGGACAGGTCTTGAGGAATTCGAAAATATCGCAGTTGAAGACGTAAATGTCCGATTAGAAAATATCGATAATGGCTTTACTTACAATTTTACAACTAGCAATGGAAGTTATGATGGAAGCCGATTAATCGTAGGTGAAGGTGAGGCTGAATTCATAGATGAACCAGGTCAATTTGATGCTGATGGAATTGCTACTGTCAATCGATTTACTGGAAACCTTACTAGAACCATTGAATCTGGACACATATATGCTGACTCTGGACATTATTCAGGGACGGGGTGGTTTAATGGAACGATCGATGATGACTCTAGTTCTTGGTCTAGTTGCAATTCAAATGGAACAATGCCAGAAAATGCTAGCCGTTGTCTCGCGTCTCCTACGAGTGTTCAGTTGAGGGCCGATTCAGTAAATGGAACAGGTCGCTTTGCAGCAGATTCGACTTCAACATTCACGAAGTCACTTGTATCCGCACGCTATGTGGGATCGGGTAGTTTTGAAGGCGTTGGGATTGCAAATGGGACTGGCCGCTTCAATGGAAGTGGGATTTTCTCTGGCCCAATGATAAAGCAAGGCTCCTTTTACTTCGTTGATGCCATGCCAGGTAGATACAATGTTTCAATTGATTTTGGCCCAAATCAGAGTGCGTTGTTGCCAGAACCTTTGCTCATCACATTGGAGCCAGTAACTGACTTGGCTCTTCAGGTGGGTGCATCAAGGATACACGGGGAATTAAGGGATCACCTAAATGACCCTGTATCTCTCAATCTGTCTCTCATATTGGCAGAAAATGAGGCCTTAATCTCGATGGAGGAAACCGATGCCGAAGGTTTGTATGAATTTTCACCACTTCCGCCAGGAACTTACTGGTTGCGAACTGATACTGATTTAGATGGGTTGTATGAATATAACCAGACCTTCATATTCGATGCTGAACCAAGTAACGAAACATTTTCCCCTCCCTTCCTTCCAATGATTGACCTTGACCTTACAATTCGGTGGGATAATGGTTCAGGTCTTGTTCCAGTTCCAGAAGGACATATGATTAATCTCACCTCCCCGGATGGCCAATTTAGCGAAGTCGCCATTGCGAATGAGACGGGTCAAACTAGGCTGGAAATTCCCAAAGTAGAGGGTGTTTCTTTCTTGGTCGTAGAAACTGCCAATACGGCAGCAGGGCCACAAATACTCACATTTGAAGTGTCGCTTGGCTCGGATCAGACTTTGGTACTCGATTATCAGCCAAGTGCTGTTGTTTCAGGTACACTTCGTATTCAGGACCCAGGTCAGCAAACAGGATTCTCTACGCCAAAGGGGGTAGATGTGCATTATACATGGGGGAATTATTCCCTTGCCAGTAAGAGTGCAGATGAGGGTGTTTGGTCTCAGTACTTACCCGCTTCAGTTAATGTGAATATTACCGCACAGACTTTTGGACCCACTGTTGGCGGGATTCGTGTAAATGTTCCTGCGGATGGGTTGACTGGTCAATTGATCAATATGGAGAGTGCAGTTACAGTTACTGGCCAATTGATCATGGCAGCAAGCAACGTCTCGTATGATGGCCAACTTCCTGGCTGGCTCTTTGCTGAAATAATGGCGGTCAATCAAGCGACAGATGCTAATGGCCTAGTTTGGAAAAGCAGCGTCGATGAGATGGGTCAATATCAGTTTGCAATTCCTGATGGAACATATGATGTCTCGGTTTCTGAATCACGTTTAGGTATGGCTCCGTTTTCATTAACAGTTGTATTTGATGAGAATAGTACTGTGTTCCGAGATATTACCCTTGAACCCGATAACATCACTGTAAACTTGAGCATTTTCTTAGACAGTGGCCGAGATGGCGATTTGGCGAATGGTACTCTGCGCCCAACGACCATCATCCTCAACCCATATGGGCGAATGCATGGCAGCATCTTGGAAATCAATGCAACTGACATGGTTGATGGTAATGGAACAACACTTGCAAATATTTCCGTATCTCTTGCACCAGGCCTCTATGAGGTATTGCTGGAACCTGAATTGGCTGAGGACCCAAATGCATCAGATCATCAACAGCGCCCCAACGCTGAAATTTTGATTCCAGTAGAAGTTGATGGGGATGTGAAGCACCACAACATCACATTGGCACCAGAATGGCTATTTACAGGTGAACTGCAAAGTTTCGCGATTGGTGACTCGGGCGATAATCTAGTGCGTAACACTTCATTCCTGCTTGAACCAGCCAATAGTTCAGATGGCCTAACTCCTGTTGATGTCCCAGTCGATGAGAATGGCACGTTTGCGATGTATATCCCTGAAGGTGACTATGTAATCCTAGTTGACGCTTTTTTGCCAAAGGAAGGAGAAGGTAGGGAATTACTTCGCCAAGCTTTGTCAGTTCAACCAAATAATGGTGTGTCTCGTACTAATTTGACATTAACAACCAGTCAGCCCGCTACTGTGAATTTGACACTTTGGATGGATGCAGGGAATGGGTCTGCCCTTGCAGCTACTGCGGTCAAAGCAGTCAGCAATTCAGGACTTGGGAATGTAACTCTTCCTCCCCTAAACTCATCTGGTTTTGCCTCTGCCGAATTGATGCCTGGAAATTGGAGCCTCGAACTGAATGAGACAATTGGGGATCAACGCCACATACTTGCAGATTCTGCGCGAGATCTCGGCGTGCTCAATGCAGGGTCGACCAAGATGGTTAATCTTACGTCATCTACTTCTGTGAGAATTGGTGGAAAGGTATTCTATGATTTAGACGGTGACAACCTATGGGACCAAGATGAAAGTCTAATGGGTGCTGAAGTTCAGATCACGAATTCCACATCATCGGTATCTCTTAATTCAACCTCTGATGGCACTGGGACGTGGGTTACCTTTGTTCCAGTAGACCTAAATTATTCGATCCATATTTCCATGGACGGATATGATAATTCCTCATTCAGCCGAAAAATCAATTCGACTCATGACTCCAATGATACTGCTCTCACTGCAGGTGAAGTGCCCATTAATGGCACTGTAAGTTGGGCGCTTAGCGATCCATTGCCTATTGATGCAGTTGTCCGTATTCTTCCCGTTATTGGGCAAGATTCCGATAGATCTAGAGAAGTCACTTTGCCACTTGTGAATGGAACGTGGAATGGGACTTGGGAACAGCTTGTCTCACCAGGTGATTACGTAGTGTATGCTTCAGCAAATCATTCAAGTGAAGTCATTGGATATGTTGGAGTGACCTACGTTCATGTTGGTGTCAATGGAACAGATACTGTTTCAGTAACTCTCGATGTCGGAGCACTTCTGAAACTAGATTCAACTTGGACGAATTATGACGGTAATTCAACTCATCTTGGAGAACTCCCTGCTGAACTTGCTGTGGTTCAGATCAGCATTGATCTAGAAGACGGCCGGAATTGGAATGAAACCATTGATTCGGATGGAACCGTAGAGTTACTGTTGCCGGTCTCTGGAGTTCAGGCAGATGTTGAATTTTCACTCGTAGAACGCGGTAGGATGATGAATTACAGTGGTGGTCTATTTGCCCAATTACCAGATCGTGTAACGATTGAGAGAACCATTGAGGCAAGCCGTATCAGGGACCACAGCGTTGATGTTGACCTGATATATGCAAATGGATCTGTTGCCGATGCCCTTTCATTGCAATCAGCGCGTGATGTCAATGACCATTATGCCCCTGTGTTAGTACAAGCTCGTGTCTCCTACTTGGGGACTGAGTCTCTCGATGAGATTCAACTGACGGCTTCAATGGGGGTGGGTACTACGATTCCAACTAGTTGGAACCTGACTTTTTCAGATTCTGAGAATGGCCCTTGGAATCAAACAAAGGATCTCACATTGGGCCTTGACTCAGAATCAAGTGCTGTGGTTTGGGTGCGCGTATTGCCTCCTCCCGCGAATGAAAGCACTGCTAAAACAGGAGGGGATGTTGTGCAGATACGCGCAAACAGTGGGAGTACAACCAAAGAATCGACTTTCAAGATCGAACTAGATCCAAAGCGGGAGGTTGTTGTGCGAATACTTACTGAAACTCTTTCCCTGGGCCGTGGGAGTTCTGGAGAGGTTGAATTATCGATTGACAACCTCGGAAATGGCGAGGAGAAACTCGAGTTTGAGCTCGTAGGTAATCCCTTCCCCGCGGCATGGTCCGTACCAACTCCAAGTTCTGCAGTTGTAGATGCACGCATTGAAAACCGCACGCATTTGATTCCAATCAATGCACCCATTGATGCGGATGTTACCTATAGCGAGACAATTCAATACCTAATCCGGGGTGAAGATGGAAATGTTAGAGCAGAAGTCTCGTTCAAACTCGATATTGCGCAGGCCGATGTGCGTATTATTTCAGTACGGCAGGCAAACATTGCTACAGTTGGTGGCTCCATTCTTGTTGACGTCGATGTGGTCAATGATGGTCCAATTACGACTTCTGAGATGACGGTCTGGGTCAATGCAACAGATAATTCTAGAAATGCATCTTTACCTTTCCAATTAGAGGGGGGTCAAAACCGCACCCTTTCTCTTACACTTCCTTCGGGTGATCGAGTTTCTACCTTTGAAATTGATGTAGATCTTGATATTGGGGAGACTGACCATGTTTCAGGTCTGCATTGTGATATCGGTGTCAAAGATGATCACTGCCAACAAATTCGCCTAACTGTTGATGCAACTCAACTTTCAGAGCCGAGTAATGCATTGCCAATTGTCATCGCTTTAGTGCTTGCAGCAATTGCAATTGCAATTGTCTTGCAACGCATCCAGAAGTCTCCCAAAGGACCGAGATTCTGATGACCTGTCACGTTTTCGACAGGTTTGATGAGGGGACCAATCCGTGGGGTCGAGTACCTTTCTGAGCCAGACCTTCCACAGGCTTACAGCGCCATTGACCCTTTGGCAGATGGGTATGGGAGTAATGATGGGCGAACGAGCCGCCCATTGTGGCGAGATGGATTAGATAACGTTCGTTCCTCAAGACGCTCTTCGCGAAGGTCAGGGATCAATATTCTCTTCATTACTTGCTTGGCCCTATTAGGCTGGTCTGCAGCACCCCCTCTTTTTGGAATGTGGGGTGACCTTCTTGAAAGTGAATTAACCGATTCTGATGCACTTGAATGGCCTTTTGTATCAAGTGGTATCTATGCCTTAGCAGAATCCGAATCGCTGACGGGAAAAGGCGTACGCGTTTGTGTCGTTGATACTGGGATTAATGCAAACCACCCGGATTTTTCATCGACAAAGATCGTATTTCGAGATTTCTTGGGCCTTTCTGAAGTACCAATTGATCGTGCAACTTCGACACACGGTACGATGATGGCAGGCCTTCTTGCAGCAAATGGGACTCTTCGTGGTGCAGCACCCGATGTCACCCTCCTTGTTGCAGTTGCTTTGGGCGATGATGTTGCCTCATCAGGTACGGATGATCGCGTTTCCCGTGCAATAGAGTGGTGTTGGAAAGAGCAAAATTCTGACATTATTTCGTTGAGCTTAGGTGGGGCTGCTGATGTCAGCAATCCAATGGGTTCTCGAACAGTGGAACAAGTTGAGATGGCACTAGATCGCGGTGTCTTTGTCGTAGCTGCAGCTGGAAATGATGGTGGAGCGGGTGATGATGGATTTGTGGCTACGCCTGCAAATGTGGATGATGTAATTGCAGTTGGCGCCATATCAAGAAATAGTACTTTGTGGGATTTCAGCAGTGCAGGGTCCTCGATTGAAGGAGCGAGTGGAAAACCTCGGCATGCCCCTGATCAAAAGCCAGAACTCGTAGCCCCAGGTGCTTCCATTATTTCGACTGGTGCAGGCGCCCTATATTTTCAATCATCGGGTACCTCTGATGCTACGGTATTCGTAACAGGTGCGCTAGCTCTTGTTCTTGAGGCTGAACCAGAACTTCAGAGTTCACATCCTCGCGCAGGAAGGGGAACAATAGCACTCGTCAAAGAAGCGCTTAAATCGAGTGCACAGCCAACACCTTACCAAGCAGAAAGTGGGCACGATTTACGCTATGGATATGGTGCACTAGATGCCGTAAAATTTCATGCAGAGGTTTCTGCTGCTCTGAATTTAAATTCCTGACTTATCCTCCCAACCGATTCCTTGATTATGTCCGCCTATGTTGCTGATTCAGCAGGGTACACGGTCCTTGAATGGATTCTCCTTGCACGTAGCCTTATTTTGGGCTCATTTCCTGATACATTCTGGTGTATTCGATCCCTTTTCCGATACTCCTGCTGCATATTGATTCCGCGCCACCAAGCATGGGAGAGCAGCCATCCAT
Organism: uncultured Candidatus Poseidoniales archaeon; assembly: GCA_964389655.1. Lineage (GTDB taxonomy): Archaea > Thermoplasmatota > Poseidoniia > Poseidoniales > CAYMED01 > CAYMED01. The sequence goes on from CAYMED010000005.1 coordinate 57,756, forward strand.
TCATCGATTCAGAATTCTTTGGGAATAGGGGCTCGTGGACCAATGGGCCTTATAATCGAATGCAAAGGGTGCACGCCTGATGATGTCCTCGCGCCCTACCGAGTATCGCTCCCCTCGCAAGACACTTGTGATGTTGAATGTCTTGATTTTCAGTGCACTTGCCATTGTGCTTGGTCCTATATCGTCCGTTTCTGCAGCCACAGCGGCAGGTGAGATCACGGGAATGGAGACTTGGTCAGGGACACATACAGTTACTGGTGACATTCTCATCCGGACGGGCGCTCAAGTCACAATTCAACCAGGGACGACAGTTAGCATGGCGAATGGATCAAGCATTACCGTGCAAGGAAATTTGTGCATTGCGTCTACTTGTGCATCACAACCCGCATCTGCGGGTACATCGCATGTCCGCTTCATTTGGCAAGCGCCTGCAAATCCAGAAGCCTATGGTGAATGTTATGGTAAAATCCTGAGTAGAGCCGGTACGGCTTCTAAACAAGTATGGTATAGGGACCCAAGTTGCGGTGAGGGCATAATTCTCGAAAATTCAATTGATCGTAGCATTTCAATATTTGAGAATGTCACTTTCCAAAATGCATATGGCATTCCTTTTCTGACAAAAGATGGCACAATTCACTCGGCAGCGCTAGTTCTCTCAGGTCCATCAGTTGACCTTAGAAACATTGAATTCAATCAAATTAACACTTCCAATTTATTGGCAACAGACAACACTGTGGCAAATATAGTGAATAGCAAATTCAGCGTTGGCGTAGATGAGAATGATGCTGATAGAGGAGCAATAATTGCCTACAATTCTGGCGGTATAACACCTTTCTCGATATCTTATTCCTCATTTGAGGGGACTGGTCGCGGATGCGGGCAAGGTTCCAATGCGCGTAGCGTACTTTGGTCGGAATTGAGTTATGTTCAGCTGGTCGGAAATCAGATTCCAGGTGGGGATTATGGTTTTTCATTCAAGGAAAGTACCGGTATCGTTCGTGAGAATAATTTCCAAGTAACCTGTAATGGGATCGATCTAATGGGCCAAAAATTACTCAATCAAGTTCCATCTGCCATGGAGATTCGTGAAAACACATTCAATTCTCAACAGGGGTCCCCGGTAACCGCTTATGATAACGCATTTGCTGTCATTGACAGTAACAAGATGGAAGGTGCAGAACAAGGCTCTGGAGTCCAAGTCAAAAAGTCGATCGTTCGTATTTCAAATAATGTGATTGGCCCAATTTCAGGTTTCAACGGCATCTGGGTCTTAGGTCAAAGTGAGGTTGTGATTGACAACAACACGCTCACTGGAATTTCTAAAGAACCCATTCTCCTTAATGAGTATCAATTTCGCAGCCAAAATGCTCCAGACCCCAAATATGCCTTGATCGAGAATAATGTCATTGATGACGTGCAGGGTACGTGTAGTGGCTCAACATTGACTGGTGTAGATGAATATCCATGCCCCGCGATAATGGTATACATGGCAGCAGCAACGATTTTGGACAATACAATCTCAAATACAGTTACTGGGATTGATGTTCGTGGAGGGATCGTTGACGTTCGAAGGAACAATATTTCCGCCACCGGATCTGCTTTCTTGGTCAGACATTATGATAACAAAGACAGCCGTGTTGCAGGTGCTTCTCCCAATGACGAATTTGCCGCATTAGGATATTTTGAGAATAATGACCTCTCAAGTCAGGCTCCTTCTCAAGCCTATAATGTGACAAAGTCAAGAGTGTTGGTGCAGTCTGAGTTCGTGCCAGCAACAATTGGACAGCCAATTCGTCTATCTTGGGAGGGATATGAGAATGAAAATGTATCTTTATGGCCTAGCCTTCTCCCTTATGTGCCTGCATCTTTCCCGATGGATGTACGAGTGCAAGCAAATGCAACAATTTTCCAATTTGCGGACTTGTCGAATTTTGATATTTCAAAGATCCAAGTCAGCGCAGGTAATCCTTCACCTTGGGTAGTTCAGGTGCAGCGGAGCGAATTGGTTAGGATGCAGGTGAAAATTAATGGTATCAAGGTTAATGATGCAGCAGTAGCTGTAAAAGATGCCATGGGCATAGAACTATTCAATGTCACTACTGACACATTGGGTTTTACGCCATGGATCTCCTTGCCAAGTGATTTTCACCTAGATTTCAGGGGAAATGGGGATAATCCAAATCAGCAAGTGGGAGATCCCGGAGAGAATTCTTGCTCAGATGGGTTCGATAATGATGGAGACTTGGTAATGGATCTGCAAGACCCTGATTGCCAAGGTGGGGCCACTCGAGAACTCTCAAAGTATAATGTATGGGCATATAAATGGGGTGTTGGCCGGCATGATTCATCATTTACGCTCACAGGATTTAGGGATACAACAATCGATTTGTCCAATCCAGCTCCTTCTTTGAGTGTTGTACAGCAAGATGGAACTTCATTTGCCCGAGAAATTTCAGTATCTGGTTCAGCTCATGATGGCACACGTAGGACCACGTTCAACCATGACTGCCGCTTACTTCCAGATCGTTGTACAATTGAGCAACAGGCCTCAATGGGGGGGACTGTTGAACGTGTCGAAGTTCAACTTCCAAATACCAATTCATGGATCGCTCCACGATATGGTGTGGATACATCAGGTGCGCCATCTGGAACTGGGCCAGATACTGTCAATCACACTAATCATCCCTACAGTTATTGGTCATTCAACTACGATATGAGTGGTGAGCAAGAAGGTGATTATCTCTTCAAATTTAGGTCATTTGATGGAAATGACTACGGGGCCGAAGTGGAGAGGGTTTTCAAACTCAATATGGAAGCCCCTACTGTCTATGTGGATACACCTGGTGATGGTGCAACATTTGTTGCAGGGTCAGGTTCCGGTGGTTCGTCAATTGTTACATTTAGTGGTTCTGCGACAGACCGATACAGTGGTTCATTTGGCGCAAGTACGGTTGATACGAGTGATATATCTCACATATGGATACGAATTACCCCCCCCACGGGAGCAACAGAGATCGCAAAGACACCAGGCGGCCGCGCTTGGTCATGGTCTTGGGACTTCTCGAATTGGGCCTCGGGAGAGTATATTTTCGAAATTTGGGCCTCTGACGGGGATTTCTGTGACAGAGAATCGACTGCGGACTGTCCTCCTGTCGAGTTGAAGATTAACATCCAAAACTCGAACAAGGCTCCTACCCCTCCTGAATTTGAAACAATTAATGGAAATCCGATAGGTTTCAGTGATGCCGTTGAATTTACGACCGGGCCTGCAACGTCTATCTCGGGCACGGTAACTGATCGTGATGGGGGTAATATCTCTCGAGTAATTGCAGAATATCGCTCGAAGCAGGCCGCGGTAGATGCGCCTTGGACTCAGATATACAATGTCAACCCTCCTGTTCCTCCATCGAATACTTGGTCTCTCACATGGGACACCACCAGTTTGAGTGATGCTTACACTTACGACTTACGTGTTCGCGCCTATGACGAAGATGATGCTGCGAGTGACTGGGCAATGCAATCTTTTGTCGCGTTGAAGCCAGGTGGTGGCGGTATCAATAGCCCTCCGACCTTCAACAATACGGGTTGGGAAGGTGTGCTCGAATTGATGTGTGATCCATATTCTTCTAGCAGTCAACGTTGCGGTCCAGCAGGGGAGGGCTTGATCATTGATCTGGCTAGGTTCATCGAGGATCCTGATGACGACCGTATCCAAGTTAGGCCATATATCCCTTCTGATGCAACATCAATTGAGAAGGCAAGATATGAGTTGGTGAAGTGTACGGGGAATCTGGTATGTGTATACAATCCATCACTTGCAGCAGGAATTACTCTTGCCGAAGATAATCTTGCAGATTGGTGGATTGAAGGATTGAGGTTTGAGTTCTCTGATCTGCTTAACGATCCCATTTATTCTGATAAAATTGATCTCAGAATTCTTGAACAACCCTTTGTTCTCCTTCCTTCATCTGATCCCGTATCTGAAATGGGGGGCGAATATCGCGGTATTGGCCTTCCCCTTTTCGAGGTACACATCATCGTGAATGGTTTGAAAAAGGATGAAACTCAGGTTGACAAAGATGGTTATTGGGCTTTAGAATTGCAGCGAACATGGTTAGGTGTGGGTGATAATAAGATTGAGTTCACCTATTGGAGGCCGGAAACCAATATCGCGGAGCAAATGATTTCAGCAGATCCGATCATCATTGAAGGCGATGCAGACCGGAGTTTATTGTCGATTGCTTTCAGTGAGGAGAATGAAGTAATTTCATGGAGCATAATCGGTGTAATCTTACTTGCTCTTTTGGTCATTGCTTTCTTCGCATTCTTTGTCGAGATCGAGGAAGATGGTGCCGAACCTGACTTCCCAGATTCAACGCAACAGGGCAAGGCTCAGGATCCTTATGCATGGGCGCACCAAGCACAAGTTAGCGATGCTAGTTTACCAGTTTCACCGGCATCTGCACCACAGGAGCAAGCTCATACTGCGCCAGGATGGCGCTGGGATCCAGTTGCAAACCAGTGGGTTCCTGACGATTCACAGTGATGTAAGAAGGTGACATATTGACTCATCCAAGACTTGGGGTGCAGGAACGCATTCTTCTTCATTTGCGAGATCATGCAGACCATAGAGAATCTGTTGAAGTTCCATTCAGTGTATCACAGATGGGCATCGCAAATGCTGTCTCGATTGCTCGCAGTAACGTGCCTAGGGCTATTGCTTCTCTCAAAGATGATGGGTTATTGATTGAAAGACAAGCTCATGTAACTGGCGTGGCTCGAAAAAGGAAGGCATATTTCCTCACGGACGATGGATTGCGAGTTGCGGAAGATACTCACCAAGATCTCGCAGTACGGCCCTTGCGAGCAATATTACCTGAGGGAAAGACCATCAATGCGACATTTGGGGAATCTCCCGATGTTCTACCTTTCCCAATGCGGCCCGTAGATATTATTCGGTATTTAGATGAAAGTGGTCTTTTAGACTTACGAAACTTAAATTCAGATCTAATTGAGCGGGATTTATCAAAAAATATTGAGAAGCAACTTGTAACTGTTACCGGTGACCTTCCGCGCGTGCGTGCTTTCTATGGACGTGATCGAGAATTAGAGAATATGGTCTCTTTGCTTGAGGCGAGACCTACCTGTTTGCTAGTCCCGGGTATCGCAGGAATTGGGAAGACCACTTTAGCTGCAAAAATGATTGAGGCTTTTACACATAGGCGCAATCTCCTATACCATCGATGTCAGGATTGGGAGGGCCCCCGCGCTTTCCTTGATTCAGTAGGTGACTGGTTAGTTGAAATCGGAGACCCTGCCCTATCAGACTATTTAGCTGCAACAGCAGTTCCTCGCCCAGATGAGGTCGTTCGCATTCTTTGTGGGGCATTTGCTGAGATTCCTTGCTTGATCGTGATTGATGATTATCACAAAGTCGCAGATGATGTTTTGCACAACATTATCAGAGGTCTTGTTCTTGCACTTCCGTCTACTTCTGATATTGGATTGGTTGTATTCAGTAGATCCTTCAGGGAAGTTCTTCCGATTAGTGATGCAGTTGGTACACTCCTGACACTCGTATTTCCTCTTGATGGCCTCGACCCAGATGCATCACGCTGTATGTTGACCTCACTTGATGAGATTGATGATGTCCAATTTTTGCAAATTTATGGCATTACACGGGGACATCCATTGGCACTTGAACTGGTCAATCGTGGGGCTTCATCGGCAACATTTCATGGTACGCTTGAAACATACGTTGAAGCAGAGATCCTTTCGAGATTAGAGGCTGCACAAAAACGTGTTTTATCGGCCTTAGGCGTGTTTCGAGAGGCTGTGCCAGTGGACTCTTTACCGGATGAGCCGGGCCTTGCAGATATACTAGATGAATTGGTAGATCGTGGTCTAGCCCGTGAATCGGATGATGGCGTATATGATGTCCATGATTTAGTTCGTGAATTCGTACTTCGCTCGATTGAACCTCGAGTCCGTCGAGACTTGCATATGCAAGCTGCGAAATGGTATCATGGACACAGAAATTCACTTCCAGACACCCTGGAATACCTTCACCACCTTTCCCTTTCAGGCGATCATGATGAAGTCGCCCTCGAAATTATCGAAAGTGGGCAAGCATTGGTGCGCGCTGGGCAAATGGAGTTGGTTGAAATCATCCTCGGCCTTGATGAATCAGTGATTCAACCGCGTTCTTGGTGTGAAGTCAAATTAATCCATGGTGATTTACTAACACTTCAGGGTGAATGGGACCATGCTGAGGAAGCATACTCAAGTGTTGTTGGTCTTGCAGAAAGCCTTGGAAAACGGGCACTGCTTGCGCGCCTGCAATCTAGTCTTGCAGATCTGATGCTCCATCGAGGTCGCACTTCAGAAGCACTGTCGCTTCACCTAGATGCTTTAGAGGCATTCATCATGCAGAAGGATGCAGTTGGTTCTGTTCGAACTTACAACAACATAGGGGCAATTCAACGCAGGAATCAGAACCGAAAAGCAGCACTAGAGGCTTATGAGAAGGCAGAAATGGTTCTATTGGATGAAGATCCAAATGACCTTTTGACTGGGGCTAGACTGACACTTGCGCGTGCATTTATTGAGATCGATGAGCTCGATCGAGCGCGAGATCACGCAATGATCGCATTTGAACAGGCAAATGGTATTGATGATGCACTTATGATCGCGCGAGCCCAAGCAACTCTAGGGAGATATTATGCACGAACAGATGAATCCGATCTTGCTCTCCATCATTATTCGCAAGCCCTTGATCGTCTCGGTGACTTGGGTGATCCAAGAAGTGCAGTAGAAGTATCTCTGTTACTTGGAGATGTTCTAGTGGAAACAAATCGTTCTGATGAAGCCCTTGAGCGATATCGGGAGGCTTTAGCCATGGCTGAAGCGAATGATTATCGGATGCTCATTGGTGAGATTCTAACGCGCCTTGGCGATGCAGCAACAGATCGGCAGCGCCAGGCAGAATACCTGAATCGTGCGCTTAACGTCTTTCGGGAATTAGGTGCGAAGTCAAGAATGCAAGAAGTTCAAATGCAAGTGCACAGGGCACTTACTGGGCGAGATTTTAGAACCCGGGCTGAGACAAATTAATCGTAATATTTCCATCATTTAGAATTACCCAAACTGTAGATACGCCATCGAGTCGAACTTCGCCGCTGTGGTTGGTTTTACCAGCACCGCTAATCCGTCGTATTTGGTCGAATTTTGAGTCAACTAAACTGTGAAGTCTGACTTCATCATCTGAGATTATGAGTCGTAAATTTAGACTTCCTACTTCAGCCACTTGCAAATTCACAGGCTCGGCATATGTGGTCCCATTTGGTCCAAGACTAGCATCTTCAGCTCGTTCTATGGCGGAAGAAATGTGTTCCACATCAAGCCTCAGTGCTTCGTTTAGCCAGCGGTCTTGTGTTGCATTTTCAATATCCCATACCCATAGGCTAAAACTCGCCAAAAAAGCGACACCAAGTAAGAATGTGAATATATACCCTAGTTCGATGGATGCAGCATTCTCATCATGATATATTGCTCCATCCTTCTTCATGACATCACCGCAGCATATAGTTCAATGTCGGCAGTCTGTAATCCAAAAATTACAGGTCTTCCTTGTACATGGTAGATGAGTTCTGTGCCTCCAGGGCTAGGGGGGTCTGGAATCCACCCCGCATAGTCATTGAGTCGCTCATCTAGTCCTGGGAAGAGGAGCCAATCCTCCGAAAAAGCAAGGTTTTCAGTTGCCTGAAGGGCAAATGCAGAGCCATATGGGCCAACCCAGCCGCGTCTAACCTCATATGCGGTACCACTAACCCAGCTCGTGCGCCCTTCGAGTTGGAGGTCCAAATCAGCAATTCCTTGCCCGATGGCAGACCCTGCAGCCTCGTGAATTCGGGGGACCGTAATGGAGAGCCGGGGGCCAGGGCCAGCTCTTTCACTTGGCAAGTCGAGTATTTTCGGTCGAAATTCGGGGTGATTGGTTCCGACCATTCCACCTGCTGTGCGCACTTCCAAGTCCCTTCCCATTGTTTGATACGAATACGTCAGTGCATTGAGGGGAATTATCCATCCTCTTCCAGTTCGTTCTAATTTGTCATTTACAGTACTCCATGTATCTATTTGCAGTCCCGAGGGGTGTTTTCCCAAACGGATGTCACGCACGATTTCAGATATGTCAAGGCCCTCTGCAGAATTCCAAGGGATCTCAAAACGTATCCACCCACTAGCGCGTAAATCAAGTTCAATACATCTCTTCCATCCATCACTGGGTATTGGTATTATTCCATCATCGCCAATAATTTCAAGGATTCGAATCGGCTGATTTGTAGATGATATGTTCAGCCAATCCCATGACTCACTGAACTCGGTGGATGATATTGTTGAAGTTGGTGTTGTAAGGTTGAGTTCTGTTTGGGGCCTTTGGATGAAATTAAGGATTGTGGCAATGGTTTCTTTACCTGATAAGATGACTTCGACAGAAGCATCATTATGAGTTGGTGATGTGGGATCTCCCGCACTTGCCATTGGCATTGTAAAAGCGCTCCCTGAGATCTGTTTTGTATCACTGGCACTTCTCCATGTAAGGGATCCTTCTCGCCAAGATCCAATTGCATTTTTATCCGTTGTCGGGAGCCATTGAACCTCCAAGTTTCCAGAAGCTATGACCCCTCCAACCTCGTTTCCCGTCCAACTTGCTCGAATCGCTGAGGATGGGGGGACGGTTAGGACACCTCCCCCTACTTCTGCACTAACTGTGCCTGTATGTCGGTTAATTAGCAGCAAAGTTCCTTCTATAGGGGGTGGCGAGAAATGGCGGCCAGAACTTGCTCCTCCAGACGTGGGCCATGTTATGGCTCCATTGCTAGGGGTGGATGTGTTATCTGACCATAACATGATTATGTGGGCAGGCCGACTTGTTTGGATTTCGACCCTTGATGTCTCGAATGTGGCGTGTGTGATTGAAGCAGTGCCGCTGTGGCCCCATTCTCTCTCTCCACTTTGCGTGCCAATAGACCATTCAAGTGTGCCTGGCCCATCTGATATGGCGTGTAGAGTTAGATTTCCCTTTGGAATTCCAGTGATCCAGTTTCGCCCCTTGCCATTTTGCTCGATTTTAGTGGGCTCTAGTAACGCCGCTCCTTCTTGTCCTCGAATTCCCAGCAAGTCAACCATATGGCTTGAAAGTAGTGTTGTCGCACCACGATTAACTGGCAGCTCGATTTCTAATGCTCCGGTGGGTGGGAGTGTGTATTGCTGGTCTTGAGCATTTTCCATTTGAAGTTCAAGTTGTAGTGGTTTGGCCTTTGCAGAATTGCCATTCGAAGATAGGACAACACGGTCTAGAGACAATGGAACTACATATCTCATGGGGGCAATTGGATCAAACCGGAGATCGGATAAACAAACGGTTTGCAAGTCCACATTTGGATGCTGAAGTGCGATTTCGCTATCTCTATCGTGTACGTCATCAAGTCTGAAAGATGTATTTGGAATGTGTGTCATGGTAAACCAAGTGCCACCTGGTTCGGGGTCCCATCCTATTTTCCCTTCAATCCCTCGCAAATGAGAGGTGGTTTTTTCTCCTTCAAGACCACTTTCTGCTAGTGTTTGTATCTGTGTATTTAGATCACGCATTTGCTGGGATATTGCTGATTCTTCGATTGCTCCCTCAAGCTCTTCAATTACTGGAACCATTGCTGTGAGCATAATTGCGATTATACTGAGTACACCTGCAAAAAGCATCACCGTCGCTATGGCGGCTGAGACGGCTTCTTCGTCTTTAGATAGAATCATGCAAGTACCTCCACTCTCTGAATGATGACTGTGAAATCGACATTTTTCTCAGTTGGGTGGATGGCGAGGTGCCTCCCATCTGTGTGGCCGGGTTCTGGCCCGAAACCCGTGAATGCCTCCTCAAGCCCCAACGAGCGAAAGAGGGCATGTTCACTTCCAATACGCCGCAATTGCATTGTCAGTGCGAATGCATCTTCTCCTGGTTCGGCGGATATTCGCACATTCCTTCCTTCACCATCAAAAAGTGTGGACGGCCCTAATGATTCAAGCACAAATGAACTATCTTGTTGTAGTGATGCATTTGCATCTACTGTGATATCTAGCAAGACTATACTTGCTTGTCCCTTACCATTTGGGAGGATTTGGTGGCGAAGACGTGGCTCTCGAATAATCTGCGGTAAATGGCCTGGCTGATCTTCTACGCGCCCTCCGTTTACGAGGTCAATTCGGTGCACCCCTCCTTCTAAATCTCCTTCTGCCCGTAACCCATCAATTGCTACATGCACAATTCGGTGAATTGGTGAATCTAGCCGATCATAGATGGTTAACACAATCATCCTATCTCCTAAACTGGTTAATTCGATGGTAATTTCTTCTCCTTGGTCATTTATTGACACTTCAGATGACCCTTGATCTCGTTCAATCACTACTTTTGCCATGGTGCCATTGACTGATTGAAAAATCGCCTTCGTTCCTTCAAACCTGCTTTCGATACGATCATAGCCTTCCAAATCTGCTGAAAAAGTCCACTGTTCTGCTCGAATGAGCGGGCGGATATTTGCTTCGCCAACATCGACTTGGAAGGCCCATTGCGTACCATTTGGAGCATCTGCTGCGATCTGTGTTCGTTCTTCTAGTGCTTCTGATCCAACCATCATCATTGACCATTGGCGTGTGTCATCAATGTCGTCGAGATAAGGAGCCAATACTGCAAAAACGCCGACCATGATGCTCAGCACCATGGCTAGGAGGAGAACGACGCCAATGACTTCGCTGACAGCCTCCTCCCGTGTCGCAGCGCGACGCATGAAGATGATCCTAGCCTCACTCCTCATGAAGTTGGCCCCTGAGGTTTCACACCCATTTGACCCACCCCTATTTCGATAGTGTGATCGGGTCCTTCCTGCCCGCTAATTATGAGTTCCCCTTCGAAGCGGTCCTCAATGGCGCACAAAACTTCACTTTCTGCGGCATGTGGGCGGTTATTCATTTGGCTAAGGTGTATCAGGGTGATTGAGCGGAGTTCAGGAGTCCATGCATCTGACAGGATCGCGGCTGTTTGGGCATTAGACAAGTGCCCACCGTTTGAAAGAATACGTGCTTTTAGGTGTGATGGATATGGGCCCGAATTTAGGAGGCGTGGGTCATAATTTGCTTCGATAGAGATGTGCTGGCACCCGCGTAAATGGTTGATTAGTTCGACAGAACCTGTGCCCAGGTCGCTAACAATTGCAATCCTCACGCCAGTGCGGTCACTGATCACGAAAGCGACATTTTCTGCGCCATCATGGCGTACGGGTATTGGTAGCGCAGCCATTTTGTCTCCAATATCTATCCTCTGGAGTCCTTCAAAAGGGTGCCAATCGATTTCCTCTCCGAAATTAAGTGCTTCAGCAGTGCGCTTGTTTGCATAGACTGGACACCCCCATCTGCGGGCGGTTGCCATGGCCCCCCCTCCATGATCGCCGTGGTGGTGACTGACTAGAATCGCATCAATTTCAGAAGGATGCACTCCGATTAGATCCAGCCTATGTTCAATCCGACGAACGCTGAAACCTTGGTCGACAAGGATCATGTTGCTTTCAGAACTAATGAGTGTTGAATTCCCCTTGCTACCTGTGCCAAGATGTGTGATTTGTAGGGGCATGGAATGTGGGCAACGCGGGCGGGGTTTGAAGTATACGTTATGTCTGGCACAAAGAGGCACATTATTGAGCGGAATGGCATTTCTCGCATGAGGGGAAATGAGTCACGTCGCTACTTTAGTCCGAACCGTGCTCCATCATTATGATAAGGACCCCTGCATAGTTCCGATTATCCAGCGGACGCGCTGTAGGTGATGATGCTATGCGCAACAAGCAAACCTCGGCTCTAATGGTGCTGGTAATTGTGGGCGGCCTTCTTGCAGCACCCCAACTCAATACATCTGCGCCGATAGGGTCTACTGACCCCTCTGAAGCACAAGGGGGAGGGCCGCCAGTGACGGATAGTGATCGCGATAAGATACCAAATGTCTTTGAAGACCGATTTGGCGTCGACGTTGAAGTCACTTCGTCAGATGGACGTTCAGTTCAGGTACGCGGCCTTGACCCACTGAACGCTTCTGATAATGAAACTGATTTTGATCGTGATGGCCTGACCGCAATTGAGGAATATTGCTGGCCTTATGCACTTGACCGATGCTTCACTAGTCGTTCGGGCCAGACGGGTATCTTGGACTTAGATACTCAACGCCGGGTCTATCTTGATCCTACATCGGGAGATAGCGATGGAGATGGATTGCCAGATGGTTATGAAGTGATGATGTGTGCTGAAGTTGATGGTTCAAAACAAGTTGAGGGTGCGTGGGATTGCGCAAAGTTCGACCCACTGAATGCAAGTGATGGTAAAGCAGATTATGACCTCGATGGATTTGATGTTGACCGAGATGGGATCCTTGAAACTGATGAGTACTTTTCAAACGCGGAGGAATATTTGTTTGGTGCTCCTGACAATTGGACAACTGAGATTGATGGCCTCAGATATGGCCCTAATGTTTTCGGTGAAGATGACTGGTATGGGACAGACCCGCTCAAAGGAGATAGTGACTCTTATGCGTGGGCTCCGAATTATCAGCGCCCTTCTCGATTGACTTTGACGGGGGATAGCATACCTGATGGATGGGAAGTTTACTTTGGCCTTGACCCTCTAAATGCTTCTGACAACATCCTTGATGCCGATTCAGATGGATGGGATGAAGATGGCGATGGTGTTGTGAAACAACAACTTACTCAAGCGCGCATCCATCTCGATGAGGCATTCAGCAATCTTGAGGAATATCAGGTATTTCTTGACGATGGAACATGGGTTGAAGGTGGCCTCAAGTTTGCTGAAGTATCTTTGAAGGATGATGCTGATGTTACTGTTCTTGACCAAGGTGATCTCGTATCCCCTATTGCGCATTATGATGTCAGAAGTCTCGCCTTAGACGAGGATCTGGGCATGGTATATGTAGGCGCGAGAACGGGTGTAAGTGTGCTCAAATATAATGAAACAGGGGCACATGAAACTCAAACAGTCCCTATGCCAACAGGCGTACGAGTCAATGAAATCCGTCTTCACCGCCCAGAGAATGCTACTATGGGTGTACTAATTGTTGCAACATCTACTGATGTGCGCACACTCCCCATAGGTAATGATGGTTGGATCACAGACCATATTCCACTAGCTGTCTTGGATATTGGTAACACCACTTTGCTTCGTACGTGGAATACAGACCCGGACTCTTTTGACCATATTCTTGCCTTTGGACCAAATGTAACCATGCATCGCATTGCGGTAGGAGGTGATGGCTCAATTCCATTTTCCAAGGTGATTCCGATTGATCAAGGCCCTCTTATTACCTCTCTCCAATCAGGTGGTGTTGTTGTGCAAGATGCGTTGCACATCACAGGGAGTTCATCACGGCCAGATGAGATTTATTTTGGTACAGATTTAGGTATGCTACGAATTAGCGCACTTAATTTAACAACCGACGTTCCTGTATGGCTGTACGGCTCAAATGGGGTAACTATTGATGTGTCGAATATTTCGATAGGCATTGACACACTTTCCAATCGAGAAGCAGTTGACACTCGTGCTTTAGTTGCGGATGGGCCAGATGGTGGTGAGGCCACTAAGATTTGGATTGCTGCAAAATCAGGATTGCATAGTCTCAATTTGTTTACTGGTGATATAGACCCAGAGATATTATTGAGCGGCGATGACGTTCTTCGAGGCAACGATTTGTGGTCGGTGAAACCTCTTCCCCGTGATGATAAAATTTTGCTTGGATCGACATTTGGAATGTGGGCCGCATCCTATGCTCAACCAAATATTGGTGCAGAAACTGTACAAACAAGAATTCCTGGCCGAGTTGTAGATATGGTAGTTCTAGAAACATCTGATGACTCAGTAGTGTTTGCTGCCTGTGATCCTGGCCAATTTGCGAACATTGTGTTGATGGACCCTAAGAACAATGATTCCGACTTTGATGGATTGCCGGATGGTTGGGAATATATCTACGGACTCGATCCCTCCGACCCCTACGACGGCCGCGAAGATAGTGATGGGGACGGTCTAGACTTAGACCTTGACGGATTTGTTGACCGTCCTTGGACAAATCGTGATGAATTTGAGTACCGCCCTCTAACGATTAATGGTACCAATACAACAGACCCAAGAAATCCAGATTCGGATGCTGATGAACTTCCAGATGGAGTCGAGTTCTACGGCGAATTTGGCCAATTAACTGATTTCAGTTGCCACTATCTAGAAGATGGAACATATGTGTGTGATGCAGATCTTGCCGCATCATGGCCTGTGGGGACCCCACTTCCTGGTGAAGTTGCTCGGCAAAATTATGCACTGATTTCAGATCACCCCACGGATCCTAAAGCAACAGATAGCGATGGGGATGGGATGCCAGATGGTTGGGAGATCATGAATCGGAGATGGATCGGACAGACTTTCTCCGGAGCAAATTCATGGACTCTTGATCCCAATGACCCGAGTGATGCGTGGCTTGATGCTGATGGCGACGGTTTGGCGAATTTATGTGAATACAACTGGACGAGAGATCGTGACCTGACAATTGCAGGTACATTAAAAATGTTCAATGAGGACTCTGAATCGGCCCTAAATTGGAGTTTATCCGATCCAAATTTAATCGATAGCGATGGGGACGGTCTTCCCGATGGATGGGAAGCACGAATGGTGCCCGGGCAAAACAAGTGTGATTGGAAATTACCCAACCGCGGTATTAATCCGCTGAATGGATCAGATGCATTCAATAATCCTGACAATGATGGAGTTGATCTAAACCTTGATGGCATCTTGTCCGAAGATGAAGCTCTAACCAATTTCCTAGAATATCATTTGCGAGATACGTTATTTTCCTCAAATGGATCCCTCAATGGACCTACGACATCTCAAACAGCATCTGGTGCGGCCATACCCGCCCAATTTTTCACCAACCTCACGCATGATAGTTGGTCGGAATCAGTCCTCACTACAGCATTTGGTGCCTCGGTCGACCCTGCGCGAAGAACAGCGGAAGTAAGCATAGCTGAAGGTGCTCTTAACCCAACGATGGCTGATACGGACAATGATGAGATGCCTGATGGATGGGAGGTTTATCATGCGAGGTGGGACGGTTTTCAAGATCAGTGGACTCTGAATCCCGTGAATGATACTGACCAAACCGGTGACCCGGACAAAGATGGCATGCCCAATTGGGCAGAATTCAATTCGATTGATTCCTGTGGGCTTGCTGATGTTTCAGATACCTTGGTTGATTGTCAAAGAGGGTATCAATTGTCAGATCAAAAAGTGATTGCTGCTCGTGGCAGCCCGATGTATCATCTAGCCTTTGATGATTCTCAAAGTGCTATTGGGAAGACAGATAATCTCACAAAACTAGCATCTAACCCTTCAGATCAATTTCCATTTGGGCATTGGATTGATTCTGATGTACTCAACAAAACTGGTCCCACATGTGATCCAAATAGCGCAGACACTGATGGTGATGGGATTCTTGATGGACTTGAAATGATTTTCACAAGTTGGTCGGATGCAGACAAATTGTGGACCCTAAATCCACTTTCTAATGCTTCACTACCTGGTGCAGTTGATGGAACCTTTGATCCCGACGGGGATGGTTTGACAGATAAGTTGGAATTCTCCGTGGCGAGTCAATTGCCGAATAATGGTGCATCATTTCCCCTCGGTGCAACCCTTTTCCCAGCAGCAATCATCAATGATGAAAGTGCATTTTCATCACATCAAAACAACACCATCACACTCCTCAATGACACAATTGGAAATCCCTCTGCTGGTATTTACTCAGTATATACCAAGTGGGATGAAGGAGGGCGCTTGGGTACGCCGCTTGTCCTACAAACTCTGTTCACTATTCTTCATCCAACTTCAGCAGATACTGATGAGGATGGAATGAGTGATGGGTTTGAATATTGGTTTGCGGAGTTTGACTCTGTTAACCGTACTGATTGGACCACCAATCCATTGAATGGCAGTGATGCTGATCTTGACGCAGATGGCGATAGTGTCGACTGCAATGGTGATGGTGTGGTCAGTTCTGATGAGAGTTTCACAAATCTGCGAGAATATCAGGGGCGTATTTTCGGCGTTAAAGGTAGGGTGCCTCCAGGTGTCTCTGGCCTATTGCCATGGCAGACTGATGCAAAATCAGCAGTGATGGATGAATTGATGATTGATCTAGAAAATGCCACTGCACTTTTAGTCTCTAAATTCGTAGAAAAGGATCCTTCTGGAACAAGTAAGCTTCGCTATGACCTGATGGTTGCAAGTAATCCCACAATCTATGAAACAGCCCTGCTTGGTGTTGGAGATCCGACTCATCCAGATTCCGATGCAGATGGAATGGATGATGGATGGGAGTTTTGCAACTCCTACTATACTATTGTCGAACGCGATAGTTCTACTCTCCATTACGCAACCAGTCCAGTCAACCCAATTGATGGTAGGTATGATGGAGATCATGATGGATGGACTCGCGAGGACCCTCTTGAGTCACTAGCGCCACTTGTTACTTGGGATGGATGGAATGCAACCGCTAGTTCTGAAGTGCCCCCAACCATCGTCCAAGGCGTTTATTTCCCTTACAATAATACGATGGAATATCTCCGAAAAACAGATCCTCGTGATAATGATTCAGATGATGACTCTCAATTATACAATTTCACTTTTGACGGGTCCGGTGATATCTCTGGTTTGGAAATTGACCTGAATCTCACTGATGGTAGGGAAGTATTGCGTTATGGAATGAATCCACTGAGTGATGACACAGATGGTGATTTCCTCCCCGATTGGTATGAATTTAGCAAAGGATGGAACGAGACCAACAAAAATTGGTCCAGTCTCAGGTCTGTCGCGATCAATTGGGATACCTCAGATCCTATCGCAATTGAGGAATTTTCAGATTTCAATGGTGACCTCATTGGTGCTCCAATTTTGCAAGAAGTATGGACGACCTTCAATCCAACCGATCCCTCTGATGCAACAGAAGATTGGGATCAGGATGGTAAATACAAGATTGAGGGTGGTGTTCCAACATATTATCCCTACAATAATTTCCAGGAGTTCTTCATGATCAATAATTTCACTTCAGCAGATGACGTGCGCGCAAATCTGAATAGCAATGCCAATACGTGGTTTGAATTCCGAGCAGAACTTGCTGGGGCAACTTGGTTTTCTGCAACAGACCATTACCTCGCGATGACCAAGGTCAACTCCGTTCAGAATCCAGATGACCCATTTTATGCGAGCATTATCATTGATGATGATAGGACCACTCAGACAACTACGCCAGTATTTACCGAAAGTGACATACTCTTGAATGGAAGTTGGACCTCAGCCTATAACCGAAATCCAAGTGATGGAAAGGTTACGACACCTCTTACTGTTCCGATGTGGAATGCCACATCGCGACAGAACGTCGCATATTTGAGTCAAAGCACCGAATACGTGTATGGATGGTGGCTCCTAGATATTGATGGCGACCATATTGCAGATGGATCTGATCCTTTTTCATGGGATACGGATGGGGATTGGTCGCGCGACTCACATGAAGTGTCAGAGGATATCAAATATTCCGCACTTGGTAATGATCGCGGCTCTGGTCTTTATTCTCCCATCCGATGGAATGACTTCAATGCTCAAACCTAGAGTTGATTAAGCGGTGAATGAGTTGTCAGGTGCTCGTAGAATAATCGTTTTGCAAGCGATATTGCTCTTAGCCATGTTTGCAAATCTTCCAGTGAATGTTCTCCCGAGTGCTTCTGCAGAGGCAGGTGATGAATACATTACCGATTTTTCTACAGGAATGGATCAAGCCGTGGCCATATATACTGGTGGTGCAGCAGATGCTCGAGTTAAGGTGACTATCCCGAAAGGTGTGCTTGTCTCATCCGCCTCTGTTGACATCTCTGGCGCATCAGCACAAGGGTGGAACTCAATTGTATCTGATGTGCAGAAGGATTGGGAGGCAGGAAGCAGCGTTCAGACAGATACTCACTCAGATTCACTTACTTTAGGATTTGCTAGAACACATGGACAGGCCGACCTCCACGATCTAGATTCGTCATCCGCTAATGGCACATCTGCAGTTTTGGGTTCAGAAGAATTTGCTATTCGTCAACCACGTAGCGGAAATGTAACAGAGGGGCTCCTCGCTCAGCAGCGCATGATTCAGCCCACATATTCAACCATGTATTCAGGTGGTATCCTAGTTTATCGTGGCTGGGGCTATGTCTCTAGTTTTACAAGTAGCACCTTTAATCGCACAATAGACCGTGTATATCTCAATAATTTCAGTCGGGCAAGTGCAGTAACAATTGATGTGGGGACATGCTCTGTACCTGCGCTTACCTACACATGGTCTGCCTATGGCTTTCGTGATTTTGCGGTTGATGACGAAGAACATGTATACGGAATTCTTCAAACATACCGTACTACGAGCACCCCTTCCGCCAATGAAGAACGTGTGATAAAATTCGATATCCGTGACCCAAATCACTGGAGGTGCATTGCTGTTTACGACCCTTCATCTGGCGGTCAGGGATCTTATAGTGGGATTGCATTTGACCGGGATAAACAGGTGGTCTGGCTTGCTCATGATAGCAGAAAACAGCTGATTGGTTATTATTTTAGGGATGACGGCGCCTTTGATCGAGTAGGTGAAACTGGAACTGTATACAGTTATTCAGCAGGACAAGTTTGCGGTCTTGAAGTGATTGGAGATCGCTTCTTTTTTCGATCATATAGTTCTTGGAGATCTGATATACTCGAAGTATGGGAAGTATCAGGTACTTCTACTGCTCTAGCAAGAATTGATACGACAGTTACGATTTCTCAGAATGGAGTTGGCCTCTATTATGATGGGCACCGTATATGGACGATGGATCACTATAACTCTGCTCCTTGGTATGTTCGAAACTTGTATGAGTTTGGCACGGGAATTCAGTATCAGAATCCATCTACTGCATCTCCTAGCACAACTGAATGGATATCCCCAACTGTGAACCGGTTAGATCCTGTGATTGCAGTTGCACCCCGACTTGAATGGTCTGCCAATACGGCAGGTGATTCAGTAGAATATTTCTATACTGCTGATGGTGGTCTTCATTGGACCCAAATATTGGATAACAGTACAACCCATCTTGAACACTCTGGGCTTCAAACTGCGTGGAAAGCACGCTTGATAGGCCAATCCGCCACTTCTTGGTGGCTTGAACTAGATCATGCTTCTGCGTATCATTCAACCGGAACTTGGACCTCCGTAACAAAGACAACAACAACTCAAATTGGTGCCGTACGTCCGGAATGGATTGCTGACGTTCCAGCAAACACAACTCTCTCAGTTGAAGTCTCAAATGATGGCGGGTCTACTTGGCATTCGGCGGATAATGGCGCCAATATTTCCTTTGAGCAAACAGGTCGGCAATTGGCTTGGCGTGTATCAATGGGGACCAATGATTCGAATATGACCCCCTTTCTCAAGCACTTTGAACTGCACTATCTAGAGGGGTTTCCCAAGGACATTTACCTTGATGTTGACGATAATGGAGTTGTTAATTGGGCAATGACCGGACTTCTTAATGCGAAGAGAACGATTGCGGGAGAGGATTTCGTTGACGCCCTAAATGATGCGATCCCTGATAATGGTGCTGGAACTGTTGACCTTTCTCTTGCAGTTGGTGCCTCAAGCCCGGGCAGGATAAAAATGTCGAATTTATCGATCCGTTATGAAGTTCGTACACACGTGGTTGGTGCCTCACTTGATGGGGGCATACTTGTACCTGATGATGAATGGCGAATCTTGAAAACTCATGTTCAACTAGGTGCCAAATCAACTCAAATTGAGACTGTTCACATAGAACTTGAAAATAGTCATGGACCCGATCCGTCTTTTGAATGGCGCATCGGCGATATCTGCAGTGATGTATCTGATGTTGGAGGTGTTATTGACATTGACAGTGCAAACTGCACAAGTTACCTCAATGTCGATCGTTTGCTAGAAGTTCGCGTCCCAGTCCGATCGACATGGCAATGGGATGATGAATCCGGAGTGGAGGCTAATATATCAGTGGATGACAACCTGTTGGATTCAATCGTCGATAACTGGCATACAGAATATTTAGACCTACGAGTTGAAAATGATGTGCGGCTTGACGGTCTCCGAGTCACTGACATTTCAGGACGGGAGTTGGTACCTCTGGACTGGACTCGCGGGGGTCTTGATTTACAATTTGAAGGGACGCTCACATTTGATCAGACTTCTTTATCTCCAAAAGCAGGTGAATTTAACCTCAGTGTAACTGGAGTTAATCTAACTCGTGATGGTGATCCACTTCCTGGGGATCTACTTGAGGAAAAAGTGCGCACGCCAAATCCAAGTTTTGGTGGATATTCATTGACTGTACCAACACCAATTGAATCATCAGCAGGTGGCATGTTGTTCACTGTTGTCGCTCGTGATTTTCCATCTCTGACTTCAGATTATTCTAATCCCAAACAGAACACAATTCGTCTCGTACTTGACGGAAATAGTCCCCTAGTTATCGACACTTGGCCCTATCATGGTTCAGAGATGAAAGCCAGTGTGTCTCAACCCCTGTCAATTGTCCTTCAGGATGGCGTTGAACCTCCTGAAAGGATTTCTGTGCATTATTGGGTCGAATCTGCTCATGATGATAGTGGAGATGGCCTTCCCCAAGAGAATGAATACGAAACGATCTTTGTTTCTGGCCCTGAGACACTTCCTGGTGGGATACTGAACTTTTCAACCACGATTGATGACCACCTTAACGGCCATGGGGACAAGGTCGTGCTGCATGTTTCTGGCCAAGATGCTCAAGGAAATGGCGTTGCTATGGGTGGGAACCCTGTTTGTCCACCCTCGCCAGCCCTGTGTGTCTTGAATGCAGATGGATTAGGCTTGGATGCAGTGGAACCAAATTGGGATGCTCCACTTGCGATATATACTAACCGTGAAGAAATGGCACCCATGCTTGATATTTCTTCTAGCCAAATTCTTGGGCATGTTGACGGAGACCCCCTTCATCCAGGGATTCCTTATGATCTTGTGCTCAATATTAGTGATGGGAATCGCTGGGAGGATATTCAGAAAATACGTGTGTCCCTCACTGGAGATTTCGATGATATAGATGGAGTTATTACTATTGACCCTCATGCTAAAAACCTCCCTTTTTCTACTCAGAGTGCTACTATCTCGGTGAGTAATCTGTACTCTGTAATCATGCCACAAGATGCAACGACCCTATTGGTCAGAGCACGACTAATAATCGGCTGGGCCCTCGAAGTAGGCCCTAGTTCCCAGCGAACTATATTAGTTGAAATCACTGATAATCCTTGTACCCCTGGAAGTAAATCTCCTTGTCATACTGAATCAACTGCACTTGGATCAGGTTCATGGGTTTATGACCGTGAACTTCGCTTTGATAACCAAGAAGGGCGCTTTACAGCAATTGAGTTGTCTACTCGACGAGACCTTTTCGCCACTGCATCTAGCAATGGCGTGATAATCGGAGCTGGGCAAGTACTGCGTGTTGAAGGGCGCATCCTTTTTGCCAAGGATGACCGGCCAGCACCTAGTGGGATTGCCGAGATTGTGATCTCTGATGCAACGAATCGTTGGTCTACTCGAATTGGAGATGATGGGGTTTTCACGATAGATATCTTGGTGCCTCCAGTTGATTCAGGTAGGCTTGATCTTCGAACAGTCATTACGTCGTTACCTGCGCGAGATGCGGGAGTAACAATTTCAGGTCCAAGAATTCTCTTGATTGTGGACAGTACTCCGCCTCGTGTTGATGCTTTACAGCCTGATGCAAGTGTTCTCAGTGTCAGGGATGCATCAGCGTACCAACTTCTTGTAGAGACACTTGACGATGTGGGATTTAATGCCTTACAACACCCTTCGGCACACTGGAGAATTCGGGCGGGGTCAAGTACTGTGAGCCTTGGGACAAAGAGTCTTGAACTTGTTGAGGTCTTTTCCTCCTCAGCACTTTGGACTACGAATCTTGATTTCACATCTGAAGGTGATGTTCGGCTTCTAGAGGGTTATACAATTGACTTATGGTTCACTGGTGCCGATTTGAGTGGTAACCCACTTTCGGTCATCGGTAATTCTGAATCAGAACCATTTCGTTCTCTAATTATCATACGAGATGGTCCCGAAATTGATTTGGATGCACTCCGCACAGAATGGTCTGACCCAAGCCCTATTGCTGGGTCGACCTCTACGCTGACTGTTCAAGGTCATTCATTAAATGAACATAATGGAAGCATCCGGATCACGCTTCAACAATCGCTTGGAATGGACGGCTGGTTTACACTTGAAATTCGTGAAGTTGACATAGAAGCAGCGACCCCATTTGAAGCAGGTTTTCAAGTCATCATCCCGAGTGATGGGCAAGGAAACCCCGTAGATGAAAAAATGCAATTTCGCATTCTTATTTATGATCGGCACATGCCGTTAGGTGAGAAAACAATTGCTCCTTTGCTTCCTCGTTCCATGGAAAACCGAGACCTTGCAGCATTCAATGAGCAAGTTGATGCAAACTTGGTTGGAATTACAATGTATGTCATCACACTGATCAGCATTGGATTTGCCGTATTTACTCTAGTTGTCAACCGACGCCTTCGATCAAGATCTGAACTAAGTGAAGAAGATGACGGCACGGTCCCCCCTGATTCAACGCCTTCTGATCCCGTTATGACTCCCGGTGCTCAAGCATATGTTACAGAAATGGCGCAGCACTCTTTCGCACCCACTCCCGCTGAAAATCCCTATGCCCAATCTCAATCCCCGATCCCACCTCCTCCGCCTGGGCTTGTGTCATCTCAACAAATCCCCCCTCCTCCTCCCGGTTTTGGAGGATAATTACCCTCTCGTTTACGGTGTCTTTTGATGAGCAAAGAAATCAGCGAAATTACAGATGGTGCGGTATTTCTAGAACAATCAGTCGATAATTTAGTTGATCAACTTTCTATTCCCATAATTGAGGTTGCATTGGTCGTTAGTGGATCTCTTCGGCAGATCGTGGACCGCCTTGAGGAAGTTGCTAGTGAGGCTGATGAATCTGGCCTGCCTCGTACCATCGTGGCTCCATGGCCAATTCGAGAGGTAAATGATAAAGGGAACGAATCACAAAAAGAGATCCCCATTGATCGCTTGATCTCTGCTACAGATTCAGACCGCATGGATATCCTGAGGACCTTGATCTCTGAGTCAATAAATATGCATGAATTACCTTTATTCGATGCTGCACTGGTGCTGCGTCGACTCGAGTTCCGCGTTCGTTCCCAGTTGAAATCAGCAACACGTCCGCAGGATCTCTATCAGACGCTAGATGCTGAATGAGGCCCCACCAAATCTATCTGGCATGTTTCTCAGAGATGTTCAGTACTGCAGTCTGGTATGCATCAAATATGGACCAGACATATAGTGGAGGAAATAGGATCAATGTGAGGAGTAGAGGGATCTGAAAAAGTGTCCAATCTCTAGCTTTCTTGTGTTGTCGGTTAAAGTGTTGGCCCAAATAGAAAAAAGGTATGATCGCAATAATTGCAGCTAATAAGGGTTTGAAAGCCCCCCATGCCCCAACTCCAGCTGTTAATTGATGATATATGACTGCAAGAACATTCCGCCTTGATGGTGGTGCAGGCCTGTGTTCACTCCTTGGCATTGGAATTCCTCAATATTGGCGGATTTGCGCACCTCTAGAGCCTAGCATTTTCCATCGTAGTGCAACTAGGAGAATTAGTGGTGCTAAAGCAGCAACAACTATCCAAAAAGGGATCCCTACACGGCTTTCAAATCCTGGCGCCTCTACATTGAGACGCCAAGCAGCTACGGTGCAGATCAGTGCTGCGACATACAACGTCTTGATCCTTCTTACTCTTGCTTTTGCGCTCTGGTCAACAAAGGATGAGGGCCCCATTTTCATGCCTAACATCGCACGAATCCACACTGGGAGAAGTCGCTTGAAATTATTCAGTGATTGTGAACATAACCACAGTGTTAAACCACATCCTAGTAGGATCCAATCTGTGTGGGGCCAATCCCATTGGCGTGGATCAAGGCCACTTCCCCAAATGCTTGAGAGTGCGAGCAATACTGTCGCGATGGCAGACATGGATAGCAGTGCATCGGCAAATAGCAACATATTGTCCGCCGCATCTTCACTCGATTCGTCACGAAAATGTGCCGATGATGCCGACAGGGCCATACGGTCAAGAGAGTCTGAATCCATAAGGGCGGGGTATATTAGGGGTGAATAAACCCAACAGGCATTCTTGGGGTCCGGTGATCTAAATGAGCGCAATTGAATGTAAGCGGGTGTTGGTCTCAGGTTTCGGGCCTTTTGGGCAGCAAACATCAAACCTAAGTGAAATGATCCTCCCATTTCTCGAAGGTTTGCATTCACTTGATTTCTCTGCAATACTTCCAAGGAGCGCGTCTTTTGGTCCATTCGGTGAACTCGGTGATTCTCAAAGTAAGCAGCCAGTTGAAATCCATACTGTTGCCCTCCCCGTGAGTCACGAAGGTGTCGTAATTGGAGCAGAATATGTGACCAATGTCACATGGGATGCAATCATTTTACTCGGCATTAGTGATCATGCAGTAGGCCCCACACTTGAGATTCGAGCAGCAAACTACTCGAATTTCCCCTACCCAGATATGGGTGGTAGAACAATCGAAGATGCGCGAATAAATCCTGATGGACCGAGTCATCTTCGCAGTAATCTGCATTTTGATGCACTGAGAACCTGTCTTTCTGAGCAATGGGTTATTAGCTCGGATGCAGGAACTTATTTGTGTAACGAATTATACTGGCACTGCCTTGCAGCAATGGAAAAATCAGACTCTTTAGTCCCTGTTGTTTTCTTGCACCTCCCAACGAATGCCACCTGTGAATCTGCAGTAGCGTGGGTACTTGAGTTAATCACTTGTTTATCTCAGCGTCCTAGGTGGGTTGTCGGTGCAGCACTTTTGCGAGACAATGATGGCCGTATCCTCTGTGCCTCTCGAGAAGAAGAGATTGATGGTAATAGGTGGGAATTACCTGGTGGAAAGCGGGAATTAGGCGAAGAGATAGAGGAGACTGTCCGCCGTGAGTTGTTGGAAGAGTTAGGTGTTTCTATTGATTCTATAGAGCCATGCGGCTTGGTCCATGGATCAATGCTTGATCATGATCTTGAACTGCATGTGTTTGCCGTAAATTGCATTTCAAAGCCCCGGGCATCAAATGTGCATACTGAAATATGCTGGTTAGACGTGCCTAGATTACTTGAGCTCAAATGGCTGAAAGCCGACCTTCCCCTTATTGACGCGCTCATATCTCAAGATCGCGTTCATTGAATTCCCCGCGCCTCCCCATTCCTCTATTGTCACCTACATGTCGAGGAACATTTATTCGACCAGTGTGCCAAGTGATTTCTTCTAACCACTCGTCGATTTGATCTTTTTCGAGATCGATCGTTGCGAATCCTCCGAGTTGATATTCATCATGAATAATAAATGATATGCGCCCTGCTGCAGCCGCTTGCAAGCTTATCTTGAAGGATGTATTTCGTCCATCACTGTGACGCGACATCGCATCTAGTGCTGTGTCAAGAATACGTTGCTTGGCCAGATTTTCAAGAAAGGACGTCAATTCAGCAGTCCATTCTAGAATTAATGGGGGACCAGAAACTGGAAATTCCTCAGCTGCGTGATGATTATTCCTTGTTTCCACTTTCCCGAATACTTGTTGCAATGCGGCGTGAATTTTTGATGCCGATTGGTGAGACGCCAGTTCAACTCGGATTCGTGCAGTGAGGCTCTCCATGATTCTGCGATGATCAGGTTACCCATGACGTTTATGCGTAATTCGTAGAGGGCGGTGTGTGAGCGAAGCGAGAGGGGGGGCAACTCCTTGGGTGATCGGTGCAACACCGCTTATCATCACATGGGCTTTATTTGAGACTGTGGAACCCCTGCTTGCTCTGCGGGATACTAGGCCACAGGTCTTCGTACTGTGTTTGTCCCTTTCTCTCTTCATTGGCGTGGTGATCGCTCGTCGTTCTCAAATTGTCAAAGATCATGAATATCTTCGGCAAAAATCAATGCGTTCTCTTCACCGCTCATATCGAGCAGAAGAGAGGGGGGTTTGGGGCCAAAGCGAAGAGCGGCTGCTTGGTCCAGGGGGGGATGTGTCTTTAGGCCCATTAGGAAAGCGTGCTCTTTCACGGCTTGATGGCGATGTATCACAATTTGTGCAAGTTCGTGAAACGACTGAAATAGAACGTACAGATTCAGATCAAGATACGGTAAATCTTCTTATTCCGTCGGTTGGATCATCACCCCCCCTTGATATTGAGAAGCCCGAATTAGAACTAGATCGTGCATCTCGTCCTTCGATCTTATCTGGAATGGGTGCTCGTTGGAAACGTGTTCAAAATTGGA
The DNA here is from genome assembly GCA_964389655.1 of uncultured Candidatus Poseidoniales archaeon. Lineage (GTDB taxonomy): Archaea > Thermoplasmatota > Poseidoniia > Poseidoniales > CAYMED01 > CAYMED01. The sequence continues at coordinate 84,319 of CAYMED010000005.1, forward strand.
GACATGAGCGAAGAAAGTCGCGGCTTTCTCATCTTGCAGCTTCTATGGGACTAGAGGTGAAAGCAGTAGCAGGAAGTGGCCGTATTGGGGGATCAACACCCACTACTGTAGTAACTGATGATCCGCGAACCCGGTCACCTCAGGTGGACCCTAAGAGTAACTCTTCAGCACGTCGCTGCACATTTTGTGACATGTCCTTTCCTTCCACAACGAGAACCTGCCCGATGTGCGGGCTTGTACTTTGATGAGAGGGTTGATGACTGTTCGTCATCGCCACGGTCGGCAACGGAGAGTGGTGTGCAGTGGCGAGCAAGCGCGACTATTACGAAATTCTTGATGTAAACCGTGATGCTGACGGTAAATCTCTCAAAGATGCCTTTCGTCGTCAGGCGCGCCGCTTTCATCCTGATCGAAGTGATGAGGAAAATGCTGAAGAACGTTTCAAAGAAGTGCAGGAAGCTTATGCAGTACTCTCGGATACAGAAAAGAGACGAATGTATGACCGATATGGGCATGATGTTCCAGGGGGGGGGCCATTTGGTCCTAGTGGGTTTCAAGGAGTTGAAATCCGCTGGGATGACCTCTTTGGAGGCGGCGGCATTGAGGATATTTTTTCTTCGATGTTCGGATTTAATCGCCGTTCTAGCAACACGCGCGTGAGTCGGGGACACGATGTATTGATCCGAGAAACGATACCCTTTGATTGGGCTTTACATGGTGGTGAACGCGAAATTGAGCTTGAATTGTCTGAAACATGCAGTGCGTGTTCAGGAAGTGGCGCGAAAAGTGATGCAGATATCGAGATATGCGATGATTGCAGCGGAAAAGGACGTGTTGCCATGACCCGGTCGATGGGGGGCTTCATTCAGCAGACTGTGCGCGATTGCCCAAAATGTAGAGGAAAGGGACAACGCATCAAGCAGATTTGTGAACCATGTGAAGGCGATGGCCAAGTTCTTGCTAAACAGCGCGTCAGCATACGAATACCCGAGGGGATTGAATCAGGACAACGTCTTCGGTTACGGGGGCGTGGCGAGCCATCTCCACAAGGGAGAGGCATTGCAGGTGACCTCCTCGTCGAGTTACACCTAGAGGAGCATCCTTGGCTTGAGCGTCAAGGTCCAGATTTACTTCTCGCGTTGCCGGTGGGATTCAGCGATTTGGTTCTTGGCTCAAAAATCGAAATCCCGCATATTGATTCTGAACATGTTTCGATCAAGATCCCCTCGCACTCATATCCAGGTAAGACTATTGTAATCCCAAACAAAGGCCTTCCTCGCAAGGATGGTAGACGGGGAGACCTTGTAATTCTTCTAAAGCTACACATGCCAAAGAAATTCAGCAAACCGCTTCGCAAAAACATTGAATCATTCCGCGATGAAGTCGGTCATTCATCTCTAGATGAGCTCCTTAAGGCAGTTGAGGATGAAGCAATAGACCGAAGAAAGCGCGAGATGTGATCATTCCTCTTCAATTCGCAATGCAGTTGTAGCATTGACACTAGTTGGTATTCCATCAACGACTCCATTTACGGAAATATCAATGGAGGAGTTCGCAGGGTCCGTTAGTAACAACTCGATGAAAGCCTGCTTTCCCTTTGATAGATCGTCAATGATCACTTCATCTTCACTGTGAAGATGTTTTGGACGTACATCCTTGATGGATACTGGCAGTCCTTCTGCTGAATCAATTCGAAGAGCCAACAATTTCCAATCGGCTATTGCGTGAATTCCTGCAAGTAGTCGCCATGACTTCTCTGTTCTATTCAAATTCCAAATTTGAAATTCAAGGTCATTGGTGCGGTGTTCGATTGTAGCTGTACCGAATTCTTCAATGACTAATTTCCAAGGCGCATCTGCAAGTCTCGCAAGTGCTTCTTCGAGATCCATTTTCAATTCTTGAACTTCCCTCGATTTCTGAACGATTGTACGCAATGAATGAATTCTTTTCCGAATACGTTTAGCATCATTTATGTTCTCCTTGGGCAGGTTCTTGCGTGTAAGAAAGACATATGCCAGTGGAAGAAGAAGTAGAATACCAATTAGATACATGAACATGTTCTTCCATTTGGCAAGGGATGCAGCATCGATGTTTTGTGACAGATTTTCAGGATTTTCCGACAAGTGATTTGCAATTAGATTCCAGGATGTGGATGTTGCGTTGTTGGATGGACCACACTGAATTCGAACAACGACCAGCCCACTGGCATTCTCCATGTTTAATTGAGCACTGCCTTGGTGAATTGAGGTCATCAATCCCATCCCTGCATGATCTCTCGCATTTGCACTTAATGTACACCCTTCTAGGTCTAATGAGAGTTCTAGAGTGAGTGATTCTCCATCCTCTGATATATGAATTAGAAGTGCATCTACTCTATCATTGGATGAGGGGTCTAGGGTGCCAGTAAGTGGAACTGGGCCGGTTGCTAAAGCAGTAGGTGTTGAGATGGGATCCAGTGCTCCATCAGGAATGTCTTCGGGCGCATCTCCTCTTTCCATACCCGCATCTGGCCCAAGAATAACACTGAATTCAATTTCTAGAGGGTATATAGATGCAGAATCAAGGACATGTAGTGCTATTGCTCTTGTTGCATTTGTTAGGTGAAACTGTAGTTCAGTGTTATTTCCCTCTAGGAATTGCTCCCATTCTGATGTAGCGGAAATGTTTGTACGCTCAAGAAGATAGATTTTCCATTCCAGCGCCCTACTCATTTTTACAGACCAATATTCTCCTGGTTCTACTGAGAATATCCAAGCATCACCTCCCATATCTTGCCCTACAAATGCTTCTTTCTTGACTGGGTAGTGCAGTGTTGGTGCCTGAATATATCTCTCATCAGTGCTGATTTGAAGTGGCTCGCCAAATGACGCATGTATTGATGCGTTTAATCCCTCGATGCATGAGACTAGACAACTGATACCTGCTCGCTCTCCTGTTGTGGATTCCAGCGTTTCATCCCAAATTTGGATGCCAATCATGTAGGCACCGATCCGAGAATCTTGGGTGCTCAATTGCATCCACAATCGCTCATTGGCAATGGGCACTCGAACATTGCTTTCATTCCCATCATGAATGCCGCTGAGTAAATCTAATTCTGCAATTTTTGTTTGGATATGATCTGAATCTTCTGAGATAATCTCGATTTTTATTGCCCGTACTGTCCATTTTGGGATGATGTGTATGATTTCCCCTGCAGTCGCATTAATTGCCATTGAATCGCGATCTAAATCACCACTAAGGCTTCCATTCCACCATGTTGCATCCTCCAAATTATTTGCTCTATTGACGGAAATTTCTTCAGGGCGCAGTCCGATGTCTGCAGCACCTATGTTCTCTGGGAAATCTACATTTTCGGCCCCCCCCCCAATTGGAAGGATCGTATTTGTTTCAATAACGGGCAATCCATTTTCACTTTCGACCCACAATTGATAGTATCCAGCATGGGCGATCATTCCTGTGAGGATTACTACAGGCCTGCCAGTTTCATTTGAGATGACTGTGCCATTTAGCCATGCTAATTTTAGTGTGAATTCCGGGCATGCCTCATCGGTGACACATTTTGCCTCGATGTGAAAGGAACCGTGTGATAAGTTGCCCTCAAAGAGGACTGCTGATGCATCTTCACTCGCGGCAACTTTTGTGCAAGATGCAAGGATAATCAACATGGTCAGGCAGAGGGTTCGGCCTAGGCGATTCGCCTCTCCCATTGGAATGTGCGGCTCGCACGAAGAGATGAAACCTCGGTCGCAGGGATCATGACCAAAGCCGGGTTGGGTCAATTGTGGATGAACTGGGCCTCGACATCAAAGGGCGCGATCGGCATGCTCGAATCTTCGCACTTGGTGACCGCCATTCCCCTCAAGCATTTACGCCAGCACTTGTCCAACTTGCAGATGACCCCCGCCTTCCAGTTTCACTTGCACCTTTCAAAGCGGTTTGGGATGCAACATCTTTCCCTCAAACCCTGACTTTGAAGGGAAGGGCAATGCTTAGCCCCCCATTCGACGAACAAGGGCCAAATTGGTCAACGCAGTCTGGCCGGACATTGCCTCCTACACTTGCAGAAGCAGCAGTAGATGGGCAAGGGAGCCTTGGCCCTCTCCTCACTTTGTCATATGGCCGCTTGCAGGCGGATTCCCGTCTCTCTGAAATTGATCCAAAAATTGTAGTTCTAATCGATGCTCCTCAAATCGCAGAAGACCCTACGAAATTAGTTGCTGCAATTCATATGATACGAATCACGTGGCCGAGTGCGCTTTTATGGGCACCAGGGTTAGGGGGGGCAGACACACTTGCCTTGCTAACTTGGATGGGCGTGGATTTAGTTGATTTGGCCCGCCTCCGCATTGAAGCTTCTTCCGGACGAGTCCTCGATGTGAGTGGTTCAAGAGCGCAGGCAATTGGTGAGTCTGTTGATCCATTTGTGTGTAGCCGTGCCGCACTTGCTGGCGAGATACACGCAGTTCGTGCAGCAATTTTAGAAGGAAGGATGCGGACACTTGTCGAATCCCGATGCTCTATATCTTCCTCCATGGTGGAAGTACTACGTGCCCATGATCAACTCGTTTCTGCGCACCCTAATCTTCCAGTTGATCGAGTATCTAGGCAATCTCGTCAATGCATCTTTTCGGGATCTGAATCAGTGAATGATCCTCTCGTGATTGATTGGCACAAGCGTATTGCAAAGTACCGTCCTCTTGCTTCTCAATCTCAAGCAATGGTACTCTTACCCTGTTCCCAAGTCAAACCTTATTCGAGAAGTCCGAGCCATCGCCGCTTTCGAAATGCTTTGCGGCACCGTTCTATTGGAGAAATCATGGTGACTTCTCCTCTTGGTCTTGTACCTCGTGAGTTAGAGGATTTGTGGCCTGCTGCGCATTATGATGTTCCCGTGTCTGGACGCTGGGGAGGGGATGAGGTTGGAATTATCGTTGACGCCCTTAAATCACGCTTAGCACATGATCCGCCCTTGATTATTATTGACCATAGTGGCACCCCCAATTTGTCCCACCTGTTAGGCGTTTCAAGGTCATTTGTTGAAGGTGAAGATGTGAACGCCTTCTCTGAAAAGATTCGATCAAAAGTACAAGATGGAGAATTAGTGTGGATTGATACGAGGCAAGATGCGTCAGCTGGATCTCGTGAATCCATGGATCGTCTTTTGCTGGCATCTGATGCTACATATGTTGCTCTCGATTTAGTGGACCCAGCAGGTCCCCAATTCGTTCTCGACAGTTTGCGGTCCATTAGCCGATTTCAATTAGGATCTGATGATTGGTTGAGAGAAGCATTTGTTGTTGGCCGACCTCCAAAATGGAGAATTTCCACAAAGGAATGTGTGGTTGCGGAATGGCATCCAAGTGCTGGAAGATTTGCATTTCGCGCTGATGGTTTACTGCATTTGGAGAGGCATAAGGCCCTAGCAGTTGTGGACCTCAAAGATGGTGTGAAGCCGCGAGGTGATCTTTTTTCGGCGATGATTTCATCTGCACCGGATAACGTACGCTCCGGTGATGAAGTCTTACTAACCCAAAATTCTACCTTGTTTGGTTCAGCTCGTCTTTCTCTCTCAGCATGGGAGCTGGGAAAAGTTCCGGGTTCTCAAGGCCGCATTTCGCGGCGGATACGTCGGTGACCTGCTGCGACAGCGTTATGATTGGCCCGTCGGTCGGGCGGACGTCATAGAGGGCGAATCATGGCGCGGATGCACAGCAAAGGCCGCGGCAGAAGTGGCTCAAACCGCCCATATTGCTCCGAAGTACCTGATTGGTCTAACACCGACAAAGGCGCCGTGGAGGAGTTGATCCTTGAACTTCACAATAAAGGGCACGATTCAGCATCCATTGGTTTGATTCTTCGTGATCGGCATGCGATTCCAAGTGTGAAAATGGTCCTAGGCGAGCGCATCTCTCAGGTGATTTCTCGGAATGGTTTGGAGCAGCAATTCCCCGATGACCTTGTGCATATTCTTCGAAAAATTGTTCGTCTTGATGATCACCTTCTTGCTCATCGAAAAGACCTTCACAATCGTCGCCAGTTAGAATTGGCTGAAGCCAAGGCCCGCCGATTGATCCGATATCTAAAATTCAAAGGCCGGATTGATACTGATTTCCGTTATCGTCGCGATAGTGTCCGACTCTTATTGAGTTGAGACATCTATGCCCCTGCGAGACCTTAATGCTCTCACCTCGCTTAACCTCGACCATCATGTGCAATGGATTACAAGTTCAGAACCCCTTCTTGTTTCACCCCCCCGTGCTCTTCCTTGCTTAGCAGTTGCAATTCTAGAAGCGGCTTTTTTAGACCGTGGATTGGGATATACGAGGAGGATTTCAGCAGACCTTCCGCAAGGCCCAGCAGTGATCTTCGACGATGCAACAAGTGAATCAAATTTGAAAAAAGAGGGGGATGTTTTGCGAATTCATCCTGTCCAAACTGAGGTACTTGACACTGCTGCAGGGCATTCTCGCAGAGGAATCATCGATGAGGTTGTCATTGCAGCTGGAATTGCTGTTCGTCTTTCTCCAAATGGTCATAGGACTCGCGGCATCCTGCCGTGGGCACTAGCGGGTCCTTGGATCCGATCCGATCGGATACGCCGTCCTTCGCCCCTCTTCTCTGCTGTAAGAGACGCGCTAGTAACTTCTGGTTTGGTGCGTGTTGTGCCATTGCCTGAAGTTCAAGATGCAGATGTCTGTGAGGGTTCTAAAAAAATCCACCAAGATGTGATGGATCTTGCGGATGATTGGGGAATTCTAGATTTGTCGACACGTGCTGACCGCATATCGAAAGCAGTTGCCTCTAACCTTCAAAATGCAGCAGATCTAGCACCTCGCATTGAAGTTCTCACATGGCAACGTCCAATTCCTCTCACAGGGGCGCAGGATCAACTTACCCTTATCGAACGCTGGCTGAGCTCATTTGGGAGTGGAATGAACGCTTCCAAGGAAATCGATTTGCTCCTCAATTCAGTGTCCAAGTGAGTTCAATTCCACACCCCCCACAAAGGAGTGTGGGTGTCTCTAGTGTCGGTGAAATTGGATTGATAACCCTGCATTCTGGACAAGTTACCAAAGGAATATTTTGGTGGATTCCACTCAGCTCCCTTGATCTCCCTCGCGCTCTGAGAAAGTTCGGCTGATTATTGAAAGTGTGATGAACATTAGCAGGCACGCTCCTATAATCACAGAGGAGGGCATGGAATATCGGTGTGCAATTCCTATCGACCCTGCAAATGGAACTGCTGCAATTAGCGCTGCAATTCCTCCCTTGCGGCGGCCTATCACTAGTGAACCAATCAGGGAGATTAGCAAACATCCACTCTCAATCAGAACTAGCGCAGGGGTTGAACTCATCCCATGTTCTAATTGCATCTCGATGGAGTAGCCGGAGACTTGGAGAAGATCGACCTCATATGAAATAGATTCCAAACGGATTCCTCTCCGATGCAAGGGGTCTAAATCTTGCGCCACAATCTCCTTTACCATCCAAAACCCGGAAGTCTCAAAGCTTCCCTCAATTTTCGCACCTCTCCATAATTCGGCACCATCACCCTTAAGTGGATCTTTGAGAAGCAAAAAAGTCTCAGATGGAATGGGCTGTGATGAATATATTTTCATTACAATTCCACGGTCTGCCCGAACTTCGTTGTTGGTGAGTAACTCGACTCGCGCTGAGAGGGTGGGCAAGTCAATTCGCTGAGCCCCAAGCAATGCTTCACTGTCTAGTCCTAATCCCGTTGACAAAAATCGATGTAGATTTTGTCCTGCTGCGAGATGTGCCTCTAACCTACTAATTTCGATAGGGTCAACATACCCACGTTCCCTCTCGGATGACGAAATAGCAGTCCCATCAATTCCTTTCCAGTATGAATTCGTCGTCAAGTTATCTGTTCCAAGGTTGTCGAGTCCCCAACGCATCCAAAGTGCTACAGGTCCTTGAAACTCTAGGTGGATACTTCGGTCCAATCGCCCTTCTTCATCCGTAACAACAACGACTTTCATATCACCATCCAACTGGTTATCTCCCATTCGGCCAGGTTCTCGTTCAGGATAATACCAGCCAAGGCCGTCATCGGATGATCCCGACTCATTAATCGTTACAGTACGTGTTGCTTCCATTGCCGGTCGGTCCAGCGATGGAACATCTAGAGTGAATGTGATCTTGATAGTGGAACCATTTGCTGCGGCTCCTCTCGGAATGGAATATGTGAGCCGAACTAATTCATCAGCCGGTTCTGTAATCGGTGTAGTTGAGACTGGATTTTCCCCATCAATCTGAATTGATGTTGTCCCCACTGCAATCATTCGCTCGGCAATTTCAGAGCCAATGACAACGGGAACATCAATTTCTGAATCTCGGACAGCGGGCTCTTCAATCTCAATCCAGGCAACTGGAAGTGTCGTAATCACAAATGAATCAAATGTTTCAGTTCCCCATACTAATTCGGCCTTGGCACCTTGACCTGCTAGTTGAAATGTAGCTGAGCGAACACTGAATGTTACTTTGATGGGTGTGCCAGCAGAGATAGTAGTCTTCTCAATATCAACTTCAAAATCTAGCTGATGAGTGCCAAGTGGATAAGACGTGGGTGTGTTGGTCTGAGAAGAAAATGCCTTGCCAGAAAATTCGATTTCAACAGATGCATTGATGAATAGTGCATTTGCATCGCTAATTTCGAGTAGCAAGCTGATATTCCATGAATCTTCAGGAATCTCCGCATCTGATGGGATGGTTGATTCCCATACGGCAACGACTTGTTCATTATTTCCGACCCCTCCCAAATCAACCGGTTCTATTGTTGCGCGATGTTCATCGCCAAGATCGGTAGAGAATGGAGACATGCTACCTTTTGTCGAATCCCCTTCTGCTGCACCGATCAGATGCCATGTTTGGGAAACAGGTTCACAGCATTGAGGTGTAGCCGCAACTGGGCTTGGGATTACGACAGCAATTGAGATGAGAATCAGTGAGATTGCAAAGAGGGGGGTCCTCTGAGTCTGATCCATGCTTATCTGCCCTGTTTTATTCATCAGGTATTGATCCATCGCAAACATTTGATGTCAAAGTGCTCGATCAAGGACACTTGATAATTCTCGCTCGAAGAGGCCTACCAAAGCTTCGCCTAAATCATCTCTCACATCTTCAGGGAGAATTGCAAGCCCTAGTCTTGCAGCAGCCCGAGAGGCGCGGACTTCAGCGAATAGACTACGCGCCTTCGCGTCGAAATAATATCGCATTACTTCTTGTAACTCGCTTTTCAATTCCTCATCCGCATCTATGGTAGTTTTGATATGGGACTTCATTTCATCTTTCACAAGGTCCCGCAGTGATTCGATTAGCAGGTCTTCTGTTGCGATTAATTCTCGGATCTGGTCGCGGACCGAACCGGCAATGAGACGTTCAATGGCCATGATACGCGAGTTTGCATTGACCGTATGAAACCAGCGCGGCTTGCGCTCGCTTCAAATATGTGAGTGCATCCGACTCGGTTAGGCAGCCAACATGAGCGAACCGATACTTGTTTCCGACCTTGAGCTAGATGATGAACATGATACGGTGTCAACTGACACCACGATCACAGATGCGACAAAGAAGTTGCTCTCTCTTCAGAGAGGAATTCTTGTTGTCTTGAATGATGATAGCAAGGTGCAAGGAATTGTATCAAGCCTTCAAGTCCTTCAGGCAGTTGCCGAGGGTGAAAACCCCTCTGAATCAAGTTGTGGAAACCACATGGATACAGATGTGATGGAAGTGAATCTTAGTGATTCGATCTCTGATCTAGCTCAGAAAATGGCAGAACGCCGCCCACATGCAATCGTAGCAGTGGATGATTCAGGAAACTTTTCTGGATATTTCAGTCCGAATGACTATCGTGAGGCACTTGCCCGTACCCAAAAGACGGGCTTGGACAAGCTCGTTGGTGAATGATTACGCCATGGGGTATGACTAGTTCTGCTCAGCAGAAGGGGTGTCGATCCATGCCCTCCTTCCTTCATTCATCTATGAGTAGGCCTCTCGGACCTCTTTCCAGTGGAATGGGCGGAAAACAAACAAAAGCCCTTTTTATTGGTGTCTTAATGCTGGCATTCGCGAATTCAGGTTGTCTTCGAGATGATCCCCCTCCTCCTCCCCCACCCGAGCCTCCTTCTCCTGATTGGCTCTTTGTAACTGGACCGGATGGACTACCTGTGGATGTGCCTATGTTGCCCCTCACTTTCAATTTCAGTGATGTGGGAGAGACTGGTAAGGAACCCAGTATTGGCATAACTTCGAGTGGTTGTATTTTCTTCATCGCCATGGAGAAAGTGATGAGATCTTGTGATCATGGTCAATCATGGGAAGAGACACAGGATCCCGTACAGTGTTCGCCTACTACCAGCGATCCCTATGGTTGGGTTGATCCAATCACCGATCGCATCTTCAACGTGCAGATGATTGGTCTTGAGACGTCATGGATATGTTGGAGTGATGATGATGGCGCCTCTTGGCTAGGCAATCCACATGATTCAGGAACTACTCCAATCAATGATCACATCAAATTGGCAAGCGGCCCTTGGACCAGTGATGGATATGGTGCGTTGGGACAATTCACTTCGAGTTTCTACGAAACTGCGGTATATTACTGCTACAATAAATTAGCCGGGATATTCTGCTTCACAAGTTTTGATGGGGGTGCAACCTTTGATGCTGGAGGGCAGATTATCGGTCTCGCAACCACCAATGGGGGTCTGCATGGAGCGATTTCCACCGCTCCGGATGGCACGGTATACGTCACCCCCCGAGTAGAGACTCCGACGGTCATCGTTTCCAAGGACAATGGATTCTCATGGTTCGAAAGAACGATGGGAGAAGATGTTTCTACACCTTACCCCCGTAAGAATTCAGAAGTTTCGACAGATTCTGCCTCTAATGCATATCATATATGGACAGGTGCCGATGAGGGAGTCTACATGTCTCGTTCAACTGATTCAGGTGAAACTTGGGAACAAGAGAGTATCCGAATCTCTCCGGTTGAAGTCATCTCATCGGTATTTCCACAAACCGATGCAGGCGACCCAGGGCGAATTGCAATAATGTACCTTGGAAGTGAGAATTCTGAGATGCTAAATCAATCAGACCTCGATGGTAACCCTTGGGACGGCAATGCTCACTATGCACCGAACAATGTTACCTACCATCTCTACATTACCTACAGTCTCAATGCTCTAGACTCCAATCCAGTCTTCCACACCATGAGGGTGACTGACGATCCGGTACAGAGGGGGAGTATCTGCCTCAATAGTGGGGATTGCCGTGATATCGGTGGTTCTAACAGGAACCTTTTGGATTTCAATGACTTACATATCGACAGGGAAGGGCGCGTTTATGTTGCCTTTGCCGATGGTTGTACCGGTTCGTGTGCAACGAATAATAATTCCAGCGCCGAGGATTCCAGAGATGGTAGAGGTTCTGTCTACTATCTAGGAAGCGGCCCCAGTCTGTATGACTCTGTAGGCGACCTCACTCCATTTGAGTGAGGATTTTATTGGCGATTTACCAAGCCAGCTCTGATACATCTCGGTCATGTTCTGGGTTGTATACCGTGAAAAATTCGTCATTATACGAGATTACAGCCAGTTCTGAGTCATTCATTTCTAACATTTTGTTGACTTTCCCTGTGATGTATTTTGCAGTGTGCTTGTTGAAGCCCAAGACTCTCGCTCTCTCCTTCATTTTTCTATTCCAGTACTCTAACTCAGTTCTGAGAAGCTTTGCTTTGCCAGTATACTCACGCACTTTGTCCTGCAATAGGAGCAATTCATCCGAGCACGCCTCAATCTGGACATGTTTATTCACTCGTGCCATTCGCTTGGATGATCGATGCGCTCCCTTTAGGATTCTCGCACCTATTGGCGAGTGCATAATGGCGAACATTGTTCCCGCACTCACAACACCTGCAACAGCATATTGTCCCCCGGGAATATTGTCAATGAGCGATGCATCATCGTCCACGTCCTCTTCAACCACTTCGGATGCACTGTTTGTCGTGAATGCAGTAGATGAGGAAGTTGCGGAAAGGTCTACATTTCCGGCAGCATCGAAAACCAAGACGCGAATTTCTAATATGGTGTCATTTTCAAATGGCACGCCTTGATTGGTTCCTACGAAGTCAATGCTCGATTCCATCTCAAAGCTGAGGTTTGCAGATTGCAAAATGGTGCCAATCTCGTCTAGGATTAGAACTTCATAGCGAACCACGTCATCACCTGTGGACTTAGTCCAAGAAATATGTATGACTCCAGATGTGTTATTTTGATAGACTTCAAGGCCTGTTATTGGTGGTGGTGCAACAAGGTCGAGAATATCTGCAGTTCCATCTGAGCTGTTTTCTGTTCCACCCGGACCATCTGGTACGATTTGCCTGATCGCAATTGATCCAAAGCACTCGGCAATGGCTATGTCGCTGCATATTGTAGTCAATGTGATGTTATTCAACCCTGGCTTCAGCGTCCTAATGACGATGAATATTTCATCTGAGCTAAAAATGGAGACATTGAGCGAATATGCATCATTACCCCATTGACCTGGATCATCATCTAATCTTACGAATGTGTCTCCATGTCCAAACAACATAAATCCTCGGGTTGTTTCATTCAAGTAGTTAAATTCGATTATAGCACTTCCGTTAGAGTAGAGCCCAAATGGTCCCAATTCCACTTCATAATATTCTTCTTCGTCCCAATCGTCTATTTCTTCAATATGGCCTGTTCCTGTGTCACT
>CAYMED010000006.1:0-4578 GCA_964389655.1 uncultured Candidatus Poseidoniales archaeon
CTGGGCCGCCGGGAGGGCCACCTATGGGACAACAACAAGGGGGCGCACCAACGGGGCCACCTGGAGGGCCACCCATGGGACAACAACAAGGGGGCGCACCAACGGGACCGCCAAGTGGCCCACCCATGAACAATCAATAATCAGGATACAATACGAAAGAGAAAAATTGCCGGGTTGAATTCAATGTCAGAAGTATTAGGCGAGTACAAATCACTCTATAGGGCATATCGAATCGTTGGTTTCATGCGTTGGATTACACTAATGCTGGGCCCAATTTGGTTTCTTGGACTTGATGATAAATTGATTGCAGCAGCTGAAGGCGCGGGGATCGACCTTTGGAATTTCGATCGCCTGTTGCAATGGATGATTGTGGGATTAAGTTTGCCAATCGACCTTTCTGTATTAGAAATCCCAGTGCAAATTGTATGTACTGGCCTCATGGTAGTATTCTTCATCTGGGCGTCAAGGCTCAAAAAGCAAGTAAAGAATGCCGCATCCGACCACGCGACATCAGTCAGTGCAATGACTTACGGTGATGAACTCATCTACTAGATGAGGTGAATGTAGCCGATGAGCGGCATAGAACATCTCATCAAACGCATTTTGAGGGAAGAAATCGTTATTGCACCAACTTCAACATTACCCGCCCTTAGTGCGCTACCCACCAAAGAAGGGTTAGATCGCGTATTTGAAGTTAAGAAGCGGGACTTAAGCAAGCCAATATCCCTAGCCGTAACTGATTTGGAAATGGCTGCAGAATGGGCTGTTGTTTCTGATCTTACAGTCCAACTAGCTAGGGCATTTGAAAGTGGATCTTTGACATTCATCCTACCGGCATTGACGCCTCTCGATCAACGGCTGGGTGGGAAAGAAATTGCATTACGGCCAATTGTACATCCAGTCATGCGTTTGCTTGTCAAAGCATGTGGGCCGCTCACCGTAACAAGCGCAAATATAAGTGGTGAAGAAGTCATGGACAACTGTAAAGAAATTGCAAAAATGCTCGGTCTGCCGGATGACGCAGCCTTGGACATAAAAACAGAAGGCGGGCTTCCAAGTACTGTGGTAAATATGTGTCAAACAGGTGATAAGGGATCACCAATTATTATGAGAGAAGGCACAGTAGGACGCGGGAGGATCGCTCAATGGTTACAGACCAGGAGATGAAATCTTGGAAAGATGCCGGGCATGTTGCCCGCCGCGCCATTGAACACATGAGAAGCCGCATTACGGCAGGTCGCACATGGTTTGAGATCGCTGAGGAGGCTGAAGCATTCATCCGAAGAAAAGGAGGTAAACCAGCATTTCCAACGACAATTGGGGTCAATGAAATCGCTGCGCATTTTACGCCTGACCACTTAGATCGGCCGCCATCAACTTGGGAAAAACCCATGATTTTCGAAGACGGAGATCTTGTGAAGATTGATATTGGAGTTCAAATTAATGGTTGTATCGGCGATAATGCCATAACAGTAGAGGTTGGAAACGGCAATCAGCACACCACTCAAATCAATGCTGCTAGAGATGCTAGAGATGCTGCTGTAGAAATGATGGTTCCTGGAACGCCTTGGCACAAAGTCGGCGAAGCCGCTGGTCAAGCATCCATAGATGCTGGCTTTCAACCAATAAGCAATTTGTGCGGACACCAATTGATGCCGAACACATTGCATGCTGGTACGAGCGTCCCGTCTTATGCATGCGGTTCAGAGCACCCTGGATTCAAAGGAGTTGTACCCGATGAAGGGTTTTTTGCAATTGAGCCATTCAACACAACAGGATCACAGGGATTAATCGAAGACATACCCCCCAAGACTTCAAGCAATATTTTTCGCGTTACTGGTGAAACCGATATACGTCGTGCACTGACAAAAAAGAGACTTAAACCACTAGGAGCAACTCTTGCGAGGTTCATTGAAGAGCGATATGGAACTTTGCCCTTTGCCGAAAGATGGGCATATCCTCTGTTGGAGCGGCCCTTCCCCCTAGAAGATGAGCAAAGTAAACAATCAAAATGGAATGCACTCATTAAAAAACTTCGAGCACTGCGTTTTATTGAGACATATCCTGCCTTGCAGTGCGCTGATAAAGGCAAAATTGGTCAATTTGAACATACAGTTCATGTGCACGAAGGTGGACCCACAATCCTCACAGTGGAATAGGCTATTCAAGTTGATCTATGGTACATCCACTTAGAATCGAACTTCATATAAGTGTTGAACTTAGTGCAGGGTATGAACAGGGTGGTGCTGTTCTCGTCGAGTGCATCCCATCCCCCTCTACGAGCTCTCACCCTGTTCACCTAATTCCTTGTAATCCCACTACTAGGACATAGCATTTGTATCAGAAATTAACATTTCCAAATTTTACGTTCATTTGATCAGAGAGCAGTCCCCTGTTTTAAGTGCCTGAAGTGCGCAAAAAAGTGAATAATCAAGGACATAAGTTGATATATCATCCCCGACGTGGGCGCGATGCTCCCCCGGGAGTAGGAGACAAGAGATATGAAGATGAACGAGACAAAGAACGATGAGGCGGTCAGCCCAGTTATTGCAACCATTCTAATGGTCGCAATTACAGTTGTCCTAGCGGGTGTTCTGTATGTTTGGGCTCAAGGCCTTGCAGCAGACAACGCACAGGGCGGCTTCGAGAAGGCCACCTATGGAGCAACCGATGCGAACGGACAGTTGACTACAGATACGGCTGACAAATTGATCAGTCTTTCATGGTCAACTGCACCTAGCGAAGGACTTCTGTGGTCCCGCGTGCAAGTAAACGTGATCGACAACAACGATCAGCGCCATGCATGCGATGAAGCAACTGGTGGAACTGGAAAGTGCATCATCACGCAATTGGAAGCCGGTAGCGGAAGCGATGCAGCAAAGGATGCTCGTTGGAACCCAGCCGAGGAACTGCGCATTGATGAAAACGGTGCAGAAATCCCCGGATGCACAGGCGATGCAACAAGTTGCGTCGTCAAGGTCGAGGTATTGCTAGACAACGCTCTACTCGGCACCATCCAAACTGTCACAATCAGTGACTGATTATTGATTGAGTAATATGCTCAACCACCGTCATTCAATAATGTGAATGGCGCAGACCGAGTTCCCGGGCCTAATTCGGCCCCGGGGACTCCAATTCTATACTTTTTTATTGATGCATGCCAGCCCATTCTTCTTGTACTGAACCTATATCCAAATTTTGAGGGGCGAATCACATGAGCAGTGTGAATATTCCTTTGCACTTGCTCGACCGAGAAGCCGCACTTGAAATCGAAGAAAGACATAGGAAGGAGTTAGAGCGTCTTCGAAAACGCAAGCGTGATGCACGAACAAATGTGGTGCTAGCCATCATCTTTGCTGCACTAATGTTTGGCCTCGCACTCGTTCCGGTTTCGAAGCCAGCACCATGGGATGGCGCTGAAATAAATGGAGAAAACGCTGCAGCCGGACGCGGGAGATACCTGATGTATGGTGAAATTTATGGAGACGCACCACGAATAGTAGGATGGCCCATCGAGGGAGAAGACATAACAGATGTCGAAGTACAAATTGACCTTGTATTCGAGGTTCAAAAGTCATCCACTAACTACCACATGGGCTTATGGGAAATTGAAACTGGAGATTGCACCACCAATAGACCAAATTTATCAGCCGAGGCAATGGACATATATGTAGAGAAAAAAGACCTTTCAGGCTATGCTGATTCACTCACCTTCCACCTTGATTCTGGGAATTGGTGTTGGATTATCGCACATCTCGATGAATTAAATGAAGCAGATCGCGGACGAGCAACAATAACCCTAGCAATCAATACGTGGCCATTGCGCCATGTAACTCCACCCCTAGGGCTCTTGTTTATGCTAGGAGGGCTATTGGCTTGGCGTGGGGCAAGAAAGCATGGGCGGGCTTGGAAACATCACTTCGAGCCAAAAATGACGGGCACCGATGCCGAGCTTGAAATTTTAGAAGCATTGGCAACACAAGACCAAGCAATGCAAGTCCAACCCCCTTCAAACCCATATGGAGAGGTTGCGTCAGAACAACCAAATTCAGATAGTTTTTCCCAACATCCCGCGCATCAGACCATTCCGCAAATTTCTCAACAACCAATTTCCCAGCCCGTTAGTTCACAAATGGTTGAACAAACTGCAACAGAACAAAAACCTCAAGTCGCCCCCCAGGCCACACACCAGCAATATCCTGGTTGGAAGTGGGACCAAACAACGAATAGTTGGGTCCCAGATAATTGATGTGAAAAATCTTGATCTTTCGAGGATAGGGCCCATCACACCACACGAGGTCAATGGCTTGAAAGGTCATCCGAGCGCGGTTATGGCTGGTCGATTCAAATGTCGGGCCGCATCCCTGCCGAGGAATTTGATGGTCTTGATGGAAAAACACTCCGTCGATTATGCCTAGAACATGACCTATCCTTGACTGGAAACACAAAGGAACTCAGGAAAAGGTTGCTTGAGGCAAAAGTCCTCAGTGGACGGAAAGCCATCGTTGCAGAAGACGAAGATTCAGAAGACGAAGATTCAGAAGACGAAGATTCAGAAGACGAAGATTCAGAAGACGA
>CAYMED010000006.1:4678-93895 GCA_964389655.1 uncultured Candidatus Poseidoniales archaeon
CAGAAGACGAAGATTCAGAAGACGAAGATTCAGAAGACGAAGATTCAGAAGACGAACTCGCATTTGATGAGGAAGAAGATGAAGAGATAATTGAAGACGCCATATTAGATCTGCAAGATGATGAAGATGAGGTTTTAGAAGCTTTATTTGAGATAGATGATGGGGAAAGGGGGGAAAATACGGATTTGGGGATTGAGTTTGATGAGGAAGTAGCCCCCCAAGATAACGCCATTGCTGATGAAACTGCGGAAGAGGTTTCATCCCGGGTTCCCAGTATTGGCAAGAGGGAATTATCAGTTATTGGCATTGTATTCTTGCTTCTAAGCAGCACACTTGTTGTTTGGTGGTTTGTTGCCCCTCACCCATTCACCCCCGCCCCCCTTCGGTGGAATGAATCGATGACATATGCAATTGAAAACGGTCAGTTACGAGTTGAAGGTGATGAAGTAATTAACCTCGTAGTCGAAGGCACCGGCATGTCTCCTGAAAGGCCATTGTGCCGAGAAATGGATATGTTATTTGATACAAGTAAGGCTCAAATTCAAATCATAGAAAGTCATAATTCAAGCACGGGTAAAGGAAGTTCAGCAAGCCCCACAAATTCAGCACATCCAGGGGCATCATGGGTTCGTGACGGGTGGGGGAGATGGCATCTAGCGATGCAACAAAAAACAACAATGAGCACATCAGGATCTATCGAAGCATGGGTGAAAGAAGATGCAATTTCCGGAAAGTGTGCTTTTAAAGTTGAAACAGAAGGTAATATTGACCTTACTGCCACAACATATAGAGATCTTTCTGATGAACAGGTTGTTCGCATCTCAACTGAAATGGACATAACTTCACCAGCACTCGACAAGCCAAGAAACATTGATGCCACTATTTTTGGAAGTGACAACGCAATTCTTGACCTGCTACCTCGTCTCATCCAACCCGTCGAGCCAATTACTGTCGCAGATTTGGTCGGAAGTACGACCGAAATTAAAACCGGCGCTAATGGGACAGCTAATGGCTGGCGGTGGGAGGCAAATGAGCGTACTGAAATAATCGAGGAAATAACTACAATCCCCCTCACTGTTGATTTTCTCGAGTTTGAACAGCTATGTATAGGAAGGTTGCGCCTAAAAATTTGGGTTGCTGAAAATATTCCATGGGCTGTTCGTCAAGAAATGGACATGCTATACGAAGATGATCACGTGGGTGGGCCAGAGTGTGGGGGCTTACTTGGCCTAGCACGCTCGGCAACATTTCCTGAAGGAACGATATCATTCTCATACACTCTGCGAATGACAAGCCACACCCCGGGAACAAACATTGTTCCAAAAAATATCCTATACTTGCCTCAGCCATCGTCATTTGGCATAGAAAGCCCATCAAATGATTGGGGTCAGAGCCCTGGACATATGCCGGATGGCCGCAGTGGGCGCGTGCTCAATTTAGACAAAGCAATTCAGTGTAATCAAAACAACCTTTCTGCAAATGACTTGAAAGGTGCTCTTGACTCCAATGGATATGTATGGAAAGCACTCGAAAACCGAAGTGACAATAGTTGGAATATCTCCTGGGTCAAAGGAGAAGGAGATGATCGAGAAGCCGGATACACAATACTTGAGAGTGATGAAGGAAAACCTTGTAGGTTAAGGACTGAAAGATCAACATCTGCATCATTAGCTCCACCGACAGATGCAAGTGCATTGCCAGAAACTATTGACTTGAAAACCGCCGAAAGACGGTTGTCTGACGACAGCCTAGTCCCTGACTTAACATCAGTACTTAGCCACCAAAATGGGTCAATAAGAACTGATGTGAAAATTGGATATGTAGCTGCGGGAATTGGTGGGATTGATTTGCCTTTGATTAGCAGTGATATTGGGTTTGTATCCATCGTCTTTGAGAGAGAGTGGACCGATTCAGCGGGAGAACATCATCTTCGCGGAGCAATGGATGGAACAACGGGACAAGTTGTAGCGTGGGTTGTGAGTAGTGAGGAATAATGGATGGCTTTCAAACACCCTTTAGACACTCCCACAAACCTTACATCGGTGCAGACACAGAGGTTAGTGCAAAAAAGAGGCGCTGAGGAATGGCTGAAAGTAGGCAACGCCGAAAAGCAACTGAATTTGTTGTTCTTGATTTGCCACCTGCACCAAGAACACCAGGTAATGGAGCAAGGATTGTCTCAATCTCAAACCAAAAAGGAGGGGTTGCTAAAACAACCACTGCTATCAATCTCAGCGCGCATTTAGCAGTTAATGGCATGAGGGTGTTGCTCGTAGACCTAGATGCACAAGGAAATTGTGCAACGGGATTAGGCATTGACAAATCCAACATCGAAAAGGGGGCACATACATGTTTGTTAGAACCCGAACAAAGCAGCGCATGCATACATGCCACCACATTAGAAAAATTGCACATCATTGTATCTGATCAGCGATTAGTCGATATCGAACATCGGTTACATGGAATGATGGGGAGGGAAAAACGTCTTGCACGCGCATTAGCGCCTTTGCGGGCACAATATGACCTGATATTACTTGACACACCCCCATCGTTGGGTGTTGCAACATTAAATGCATTAACTGCAGCACATGGGATATTAATTCCTGTTCAGACTGAATTTTTTTCATTAGAAGGCCTTGCAATCCTATCACGCACGATCGAAGAGGTTCGCCGAAGGTTAAATCCGATTTTGGGTGTTGATGCTATATTGTTAACAATGCACGCGCCCACGCGCTTGAATGCTGAAGTAGCAGAAGAAATTAGATCTACATTAGGTGCACATGTCATTGAACCACCCATACGTAGGAATATTCGAATTGCTGAAGCCGCGGCTGAAGGATTACCAATTCATATTCATGCACCTGATAGTTATGGCGGAGAAGATTACGCCAAACTAGGAGTAAATTTGACACTCAGGTGGGGGATTTCCCGCTCAAGATGAGCGACGGCGGCGCTTTGAAGAATAACGGCGGCGAAAATAAAGACGAGGAAATCGATGTCGCATAAGGACGGACAAAAGCGATACACTTTCTTTGCGCCGAATTGAATCCAGGCGGCGAATTTCCCCAAGGAGGGCTTGTGGGCTAAGGCTATGTTCATGTAACACTCTCCATCCTGCATGAAGGATAGGAGTGTGCATTCGGGCACGATCCACTAAACCATGGATTGCAGGCATCGTATCAAATCCTTCAACTGTGCGTGTACCTATTGATTCAAAGGCAATTTTTTCTGCACGCTCATGCTGATCATCTGATGAGTCAAGTTCTAGCCAAGCGCGGGACCAAGCATATCCAAATCGATAATTTCGACTGCCATTCGTACATGTTATCGAGAGATCACCGATCCCTGATCGGCCGGAAAATGTAAACCACCTACCCCCCAGAAAAACTCCCAAGTCCCGCATTTCCACCATTGCACGAGATAAGAAATCGCCTTGTATTGATGCACCTAGTTCAAGACCATCTAGCATTCCAGATACAAGACCAAAGACATTTTTCAGCGCCCCCCCGAGTTCCACGCCCGCTACATCATGAGTCATTTTTACATCCATTTCAGATGAATTTAGGTAAGAAGAAATTCTTTTGCGGACTTGGCTATTACGCGCAGCAACTGTCAATCCAATTGGGTTTCCCATGAGTAAATCCGATGCAAATGAAGGTCCTGAAAGAACAGCACTGGGGCGGTGCAGAACTTGGTGAATTACTTCAGACATGCGAAGAAAAGTCATCCTTTCAACTCCTTTTGCCAAATTTAGCAATACAGCTCGCTCGTCAAGTAAATTACGAACTTTCTCACAAACAGCCCTCAATTGTTGAGAGGGGACTGAAAAGATCACCAGCCCCGCACCATCAAGGGCTTGTTCAAGATCATCTGTTGACTCTAGATTTGAGTGCAAGCGCACATCTCCGGTATATTGTGGATTCAAATTTTCCTTCTGAATCGAAGAGATCACATCTGAATCTCTGCCCCAAAGTAAAACCCTCTCGTGTTTGGAAGATGGAAAACTCGCTAATCGATGTGCCATTGCAGTACCAAAACCCCCCGCACCAAGGACTACTACCCTCTGATATATTCCCAAAAAATCACGGCTCCAAATCCCAAAGGTCATCCCCTATCCAATGAATTGTCCTCACACCCTTACCTGATGCGCCTGCTATCAATTCTGGTGCATCTGCAAGAGCCCAACCTAAGGCTAGAGGTTTGCAGTGCACTTCATCACGTATCCACACAAGGTCACCTTTTCCAATGTTGGATTCTGCATCTTGTATGCCTGCTTTCATGCAATCAGCACCATTTAGCAAAAATGAGACTGCCCCTAAATCAACAGAAACCCATCGGCGGTTTGGCTGATGTGAAAGAAGACCACGCAGAGTCAGAAAGGCGTGAGGAATTGAATTTTCATCGGTTATCTGCACAAAATCGGCCTTTTTATCGATTAATAGAATTGTCCAATCACCCCATTCGGCTCGTTCAATCATTGAAGCACCTTCTGCAATACGCACGTCCAATGCATCTTCAAGAGTTGTCAACATCGCATTGACTCCTTTACGCCGCACGGCGTGCCGGTGGCGCAGCATCCGTTCCCCAGACATCACATCTGGAAGAGGGTCGCGTTATAGCACTCTCCGTCTATATCTTGATAGATGAAATGGCATGAAAACGCTGGAGGTTTGAAATATACCCTTCTCCCGGGTCCGATCCCGAGGTGAGTAGATGGCACAGTGGCATGGGGTCTCCAAACGTAAGCGAACGGGTGGAAGACGAACTTTTGCGAGGGGTAAAAGAAAATTTGAAATTGCATCTGAAAAGCAATTGGCCTTCGTTGGTGAAGGAAAACGCAAGCATTACCGCATACGTGGAAAAAATAAGCGAGTAAGGATTCTTGCTGCACGTTCAATCAACGTTTCTGATTCAAAAACTGGAAAAAGTCAAGTCGCAAAAATACAAACCGTAGTAGAAAGCCCTGCAAATCCAAATTATGTTCGTCGTAATGTTCTAACACGTGGCTCGGTAGTAGAAACAGATCTTGGATTAGTTCGTGTGACCAGTCGTCCCGGACAACATGGCGTACTCAATGGCGAGCGGCTGTGATGTTTGGCGGCGAACTTAAATGCAGCATAACCCAGATCGAATTGTCATTTGGACGGGTTATTTTGACGCACGTAAATCAAGAACGAATGGTAGGCGAGTATCAACAAAATGTGCTATTGTAAATCCCACCCTTGAAGGGCTTCAACGCGCTGCAAGACGCACAGGTATTCGGAAAACCAAGAGAGATGAAAATGCATCCCATCCTAGTCGGGCTCACCTAAAGGAAGGAAGGCTATGGGTCTCTGCAAAAGATGCATTACAAGCGACTAATTCATCTTCGAAGGAAGGAATTCTTCAGGCAATTGGGCAAGCATGGAAAGCTGATCGAAAAGAGGCAAAGGAGTTGGAACAAAACGAAATGCAGCATTCGCGTTCTCGCTCTATGCGTCGTGGCAAGCGGCAAGGATCAAAGAGAAAGCGGTATCGGTGAAGACTTCCATCGGCAGCATAAAATGAGGAATTGAAAAGACTCGATCATGGAACTAATGGAATATTGTGTGGAACTACCTGATCAACCAGGGGAAATGGCGTCTCTTTGTGAAGCCCTTGCAGACCATGACATCAACATCATGACTGCGGCAGCCATGACTGCAACCGGTGCAGTGGTTGCAATTGTTACAGATGAAAAAGAGGATACTGAAAGAGTGCTCACAGGTCTGGGACTCGCGTATTCCACCAATGAAGTATTGTTGGTCTCACTACCCCATAAACCAGGTGCATTAGCGGGAATGTCTAGAACAATGGCAAACGCAGGAATTAATATCAATTCAATCTACATCATGAGCAAAAATGACGAAGACGCCGTCATTGCATTTACTGTTGACAAACCAAGCGATGCACGAGCAATGATCTAATTTAATCATGATTTTATTGAAACTTCATGTATCCACCCAAATGGATCTATAGCCAATTCAGTTTGAAGACCTACGAGAGCATTATACAATTCTTGGGTTATGTCCCCCACACCACCACCCACATACACTTTCTTCAGTTCACCATGTGTGATGGACCCAATAGGGGATATTACTGCTGCCGTCCCACAACAAAAGGCCTCATCTGCGTCAAGAGCAAAATCTGCAGATACTTTATCCTCTATGACCTGATATCCACGGTGCCTAGCAATTTTGATTACTGAATTTCTCGTAATTCCTGGCAAAATAGTTCCAGTCAATTCAGGTGTGTAAAGAGTGCCATCCTTGACGCAGAAAAAATTCGCGGCACCCACTTCTTCGACATATCTGTGGTGGACGGCATCGAGATAAATAACTTCAGCAAAACCACCTTTTTTTGCCATTTTAGATGGCATCATTCCAGGAGCATAATTGCCAATTGCTTTGACACCGCCCGAACCACCAGGTGCTGCCCGGTGGTATTCTTCGGAAATTAGAAGATCAATGCAGGTTAATCCACCTTTGAAATATGGGCCCACGGGAGTAACATAAACAACGAACGTATAGGATGGCGCTGGTGCCACACCCATGATTGGGCCTGTTCCCCACAAAACAGGGCGCACGTACATTGCCCCTTTCCCTGTTGGAGGCATCCAACGTATGTTGGCTTCAACAACACACTCGGCGGCCTTGAGGAATAGGGCCTCGGGCACGGGGGGCATGCCTAAGCGCAGGGCGCCGGAGATGAAGCGAGATGCATTTTGATCGGGGCGGAAAAGAATGACCCGATCTCGAACGGTTCGGTGGGCCTTCATCCCCTCAAAAATACCTTGCCCGTAATTGAGAACGGCTGCCGCAGGATCAAGCTCTAGGGCACCATATGGGCGAAGATTACCGGCCTTCCATTCCCCTCCCAAGTCACAGGTCGCCACATACATGTAATCCGTTGCCGTGAGGGAAAACGTTAGTGAATCCCAATCCATAGGGGCTTTTTCGACCATCAGACCACCCCCAAACTATCTCCTATTATTTGGAATAAAAATGAGGTGACCTTCAATCATTTGGTCCTAGAACAATCTCAACCCCAAGGCGAAGTCTTTGTATCGCCGCGTTTATTCATACTACATGATGGACCTTAATCTAGCCATCGTGGGGCTCTCGTATCAAGGACGTGGTGAGACAACAACTGTTGAAATATTTGCGCGTAGCCATAGTGGGATCTCAACTGTAATTTTGGTTCAAGGTCTGCGACCTTGGCTTGAAGTTGCGCGTCCTGGACCACCGAAAGAAATACCGCTTGCCAAAAATGAGCTTGAGAGCATAGAAAAGGAATTGCTCTCAATCCCAAAGGTTCAGCGCGTTGAAGGCCCTACTGAAAAATGGACCGATTTGGGAAACAAGCCGGTTTGGCGTATATTCACATCTCAGCCATGGGACGTGCCCGGGGTTCGACGAGAGATTGATGGGCGGTGGATTCCATTTTCATCAGATATCATTTTTGGACAGCGTCTGTTACTTGATAGAGATTTAGGACCACATTTGCGAGCCAAGGTAAAGCCCATTCTATGGACTGAAAAAGCAAAAAAGGCACATCCCGAATTGGGGGATATTACAGAAGTCGATGCAAAATTAGGTCTTATTTCATCATACGGGGGTGCAGGTGATTATCCCGTAGACCTCATCGCTACATGTGAACTTGAAGATCTTGAAGATGCTGAAGTATTCAGTTCACCGTGGCGCATTTTATCATTCGATCTTGAAACAAGTGTTGAAACGGGAATCATTTTGTGCGCTGCAGCAGTAATTCAGCAAAATAATAAATCAGAAATACACCAATTTAATGGACCTGAAATTGAAATATTGAAGGAATTAACATCCCTCGTGAGAAAATTAGATCCTGACATCATAACGGGCTATAACATTGAGAATTTCGATTTACCTGTATTATTTAGAAGAGCGTCAGCACTATCACCAGACGGGGAAAAATTGGCCGAATTATTTGGTTGGGGGCGCGTCCCAAACTCACCAAAGGGATGGAAGCGAACGCTACCTAATCGCCGAGAAAACAACCGCACCTGGAGAATTCCGGGAAGAGTTGTTATGGATGCTTGGTGGGAAGCAAGAAAATCCTTGCGGCCTCGTCGTGAATCACTCGCTGCAGTCTCTGCCCTAATATGGCCAGATGATGACGAAATGCGCAAAATGGAGGTTGATGCAAGCAAAATGGACGAGGAATGGGCAACCCGCCCTGAAACCGTCATGAAATACTGCATTCAAGATGCAAAATTGCCATTGAGAATATTGGAACATATTGATGCCGTGCGGCGTGCAGAGGCATTGGCTACGGTTGCAAAAATACCCCTTGAAACATCAGTGACTGGAACTACATCCCAATGGATAGATAGTTTGGTCATCCGATTGGCTGATAAAGCAAATGTTGCCGTACCACGCTCAAAGCCGCGAAGGGATGAAAGTTCAATTGAAGGAGGCTATGTTCACGATGTAAAATCTGGTTTACACACGTGGGTCGCTGTCCTTGATGTAAAATCGATGTATCCGAGCATCATGATCGAGAACAATATCTGTGCAACAACCCGTATTGACACCCATCATAGCGGTAGTAATAGAGAAGTTGACGCGCATGAGGCCCCAACAGGGGCAAGGTTCCTGACCAATTCTACACGGTTGGGGTTGGTTCCTCAACTCCTCATTGAATTGATGAAGGCGCGAGACCATCACAAAAAAGCCGCATCGATGGCAGAAGATCATAGAACTGCTGCCTTCCATGATCGCTTACAGTATTCAGTAAAAATACTCATGAATTCATTTTATGGCGTATTTGCATCCACATTCTATCGGTTCACGCATCCCGATCTAGGAGCGTCGATAACTGCTTGGGCACGACGAAATATTAAGGCCATCATCTCAGGACTTGAAACAGAAGGGCACGAGGTGATCTATTCAGACACTGATTCAGTGTTTGTAGCCGCCCCGATGACGATTCGACCACCCCCCCAGAAGATTGGTGGAAAGGAGGAGGAGTGGAATAATGCAGTATCTACATTATGCACTTTCGGAGAAGAAGTTGCAGAACGGTTCAGTAATTCAGGAGCAACATTGGAATTTGAAAGTGGAATGTCGGCATTCTTCAGCCATGGTGCCAAAAAACGATATGTGGGGCAACTTGTATACCCACGTGAAGAGATGCTTGTGCGCGGATATGAACCGCGTAGAACTGATTCATTTCAGATGCTGACAAATGGCCTCGAATCGATGTTTTCTGAAATACTAAATGGAAATACAGCAGGTGCTGTTCATTTAGCAAGGTCTAGAATCGAAGCACTAAAGAAAGGAGATATTGAAGTAAATGATCTTGTCATGAGTCGGTCGTGTAAAGGAAAAATGAATGATGATGGCACGATTGATTTTACGATTGATTACGTTAATCCAGATGGATTGCCCTATGTTCAAGCTGCAAAAAAAAGAATTGCAAGCGGCCTCTCATTTACGCCTGGAATGAAAGTAAGTTGGATTGTCACTGATGCTTCATCATCACCAATGATTGTTGAGCCATGGTTGGTGGACGAAATTGATGCATCCCCCCCAACACCTGATCTGAATTTTTATCTCCGACGAGTAACTTCATCCTGGGGACGCATTACTGAAGCATTTGGTTGGAGTGCAGAAGACCTCCGCCTTGGTAGTAGACAAGTATCGCTATTCTCTTTTGGGTAAAGGATCCCCCTGAAAGTGCCCAATAAAGCGAATCCTTCATGGGGATTGAATGATACCTAGAATTCAATGAGACGACACGATATAGCGGCGGTGCTCATCTTGCTGCTAACTCCGATGGGGGGCTGCTTGGATTCATTTTCATCAAATCGTGCCCCTGTTGCCACTTTTATTGTAAGTGCCGATGGAACTTCTGTTTCTGAAGGAGCGTCCGTCAGGGTCAAGCAAGTCGTTACATTCGACGCTACTGCATCTGCAGATGATGATGGAGATGCCCTTGATTACCAATGGGTAGTTGAGTTAAGTGGGAAACGCACTGAATTGACGAATGTCAAGGCAACATACACGCCATCCGATGAAGGAAATATGAAAATCACGCTTACAGTAAGTGATGGGAGTAAGTCTGCCACCCTTGAAAGAAGCATCAAAATTGTAGCTGAAGATACTGCAGCCCCCACTGCAGAGGCAGGTGGGAATGAGGGTACGGGAACTTCACGGCACTATCTCGTTGTGATTGATGTAGCCAAAGAAGATAGTGATCGTGTGATGGATGAAACAACATCAGTTGAAATTGATGCATCGGAATCAGCAGCAGATCCTGGAGAGATGAATGCTTACATTACGGATTGGATTTGGGACCTTGATACAACAACAGATTCAGATGGAGACGGAGTTACGGATAACGATGACAATCAAAGAGGAAAAACATATACCATGGAAAATGTCGCTCCCGGATACTACCCAATCAAGCTTACAGTCATTGACAATAATGGGTTAACTGATGAGGATGAAGTAGTGGTGTATGTCAATTGGAAAGCAACGTGGGAAGAAATGACAGTTGGAAGAAATCTCTCTAATTCAGATAATGATGTTGATTTCCAATTTACTGCATTCTATACATCAGATAGCAAGACAAAGGAGCGTAATGTACGATCAGTTGAAGCATGGGTCGTGCATCCAGATCGTGATGATGATTGGAATGGTATTGGGGCTGTAGACGATAATCGTCTTGATTTGTTTGCGAAAAACGAATCTGACGAGGATGTTTCGAATACCACGCAACAGACGGATGAGCAGCGAAAAGGCAACGGGATTTGTGATCTTGAAGATGGAGAAGAATGCGCTTACATTTATCTCTCAAGAAGTCAGTTTCGAATGTATGATGATGGAGAATGGACAATACTTGTAGTGAATGGTGAACGACATGACACAGAACTCACGCGGTTTGTCGTCAAAGTAACCTATAAATCATGAGAAAATGGAATTTTTCCCGCCTCATCCATAGTTACATGGTCTAAAGGAATGTCAAGTTCAAGAGCAAGATCGAATGCTAGAGGGACGCGCGCCTGTAGCATCGCTTGGCCCATCGTTTTCCCTTGTGCATCCATGCGGAGAGATACCGTACCCCCCCCATCTAAAGCATGATGAAGCATCAAATTCAGGGCACCTATGCCGGGTAGTTCATAGAGCTCTATCTTACCTTGTACACGCGTTCCAAACCAAGCAATTGCACGCTTAACTGAAATGGCCTCTCGCAATGCCTCAAACCATTCACGACGGCGAGATACTAGACCAACATTAACGTGATCGCCTTTGTCCCCACTACGTGCAATTGCGATAACATGCAGGGGTATCCAAACAGTGCCTTGCATCAAGTATCCCCCTTAAGGCGTTCTAGTATCGCACCAGATACACGCTTTCGGCGACCTTCAGGGGCACGGCGGTGCATTCGTTCTAGCCGATCTGTCAGTTCATGTTCAAGGGTGGATTGAGCTTGTCCAAGCCACATCCGCATTGAATTAAGTAATGGGCGCGGTAGATTTTCTATTTTAGAATCTAATAATTCAACTCGCACTTTACTTTCTACGTGTCCGCGCTCGATAAGAGAGGGCCAATACCGAAATTGAGAACGTGGGCGTGGGCGCGCGCTATAACCTGCAACGCCTGCTGGTCCGGTTAGGACCAAAGGTGCGATTTCACGGCCAAAATCGATTACTTGACGCCTTGATTGACTGGAAACGGCCCAACGAATGATGACCTCAGGCGGTTCACATTCGTCTATTGGAATACCTGGTAAAACTGTTGCACCCCCGCCATATATCTCGGTGCAAATGTTAAGTGAGTCAAGACCTTCTTCGTCAAGACGTGATCGAAGGGTTTCATCAGTTACTTGTGCACGGATCACTGCATTGGGGCCGGGAATTAGAAGTTGGGCTGAAGCAAACCACCCATCTTGATGTGATGCTGAAACCTTGAGTTTTGAGGGCATCTGACTGCCTTTTGCCCCTGATACCTTAACGCGGTTCACCCCCGAATCTTCAATCTGGACGTTGCTCAGGTCGACAATTACGTCTGGTGTCAAGTAAGCCTTCGGATCTGCTATTTCATAGACAAGTTGCTCGCATACAGTCAATCTTGATAGACGGCCTCCGCTCCCTTTTGGCTTTGTCAGTTGAAGCGAACCATCCACACCAATTTCAGCGATGGGATAACCAAGTCGGCCCAAATCAGGCTGATCAATCCAACCCGTGTGATTGCCCCCACTAGATTGGGCACCACACTCGATTAAATGTCCTGCAACGGTCCAACTTGCCAAGAGATTTAACGCATCATCACCAGCAACATCCGCCCATTCAGTAACTGGCCCGCATAGCGGAGACCCTGAAATTTCAGCACGGCTTGCCCAGCCAGATTCATAGATCATTGGCCCAACAACGAGTGAGGCATCTGCGACTCGGCCCGTGATCACAATATCAGCTCCTCGGTCAAGCGCTCGGGAAATACCACCCGCACCAAGATACGCATTTGCTGAAGCGAGGCGGCGGCGGATTGCAGTAATCGGTTCGTCCGTCTCAAGGTGGCGTAAATACTCGCCAGATTCTAGTAATTCACCAACCCGGCCGACTAAATCATCACCAATAACAACTGCAACTTTGCAGTCACTCCACCCATCCTCTATTGCCAGTGCAAGAACATGCTCGGCGCATGCTCGGGGATTTGCTCCCCCTGCATTCGTAACAAGACGAACTGAACGATCGCGGAGTAATGTGATGCCACCAGATCCAAGCCAATCTGCAAGGTCAACTGCCCATCCACCTTCCCGCTCCCGCGCTCGTTGTTTGGCTAGAATGGACATGGTAAGTTCTGCGAGATAATCCAAGATTAGATAGTCAATTTGGGATGTTTTGAGTAAATTGATTGGCGCACTAACGCGGTCGCCATAGAAGCCACCACCGCCGCCGATCCGGATCGTCTTGGCTTTGCTCAAAGCGAGACCTCATGGCTACGGTGATGCGCTCGCGCCTTCAGACCACCGATCATAACAGCAAAGCCCATATCTGATAAGGTTTAAATCACGCAGACATGCGGCCCTGCGCCGGAGGAGTCCAATTTATGGGTTCGCAATGGGAAGATAAATCAAAACCACACCTGAATATCGTTTTCGTCGGTCATGTTGACCACGGGAAATCAACAACCGTAGGAAGGCTACTGTTAGATAGTGGTCATATTGAACCTCACGTCATCGAAAAATTTGAGAAAGAAGCTGCAGAACGTGGAAAGGCTGGATTCGGCTTTGCATATGTTATGGACGGATTAAAGGAAGAAAGAGAAAGAGGAATTACAATTGATGTTGCACACAAAGAATTCTTCACTCCAAATTACTACTATACTGTCATTGATGCGCCCGGTCACCGGGACTTCGTCAAAAATATGATTACAGGGACAAGTCAGGCAGATGCTGCTGTCTTACTGTGTGCTGCGAATGATGGGGTAAATGCTCAAACAAAAGAGCACGCGTTTTTGGCACGTGTTCTTGGAGTTAAGCAATTGATCGTCAGCGTAAATAAAATGGACATCTCA
Organism: uncultured Candidatus Poseidoniales archaeon; assembly: GCA_964389655.1. GTDB lineage: Archaea > Thermoplasmatota > Poseidoniia > Poseidoniales > CAYMED01 > CAYMED01. The sequence continues at coordinate 18,253 of CAYMED010000006.1, forward strand.
GGAGTTGATTGGTCCGAAGATAAATACAAATCAACTTGCGATGAAGTTGGAAACCTTCTGAAAATGGCTGGATTCAATCCCACGGATATCCCAATGATTCCATGTTCTGCTTTTGATGGAGATAATGTATACAACAAATCCGATAAATCACCTTGGTACAAGGGGCCAACATTGTTTGAAGCCATCGATAAAATATCAATGCCCGGAAAACCCACTGACCGACCATTGAGGTTACCAATCCAAGACGTCTACAAAATAAGTGGTATTGGAACGGTTCCTGTTGGGAAGATTGAGACTGGTGTACTTCACGCTGAGAAAACGGTCGTGTTCAACCCAAGTCAAAAATCGGCCAAAGTAAAATCGATTGAAATGCATCACACCCAAGTTCAAAAAGCTGAGCCAGGGGACAATGTTGGATTCAACGTACATGGCCTTGCAGCCACAGATATTCGCCGTGGCGATGTTGCTGGATATGAGGACAAACCCCCTCAGTTTGTTCGCCACGACGAAACCTTTGTTGGCCAAATCCAGTTGATGGACATCCCAAAAGCAGTGTCTATTGGATATACACCGGTATTCCACGCCCATACCTCCCAAGTTGCTGTTCGCTTCAATGCACTTCTAGAGAAGACAAAGGCTGGGCAGAAAACCCCTAATCCTGACTTCTTGTCAACAGGTGACGCTGCAATTGTAGAGTTTGCACCCACAAAGCCAATGGCAATTGAAGCAAATGAGGATTTCCCGGAATTGTCTCGCTTCGCCATCCGAGATATGGGGCGCACAGTTGCTGCTGGCGTCTGCTTCAAAATCAACAAGAAGTAAGAACGTGAATGGAGGGAGCGGTCTGGCACAGGTCTTCACCATTCGCTTGACAAGTGAAGACCACAGGGCTCTTGATTCTGTTTGTGGAACGATTCGAGCAATCGCTGAACAAACAGGTATACGGATGCGTGGCCCTATTCCACTACCCACGCGACGATTAGTAGTTCCATGCAGAAAATCCCCTGATGGCGAAGGATGTGAAACCTTTGATCACTGGGAAATGAGAATTCATAAACGAATGATTGAACTCGTATCATCGGGAAACAAGGAAGACAACGCTGTTCGTCAACTCACCCGATTGAAAATTCCTGATTCAGTAACAATCGAATTCAACATGCGAATTGTAACCTAAGTTCACAAATCTGCTGCTTCTGCGAAACCCGCTTGAATTAGTGTAGTGGCGATAGTAAAAGAGCAAACGCGCGTATCACCTTTCTTAAGTTCTATTTCGCCACCATTGTCATCGAGGATTGGCTCGGGGAGGTCAATTAATATCCTAATTCTCCTAGTTCCGTTTGGTTGATCCGGCGTATTCTCATCCGATGATGAGCTAGATGTGGGAGGGGTTGTTTCTATTGCTAATTGGGGGGGAATAAATCCATCTTCTGCATCCCGAACGCTAAGTTCAGCAATTGGGCCAGATAAATCCATTAACTCAGGAAATGGGTCCAAACTTGATTCATCTAGATTCAATTCTGGATCTTCCCAAGTTTCAGAGATACCTTCCTCGGTGGCCTCAGCAGGGGGCTCCATTCCAGTTAATTTACCAGTACCTCCTACAAAGTCATCAAGTGGTTTGATTCCAGATGGCCGAAGAGAAGGAATTGCCACATCAAGTATTTCAGACCATTTTATGCTCTTTTTGAAACTACGTATTACTTCGACCAATGCATCATGTGCAATCCGCTCAGCTCGGTCATGACGATTCCAATCTAGCGCAGGAACATCTTGAGATCTCGCAGTTGTATCGGCTGTTGAAGGAGGGGAACGCATTTCTCTTGCAGCTGCATTTGCCAACATCGCGCACAATCGGTCTCGCGCCAAGTCAGCTAAACTGGTACGTAAACGGTGCCTGCGCCGAACGAGTTCTTGTGTTTTCATTGAACTATACCCCTCAACCTCAGCGGATACACGTATGCGCGCATCAAGATCTGCCGTCAATAACATAACATCATCCCAAAAAGATGGGGTCCCAACATCAATGGGGGCACGCCGTTTGGCTTGCGTGCGCGAAAGTGCATGGATCCGTTCCTCAAGAGCCGACCAATCACGGCGAGGGTTCGGGCTAGATTGGCTCACCACGGCACCTCGACATTTGCCGGGTGGGTGGAGGATCAAAGAGGCTTGCGACGGGAATTGCATATCGGGAGGGCTCAAGAACACATGGCCATAGCGAACGTTGTGCCGGGGTAGCGAAGCGGTCAAACGCGGCGGGCTCAAGATCCGTTCCCTAGGGGTTCGCAGGTTCGAATCCTGCCCCCGGCACCCACACAATTGTTCAAATCTAGGAGTACCCTCCTTGCCCACATGGGGGACGAGGATGCAATCATCTTCGAAGAAGAGGATAGACATGAAATAGCCGATTCCACCCCTGATACGGTGGAAAATGAATACATGGCTGAAGTAGTCATTGGAGCAGACTTGCATAATGAGGTTACATTGACTCCAGCGGGGGTAGAAACATTTCAGTGGGGGCTCTATGGAATGGATTGTCCAGATTGCGCACTTACGGCCACGCGTGCTGTGAACAAACTCAAAGGAATAGAAACTTGTCAAATATCTGTCACAGATGGCATGATGAAGATGTCAGTAAACCTTGAAAAAAATACGGTTGCAGATGTAAACGATATCCTAGACAATTTAGGGCATGCTCCAAAAAAAGAATGGTGGGTAATAGAGGGGCAGCGGGCGTCGGTATTCTCACAGAGATTAGGATCGGACCAAAATGGGCTAATTAAGCAGTTACGGTCTGCTCTTGGTGTACTAGATGTTGATTTAAGCAAATCAGATGAAATCCGGTTTCGTTGGGCTGCGCCAATTTCAAAACCAAAATCCACCCCATCTGGTTGCATATCAGATGTATTTGGCACAGAATTGGTTGTACAGGAGATTAAACACCAAATCTTGAGGCCTGACCAAATGCGACTTGTTGGGGCAATAATTGCCCTACCGGTTCTTGCATTGATCCTTGTTGTGAATCAATTCTTCCCAAGTATTCTAGAGAAAGGCGGTTTGGGTGCTGGAATTATAATATTCATCGTATTCTCTGGAACATTGGCTGCCGGATGGCGGACATTTATCGAAGGCTGGCATTCTTTTCGATCTGCTCAATTTTCAATTCCAGTTCTGACAAGTTTGGCAATTATTGGTGCACTATTCCTGCAGGCATGGGTAGAAGCATTGCTAGTGGCCATATTAGTTGGGTTTGCTGGATCACTGGAGGGCTTAGCAATCGAGCGCGCTAGGAAGACGATGAAGGGGGGATTTGAAAGAAATCCCACAATGGCACGGCCACACAATACAGCCAACAATAACAAACATGATGAGGAAGCTGATTCGCACAAAAAAGACCCTAAAGGCCTCGACCGCACCAATATATCGGCCAATTCGCACAACAACCATGATTCAAGTATGATACCCGTAGCGTTAGTGAAGAAAGGAGACCATATTGAAGTTCGATCATCTGAAATGGTCCCAGTTGATGGCGTAATCATAGGTGGAAAAGGGTCTCTTGACCGGTCCCCTTTGACTGGTGAACCACTCCCTGTTGCGGTGAAAAAAGGAGATGAGGTTCTGGCTGGCCTCATCCTAGCAACTGGGCCTGTGATTGTTAAAACCGAGAAAACGGGTAGGGATACCCGACTTTCAGAATTGATAAAGAAAGTTGGAGAAGAACGTACAAAGCCACCTAGGATCCACGGTGCGCTAGAATGGTTTACGACTATTTGGATCCCACTGGTCATCATCCTAGGCCCATTGGTTGCATTGCTTCAAGGAAATATTGAGAAAATGCTGCTAATTTGGATCGTGGCCTGCCCTTGCGCCCTACTACTCGCAGCCCCGATCCCACATGCCGCAGCACTTGCTTCCGCTGGGAAAAGGGGGATGGTATTGCGCGGTGGTGTAACTTTGGAGAGATGTGCAAAAATTGACAGAATCATTCTTGACAAAACGGGAACCCTCACAGAAGGCACACCCTCTATTGCTGAAATCCATTGTGCTAGAGGGTATGACGAAACAAAAGTGCTTGAACTTGCTGCTGGAATGGAAAAGGTCAGTAAACACGCATATGCCATTGCAATCCTTAAAGCCGCTGAAAGTCAAAACATCGACGCTAAAATTTTCGAAGACGTCAGTGAGGGGGAAGATGAAGTAAGGGCGAAATTCAATGGACATAGATGGAGATTGGGGCGGCTTCGAGTAGATGAAGAAAAAGCACCAACTTGGCTTAGAAAATCCATAGATAGTTCGCGCGAGCAAGGAAGGGGAATGGTTACCTTAAGCAGAAATGACCGACCAATTGCATTACTTTCTTTTGAGCATGATGATCTACGTGAAGGAATGGCAGACATGATTCATCGATTCACTGAACTCGGCATTTCAGTTGAAATCCTATCTGGCGACGATAAAGAAGCGACAAAAATGCTTGGATCACGATTGGGGCTTCCACCAACTGCATGCCTTGGTGGACTTACCCCTGAAGAGAAAGCTGAGTATGTTCGAAAGTGTTCCATTCAGGAAGTCGTAATGATGGCTGGAGATGGGTTCAATGATTCAGTATCACTTGCCGCTGCTGATGTTGGAATCGCGATTGGAACGGGTGATTCTGTGAGCATTGAAGCTGCCGATGTACTCATACCAAAGCGTAACCCTGAAGTGATTCCTGAATTAATTGAGTTGGCGCAGCGGACGCGAAGAACAGTAATGGTCAATCTATTTATCACAGTGCTCGTAACAATTATTCTTGCATCAATAGTTCTCAATCCAAACATCGAAGGCATCCCCTTAGCGGTAGGATTTCTAACTCATGAAATTGCAGTCATATTCACAATCATTTATGGCGTAACTCCAGTCAATAAAGGGGCACGATGGGAAGCAATGAAAGGGCTATGGAATGACCTCATTGGAGAAATCAAAGAAGTATTCACCTTGCTATTGCGCATTAATGTTGATGAGGAAGCACCAACGAGGAGAGCGGCCCCATCAAGTACCCAAACCTGATTCGGCAAATGGAGAAGAGCAATATGTCAAAGATACGGGGCGATCCGATGGCCATGGCACTGTCTCACCCAACACGCAGGGATGTTTACAACATACTCTTGGGAGTTTCTGAGATGGCGACGGTAGCCATACAAAATGCCATAGGAGTTAATCGCTATAATCTCTACCACCACCTAGACAGTTTGAAGAAAGTGGAACTTGTTGAAAATCATAGGGATGAAGGGCGGACAAGATGGTGGAGGGTGGCAAAGAGAGTTGATGGGCTAGAGATCAGCACCAAAAACTTGCAAGTTCAAAATGCCCCAAATTTCACCGCCCTGCCTGCCGAGATTCAGCAGGCCGTCGAAGGAATGATTGCCACAGGGGCAGAGGCGCACGTCATCCATTCTGCGGGAGACATCATGAATGGCATACGCATCAAATTGCTATTGAAAGAGGCCGCAGAACTTTGGGATGATGATTTTGAACTCCCTATGACATTTGACCCACAGACAATTTTAGTCATTGGGTCACCACGGAAGTGATCCCGTGAGAGGTTCAATGATGGCTTGGACAAAAGTGCATCCGGTCAGAGGAGGTTTTGAATATATTGAACACCCCATTCCAATACCAAAAAAAGGAGAAGTTCTTGTTAAAACTGAGACAACTTCAATTTGTGGAACAGACCTTCATATTTGGGAATGGGATGATTGGAGTGCACAAAATGTCCCGCTAGGGACCATCACCGGCCATGAAACTTGTGGCAAAATAGTTGCGCTAGGGGATGACGTTACCACCCATTCAATTGGAGACCATGTATCTGTTGAATGTCATTTGGCATGCTGGAAGTGTGACCGATGTAAAGAGGGAGATGCACATATCTGCGAAAATGGTTCCATATTTGGCGTCCATCGGAATGGGGCGTTTGCTCCTTGGTTCACAATTCCTGCCGAAAATGCACGAATTACGCCACTTAATATTGAACGGGAATTAGCATCGATACAAGACCCATTAGGAAATGCAATTCACACACTCACAGGCGGTCCCATCGAGGGCGCAACTGTTGCCATCTATGGTCTTGGGCCCATTGGACTATTTGCTGTTGATGTGGCAAAAAATCTTGGGGCAAAGAAAGTCATAGCATGTGATTGGGACAATGACATGCGCATGAAAATTGCCATCAATTTGGGTGCTGATCTTGTACTTGGAAAAAATGACGATGTTCTAGCATCAATTCTAGAAGTTACAGGTGGGAAAGGTGTAGACAATTCATGTGAATTCAGTGGCTCCGAGATTGCCTTGAAAAATGCAATACAAGGCACGCGGATGGGGGGGTACCTGAACATCTTGGGAGTTTATGGAAATGATCCAGTTGTACCCATAAATGATGTAGTATTTCGATACCTACACGTCAAAGGAATCAATGGTCGGCGAATGTGGGGTACATGGAACCTGATGCAGGATCTACTTTCGACACGCCGGCTTCGGCCCCAAGAAGTAATTACACACCGCATGCCAATCGAGAAATTTGAAGTGGCAATCGAATTAATGCGGTCAGGGAATTGCGGAAAAATCATCCTAGAGGTGAGTTGAACTACATCTCACTCACACAGATATCCGGGGAAGGTTGATCAATAAGACGTGTGGGCTGATAACCCCGTTGACACAGATGCGATATGTCGTCGTGAGCGGCGGAGTCCTTAGTGGCCTTGGCAAAGGAGTCACTGCAAGCAGCATTGGGGTATTGCTTCGGTCAAGAGGAATGAGAGTTACTGCGGTGAAAATAGACCCATATCTAAATTCAGACGCAGGGACCATGTCACCTTTTGAGCACGGAGAAGTATTTGTCCTAGATGATGGTGGCGAAGTAGATTTGGATTTGGGGAATTATGAGCGTTTTCTTGATGTTACATTAGCTAAGGATAACAATTTGACAACTGGAAAAGTCTACAGCGGAGTTATTGAAGCGGAAAGACGTGGTGATTATTTAGGAAAGACAGTACAAGTTGTCCCACATGTTACTGATTTCATTCAAGATTGGATTGAGAGGATTGCTGCAAACCCAGCTGATGATTCGGGAAAATCACCTGACATATGTATTATAGAGTTGGGAGGAACAATAGGAGATATTGAATCTGCACCTTTTGTTGAAGCGTTACGGCAATTCCAGTTTCGAGTTGGGAAAGAGAATATTGCCTTTGTCCACGTTTCTTTGGTTCCCGTAGTAGGACCAGTAGGGGAGCAGAAAACCAAGCCAACTCAACACACGGTTCGAGATTTGAGGGCATTGGGAATATTGCCCGACGCCTTGGTGTGCCGCTCAAAAAGGCCCCTTGAAGACGATGTGCGTGCAAAATTATCTGCTTTTTGTCACGTGACTCAAAATGCTGTTATGTCAGCACATGATGTTTCAAATATCTATCACGTACCCTTAATACTTGATGAACAAGGACTAACATCAGTGCTATGTGATCGACTAGGTATCGCAGATGCAGTCAACGAGAAAATATTTGCAGACTGGGAAAAGCTAGCAGAACGAGCAGATAGGGTAGAAGGGATTGTTCGAATCGGTATGGTCGGAAAGTACACGGGATTAACTGATTCATACCTCTCAATCATCAAAGCGCTTCTTCATGCCACGATTGAAGTAGGCCATAAATTAGAAGTCGAATGGATTGAGGCAAGCTACCTTGAAGATGAAAATAATTCTGAAGAACACGCTAGCGCATGGGAAAGGCTACATTCTGTTGATGGGATTTTAGTTCCAGGGGGTTTTGGAGATAGGGGAATCGAAGGAAAGATTCTTGCAGCGGGTTATGCAAGAAAAAAGAAAATTCCCTATCTAGGGATTTGTTTGGGCATGCAAGTAGCAGTTATCGAGTTTGCCCGAAATGTATTGGGCTTTGAAGGGGCAAATTCAACTGAATTTGAGTCCGACACGCCCCACCCCGTTGTTGTATTTATGCCAGAAGTGGACAAAAAGAAGATGGGGGGAACAATGCGATTAGGGCTAAAGAAGACATTAATAAAAGATATAACGAGTCTTGCTGGAAAGTTATATCAGTCATCAGAAGTTCTAGAGCGCCATAGGCATCGATATGAGGTGCAACCAAACCTAATAGAAATTATCGAATCGAATGGACTAAGGTTTAGTGGGAGAGATGAAAGTGGACTTAGAATGGAAATTGCTGAACTTGATGGGCACCCATTTTTTATGGGGACACAATTTCATCCCGAATTCAAAAGTAGGCCACAGCGCCCATCACCACCATTTGTTGGATTTATTGGGGCAGCATCAAAATTCAGACATATCAAGAAATAATGTTAGCCAATCTCTATCGGCATGAGCCTTGTCGAATGATAGCCAACAAGAACTTCAATCCACTTTGATTTGGAGAATTTTGAATCTAAGATTAAGTCACCTGTTTCAATTCTAATTGCACGTATAGATGATGTTTTTGCTGGCGTGGCAATAGCAAGGATACGACCAATCCCAATCTCCGAAATCACCGAAGGACTGAGTTGTAAATTTCCCCTTCCAATCAAAAATCCTTGGCCACCCATAGGAGATAGAAGAAGGCATATTGATGAAAAAGACCTTACTGTGGACTCTAGAACTGCCGCATTCGCGTCTAAATGAAGGGGGCTTCGGCCAATTGTAGCATCAATTCCAAGTAATGTTGTTTCGATGCCCATTTTACTAGAAATTCTATGCAGCGTACTTCCACTACCCCACAAGTACAATGTCTTTGGCTCTTTTTCGATGAGATCCGATATGTGTTCTGCCATGCCCTCAAGAACTTCGTCATCTCCTGATGATTCTACCAGTTGCTTACTCCCCTGGATCCATCGAGGTGACGAAGGAGTCATAGCCTCGCCATGCATTGCGACTTTCCAATTTCCTTGGCGAAGGGATGCTTCATCTAAGTCGAGAACTTCCATTGGAGCAGAATGAAGTTGGCCTAAAGTGAAAGCGACTAATGCTTCAGTTGCTGCTTCAGGCGAAGATGCAAAACATCCCGAATACATTTTCACACCACATGGAATACCAATGATAGGCAAGTCTTGCCGGCCGGCAATTTGTAGCGCTTCTAGTATATCACGGGTAGTGCCATCACCACCCCCATATAGTATCAAATCAACTTCTTTTTCTAGAAATAAGCCCACAATTCGCTTTGTGTCCGATGCAGTGGTGTGAGCTGGAACGGGTCCTATTTCTATGTATGAGGCAAATTCTAGCGGCCACCAGTCTACGCCCATTCGTCCTGCCGCTAATAGCCATCTAATGTTGTTCGTTCCATCTAGTGACTGAAGATGCCGAGCACTCCGCTCTAAACGTGGCCCTGCACGGTCTTCAATACCTGCAGATCTAGCGAATTTGGATTGCCCGTCACTCCCTTTCAAAGCAAGTGGGCCCCCAAGCCCAGCATCTGGATTAACAAATACACCCACTTTAATCATCTAAGCACCATCACAAACAACATTTTCAATTCTAATTACGTCCCGAACTGCATAGATTATTTTCAACGGGAATCAGCATTCTACACTCATAAAACGATACTAGCGACTGCAAAATGTAACTCTGTGCCATTCGCTTTTTTGATGGGGGAAATGTGGATGCTCTGCCGGCCCTCGACTGCGAGAGTAGCGTACAGCAACAAGCCCACATCGGAAAATGAGATAGATGTCGCGTACATGAAATCAAGGGGCTATCCACGCGCAGATATCAAGAGGTATGGACAAACGAGGGTGGATGAGATACATGGTGCTAGTCCAAGTTACTTGGTCTGATGGCGAGTCTGAACCCATCGCTGAAGGCGTCACAATAGAAGATGTTCTACGTGCTAGATTTGGAAAAAGACACAAATGTGTTGCTGCTAAAATGGATGGGGTTCAAGTCGGTCTTTCAACACAGATTCGGCATGATGTTGAACTTGAGCCAATTGAAGCAGACTCAGATGATGGCGAACACATTATTCGACACTCTTGTGCTCATCTTCTAGCACAAGCCGTTACTGAACTATTTCCTGATGCAAAACCAACAATTGGACCCGCTACAGAACATGGTTTCTATTACGACTTCGATATGGAACCAATCAGTGATGAAGACCTCCGTCGAATTGAAAAAAGGATGAAAGAAATTGTTCGGTCAAATATACCAATTGCGAGAGAAGAACATAGCGATACAAGTTTGAAGAATTTATTTCGACATAATCAATTTAAAATCGAGATTATTAACAACAGACTAGAGGCGGGAGATGGATCGACAATTTACAGGCAAGATGATTTCTATGATTTGTGTTTGGGGCCCCATGTACCAAGAACATCTGCTTTGCAGCATTTTCGCCTGATGTCATCATCTCAAGCATATTGGCGAGCTGATTCGACTCGTGAACGGCTTGTTCGGATACACGGGTTAGCCTATGCCTCAAAAGAACGCCTTAAGAGCCGCATTCTGCTTCTTGAAGAAGCAAAAAAACGAGACCACCGGCGCCTTGGACGTGATCTGGAATTATTTCATATCGATGAAAAAGTAGGCCAAGGGCTCATCCTATGGACCCCACGCGGATCAATTCTGAGACAAGAATTACAGAATTTCATTAGTTATCACCTGCAACGACAAGGGTACAAACAAGTATTCACACCCCACATTGGAAAATTGAATCTTTATCGAACTAGCGGGCACTTTCCCTACTACCAAGACTCACAATATCCACCCTTAATCGAGCGGGATTTGATGGCTAAATTAGCAGATGAAGGCTGTACATGTGGCGAACTGTCAAATCGAATGGAGAGTGGAAATATCGAGGGTTATCTGCTAAAACCGATGAATTGTCCCCATCATGTGCAATTGTATAGTAGTAAAGCAAGGTCTTATCGGGATCTACCCCTAAGACTAGCAGAATTTGGCACAGTGTATCGGTGGGAGCAATCTGGGGAGATTAGTGGCATGACCCGAGTACGGGGATTCACCCAAGATGATGCTCACCTCTTTGTCACAGAAGAACAAATTGCCGGAGAGTTACATGGTTGTATCGAACTCGTAGAGCACATATTCAGTACCCTTGGAATGACTGATTACCGAGTGCGAGTCGGTCTTCGAGACTCTGATTCTTCGAAATATGTTGGAGAATCAGATAAATGGGACAAGGCAGAGAATGCTTGCGTTCGGGCCGCGGAAGGTTTGGGTGTTTCTTTCTCAAGAGAACCTGGCGAGGCTGCATTTTATGGCCCAAAAATTGACTTTGTAGTGCGGGACGTAATTGGAAGAGAGTGGCAACTTGGAACTGTCCAAGTTGATTATAACCTCCCTGATCGCTTTGATCTCACATATATTGGAAAAGATGGAGGGAAGCACAGGCCAGTCATGATTCACCGGGCACCGTTTGGAAGTTTGGAGCGGTTCTGTGGAGTACTAATTGAGCATTTTGAAGGGAAGTTTCCGACATGGTTATCCCCAACCCAAGTACACATTTTGACTATTTCCGAGAAACACAAGAAGTCTGCACGCTCCCTCTTGGAGTTTCTAGAAAACAAGGGTTTTCGAGTTGAATTAGATGATACAGATGCGACAATTGGAAAAAAAATCAGAACACATCGCGCTATGCGCCCTGCCTATATTCTTGTATTGGGCGATGATGAAATCGAGAATAAAACAGTATCTGTTCGAAACCGGTTGGGCAAGCAAGAGAGTGGAATACCTTTAGATCGGTTTGTTGAACTACTAGAGGAAGAAATCAAGTCAAAAGAAATAAATCAAACATTAGTACAAAGTCAAGAATGAAACGGTTGCGTATCATATTCGCCGGCGCAGGCGTTCCATCTTTTGGTCGAGATCGCCTAATGCATGCAAACCACCATCTAAATCCCCTTGCTCAATTGCTTTCGTGGCATCAGAGAGAACTTTCTGAGCATTTAGGCGTTCATCATCATCGAGTTCAAAACCTGCTGATTGAAAACGGCGGTCTAATTGGCCCCATTCTCCAGTGGCAAAAGTTAGCAATTCTACAGCCTCATTTAATTCAGACCCTGCGAGATCTAAATCAGATAGCAAAGAGTCTATTGAGGAAGAGGCTTCGATCCAGCGCCCCTCATCGGCAGATTCCCTGATGCCATCAAACCGAGATTCCCAAGATGCTGCATCAGACATATTAGACCAACGGCTTGCATATTTGCGGCGTTGCTTAAGGCTCCGCAATGTTCGATCTCTTGCTTCACGTGTAAAACGAACATCTCGTTCAATGCTTGAGGCAATTCCTTTTGCCAGACTTGGATCATCGGCAACAAGAGCATTGTGTGCTCTTTCAATGCCCTTCAACCACATTGACGTGTCAATCCCTTCCGTATCATCCACTACCTTCTGTGCAATTGAAATTGCTTCAATCGCCTCTTCACTACGTGCACCAATTGATGAGACATGAATTGGAATCGGTGAGGATAATTCATATGCGCGCTTGGGCTTTTCACGGGATAATTCCTTGCGCGCTTGCGAAAGTGAAGCGCGCAAGGAATCGGCTTCTGACCCCGTTATTGAACCAAGAGACGCGGCTGCTTCAGAAATGGAGGATTCTGCTTTTTTCCACCAAGTTGCAATTTCAAGTGCTTGTTTTTTGGCTTGCCGGAAAAGCATCTCTGCTTCGCGGAGACTTCCCAAACTCAATTCACGTTCAGCTGTGTGGAAGGTTTTTCCCGGTTTTTTCACAGGATATAGATCTTGAGCAATTTGAATCGCAAATAATGCTGCTTGTTGCACTGCAAAAACATCCTCACTAAAACGGAGAGACCTATCAAGTTCATCGATTGCGTGAGAAATAATTTCCAACCCAACTAGTGGATCTCGAAAACCCTCTTCCTTAGCACGTTGCATCAGTGATGATGCTTGATCAACAGGGGCGTCTGTTTGGCGAAGAGTGAGTAATTGATCTTCCAATGAGTCGATTTTTTGCCTGAATTCTCTGCGTAAAGAGCGTGTCTTCGGGTCACCCCGCCAATCTTGGGAAGACAATAGAATTGCAACAAGGATTGGTGCAGTTCCAAATAATAGGCTAAAGGATGTTGGTCCCATAGCAAGTAGTATGGATACACTAATTGCAGCACCGGACCCAGTCATGATGCCCCGGTATCGAATAACTTCTGTCCGTCCAGATAGCATTCGACGAGAAGTGAGAAATAACATAAATGCTACAAATAAACAAGCCAGAACACCACAAATAACCCAAATGTCAGATATCGGTTGGGAAAGTGAAACTGCTGCAATGCAGGGCCAAATTAATGATGAGGCACCCGCGATTCTTGATCTAGTCACAGGAGTGAATATCGTTAAATCTTGAAGTAGAATTGCCCAAGCAATGAGCACCAATGGTGGGCCAAATTCTGCCACAGTAACTACTTCAAGACCAGTAAAAGATGGCCACGCAACCCAAACTGCTGAAAATACTAGAAATAAGGCGCCCAACAATGCCATGTTCTCAACTGGACGTATTTGTTCGGTTGACACATCATCAAGAGCATAATCTGCCCCTTTTACATCTTGAGGAGGCATAATTAACGATCACTCCCCTTGCGCACAACTATACTGAATCCAGCTACCAAAGTAATCACTGCTATCAAGGCAAATAAATTCGCCCAAGTAATCACCGAAGTGGATGGTGAATCCAGTGCTTTGCCGAATGGGGCAGTCAAAGTTGCAGTCCGATTGGAGGAAAATGAGTCATCAATAGTGATTACAACATCCCCTGTGGACACATTGGAGGAAAATGTGTGATTCCAAGATACTTCACCCAATCCCCATGGCGATGCGCCATCTCCATCAAACGAAGGAGCACAAAGATCTCCAATACAAACCGTTATTCGTCCCAAACTCCGACCATAGTTAACCAAATCCAATTCCACAAAAGAATGGCCCTCTACATCAGTCACATTAAGGGAGTGGATGTAGTAGTCAGCCTCCAATGGGGGCTGTATTTCAATTGGAATATTTCTTGAACTTGTGAACGAATTTGAATCAGAGGCATAGATGTGAAGAATTCGCACGCCAGAACCGCTAGGCTGATCAGTATGTGGAGAAAGGCATTCATCATTTTTCCAAGAAGAGGAATTCCCTAATGACAAGTATCTGATGTATTCCCAATTTCTAATGAGATAGTAGCCTTCGCTCCAACTGCCATTAGTGTCGAGGTAGCAACCATCCAAATCAATGGTCCATGTCAAATTAGCAATCGCATCAAAATCATCGAATGAGTCATTTAGACTGAGATATAGGTTCTCGTCTAAGGAATAGACCCCGTCATTTCCTTCGTCAACAAGGAGATGGTCAATTACTGGAGCGGCGGCATCACCAACAATGATCTTCCATGACCGTTCAACTGAATATCCTGCCTCATCCTCGATGCGTACCGAAAAGGACCATGTGGTTGGGTTTTTTGCTTCATGACGGCTGGGGAATGGGTCATCCCAGCCATTTACATGACTATCATGGACAAAAGTTACTTCGGTGACTGGCCCTGTTCGTGTCCAACCAGTGCTCTTATTTGAAGTCCAAATCACAGTAGGGAGGGGTGTTTGATCATCATTTGCTTGAACGCGCGCTGTCAGAACACGTGATGGGCGAATTTCAAATTGTGAAGCATTTGAATCAAGAATGCGGGTCGACATGTCATCTTGAGTAGGTAACATTGCAATATCAATAGAATGTATGGTAGGGGGATTACCATCAAGACTGTAATATCCAACCCATGCCCCTTCTAGCCCCTGATCATCAATGCAATTTAACCGCGCACTTAGATTGGTTTCTGGAGAAAGGCCATGTGATTTCGGAGAAAATATGGCATTCTTACTTGCTATGTCAATCGACCAATTTTCATTTTCACCCACGGACCTGAGCCTCCAAGAACACACAACGGTTGCTGAATGAGCATCATTGATCCCAGTTAGATTTAGTTGCAAATCACCTGTAAGCCTGATGGGACCCGATGTCCGCCCGTCAATGGCACCTTGGGGGACTGGAGCTTGATTTCTTAGAATTTGCAAGGTCTTAGAATGCCCTGTTTCAAGGTTCAATTGAAGACTTCCTGCATTCCAAATGAGGTTTTGCCCTATGAGGGAGGCATCTAGAGTGTGATTTGGACCTAACTCCAAATTGAAGATAGAGCGACCAAAGTAGTTAGGGGCCGTTACTTCTAGAATGTGTAAAGACGTTGATGATAAATCCCATGATATATTCCCTGAAAAGGAGATATTCCAACGAATTTCAGACCAATTTTGCGTATCTGAAACAATTGAAATATTGTGCTGGATTTTTGATAGTGATTCAGTCAGCGGGCGTTGTTCGCGGTCAATGATGCAGCAAGGCAGTATAGGGTCTTTCGATGAAATTCCCAGATATTGGGTCCAAGTGTTAAAGCGAGCGATTTCACTGGCGTTCAAGTTGTGGTCAAAATTCCCAAAGAAAAAGTCTATTTGAGCTGGAAGGCCGCCAAAAACAGGAGGGAGTATTGGCAATTCATCCCACATGCCGCCTGAAAAATACGCAGTAGTTGACCCATTCCATTGGTCCTCACTCGCGGGTTGGTCAAAGAATGAAATAGATTGTGAAAGAACTGATGAATTTGCACGATTACTATTGAGGTCTGAAGCATTGACCTCAAGTGACCCGCTGTTATGATCTAAAAGAATCCCATCACCTAAGAGTCTTGAATAATTATCAGAAGGGTATATCCACCAAGTGCCAATCAAGGGAAATGGAATTGTTTGTGCTGGGTTTCTAAACACATCAAAATATGAATGTATGCCACTTGGTTTGTGGATCAAAAGTGCGGAATAAAATTTCGCATCAGATGTGTTAAACGGGTGGAGAACGCGCAGCAAGAGGTCCGATTCTGGGACGTGATGGATATGTTCACCAGATGACCAAAGCATAATCGATGAACCATTTATTCCAGTTATCTGAAGCCAACCAGTTGAATTCGCTGGCACGTAAAAGTTGGCACTCCCATTTTCATCAGCAAATGTCGAAGATAGAGAATTTCCATTGGATAGCCACGCATCTATTTCTGCATTGGCATCTGTTGTGAGCGTAACTAAATCTGTTAGAGTAATAAGTTCTATTCGGCAGACCACAAAAGTAAGATTGGTTGCACAATCATCATCTATTTGCTGATCAAAATTACTTTTTGGCATGTTAGATAATGGTAAAGAGGGGCCATCTTTCAGCAGAATTGGGAGGGCACTTAATGGGGCATAACCTTCAGCATTCGCTTCAATTCTTAGAGGCATGTCAATTTCAATATACCACCAATGCTGCAAACTCGTTGATGATGAAAGGAGAGGAATCTCAACACCCATCCAACCAGCATATGCATTAGCCTCCACGCCATCAATTAATGCCCCATTTGAATCCTCAAATACTACTTCAAGAAGAAGGGATGTGGTTACTGTTCGTTGCGGATTGTTTTGAGCAAAAGTTTCGTCCTTCTGAAAATGGGTGAAATCAGCAAAAAGGGGGCACAGGATGAGCAAAGCACTGGCTACGATCAAAATATTGATTTTCACGTGGATTCCAACCTTCTATTTGTATGGATCATGCGAGAACCCGAAGCGTCTACATCAAGAGAGAGCATTTTCATGGATGGATATGCTGAATGGATGCGTGTGCGCATGCCTTCGTTGCCATGAATGAGGATGAAGCCACCACCACCTGCACCGAGGAGCTTTCCCCCCGTCGCACCAAGTGATAGAAGAGATTCGTAGAGGTCGTCGATTTCCTGGTTCGTGATATTTGGGGCGAGTGCACGCTTAAGGTTCCAGGCGTCATTGAGGAGGGAACCTATTGCTGAAAGGTCCCCTTTCTCAAGGTGCTTTCGCACTTCAAATGCTTGGTCTCTCATTTTTTGAAGACGAGGGATTTCATCGACAGTCCGCTTCTTTTGCTCTTCAAGAACAGAGTTTGCAGAGCGGGTGAGACCAGTGTAGACTAGTGTGAATTCATTAGAAATACGCAATTGCGTGGCTGCATCAATACGCACTGGTTCAACTACAACAGTCCCATCATTTTGGAAATGAATGGTATTTATTCCACCAAAAGCAGCAGCATATTGATCTTGCATACCTATTGGTTCACCCAGCCGCTCAATCTCAAGTTCACAGGCACTGGAAGCAAGTTCGGCTGCATCCGTCCATCTTCCCTCATAGACGTGTAGTGCATGCAAAAGGCCCACAGCAAGTGCTGATGAAGAACCAAGGCCAGTCCCCCGAGAAGGAATATCAGCAATAGTCGTAATTTCAATACCTTTACTAATTCCTGTCATTTTCAGTGCTTCTTGAACAATGGCATGTTGAAGATCATCAACATGGTCTACAATTTCTGTTTTACTATAGGATAACCGGATCTGATTGTCAAAGCGGCGGTTGGCAGTTACGTAAATATATCTAGAAATTGCCATTGACGTAACTGCACCACCATTCGGGTCTTCCCCCCAAAAAGCCTCAAGGTCTGTGCCTCCGCCACATAATGAGACGCGCACCGGTGTACGACTAATGATCACACTTCGCCGATTCGTATAACCCTCATGAACCCCGCGGGGGGGTGACGTCCCCATACGCCCGAAGGAATATCATCCGTGCGCGGCCGGGCAGGAATAATGGCCGAGGGAATGATCCAGCTAGATGACTTCTCAGATGAGGAAATAATTCAATTGCTTGATGATGCTGCCGCATTGCAAGATGTAGCAAGGGGTGAAAGAGTTACTCGCCCACTTGAAGGGCGTATTCTTGCTAATGTATTCTTTGAGCCATCTACCCGTACAAGAATGTCATTTGAAGCCGCAATGAAGCGTTTGGGGGGTTCTGTGATTAATATGGCAGAATTGAGTTCCACGTCCATAGCTAAGGGAGAGACGCTTCATGACACAATTCGTGTGCTAGATGGTTATGCCGACATAATCGTATTGCGCCACCCACGCGAGGGTGCTGCAAGATTTGCTGATGACCTATCAATACGCCCAATAATCAATGCAGGAGATGGTGCTGGAAGACACCCAACACAAACATTGTTGGATCTATCAACAATACGCTCCTCTCATGGGACATTGGATGTCCAAATTGCGTTAGTGGGTGATCTCAGATATGGACGAACCGCCCACAGTTTGGCAAAAGCCATGTCGAGGTTTGGAGCATCCATCATGCTCTGTAACCCTAAAGGGCTATCCATGCCCGATGAAGTCCTTCAAGACCTACGCAAAGATGGTACGACTGTCAAAACATATGATACATTAGATCATGTCATCGCAAATGCCGATGTCCTCTATATGACAAGAATTCAGCGTGAGCGTTTTCCCGACGAAGATGAATACTCAAGAGTTGCTGGGTCTTTCCGGTTAACTCAAGCAGACCTTGACAGTGCTCGAGAAGGGATGATCGTATTGCACCCATTACCTCGCGTGGATGAAATTGATGCAAATGTTGACGGAACCGAGCATGCCCAATATTTTGAGCAGGCATTTCATGGTGTAAGCACAAGAATGGCCATACTGTGCCATTTACTAAGTGTAAAAGGGGTGAATAAATGAGTTTGCCAGTGCGCCGCGTTGCTGCAATTAGAGATGGAACGGTAATTGACCATGTGCCTGCTGGAATATCGATGATGGTGCTAAAAATGCTTGAAATTGATGGGAGAAGGTCAAACCCAGTTAGTTTATTGATGAATGTTCCATCTGATAAATTGGGTATGAAAGACATCATCAAAATTGAGGATCGTGAACTTTCACAACATGATTTAGATCGGTTAGCACTTATCGCAGGGGAAGCATCAGTCTCGATTATACGAAACTTTGAGGTATCTGGAAAAAGGACGATTAGAATGCCAGATGAGTTTGTCAATGTCGCCAGTTGTGCATTCACGAATTGCATCACCTTTTCTGGCAAAGAGCCCCTAACCCATCGGCTAAGGGTGATTTCAAGAGATCCCACTGAAATTCGATGCCACTATTGTGGCCGAATACAGCCATCTGAAGGAATAACAGAACGGCTTGGATGATTTACACACCATGCTTCTTTACTTAGAATGCAAATTGTACTTTGATGCAGCATCATTGGGTCCAAGTTACCATCTTACACGGCATACAAAGGCCTGGCAAAGAAATCGGAGATTGACACGAATCACAGTGGTGGTCCAACAAGCGGGGTTCTGAAAGGTTCATCACCTCCATGAGCCTATTTCGAATTTCATCTGACGCGCGAATTAATCCGTTTCTTGTCCCTGGTGTCGATGACTCTAGTCGGTCAATGGCTTGCCGGTGTTGTTCGCGCATGGCGCCTATTGAATGTGGGCAATCACCTAAATGTACTGGCAACCCTAATTCAGATACAGTAACATGAACTTCAATTTCAGGAATCCAGCGCATCGGCGTTATTCGAGGAGTCATTCCTTCAATTGGTCGTGAGGTGTGTGGGGCCATTCGCAAAAGGCGATTCACATCACCCCGTTGGAGGTTCATCAGTACCGTCTGAGCTGTGTCATCTAAATTGTGACCTAAAGCAATAACACCAGCCCCTACGTTGTTTGCTAAGTATTCAAGTGCTCTGCGCCTAAATACGCCACAGAAACTGCAAGGGCCGAGGCCTGAAGTTTCAGGGTGTCGGTTTCTAATGGAATGAATATCCGAAACAATATCATCGATCCCAACTAACCCGATTTCATGGAATCCAATATAATGATGTTCCACCCCATATTTACGGCATAATTCGGCGGATGTATCAAGACCCTCTTGACGATAACCATCAATTGATTCATCGATTGTTCCTGCAATTAGGCGCACATCAGGGCGCCTTTTGAGAATTGAATGTAATGCCCAAAGAAGCAATGTGGAATCTTTTCCTCCACTCAATGCCACTAAAATTACCAACCCATCAGGGCCTGCTAGTTTTCGAATTGGTAATTGTTGGCGAAGCTCCTTGGAAATTCTCTTTCGGACCGATTCACGGAGATGAAGTGAACAGACATCAAGACCAGACATAGATTGGTGCATCACAGATTCTCGTGAGCAACGCGAGCATGATGGTGTCTGAATCATGTCAACCCTTGCTTAACCGAGAATCATTCACCTCATGATATCTCTTCATCCATGGAGGACCAAACCATAACCTGATTTTGCCCAATAATTGATGACTCAACCAACTGCAAGCCACTAGAGTTCCATGTGCTGAGGCGGCGCTCAAGATCAACTAGGACATGGTATCGCTCTGCAAGAGTACCATTGGGTAATTGCCATGTAACCCAAGCCACGTCACCATCCCAACGCACGTTTTTAGGGGAATTTGGAGCCCAACAAGTAACATATATTCTTCCCCTTGGACGTAACAACCTTTTAGCTTCTGAAAGAGCAATAACTCCCTCATTCAAAGGAAGGTGGTGTAATGTCGCTACACAAAGAATTGCGTCGAAGGAAGAATCATCCCAAGGCATATTTCGTATATCACACACAAGTGGAGTAACTGAGGGGTGGGCAAGTTGCGCAAGCGCCACCATTTTGGGGCTCAAATCACATGCTTCAACGCGATGCCCTGCACTCAATCCAATTCCAATATGCCTGCCACTTCCACACCCTGCAATCAAAAGGTCGACTGATTTTGGAAGTTGATGGAGCCAGTCTACTACATGCGACCAAGGCTTGTTTCTTCGTTGGCTAAAATCATCCGCTATTTGGTCCCAAGTACGCTGCACGCTCTCAATGCCCGGAAATGATTGGTCTCCGGAGTCACGGGCCCGGGGCTCCAAATTGCTCACAGCATTGCCTTATCGTGCGAAGGTTGATCAAGCCGTCGGACCGCCTCCGAAGAGGTTCGGCATGATTGAACGAGTGATTCACTCCTTGACGCGACTTGAAGGCGTTCTAGATGCACGTGTTGTAAATATGCATGAAGTCAATGAATTGAGTACTCAAACGGCCATCTGCGCTGAAGACCTAGTCAAATCCTCCACAGATAGTGAATGGGTTGATGGCTGGATTGAAACAAAGGAAAAGAAAATCAGCATGCGAAGAATACACGGTGGCCGCACATTGTGGATTGAAAGCACAACGGCACTAGCAACTGGACGGATACTCCACCACCTTCAGCGCTCTGCTGCATTAATTGAAGAAATCATATGAGTGAGTGATATGTTTAGCATGCCAACTGGCAAAATTGTCCCACGAGACACTGATTTGTCGATTGAAGTAACACAAATGCCATTTGACCACGGAGCAATTACTCATACAACCAATAGGGGGAGGAAGATAATTGCGCATCGGATTATTGCTGATGGAAAAGTTGTTGCTTGTATTGCAAATAGCGATTCAAAGACTGAAAATGTATATCTTGTTGGCGAGAGGGCAATAAGAAGGCTAACCCACATTGCACGTGATGGTAAACTTAATTCACGCGGTGTTATATGGACCCAAGCACAAGTTGAACTCGTACTTCGTAGGTTTCCCGACGCAATTATCGATAGAAGGAGGGTTCGGGGACTTGTCCTTGAAGATGACCCATTTTCGCACATAGAAGCAAGAGACCTAGCAGCACTAACGCGTGAAATCGCTGATAGGCCTGCGGTAATTGCTGCATTATCAGTAGAGTCAGGAATTGTAATCGAACATGCAGGAAGCCTCCCTCAATCCCCTGATGAAGCCGCTTCTGGGATTCAAGCCATGGTTGATGCATTTGATTCAGGGGTGGAAAAGGCACCCATTGATGTTCCACGCACATATATAATTGGAGGTAATGAGGCCACAATTGCCTTATTACGCGAAGGAAGTGCTAGCCTCGTACTATGGGTTCAACCGGGAATGGATCCATCTGCAATTCTAGCAAATGCGTCAGCAGTATTGAGAATGACCCCCCCACCAGTTGAAGATTTAGTAGAGTTGGAAAGTTTGCCAAAAGGGATTGAAGTTACGAGGAAAAAAGGAGGTGTTGAATCACTTATCCGCCTTCTAGATCAAGCTGCAGAAATCGAGGTTTCAGGAGCAATTGTTGCAAGAACGCCAGAACGTAATGCTGTCAGCCTTCTACTCGTTGGAGGGGTCCCAAGGGCACTCCATGGAGCACAAGACCTAGAGACTGGGTTACAAAAAATGACGGATTCTGCTGCAAATTTGGTTATTGAAAGAATTGATGGGGTGGCACGTCTCGCACTAGTTGCAGAAACAAGTGAAAACTTTGATTTACAAAATCTTCTCGAAATGCTCCCCTCTACACGAACAAAACGTGAAGACAAGATTAAACTGAGGCGGGCTTTACTAGAAGAAATCATTGGTTTCCATGTAGGAATTGAGCGCCTTGATCGTGCCCGAACAAGTTGGAAACAAGCAGAATTGTCGGGATTGCCAGTAATGGTCCCAATGGAGCAAAATGATGGGGAAAAATCGCTTTTGATCGCTGATAAAACCGAAGAAAAAGTGCGGCTGGAAGAAGAATTAGTTGGCCTAGAACGCACAGTAGCTCGCAAAGACCGGCGCCTGAACGAGGCATCTGCAACTCATACTCGTTTACGAGAGGAAACCGATGTCCTGCGAGATGAAATGGCATCATCTAAAGATAGAGCAATTCAATTAGAGCAAGAATTAGAATTAAGCAGGGCTGCTACAAAGCAGGCTGAAAGCGCTGAAGAAGAAGCACAAAAACGTAATGAGCGCTTGGCAAGGCGTGTTTCTGAGTTAGAATTAGCTGTCGCTGAACGTGTTGAAGAAGTCGCGAAGGCAATTGCTGGTGCGGGATCTGCCGAAGAATTGGGTCGGACAATTGACCGTATGGCGCGAGAGGAAGCAGAATTGCGAGCCGACGTTCGTGGACTTGAAGAAAACCTCAGAGACCTAACCTTAGCAAATGATTCTGCTGAGCGCCTGCATAGGGTGCTTGATGAACAAATAGAAAGTACAAGAAATCGGTTACGCGTATCTGGTGCCGAACTTGATGAAGCACTAGCCCGTTCGGATGGGGCAAGAGGAGATCTAGAAGTTCTAGAAGCAGAGATTGTAGCACTTCGACGGAGACACGGGGATGAAATAAATGCAATACGTGACCTTGAAATAAGGTCCGCGCACATTCAGAATGATTTGCGCGATTTACTTGAACAAAGACGAGTACTCCTACGTGAAATCGGTGATATTGAAGCGAGGCGCAGTAGAGAGGGGGCTGAATTACGAAGCCTTATTGAAGAAAGTAAAAACATTACAGATGCTCATGAAGAAGCCTTGCGAGATATTTCAGAGGCTGAGAGGCTTCGAAGCAAACTTCTTGATGAGCCTTTGGGGCAAGCACTGCTTGGAGCAGATCATGGCTTTGCAGCACTATCTCCCGTCCTTCAGCGGATTGATGAGTCGCGTCAACGAGGATACAGCATTGTTTTGCTAGATAGAGCAGTAGAAAGAGGGCTTCGTGTAATTCAAGCAACAGTGGATGAGGTAGCAAGCACCCCCCGCAACCTTTTGGCACGTGAAGTGCTAGAACTTCTAGAAACGCAGGCGCCTGAAACTGCTGGTGCAGTACGCGGCCTTACGCGATGGTCGGTGCAAAATAGGTTACAATATCGTCTAGGAGAATGTGTGCAGTTAGTTGTCCTAGAAATTGAGGCAATTCTGGATGAATATGACGAAGCAATCACGATGTTACGAAGATTGAATGGAGTTATTGCTGAATTAGCACGCCTCGGAACATCTGAAGATATTCTTCACCCCCTAGAAGGAGCAACACATCGCCCAGAAGTGCTACCCATTATCGCGCGTCGTGTCCGAGAGCATGTGCAACGTGCATTGGATCGAATATATCTCGACGCTGATCGACAAGATCGAGGAGAATTGGCATTAGACCAAACAGCTGATGCACTTGAAGCATTAATCGATCTGATGGATGCCAGTGGATTAACTGGTGAAATTCCCCCAGGCAGACTATGGTCATTTCAGAGGTCTGGAATCCTGTCCTTCGAAGAATTATCACTCACTGAGCGAGAAAGACCACCAGTAGACATAGACATGGTAGAAGACATGCGTCCATTTATCGAAGGATTAGATGAATCATCACTTGAAGGCGTACGTGAACGTGCTAATGATGTTGGTCAACAAGAAACACCACGCATTGTGAGTGAAAATGAGGATTTGACGACACAGATTGATGACAATCACTTAAACGGATGGGATGACCTAGGCCCACCAGATGATCGATTAGGCGTCGATGATGCATCTATTGCTATGCCAAAAGCACCTGTCTCAGCAATTGCATCTGCTGAAGAACTAGATGAACTTGCACAACTCGACTCTGAAATAGATCGGCTTGATCGTGAAGCAAAAGATAGAGTTCAAGAAGCATTAATGATTGACGAGTTTGAAGAATTACAGGAGGAAGAGGATGCGGATGAAGCAGTTGAGAACCTACGTTCTGACCTTGAGGACATCGATCTCTAACAGGACGAGGAAATGGATCATCCCCCCATTGCTAGTTGTTCTAGCGATCAATTCTGTTTCCGCAATTGATGCAGATCTTGATGGATTTGAGTCTAACCGTGATATGAATGATATGAAAGATATGATACATTCAATGCCAAAAAAAGGATGGGATTCATCAATTTGGGCCGGTTCTTATGAGCAAATTTCCTCGTTTAATTCGAGTATAAATTCCATCGAAATCGGTGATATAAATGAAGATGGATTTATGGATTTAGCTCTTGCAATGGATGGTTATGATGTTATCCTACCTGGCAAAAAAGATGGTTTTACATCCACCCCAATTTGGATTTCAAAAGATGATTCCATCACCGCTGATTTATCTATTGGAGACATAAATGGGGATGGTTATTTGGACCTTGTCCGTACTCGATACAATGCACCAGTGGTTGCTCATTTATCGAATAATGGAAACCTGCCAATAGAGCCGTCTTGGACAGACCAGAGTGGAGGGAACATGGGAACATTTGTAGATCTCGTAGATGTGGACGGGGATCTAGACCTAGATCTGCTGCTCGGCTTTGACCTCCAGTTAGACCGCCTAGTTCTAAATGAGAACGGGACATTATCTAATGAGATAAGTTGGAGTTCTACCGATTCAATACGTACCCGCGCAATGGCTGTTGCGGATTTGGATGGCGATGGGGACTTGGAATTGGCAATCGCGCATGAAGATGGACCATTGCGGGTATACACGATGAATGCGAGGGGTGAGTGGAATCTCTCATGGTCTTCAGAGATCAAACACCATGCCAGGGACCTCGCTTTTGTACCTAAAAAGACAAATGAGGAAATTTACCTTTTTGCTGCCATTTCAGGAATTACGCACGGGTACCGGGTTGATCAAAAACTAGGGCTTGCCTATGATGATAAATTCCATGCTCCCTCATCGGACACGTTGGCATTTAGCGTAGTGGACCTTGATGGTGATGGGATGTTGGAAATTATTGAAGCAAATGCGGGAGGCATGAGCATATTAGAAGTCAGAGACGAGGGACTGAGAATGGAGTGGCACAGCAATGACTTCCCTGCAAATGACATTGAATTGTTCGATTTAGGAAATGATGGGGACCTTGACCTCATTTGGGCCTCTGATGAAAGAATAATGCTGATGGAACAAAAGCCGAGGTATGTCGAGCGATTTATTGCAGCATCCCCTGTAATAATTATTCTAGGTTTAACAATCACAATGGCCTTCATCCTACACAAGCGGGAAACGAATAAACTGGTTAAGTACACAAAAACGAAAGAGAAATGAATGGCGTGATTTGATGAAAAAGTACCCTTTGTGGATTGAAAGGTCGGTCCTATTAACATTGTTAGCAATGACTGCATTTGCTGTTGGCAAAGCAGGCACCATCTTTGCATCAATTGCAACTGGATGCGGGGGGGTTCTAGTATCTCTAGTCATCACCGAAGCGATTGGAAGAAGAATTTACTCCAATTCAGCGGCGCCGAATGGGATTCATTTTCTCGAGGAATCCAAAGACACTTTGCCAAGGAACAACGAAGCGGAGAAGTGCAGCGGCTGCGAAGAAGAGGAGGGCTGAAATCACTAGGCCATAAGTCAATTCCAATTCAAGCGACTCTCCAAGTTGCAATGACCATTGACTCATAGGTAAACTCGATTGAACAAGATCAAGAAGAATTTCATTGAAGCGCATGGAGATCATAGCAGCAATGGCTGCTATTGAGAAAAATCCTACTGTGTGCCAAAGATGGCCTGTGATCAAATTATCAAATTGACGAACATATTCTGGATCCTTCTTGCATGCTTCAGGAAGCTTAAATGCATAATCAAGATAGCGAACTGCGCCATATCCGGATTCAATATATATCAAAAAGAATACTGCAAATAGAACTAACTTAAACTGCTGTTCCCCGGCTAATCCAAGGCCAAACAAGGATATGTGGCTTGGATTATCAACTTGGCTATTCAAAGGCTGAATGGGGAGTGATTGCCCGTTTTGAGATATAAGTGCAGTGATGAAATCCCAAGTAATTAAGGCATGAATTGTAAGAAGAAGAAGAAGAATGATGAAAGCTGAGCGAATTGATGAGCGACGAAGGCCCCAGATCCCCCTTGTGCCCAACCATACAGGAAGTGTGTACACCAATAAAACAATGAATTGCACAAATAATAAGAGGGGCCAAATCAAAGTGAGAGCCTCTTCTTCGGTTGGAGGGCGAAAGTTAGCATTCCCAAACGGCCATTGAATCAATTCCCATAGCATCACAAGCCCATATCCCATCAACAAACGACCAAGTAACAATAATAGGATTGTTATCGCAGTTATCATTCGAATTCGGCGCTTCCTTTTTTCTGTTTGAAAGCCTTTGACAGCAAGTGCATACCCATATATGGCAGCAAAAATAACTGGTCCAAGAAAAACTCCTTTGCCAACACCATTCATGCCAGAAAGCCATGCTGGAAGGGGAAGGCTTCTCTCACTCCCATCAATTGTATCTGCTTGATCATCAATTGTTTGGAGAAGGGTTGTATGCCCCATGAGGTCTGCTTGAGGAATGATATAAAGATCAACAAATATGACAAACATCCAAATTAGTGATGCGGTCGCTACGCCCTGCAAAAGGAGAATTTGCCATGCTCTTCGCGTTTTATTGATGTGGAGGGTACGAGTTCCCTCTTGTTGAAGTGAGACCTCCTCTGCCATATCAATAACCCCTCACTTGAAGCAATGCCTGAGAAAGATCCATGTCGGGATGCCAATCAATTACATGAGCACCAAATCCCGAAAGTGCAGTGAGGCGGTTATCGCGTTCTACCTTCATGACTTCATAGGACATTCGGGGAATACGGCTAACAAGACGTTCAAGATCCATGCTAGAAGGAGAAAGAATTGTGATGTCATGTTCCCTACCCGCCAAATCACGAACAGCATGGGGTACGGTTCCATCACCCTCAAGGCTGCTAATTAGGAAAATAGGAGATCCTCGGCTAAATCTCGCAGCCAGTGCGTTGGTAACTGCTTGAAGAGGCATGTTACCGCGCGGAGCAACGCCTGCAAGGCTGGATAATATCTTGAAATATTGCTTATCCCCTGTATCTGGAGGAAGATAAGATAAATGATCATCATATATTGCCATAGCAACACTATCCCTTCTTTTCACAAAAAATGAGGCAAGTGATGCCGCTGCAACACTCCCCATTTCAAGAGGGTTCTTCAATACAGTTCCAATTCGAGTCACGTCTCGACTATCAAGGATTATGAACACGTCTGTAACTGCGTCTCGACATTTTTCATTCACCATTAATTTCCCTGCACGGGCATAGGCTTTCCAATTGATGTTCTTAAATGGGTCTCCTGGCACATATTCCCGTAATGCATAGAATTCAGTCCCTGGGCCAGGGGAACGAAGAACTGTAGCACCAGTATACATTTTTGGAACGTTACTCTTCACTAGGGCTTCTTCAACATCCCGTACTTTAGGAAAGACAATCAAATCAGAGCGGTGGTCGATAAAGCGCTCACTGGTAAACAAATGAAATGTATTTCTAAAGCGAAGACTCGTTGGCCCAATGCTATAGTGCCCGCGCAAAGGACATCGCACAGCATAACGAATGGAAGCGGTTTCACCTGGCCCAAGGTTTAGGCGCATTTGATTCAAGCCACTTTTCAATTTCATCTCATGTGGTATATTATCATACAATTCTAGATGGTGGGTTCGACGAAGGGACCGGTTGGTAATGCGAAGTTCAATGTATAAGTCATCTCCCTTGTACAGATTATCTGCGGAAAGTGAACGGAGAACTTCTACATCGCCATGTCCCGAAAGCCACGAATTAACTACAAGAAATGAAATAAGCATTAAACCAATGATCATGAATTGCTGATTTGAAATCATCATCCCGATTAAAAGCAATGCAATGCCGGATGTAAGATAGAAAGATGCTTTACGGGTCCACATTGCTTCCACCACCTCAGGTTTTTCCCCATGCTTTGATGCGTTTGACTATAGCTACTGTTTGTTCAATCGAATAATCTCGATCCTCAAATACGAATTTCGTCAGAATTGGGTCTTCAATCATCGTCGCTAAATCACGTGCAGGGAGAAGGTCAAACTCATCTCTAGTCAGACCGTTATTGTTTCGGACTTTTGAAAGAAATGTCGCACGTATTTTGGGAGTTTTGGCATAATATCCATATCGGTGTGAGTCACCAAATCCGTAGTAAATCACACTGAAAACATGCCGCCAATCCTCGGGGTCTCGTTTACGAATCATGACGGCTTCAAGTGCAACAAAAAGGGCAAGGAAAAGTAATAGCATGGCCGTTTTATCTGAAGTAAAATAGACCATCAAATAATAGATGAAATTATACGAGTCTGCTAAGCCAAGTGGTGCTGGTTGGGCGTGCCTACTTTCTTCAAAAATGACTTGAGCGCCTTCTGGAACTGCTAAAACATCAAGATGGGCACTTCCAACATCTAATTGCGAGATATTACGCCCCTCGACCAAAAGAGATTCGGCGATGAAGTCTAAAGCCCATATTCGATTGTCATTCACGGGTATTTGGCCCCCGTATTTACCGCTATTTTGGCCATAAATTGCGTTAATGAGGAGGGATCCATCTGAAAGGAAAAAGATGCGGCCGGCGTTAGGTTGACTGCAATTACCATCGCAGCCTTCTATATAAAGGTCAAAAGGACCTTGTTTGTCGACAACTTGGCCGGGAAGTTCTGATTCCAAGACCAATTGCCCATCACCATTTACATCAAGATATGATTCCTGAGATGATTGTCCAATTGGTTCCATCGTCAGGGCAGCTGTTGGTTCAGTAGGTAGAAAACCAGAGGGTGTATTGAGAAGGATGTGAAATTCAGCATTATACTCAATTTCGTTTGTTGTCGAATTCCATCGGTGTCGGCATAAGCCAGCATCCTCGGCAGACGTGACTGAAACATTGCTCCATTTCACACATGGATGACTGCCATGCCACCTTTCGTGACCCACGAGGCCATCTGTTCCCGAAATATTCTCTGTGAGGTTCATCCAAGTAAAATTTGAATCTAATTCATGGGCCCATTCTTCATCGAATAAGCGCTGGCCCGAATAATCTACTCCAAATGCCACACCTAAGCTTGAAGCAAAACCATAATCTTCCATAACCAGCACGCTCCCACCCCTAGCAACAAAGCCAATTATTGCATTTATCTCAGAAGTTGAGTAACCCTGTCCCCCAGACAATGAAGAAGTACTAATTCCTGTGCTCCCAAAAGAAGGGATGTCAACGGCATCTCGTTCAAGTCCTGCAATAATCACAACAGTATGGGATGGGTCATCCACATCTTCCAATAATAACGGACTTGAAACAAGAGATTTTGTGGGTATTCCAAGGTCATTTAGTTCTTCTCTAAATTCAGATAGATCATCCCAATCATCACCATAAGCAGAGAGTTGACTAGGAATCGGGCGAAGATAAGTACTCAGCAAGGAGCCAAGCAGTAAGAGGAGAGATGCATAAAACGCACCTACTATGATTATGCGTCGAAATCGGCGCCTTGAACGTCGAGCCATAGGATACCCTGCGTGAATGGTATTCTGCTCAGCAACTCGTTATCTTATCACCGTTCCGAGCGCGAGTTCATATGGAAAGATGGACATCTGTCTCTATTCGATCCACTTCTGCGGCTGGAACATGCGTTCTTCCGCCTTCAAACGGCCAGGGAAGCCTTTCAGGATCAATATCACCTGCAGGCAAGACTAGCAAGTCCACCACATGGCCGGTAGCCGGGTCGATACTGAAATCTTCAATCCGGCCCAATTCATCACCTGCAGCGTCAAGAACGCGGCGGCCAACGATCTCGGAACCAAATGTTGCTCGAACCAAAGGTGCCCCTCACATTGTTTCCATTCCTCTATTCGAATCTGAACGACGAACTGAAGAAAGTCCAGAGGTCAATTTTGTTTCGAGTTTTGTGTAATATTCAATCATATCAGGGGTAATTGTTGGGCGTACTGAACGCATTGCATCGATGAAATGAGATTTCTTCACATTCTTTGACTCGTCTCGCATAGCCCTTAGTGCTGCTTCTCGACAAATCGCTTCGACATCCGCACCAGTAAACCCACCCATCTGGTTTGTTAAATCAACCATCTTAAAACGGCCAAGGGGCATACTTTCCGAATGTATCTGAAGAATATCAACTAGAGCCTTTTTATCAGGGGGGGGAATATGGAGGATGCGTTCAAACCTACCTGATCGAAGCAACGCTGGATCAATTAATTCCGGCCTATTTGTTGCCGCGATTACAATGACGTCTTCAAGTAATTCCACTCCATCCATGCTCGACAACAACTGGTTTACGATTCGATTTCCAACTAAACTACTCTCGCCATCGCCCCCCGAACGAAAAGAAGCAATGGCTTCAAATTCATCAAAGAAAATGATCGAAGGAGATGCCTGTTTTGCTTTCTTGAAGATTTCGCGAACTCCGCGTTCAGACTCACCAACCCATTTTGAGATTAATTCGGGGCCTTTTACAGTTATGAAATTAGCAGACGCCTCATTTGCCACGGCCTTCGCAATGAGGGTCTTTCCAGTCCCGGGTGCACCAAATAAAAGAATGCCACGTGGTGGTTTAATCCCAAATTTATCGAAGAGGTGTGGTTTAGTTAGTGGCCATTCGACAGATTCTTTCAGACGTTCTTTTACTTCATCTAACCCACCAACTTGGTCCCATGTCACTTCAGGGACTTCAACCCAAATTTCCCTCAATGCAGATGGTTCAATATCCTTAATCGCTAATCTAAAATCTTCCATTCGAACTTCCATTATTTCTAGAACTTCAGGGGGTATTGTTTCTTCTTCCAAATCAATATCTGGAAGATATCTTCTAAGCGCTTTCATTGCTGATTCACGGACAAGCGCAGAGATATCTGCACCTACAAAACCATACGTATTTTCAAGAATCCAATCTTCCTCAAAATCATCAGCAATGGGCATTCCGCGTATATGAACCTCGAGAATCTCTGCTCTTCCTTCACGGTCGGGGACGCCGATCTCAATTTCACGATCAAATCGGCCCGGGCGACGGAGGGCAGGGTCAATTGCATCACGGCGGTTTGTTGCACCGATAACAATGACATTGTCCCTCCCCTGCATTCCATCCATCAAAGTGAGTAATTGTGCGACAACTCTGCGTTCAACTTCACCATGAACATCTTCTCGTTTCGGGGCAATACTATCCAATTCATCGATGAATATGATCGAAGGACTCTTTGAAGCCGCTTCTTCAAAGACTTCACGCAATTGTTTTTCCGATTCACCATAGTATTTACTAATGATTTCAGGCCCATTAATCGAAGTGAAGTCTGCATTTGTTTCTGCAGCCACTGCACGAGCAATCATTGTTTTCCCTGTACCTGGGGGTCCGTGTAGTAACACGCCTTTTGGAGGGTCAATACCCAAACGGTGAAATAACTCGGGATGTTTGAGGGGTAACTCGATCATTTCACGAACCTTGAGCAATTGCTCCCCAATACCTCCAATATCCTCGTACGTTATTTCATTGACTTCAAATTCACTATCGGCATCAACAATTTCCTCACGAATCACAATTTCTGTATCTGTTGAGACACGAACAATGCCTTTAGGAGTTGTTTGAACAATCGCAAATGGCAAGGCTTCTGCAAAGAGCGTCATTCCAGGGATAAACACTCTATCGCCAGCAACAACAGGTCGCTTAATTAATCCACGACGGGCAAAGCCCTCAATTCCAGGTCCGAATTTAACATTGTGTTTGTGCTGCATTACTGGGCTGATCACAAGTTTTTGGCATGGATGCGCTTCTGCTTTGCGTATCGTGACACGATCAGTAAGACTCACGCCTGCATTTTTACGAATAATACCATCAACTCTAATGATGTCTGAAGAGGCATCTTCAGGGCGGCATCTCCAAACAACTGCTGCTGTTTTCTTTTTCCCCTCTATCTCAATGATGTCTCCGGGGGATAAATCAAGGTCGTTTTCGAACGGAACGCGTGCGCGGCCGTGCCCCACATCACTGGGAATTGCTTTGTGCACGCGCAACTCAATTGAGGGGGCTGACGTCTCACTCATCTGGCTCGACCGGATGACGACCTCCGGCGGGGTCATTTAAACAGTCAAGGGTGGAAATGCCAAAACGGGCGGAACTGAGAGGGTGGAAGGGGCTATCAGGAGTGTTCATGTCGCGGGGACAATGTCCTTCCTGAGCCAGCCATTAGAGATCCTCCAAAACGAAGTGGGGCGGCAAACACTCCGCGCACGTAACATTATTGATGGAAAGCATGCTGATTCCTCAAATAACGAGGTTTTTGAGTCTCGAAATCCCGCATATCTCTCAGATGTCGTCTGTGTTGCTCCAAGAAGTTCGAGTAACGATGTTAAGAGCGCCCTTAGAGCTGCACGAGCCGCACAACCTGCATGGGCAGCAACACCATCACCAATCAGGGGGAACATTATTGCAGAGATGGGGCATCAACTGACAAAGCACCTAGATGACCTTGTACAACTTGAAACACGAGAAATTGGAAAGACCCTGAAAGAGGCAAGAGGATCCATACAAGAGGCAATTGACACATGCCATTTTTTCCATTCAGAGGGGAGGAGGTTGTATGGACAAACAGTGCCAAGTGAATTGCGAAACAAGGAATTGATGACTTATCGGCGGCCGCTTGGTGTTTGTGGAATTATCAATGCTTGCAATTTCCCCGCTGCAGTCCCATTTTGGAAAATAATTCCAGCAATACTGTGTGGAAATACTGTTGTTTGGAAGTCCCCGCAAGATGCGCCAGCACTATCATATGCCCTTTGCCGAATAATGCATATTTCAGGCATACCATCTGGTGTTGTAAATCTAATTCATGGAACAGGTTCTGAAGCGGGTCAAGCGATAATTGATGCTGTAGATGACGGCCTTATCAACAAAATATCCTTTACCGGAAGCACATCAGTGGGTAAGAAAATAGGCGAGGTATGTGGAAGAAACCTTGTATCTTGCTCTCTTGAATTAGGTGGTAAAAATCCATTGGTCGTCATGCCGTCTGCAAATATTGAAAATGCCGTTGAAGGGGCTTACTGGGCTGCTTTTGGAACTGCAGGACAACGCTGTACAAGCCTTGGGAACTTGATAATCCATGCAGACATCTACGATCAATTTCTAGAATTATTCATGGAAAAAGTAAGAGATACTAAAATAGGGGATAGTCAACGTACTGAAAACGTACTCTATGGACCCATGCTCTCCCAACGATATGCAAATGAATTCCTCGCACGAATTAATTCCATATCGAAAGAAGGAGCGACATTGGCTTGGGGCAAGGGTCGCATAACTAGTGATTCAAAGCCGAGTGGTTTTGAGGGAGATGCGGAAGAAGGAGTCTACATGTGGCCACACGTATTTACAGAAGTGACTGAAGACATGCCGTGCTTCCATGACGAAATATTTGGGCCCGCAGTAACTATTGCTACGGCGACTGATTTTGATCATGCATTGCATCTTGCAAATGCAAGTCCATATGGATTATCAAGTGGAATTTACACAAATGATCGCCTAGAGGCATATCGCTTCAAAACTGAAATTAAGGCAGGAATGACTGGTATAAATAATTCGACAACAGGGGCTGAAGCACACCTCCCATTTGGGGGAGTAAAGGGGAGTGGAAATGGCACGCGTGAATCCGGAATCTGGGTTATAGAGGCCTACACATACTGGCACGCAGTGAATGATGAAATGTCAGGACAACTGCAACTAGCTCAAATGGATGTTGAATCGATAGACAATGCCCCCATTGAGATCGATTTTTCAGTTCTATCATGACCAAAAATCACCCTAATATTTGGTGAAGAACACTTCCGACAAGGAGAGGGAAGAGAATTGTAGCCTCACCCCAAACCATCACCTCATCAAAATCGTGAGCATTTTTTCCCCAACTAATTGCCTCACGAAGAGTTGACCCTGACAAGCCACCATCTCGCGTGTCTGCGACAGAAATTTGGATACCAAAGCGATGGCGGGAAACCACATGGCCTAGCATTTCTGCAAGGACAACTGAATCTTGAGCATAATTTTTGGGTACACCACCACCACAAATAACAAGACCCGTATCTCCTACTTGTGCTTTCCATTCTGCCAATTCAGCAAAGTCAGATATTGAATCAATTCGTACTGCCTTTTCTGCTCCACCAAGGCGTTGTTGTGCCATTGCAAGGCCGACGCCAACTGATGAATCATTGAGGGCGGGAACAAAAATTGGAACATCATGAAGTGAAGCCACTGACATCACAGATTCTTCCACCCCATCAATTGCAGAAAGCCACGCACCGCATTGCGAAAGGAAAGAACGACTTGACAATGTTGATGGAGATATCTGTTCAGCAAATGAGGCAAAAGTCAGGTCAACTTGCCGAATCGCCAATTCATCCAGAAGATGGTCCCAAACGCGATCGATGAGCAAGTCATTCAATTCGTCATCATCCGGAATCTCAGGTGGAATATAGTGCTGGTGACCTAATGCTTCAAGCATGTCTTGCTCAATCAGTGCGCCTGTGCAGACAATTGCATCAACCAGCCCAAATTTAATTGCCTGAATTGTCATCTTTCTTAGACCTGCACTAAAAATGGAGCCTGCCAAGGACCAAATTACACGAACATCGCGCTTTGCCCAGCGAATCCAACAATCAGATGCGGCCGAAAGTTGACCTGCTTGAAATGGAAGGGATCTCCAAGATTCCATTAACGAAGAGGAAACCGTAAATTTCTCTATATCGAGTTGTTTGATCGGATTAGAAAGAAGTTCAGAGCGGCGCTTTTTCTCATCTGGAGACCATACATGTGAGGGGTATTCGGGAATTATATTCATTCAATCATCTCCCATAATGCATGAAGGCGGAAGCACGGATTCGTTAGAGGGGGTTGTTCAATTTTAGTCACTCCTTTTTGTTGCACACAAGCAACTATTTTTACAGCCAATAGTGCCGCAGAAAATGGTGTTAACCGATCAGAAGATGTTCCAACAATCTCATTGATATCTGCTGAAATAACTTCATTATTGGATGATGAAAAAAGTGTCTCAATGATTTCAATCACGTGCCAATATTGCAACCCACCCGGAACCGGCGTCCCAGTAGATGGAACCAAAGGGCCATCAAGACCATCAATATCTATACTAAGATGA
This sequence comes from uncultured Candidatus Poseidoniales archaeon, assembly GCA_964389655.1. Classification (GTDB taxonomy): domain Archaea; phylum Thermoplasmatota; class Poseidoniia; order Poseidoniales; family CAYMED01; genus CAYMED01. The sequence continues at coordinate 53,929 of CAYMED010000006.1, forward strand.
ACAGGACCATTCAATTCATCGAGCAATTGTAACATGGACTCCCAACCGTTATCCTTGACTGGGCAAATCAAATTGCGGGCTTTGAAACAAGTTACCCTAGAATCATTATCGATTATCGTACGTTCTTCTTTGCTCAAGGCCCGAACACCAATTTGTATTAAACGGCCAACGCCCAAATCTAGAGAACGGCGCGCTGCACATGCATGACTCATTTTTTCACCTAAAAGAGAATCTCTGAGGTCAGCATGTGCATCAATTTGAATGACTGTTAATTTAGAAAGATCTCCTGAAATTTTAGGATGGTCGGCAACCCCGGCTAATATGGCAGGTAACAGACCATGTTCACCACCCAAAACAAGAGGAAAGCTTGAGCCAATCAGATCTGGCGAGAGGGTTTCAGCAATCTCCAATAATTGGCCCTTTAAGTTTGGAGACTTAGGTATAAGCAATGGGCGTGTCGCAATTTCCACTTGCCCTTCTAACTCAATTTTGAGGTCGTCATCCCAAGTTTCAACTTGAGAACTGGCTTCTAAGCATGCGAATGGGCCATTTGCAGTCCCTTCACCCCATGACGTGGTTAATTCATATGCGACTGGGAGCACCACTACATCAACATCTTGTGATTGAGACTCGTTGCCGAGAAAGGGGGGCGTGTCTGTCAATGCGCCGTTCACGGCTTGTCCATTCATCTAGTGCGGAAGGGCTTTTCGACAGTAATCACGTTTCATGAATAGAAAATGATACATATTTAGCACCGCATTTATCTATGAGGAGTCACACAATATCTTATCGGGTTGAGTACGCATGGGGATGTCGCTGAGAGAATTAACGATCGCAATCCAACGCCATATCGACACACAAATGGAGTACAATGTCGCTGAAGGAATGGCCGAACATGCACTTGGATTCTTCGGATATTACGATCGAATCATTGATAATGCACTTGAACCCACGGATCGAAATCTATTCTACATGTTCCAAGATTACGAGTTGCTAACGACTGAATCTGAAGAAACTACATTGTGGGATGGAAGAGACTGGCGCATACACTATTGGAAGTTCAAACCAGATTTGAGAAGCAAGGTGCAGAAATATGCTGAAGAAGAAGAAAAAGACGAAGGCGATCCGTTTGCTGACATCTATTCCGAGATTCCTGAATCAGTATGGGGCTTGCGGTCGGATGATGAAGACGAATCCTGAAGTTCTACGTGTCCGTTCTGGAGCATTGCTGGGAATACTATTGCTGGCAACCGTTTCTGCTGGATCTACTGAAAATAGTTCATCTAACCCCACGCTAGACATTCTTGTCGACTGGAGCATCGCTGCTAATGGGAGTCTAGATCCAGGAATTATAATCGAGAGTAGTTCACAAATCGAGGGGAATTTATCAAATTGGATGCTCTCTGTTATTCGTTCTGGCGCTAATAATGAGGTCATATCATTCAATTCCAGTGATTCGAGCATTAGTGGTTATCGTTTCTCCCTATCCGAGCCACCTATTTATGGAGAAATCATCTCAATCCAAGTTCTTGAGAGTGGGATGAAAATTGCAGAGCGAGCATTCTCTGTTTCTCGATGGAATGAGCCAATTGGAGAACATGAAGTTGCTCTGCGAAGCGTTTGGGAGACAAAACAATCAGAGGCAATAAATATTGAATCGTTTGCACTCTCCTTTGATGGACAAGGATGGCAAAAGCGCCATTCTAATGGTAAATTGACATTAGAAGAAAGGGGAATTGGATCTCTTCAGTTGAATGAAATAATTGATGGGCAAAATATCAGAGTAGATTTAGACCTAGATCGCGTGTGGAGAAACCTTAGCCTTTCCGAATCCGTTTTTGATTCTGAAATCTTTGAAATGCATGGTAATGGGACAATCACATCTAGCCTATCAACTGTCGACCAACAGGAAGGGGCATTTGATGCAACAATATCTACTGCATCTTGGATTCGAGAAACTTATCCCAATAGTACGCGTGAATGGGCACATCTCTCGGCATCTGGTGATTTAAGAATCACACCTTCATCGAATAATGAGGATAGACAGAACGAGAAAGAGAGTTCTGAAAAAGAAGAGGATACCCAGAGAGGGTTAGATGTGAATGGGACAATTCATCGTTTTGCTGTTGAATTTGAAGATGTGAATGGCGAGCGCATATTTGATCGCTCTGCCCTTGAAGCTACAGCACAAGTCATATTCATAGACGGGGATCTCCGTTTTGTCTATGACCTTGAAGATATGACAATAATTGAAGAGTGGAAAAATGGAGTTCGTGTAGAGCAAATTGATAGACAAACAGGGCAGGGCGTCTTTGGTGCAGTCATAGATGATGAAAATTCATCCATCATTGTGAATGGAACTATCGTGAATTTTCATCAGGAAAAAATCAATGGAAATACAACAGGGGACATATTACATGTTGATGGAACATTTTCAGGAGATATAAGTGGTTCATTTGGGACTCTCCGGGAACTTGAACGCCAAGGTCAAATGCAAAATAGCACCGGGGAACTTTTTGATGTCAACATTATTCGACATCAGGAATGGCTCAATTTATCAGGGGCAGGAGGGCTTCCTTCTCTTTTCGGTTCAATGGGGACCAGCCACAATGAAACTCTTTTCTGGGATGTTCGATCAACAGCATATGATAATCGAACAATCCACCTAGAATGGGAAGAAACTGGTTCTGACCCGTCTTCAGGATCTGAATGGCCTGAACGGTCCCCCATACCATTTGATGAAAATCCACCGAGAAGTGATTCTATTTTCGGATCGAGTAATACCACGCGAGAAAGAGGAATAATGCCCCTCCCCCTTCTACCCAAAGACAAAATATGCGTGATGGAAGATTTAGTTGTCCGCCTTTGTATCACTGCAGAAGAAACTGATGAAGCCGACCTTGCAGGCCTCTCTGGGTTCAATGTGATTAAATGGAATGGGTCTTATGTTCAAGGAGGATCTGCTACCGGAGCGACAATCACATCTGGCCCATTAGCGGGGCTAATTGGATGGGTGGAACGTAATTTAGAAACTAGTTTTGGGGATATGCAAGAAACGATCACAGAAAATCAATCATTGATCAAGATTGTATACCCCCCTGTAGTAACTGCAGAAGAGAATGAGCCTCCAATCATTAGAAAAATTAGCTTGTCCGAAGGTGTTCTACTGAATGAGGGGGGATCTGCAGTGCTTGAAGTTCAAGTTGATGATCCAAATCATAATGTAATCGCTGTTGAGGTTGTAGTTGATGGGAATAATTCAATTTCTCTTTCAGATAATGGATTAGATGGGGATCGTAATCCCGCAGATGATGTTTGGTCAATGAAGATTCATGCTGAAGGAATTAGAACAGAACCCATTGAAATTACAGCCACTGCACGAGATGGATTTGCATTGAGTACACCACTGACAAAAATGATCCAAATCACCGATAGAGCACCTCGGTTAGTCTCAGCAACATTCATGCCAGTTCAGGCAGTTCGAGGTGAAAATATCAATACAACTATAATTGCAGAAGATGGACATGGAATCAGTGCCATCCAATTGGATCTCAGATTATATGGTGGAGAATTGATTAATTTAAGTGATCATAAAAATACAGGAATGTGGATTGCTGAATTTACAATACCTTCAGGCATGCGCCCTGGTGTGCGCGATATATATTTGATAATGAGGGATGGCTTCGGCACAGAGGCTGCAACAACTGTATTTGGAGCATTAACAATTGACAATGAAGGGCCCCTCGTCAACGCATCCCTCAACCCATATTCTGCAAAAAAAGAGAGGCAGGCAATGACGACGCTGCTAAGTGCGAGCCCAATTGATAAAGATGAAATTGTTTTAGTTGAAGCTCGCCTAGGTGTTTTTGATCCAAATGGCGATGAAACGAGATGGACACAATTGCATGATGATGGGCTCAACGGTGATTTGATTGCGAACGATGGTATTTGGACATTTGAAATAAATGTCAGGGAAGGAATTCCAGCGGGGAAATACCAAATTTGGATTCGAGCAACAGATGTATACGGGGGCACCGATTCAGAAGCGCTCGACTACATCCTAATTGAGGAAGATGCAAACCATACCACTGTCGAAGGAGCATTAGCGGGGATCACACCCATTATTGTTGGAGGGATATTGGTCACTGGAATCATTGCAGCCACTATTGCAGCAGTCATAGCACTACCAAAATTGCGAAATGCCGTTAAAGATGACGATGTATAAATCAAAAGCCAACGCCACTAGGTATGAGCGCCATTGGGCCAATGACAATTATTGCAAATATGAGATGGCCAATGATCGATCCGCCATTTAGCAGGGGGAGACCTGGTTGTGGACGACCCATTGCAACTGAAACCATGAGAAAAGAATAGCCAATTAAGCCACCAATGAGTGTTCCAATTGCAACCCACATGCCGGCACTTAAGCCGGCAGTGGGATCACTTGATATCCAAGTAAGGGATGAAATCACCAACATCCCTGGAAATATAACATCACCCAACCCCATGAAAAGGGCATCTCGGTTTGAAGAAGAAGTGGATTCGGCTTGGTCAGTAGTGGGCTCAGTCCCTGCACGTTCTCTTAGATCTGAAGGGGATTTTGCATCACGGAAGGAATATCCTTTCTCTTGTGGAGATACCAATAATATAGGCAATTTGAGATCAATCATCGTGTCTGCAAGTTCAAGCATGTGTTTTGAACGGTGTACTGCCCAAAAATCATACACTGCTGCTAAAATCATAAACAATATTACCAACCATGGAACAAAACTTACTCCAAGAATTGTCACAACTCCTGAACCGACAAGAATACCAACTGTATTCACAACCCACCACTCTGGATAAAATATCAATGCCACCATCAAACTAACACATATGCCAAGTGCAATGATGTCCACAAGATAAACGCCCGCATCCCAAAGGAGAAAGACGGGTTTTTCAGTAGGAAGGTGAAGGCTTGCTGAGGTCCAATTCCCATTGAATACCAAAAACACATCTGAATCGTAAAGGCCCTCCTCTGACCACAATTCGTTAACATCATGACGCAATGAAAGTTGAGATTGATGTGAAGCGCCAAAATCATGCTTTAATGTCAAATGTTCTGTGAAAGAAGTACCTGAAAGCATTCGAAGGTGGGTCGAATCGGTCACGAAAAGATCATTCCATCCACCCTGATTCCAATCGGCAAGTTTGAGCCCTAGAATCGGTGCATCAAATTCGTTTTTCACATTGAGGAGAGGTTTTTCTCCAAGAGAAAAATTTGAAAATACTTCAAAGCCAGTGACTGAGCCAGTACTATCTCCAAGAACAAGAATATTCGTCCCATCATCATCCACATGTGAGGACATTTCAGTGGTGGGTGAACGGCCAAATTCAATTGCAGTAAGAGAAATTGATTCACTCATATTTAATTGCCAATTTGTCTCAAATGGGACTCCACGTGACGCACCTTGGGGTCCAACCCCACAACGTGCACTCCACTGATCTGCAGGTGGGAGGTCAACAAGTGCTACCGATCCCGAATCTGCAATCATGAGATCTCCATTGTTTAAGAGTACTGCAGAAACCCAGGGTGCTCGCGTTGCCACACTTGATGGAAGACTACAAACAGTGTCTCCGTGTTCGTATTTTGGATCGAGCAGGGATATGCGCCGATGGTCAATTAACACGACTTGGCCTTCAAGTTCTAACGCATAATCGCAAGAAAATCGGCTTAGATCCCTGTCATCTCGATCTGCGTGCCCTTCAGATCGCAAAGTTCCATTCTTTGCGTCAAGGATAGCCCAAGCATCTTCAGTACAGACTCCAATATAGCCATCACCCTGTGCGAGTAGTGGGGGTGCTTCGGGAGTCAAATTTGAAAGATTGTATGACCAGATAGTCTCTTTCTCTACCCCAATTGATGTTTTTGTTGGATTTCTTACTGCCTCAAGAGTGCTCCCATTCCACAACAACATACCACTTCCATCGATTAAATCATCAAGGTATAGGTCTCCCTTGACTGGTTCATCAAAAGAGGGAGGATCTGTTGAATCTGATATCAAGAGAAAGGTGATTGGAGCAACTGAAGTCAGGAGAGCAAAGAAAAGAATGCCAAAAATCCCCCAGCGAATGATCCATTTGTGCCCTTTTTTAGCTAGCCAAATGATGAGCGCCGTAAATGCAAAAATAAGGAGTAATTCAAACCCAATCCACCTCACTTGTGAGGCGCCTTCTGTGCCAAATGCTCGGCTACTCTCGTTGTTGTGATATGGCTGTATCCAAATACCTAGTAGTATTGTTATGACAAACATGGTTGCCATACCAGCCATTGACACCCATTGTTCGCGTAGTAAAGCAAGCCGGTTGAGCGGGCCTCCTTCGGTTTGATTCTCGCTCACAGAACTGCACGGTGGACACTTCCCCTTTGAGACCTCGCCTGACAAACAAGGCGAGGTGTTGAAGCGAACATGCTCATGCCAGCCCGTGAGCATTCGTGAGTGGCTCGAGTCACTGAAGGCGAAGGGAATGCGAAATAATCTAGACGCTGTAGAAAAAATCTACAGTGCTTTGGGAAGTCCGAGCAAATCATTGCCATCAATTCTTGTTATTGGAAGCAATGGAAAAGGTACTACTGCCGCCCTCATCGCTGCGGGACTTGAAATGGCGGGGATATCCTCAGGTCTTTACACATCACCACACCTAATTCATGTTGAAGAAAGAATACACATCAATGGCTATCAAATCAATTATAGTAAATTTGATTGGGCATTAGAGAAAATCAGAGAAACCGTAGAAAAGGAAAAACTCGGAAAACCCACCTACTTTGAGGCAACATATCTTGCTGCAATGTTGCTCTTTAAGCACGAAAAAATAGCAAGTTTTGTTACTGAAGCCGGACTTGGGGGACGGTTAGATGCCACTCGGTTGAGTGACCCAAGAACTTCTGTTCTAACCAGCCTTTCACTTGAGCATACACAGATACTAGGTTCATCGCTAGAAGAAATTGCTCATGAAAAAATTTCTGCAGTGCCTAGCAAATCTGCACTAATTTATTTTGAAGAATATGGTACTATGAATGCGATAAGAAGTGCTGGGCAGAGAGGAGTCACATTGGTTCCCGCACAGAAAATCATTAGTCAATATTGTCAAAATCAAATTAAGGGGATTGCTGCTGATTTAGCATATTCTGCACTCTGCATCGATTATCCTGAGATCGAATGGAAGAGTTACATAATGGATGCTGTTAAGCGACTCTATTGGCCAGCACGACTAGAAAAAAGAGAGTTAATTGCTAATAATGGAGCTGCTTGTCCATGGTGGATCGACGCTGCGCATAATCCTGCGGGAATGAAGATGGCAGCAGCATGGATTCATGATTCCACATTCAAACGGAGATGCTTCATCATCGGGTCTTCTTTGCGCAATGATATACATGAACATCTCAAACCAATTTCAGAATGTTTTTGTGACAAGGACATAGTCATCATAGTTGAGCCAAAGAGCGGAAGAAATGCACCGACCTCGATAAAAGATATCAAAGATATATTCACCCAACAATGTAAAGGCAGAGAAATTAATTATGTCAGTGCAAAATGTCCAAATGATGCACTTGAAATCGCAAAGAAATTGATTGAAAAAGCGGAAATTGATCTTGTTGCCAGTTTGGGAAGCCTATACTTGCAGGGCGACCTTCTAGCTGCTGCTAAAATCAAGATCGAAGGCCGGCTTTGGTGAAGCCGGCAAACCTATGCACTCTCCTTGGGCTTCAAGGTACATGTCAAATCATGGCGACGGGCCAACGCGATACAGCCTCCTTTCAGATCGTGCAATAAATCACCGAATTAAACAGGGATCCATCGTCATAGAGCCATATCATTCAGCACAACTCGGCACCGCATCATATGATGTTACTTTAGGGCCCCATTACTTCCGAGAACAACAACCGGAAGTAGGACAAGGAGTGTATAACCCCTATGATGAAAAGATGGTTCGGCGCGTTTGGGGCGAGTCACGTATAGCGCAGTCTGCTTCTGAATGGATGGAAAGTAACACAAAAAAACTCAACGGCATATTTCAAAATGATCTAATTATATGGGTCGAACCTGGTGAAACGATCCTAGGTCACACGATGGAATTTCTTGGGGGAAGAGATACTGTAAATACAATGATGAAAGCAAGGTCATCAATGGGTCGTAATTTTATTGAAACCTGCAAATGTGCTGGATGGGGAGATATTGGATATGTCAATAGATGGACAATGGAAATTACAAACAATAGTAGACACTATTCCATCCCTCTCATTGTAGGGAGGAGAATTGCGCAGATTGTTTTTTTTGAAACTGATGGTCCTACAAAAGGGAGGTCTTATGCAGATGAAGGAAAATATCAAGTTACACCAAATGTAGAGGAATTGAAATCTGCATGGGTACCTGAATCCATGCTACCAAAAATGTACCTTGACCGGGAAGTTCAAGATATGAAAAGCAATTCCTAAGACCAGTATCGCCTTGTTCTAGCATATTCAAGTTCTGCACGGTGAATTGCTTCAAGCAAGGACCGTTCATCAGAACCTTCAATCGATCGCAAAACACGCTGAGCTGTTGTTTCACCAATGCCTCTTCCCATCATTGTTAGAATTGCAATTCGGCCATGTCGTTTGACCAGTTCTGCATTGCGGGTCATGCGGTCACTATGTTCTGGATCATTCAGCCATTTTTTGAGCATGTCACAGAGATTTTCACGAACAGATACAAGCATTTTCCCTTTGCACCCGTTACAAGAAAGAGGACCACCCTCAATTTTTGCCACTCGTTGACTGCGAACTCTTTCGCAATTCATGCAAATCATTACTGCACGCTCATTCTCCAAACGACTACGTAATTGACTGATGACTTCATCATTGGTAAATTCAGGGAGGCGAAGCCCTTTACGATTTTTTGTTGAAAAGCCCAATGGGCCGGCTGGTGTTTTGAATACGCGTATTTTCCCTGATTGAATATCTAGGAGAATTTGCTCAGCAGTGATCAAATCAAGACGTTCGTGAATCACTTTATTCATGGATTCTTTCCATAACGGGGTACCACGCATCGCTCGCATCATTCCCCCAATCTCTATGCGCCGAGGGTCTTTTACTGTACGAAGGTGACCAAATCCCCGCGCTACTTGCACAAAGCGATGTCTCATTGCACGGCTATTGGGCAATACTGTTTCCAAAATAGGCCTTAGCGCGCTTGGAGGAATTGTATTCAACCATCCCTCGACGTCAGAGGTCGAACAGCCGGGGACATCTAGGTTAATTCTGACGGCATCACTAGACATTGATCCCATGCGTCCCTCACGCGTTGAAGCCATAGCTTGAAGGGCAAGGCCAAGAGTCTCATTAGCCCCATTACCAGCACAACAAAGTATGGATAATCCACTTTTTCGCCTCTCAATTGTTATTGTGCGGTCATCAGGGATGATTCCTCCTGTCAAATCTGCGTGCTCAGCGATCCGGGAAAGGATCACCCCTCGTGCTGAAGCATCAATTGGAAGGTCTTTCCAATATCTCATGGCCAGTTGGGAATTTAAATTCGATTCATCTTGAATTCCAATTTCGATTCCTGCAGCCCTCCTAATGGCTCCAATCTCAAAAGCCACCTCTGCTGGAACAAGGGGGACTTCGCCTGACCAAACTGGCGCGTCTGCAAAACTTGTTCCGGGACTGACAACTAATTCACCTTCCTCAAGGTCAGCATCAATCACGGACCACACTCGACCTGCCATGACAAATGCGCGTGAATCTGGGTCTGATTCATCTGGAAGGCTAAGAACAAATGATTCATCTACAACCCCAAGAATGCGGCGGCTGACGACATCTCGAACTCGAACACGACGCTCATTATGGATCATTGAAAGAGAATGGATCGCTGTTCTCCACCCCCTCCCCGTAGCCTTAAACCAACCATTTTTCCAGCGAGGGGGGATTGCGCTATTTTCCATCAATTGTTCATCTGATTGGTTCAGATCTTTAGAAATCCATGGCCAATTAGATCGGTCTGCTGCCATTGGATCAGGAAATACATCTACCAACCATCGTTCCTGCATTTGCTTAAGAATCTCGATAAGGTATCCACGATCTAAATATTCAAATTGCCCACTAGATCGTAAAAGAGAAACCATGCGCGGAAGAGGTACAGCACCCTCTGAACGTGAAACAAGTAAACATTGATTCAGAATTACAAGAGTGGGATTGGGACGTGGTGAGACTGGGTCGAGGTCCCCACACATTGCTCGACGAGAAATCACTGATGATTCTAAGAGGTCATCAAAATCCCAGCAATAAATTGAACCAATTGCTGTTCCATTCACACAGTGATTAGACCTCCCAATGCGCTGGACTAGGCGACTAGCAGTTTTGGGTGAACGGAGTTGAACCACAGAACCAATTGTTCCGACATCCAAGCCGAGTTCAAGTGAACTTGTACAGATCAGCGCATCTATTTCCCCATTCCGCAAGCGGTTTTCAGCATCTTCTCTAGTTTCATATGCCAAACTACCATGGTGAACATCAACTGTGTGATTAAGCGATATTTTATCCAACCTCTGGCCTACTGTTTCTGCTTCTGACCGAGAGGTACAAAATACAAGAGACGGGCCATGATTCGAAATATGTTCTGAAAGTGCGAATAAAGCAGCAGTTGCTTCCTTTGATGTTCGAAGTTCATGAGAAGACACTTCAGCCATCTCTGACGCTTCAATCCAACGAGTGGAGATTTGAATTGGGCGGGGTTTGGGGTCAATCCATACTTTGGCACCATTAGCTACCCAATTTGCAAGTTCTTTCGGATTTCCAACTGTTGCAGAAAGACCAATTCGTTGTAGAGAATGACCTGCTAAATCTTCTAAACGAGAAAGGGCAACAGATAGTTGTGATCCTCGCTCTGAAGATGCAATTTCATGTACCTCATCCAAAATCACTGCTTGTACTTTGGATATCATCGCACGAACCTTGGGGCCAAGGAAAAGTGCCTGCAATGTCTCAGGAGTTGTTACTAGAAGGTCAGGGGGATTTTTTGTTTGGCGTTGCCTTTGATAGGGAGATGTATCCCCATGACGGACTGATGTGCTAATATCCAGCACTTTGGCCATTTTGTCTAAGCGAAAACCTAAATCGCGGTTGAGAGACCTTAGGGGAGTAATATGGATAATTGAGCACGGCGCCCAATTATGGTCCATACGGCGCTGTAAAAGTGGTAACAATGCTGCTTCAGTCTTACCAGAACCCGTTGGAGCAATCAGTAAGGCATCATCACCATGAATTATTGATTTCATGGATATTTGCTGGATGCCTGTTGGTTTCCAATCCGAAACAATGGGGGAAAAGGCAGCATTTAACTGCTTGAAAGAGTCGATGATACGACCTCTGCAGGATTTACTGATAAGATTCTGTGACTTCTTCTTCGCTATCCTCATCAAAGAAATCTTCTTCATCGTGGTAATACCCTGTTAAATCATCAGGGGAAGTGCGGTTTGCGATAATGGCGACGAGGAAAAGGACAGAAATCATGCCTACAATGGCAAAAATCGGCAATGGACTTGAGCGGGCTGAGTCAACCCAACCAAATCCACGAGCATACGCAACATCAATTGTGACACAGCCACTATTGTCACCCACATCTTCATTGACTTCTGGAATGTCATTTTGGCTATCAATCAGAACAAATACCCGGTCATGCCCTTCTTTGGCATTCCAAGTTGCAGAAATTTCAATCACCTCACCACTATCTAAACCATTAACAATCGGTCTTGAAGAAAATCGTTCAGTTTCTGTACAAGTCATCCCTGAAGAAAAGTCAACTTGGAACGTTGAATTTGTTTGACCACCCCGGTTGGTCAGTGTCGCTCGCACTTCAATCTCACTTCCTTCAGAAACAACTGAATCTTCAATCCACAAATTCACCACAGCTAATTCCGCAGACCCTCCTTTTTCATCTGAGTCCATGCGAGTACCTAATTTAATCCAAGCAGGGTCATTATCCCCCGCTAACGAGAGGGGAAGGCGAATAGGATCTGCCTCTGTATTCTGTAAACTTGGAAAGGGGTTTCCTGCATGATCTGTTCCCGTCACCCATATGCCAATCGTATTTCCAGAATTAATTTTCTCAACCCCGCATTCTGTGAGGTCAATAGAACCTCCCCACTCTAATTCGTCATCAATCTGAGTAATAGACAAAGGAGATAATCCAGCACAAACCGGAAAAATTCCATCCCTCATAATCCAATGTACATTATGGCTTGCATCAATCATTGGAGCATCTTCCCACCCCATGATGCGCACTGGGACCGCTGTGAGGTCTGAAGGATTACTCACATCTAATACTGGAGGTGGTTCAATGCGATGAGAAACTTGAGGGGGGGAACGATCAACTTCCAACCGTAAAGTCGTTGCAACAAGCCCACCCGTCATATCTTCACCATTTTTAGGAATTCCTGAAATTCTGCTGATAAATGTACGAATGGGCGCCCCTGCTTGCGATTCAGATGCATCTAGCGGAACTTCAACTAGAAATGTTCCATCTAAATCAAGGCTTGAGTCAAGCCAATTCTGTTCCCCATCAAAGATAGATACACGAATCCCTAAGCCAATAGGGGGGGCGATCGAAGTACCTTGGTAAAGAACGCGCCCTCGAAAGCGCAGACGATCATCTGTGCGAATTCGGTCTCCATCTTTGACAGGACCTATTCGCGGAGTTGAGACGTCTTCGACTAAATGGTCAACTGCAGAAAAAACAAGGTCATTTTCAACAGAAAATGTATGATCTTCCCAAATCATGACTCTAGGTTGTATTGAGCCCAACTCATGAATCGTAAGAGAAAGGTCTCCGAGATCCTCATCGGGCCAATCCCATCCAAATTCAAAACGGAAATCAACAGTTATTAGAGGAAGGCCAGATTCATTCGTTGCAAGATTGATTGTGCTGCTTTGTAGTAAGCGTATCACTGAACTTTCAGACCAAAACGTCTGGTTGACACCGCTAAAGGCAATTTGTTGCGCATCTCTTTCGGGGTCTGGACCTTCAAAATCAAATGTTAGGCCAATCTCCCTAAAGTCTCGCAATCCATTCGCATCTACTAAAGTAACCCGGACTGATTGTTCAATCCCTGAATGAAGGGCTTCGCCATCCACGTGAGGAAGCCATCCATCTTTGGAGCATGTCAACATAGATATTTGATCTGGCACCATACACTCTAGCCATTCTAAGCCAAGGACCACGGTGGGGCTATCTTGTCGTGAACGATAAGTTACTAAGGGAGAATCAATGATGGGGTTTCCGGCCTGATCAGTACCAACAATGCGGTATACCACTCGTGCATTATTTGGGTTACGGGAATCATCAATTATAGTTTCAAAGACTTTCTTTTCCGCTGATGTTGAATTGACCATTGTCTTATTGATAAATTCATTCTCTTCAGAAATTCCATTGCGGTTGATGTCATGTACTGACTCTACCCAGTACTCTAATTTCAGCTGATTTGGATCACCAACTGAATCTAAAATTACATGCTCTATCGTTTGGTCGGAACGTGCCTCAACGTAATCATTTTGACTAGGACTGGAATAAATCACACTCGGTGGTGTTGCATCGATAAGAAGTGTCCGGCTATGCTGGGGAGTTGGTGGCAAAATCCATCTTGGATCTTGTTCATTATAGGTCATCACACTAAGGTCAATTCCCCCCGGCACATCTTGTTTTGGCATTTCCACACTGATGAAGAATGAGCCACCATAATTTGAGCGGTCCCTCCAAGATGGATCTGCAATTCCATTTAGTGCAACTTGAACGTCATATACCGCATCTAATGGTGCATCATTGGTCCCATAAAAAGCAACGTCTCCTGCAAAATGAATCGTTTCACCGGCCATGACCCATTCACCATCCAATACATTCTCTCGTTGTACAAGACCTGAATCATCGATTACTTTCACATCAGAGATTCCGTATGAATGATTGACCGATAGGCTTGTGGGGCCAGAAGATAATTCTGCTGGGATACGACCAATAGAGTCTTCACACGCTACTGCAAATGCAATTCCGCTTTGCTGAGGAAAGGATTGTTTAACACGAAATGCCCAATGGATCTCAAGGATACCACCGATTTCTTCGGTTGAACTTTGATCGGGTACGACTTCTATCCAATCTTGCCCATCTTCATATTCAGTGAATGAACTTGGTGAAGACCATTTCAACTTAGGCGAGTCTGGAAGCGGATTGGCAATAAAACGAAGATCTGCTTCTACGATCCCACCCGTTGCATCCTCGCCAATCACATGTCGGCTTGTTACAATGTATGGTTGTTCTCTAGCGTGTAGAGTTTCGTTAGATGGTACATTGATGTCAAGGTTGACAGTACTCATTACATATTTCATGTTAAATGAAGCAATAGATACCTTTCCGGCAGATTGAGAACCAACTGAAAAAGGAATTGTAACTACTCCTGTTCCAGTCCCAGGTATTGCTTTGTTTAAAGCAGAAATTAGGGTACTACTCTTTGCTTGTACTGTCCCAACAAGATTTCCTGACCGAGACCAATCTTTGGTACCATCATCCCCTATATCTATCGAGACATCGCTTGGGGCATTTGAATATAAAGCAACATGAAAATCGTCAAGAATTGGGGTTGCAACACCAGAAGTTCCGCTTCGCAATTCAAAACATATACGAAGTGTTGTTGATGCCCATGTTGAAAGATCATGGTATTGTCCATTCGAAAGAGGGGTTGATGGAGAATTTGTGGGACAAGCAAAACTGGTTGTCATGAAGGCCACTACGGTTGTACCGACGGGAGCCGTTGAATTCCAAAATACGCGAAGGCCTAGGGGTATGGGTTGCTGCCAATAATATTGGTAGAACTCAAAGTAACCGCTGGAAGCATATTTTGAAGTAATTGAAAATTCAATTTCACCAAGTATGGGAGTCGTTGAAGTTGTTCCATTGAGAAATGCACGCCAGTCAAGCGTTGTCGAAGTCCCCCCATACTTGATTTTCCCCCCAATACTAAGGGCTTTCCAAGTCAGCCCACCGTCACTAGATATCTCGAGGTCTATGCTGTCCCCACTAGGAATAAACGTGTCAACATCGAGTAATTCAACTTCCTGAAGCGGGCCACCTGTTGAAATCTGTGTACCACGAACTATGCTCTGAGTTTTTGAATATGGATTGTGCCAATTGAATGGGGTACTCGATCCTTCAAACCTTACTTGATACCCATATGTAGCGTAATTTGGTGCCCAAGATAGAAGACCATCAGATTGGTGAACCAAACCATAGTGCCCATACGAAACCTGGTTTCTAGTGCCTTGTGATACCAATAATCCATTTACAGTGAATGGATAATGATATGATGCAGATGTATGGTAGTATGTGGCTATTTGGAACCGAGGTAACTGTACCATCAATCCCGCAACAGTGCCCATGAAAGACGTTCGGTATCCAACTGCAAAAGAGGTATTAGAAGACGTTAATGATGTGCGATCAACCTCATACAAATAGAGATAGTTTGACGAATCTGAAGTCAAAACCCAAAGTAGATCTGTACTAGGGTCGACTGCAATGCCATGAGGGCGCCCTAGAACTGAGTTTATCGAAGTACTGCTTGAACATGTCCACTTGGTCTCTGACACATTCCAATGTGCAATGCGCGAGTTTGAATACGAAATCGTCCAAACGCTTCCATCGCCATCAATTGCAGCATCATACATTCCAGCAAGGTCATTCATTGAGCAAGAATTGGTCGAAAGAGTGACTGATGAAGAACCACCAGTAGAGGCATTGTAATATCGTACACTTCCGGTCGATCCAACATTTTGGATAATGAACCACCCCGATCCAAATTTGACTGACGGGCCTGCCGACGACCACCCGGTTGATTTTGTGAATTGCTGAGGCGAAATGGATTTTGAGCGGGGAATTATATCGACAACCCCGTTTGCTAAATATCCTGTTGTTGAGTTGTGATATGCGGTGGTGGATGCAGAATTAATATCTAAATTTCCAATGAAATCAAGTGAATTTGTCGTTGGTTGAATCACTAACTTTGCATCATTATTTGCAATATCCAAACGCTCACGCCTTGCATAAAACCCATTCAAATTCCATGATGTGCTGGTGGATCCCACACCTCCAAAATCCTGATTTGCAGTTCCATTAAGCCATTGAGTTGTTGAGGCCTCTCCTGTAAGATTGAATTCGGCATCTGTTATTAATGCCCCAATTGGTAATGTTACTCCAGGAGTAGACGCACCTCCTGCTGCCGTGTAAATGTGAGACCAAGTTGAATTCCCATCATCGAATTTTGTTTCAGAAGTAGCGGCATGCGCAAATGGAAGAAAAATCATGGCCAGCATCAACCCAGTGAGGGTAATTGATATGCGCGCCACAACTCACCCATAATGGAAGACGTTTTCAATAATCCGTGTCAATGTAACTCCAGTATATGCTAATTCATGGACAACCCTCAGCAGGGAAAGGATGAAGCGAGTGAGGTCGAGGCGAGAACGGCGTTGATATGGCTTCGGATGCAAACACGCAAGGCTGGGGCGTTCGTCGGGTGCTGGGAATTCCTTTTGCACCGTTTCGCGCAATCAACAGATGGTGGAAAGAAAATTTAGACTTACATTTGACAATTACGCGCACAACTGTTATCGCGAGTTTGGGCCTTCTCGGATGGGCCTTGTATTTTTTTATCATCGCTCAAGGATATAACACAGAGACGGGAGATGGGACAGATACACGAACTGCACTTTCATGGTTGGCACTAATAACTGGAGGAATTGGTTTGTTTTGGGGAGGACCTGAATTCTTTTTCTATAAACAAAATTGGGATATTCTATCAGGTGCGCTTGAAATTGAAGAAGTGGCTGAATTAAGACAAATCCGAACAGATGTTCAAGAAGCAGCAAAAAATTTGGGCCCAAGATACGAAAAAGTATTCAATGATCATCTTGAAGCAACTGGCGTTACCCCAAAAAAAGGTCGAAGGTCGAAAACTACTTCGAAAACAGAATGATTGGGATCAAGGATGCTTGCACTGCGTGAAATCGCCAAAGAAGTGCTTGCTGCTGGTTTGTTAATCGCATTGGTTGTATCATCACTTTGGATTGCCACTGGATCAATGCCCCCTCTTGTTGTAGTTGAATCAAATTCGATGATGCATAATGAGCAAGGAGAGATTGGAGCGATTGATCCGGGTGACCTCATTCTTTTGCTAGATAAATCACGTCATGGGGAGATTATGACTTATGTAGAGGCATTAGAAAAGAATGATGGGGAAAAACATGGAAAATTTGGGGACGTTATTATTTACAAAAAAAATGGTCTTGATGGTACACCAATAATCCATCGCTCGATCTTGAAAGTTGTTGCACATACGGCTGTTAATCCAACTGAAGAGGGAGTCTGTGAAGACGGTGCTTTCGACGAACATGTTCAACGAAATGATGGAACAAAGGGGGGATGTATTGTATCTTGGTCAGTGCCTGGCACCAATTTGAAAGGAGTATCAAATATTACCCTAGACCTGCCTGGGATCAAATGTATCCCCGAAGGCCATGTAACTGTTCAACAAGCAACTTTGAGAATTGAAAATTGGGTGCCAAAGCATGAAGGTTATCTCACGCTTGGAGATCACAATGGTTGTAGGGTTGATCAAAGAGGGGCAGCCATAGGTGCTGCGGGGTTGACTGACTCTGAAGGGAAGGGTGTTGAATCTGTTCGGGAAGAGTGGGTTGTAGGGGTGGCCGGAGGAGAGATCCCTTGGCTTGGATCTCTCAAACTTCTTACTCTTGATCAAGGCGAGGGTGCATCTCAAGTACCAAAATCATCATGGGTGAAACTTGCAATTTCAATTGCTTCCTTGATGTTACTTATGCAGGTGGATGGAATTGCCAACAGGTGGTTGAAAAAGTCTCCCGAAATTGACCAGGCTAAAATTGAATCAGATGCATGGGGAGAAGAAGAATAATTTATTTACCCAACATATAATACAAAAATGGGCACGATCAACGAGATGGCAATTACTACACCTATCCATTTCACTCCACTTTTCACGATTCTTTCTGAACGAAGAGCGTGCCAATCCCACCATCCTGTTTTCTTCCCAATCCTGCGTAGGCGTTCGATAAAATCGTGTAAGCCATCTTTGAACATGTGTCCACCATCAAAAGGTATCAATGGAATCAAATTGAACAGGCCAAGAACTAGGTTGGTCCATATCAGCCAAAATAATGCATGAATGGAGATGATAAGTGCTGTTGTGCCCATAAACGATAGTGGGCCTGAACCAGCCTGTAACATCTCTTCCTCTTGTGGAAGCAGTGCATGGCCATCATTGGCCCAAGGGTTGGGAGTCACTAGGATTGTGAGTGGTTGGGCTGAAAAAAGTGCCAGTCTTTGACCAAATGTTGCGTTTTCCATTGTGAAAGCATAAGCAAGCCGATCGACCCCCGCTGTTGGGTTCGATAAACCACTGACCCCAAGAAATGCGTCCCCTTCATGGATATCTAATGAGGATAATTCGTCATCAGATACACCATTCTCGAGGCTCCATTCATATCGATCAACCAATGTTGTTTTGATTGTATCTGATGAGCCATTACTTCGCTCAACCTGTAATATTATAGAATCCCCTGCACGCTTTTCGTGTAGAATACTTCGAAATGTGGAAAGATCAGGGGTTGAATTCTCATCAATTGCTATAATCAAGTCAAAGGGCTGCAAACCAGCTTCATGAGCGGGTTGATTTTCAATAACCCCTCGAGCATATACGCCTTCAACAGTTGGTTCAAGGCTAAGAGCAACCACACCGAGCAATATGATGCAAAGAAAGGCCATTTGCAAATTAATGCCCGGACCTGCCGCGAAAAGGCGCTGCCGTTCGCGCCTAGGGGCATGAATGAGTTCATTTGTTTCTGGTTCTGCAAACGCGCCGAGTGGAACTGGGCCAAGCATTAACAAACCAAATGACCGTATGCGCATACCATGTGCCCTAGCTTGAATCCCATGGGCAAATTCATGCATGACTAGGGCCACAATAAATGCCAACAGACCCCATCCTAGCGGAATCAGTGGATTAAGACCTGGTAAAGCTACTAGAGTTAGGGGGTTAGGAGATTCAAGAACGGGGGGTTGCGTGATGCTAGCATACAAAGATAAGAGGAGAAGGGCCACAATAAATAGTGAAGCAAAGCGGCACATCCACAGACAAACTTCTCCCCATAATTGCCAAAAGCGGCGGGGTCTGGATATTTTTTCTAACAAGCCAAGACCACGGTGACTTCGGAGCATGATAATTGCCCCAAGAACGCGTGTCGCATTCCAGCGGTCTAAACGACCTGTACGCTGAAAATATATGATTAAAAATAACCACGCGCTGAACAATGCGAGAGCAATAAGAAGTGCACTCACGGACACTCGGTAGAGGCACAGGATTTGAACGTCTGTACCCATTCACCTTGCTGATGAAGGGTGGAGGGGTTGATCCTGATGACCTAATTCATTGGGCTAGAAGAGCAATTGGCCGGCATCCTGAAGAAGTTCTAATTTGGAATCAGTTCGACAACACAATTGAAGCTATTCTCCGCCTTCCGAGAGGTGTGTTACTCATCACAATATGCGATTTAGATTCATCCGACGAACGTATTGAAGAAGAACTAAGTCTCGAAATTCCGATATGGGATTCACAATTATTGGAAGTTGGTGGGGAAGCAAGTGGGATCACATCTATTCGATTTGGCGTCGAGCGTATTATTTGGAGTCGCCCGGAAGAAGAAATTCTAGATTTGGAAATGATGATTTTAACTTGGATGGAACTTGCATGCAGAAATGAGGGAATCAAAGCACCAACAAAAAAGATATCCCACGTGCGCCAAGACATAGAAACGATTGGGAGGTGGCTTGATCAAGCAGGTTTTGAGCAGACATTAGAGGAGATTAAGGAACTGAAGGAAAAGATGAAATTTGTTGAAACTGGATTGGGGAACAAGGAGCACTAAAGTGTGCGGTCAGCACATACTAAGCCAATAAATTGGTGAAGGGGCATACCTTTGTTCCAGTCCAGATAAGGATTTCCACGCCCTGTAAGTGGGAGGACGGGGATACGGCGTGCTAGAGTTCGCAAACGCCCAGTGAAACTATTGGAGTCGATTCTAAACATCCTCCATGAATCACCCCGCACCCCTTTAAGGCGGAAAGCGTATAGCCCAACAATACCACACCGATCTGCATGTGAAAGCATAGCGTCGAGTTGTTCCTTGGTACGGCCACTGAGATAGATCAACTCATTCTTGCTCGATTTTACCTCAATAGGGAAGGAGAGATCCCCCCTAATTGCTAAAATATCGCCCACACCCGCAGCACCACTTCCCGCCGCTCTAATAACCAAAAATGGGCGCTCAATGACACGGAGGGCCATTGACCTCTCAACCGCTGAGCAACTCCGTGTAACTACGCGAACACCTTCGGGGTCACCTGAGAGAACACTGCGCAACTCCCTTTCCCATTGCTGCCCCATGATTTGACGAGATTGGGGGGGGTGATGACTTTGTGGGAGAAATATTGCTTATTACTATCAATTGCTTATTCGGTCTAGATCATTGAGATGGTCATGATTATAGCAATCAGGACAACCGCCCTAGCAGCGGACATGGTCTAGGGGTTATGACAGTAGGTTCCCAACCTGCCGACCCGGGTTCAATTCCCGGTGTTCGCATTAGATCAATGCACGTGATTTCCAGGGAATTGATCTTCTTCTTCGCGGTAAATTGTTCTCATATTGCTGATGAAATTTTGATCCTTGACCCATAGGTCCCATCTCTCAAAATCATCAGGTGCATCTCGGTCAAGCCACCCCATGATGATCTCAAACGTCATTCGAGCACCTTCCCGATGGGGATATGAAAACACACCCATGGAAAGTGGGGGAGAACAAACTGTTTTTGCACCTAATCTCTTAATTTCGGCGAAAAGTGCCTCGTATGCAGTTGGCAGTAGATCTCTTCGTATCTCATCCTGACTGGGCCTGCGACAGTCTGGACCCACAACATGTATGACATGGTCCGCCCTTAACTCAAACGCATCAGTTACACAAGCTTCTCCAACCAAGCACGGGGGAAGATTGAGTTTGCGGCGTTCTGCTGCAATTTCCTGACATGCTTTCATCAGTTCAGGGCCAGCAACATCATGGATTCGGGCGTCGACGCCTTCACGACCGCTTAGCCGATTATTAGCCGGAGCGACAATCACTTCAGCTTCTGTTGTGGCAACATCGCCAATATAGACCCGCATGGTGCCTTTTCGGCATTCTCGGACTGCCAATGGTTCGCTCAACAGCGCACGGCGAGCGGTCACCCCCTCATATCGGATTCGGATCAATGATCAGAAAATACCCAGCCTACTCTGCATCGAACAGAGGTGGGAGAAGTTCATGCAGGAATCTTATCTCAGAGGTATCATGGAGTGTGGTCAACCAAAGCGGAGGGTACTGCTTCTGCTACTGTTATTCATCGTAATTCCTAGTCAAACCTCTGCTTCAGACTTACAAGAAAGTAATGAGCAAGGTCATGGACAAGATTACTGGAACTTAACTTCTGAACCAGTACTGGGAGAAAGCCAGATGCAGTCAAATCTTGTTAACTACAGTGATGTTGCAATATTGGTCAATAATCAATCCCCCACCAGTCGGGAAATTGCGGCTGCATTTATCACTGCTAGAAATATCAGTTCAGACCGAGTATTCAGATTTACTGCACTAGAAACACCATCTTCTGAGACAATCTCATTGGGGCAGTTTGAGACATATTACCTTGAACCATTGGAACAAATGCTAGGTGATCGAAATTTGACAATGGAAATCAACTATTTAGTTACAACCAAAGGCATACCACTTCGCGTTAATGGGGGTACGAATGCCCGTTCATCATTTGACAGTGAAATTGGATTAGCAGGAACATCTTGGCGGACTGCAATCGGGCAAGATTACTGGATTGACCACAATTATGGCCCTTTAGCCGGGGAGGAATGGAAACCATTCACTAGAGCAGAACAAGGATTTTATCTCGTGAGTAGATTAACTGCATATGATCGCGAGACTGCAATGGCACTAATCGACAAGGCCAGCAATAGTTTAGGGCAGCGAGGAACTGCAGTACTTGATCTAGCAACGAACCGTAATGACTCGGGCTATAAATCATGGAACGATATGCTATATGCTGCTGATAATGCTCTTTCGAGCGAGCACGGAATACCTGTCTTTTTCAACCAAAATGAGACGTTTGAAACGAACCATTCCGATGTAATGATGTACGCATCTTGGGGATCAAATGATGGTGCTTGGAACAAGAATTGGCTTCCAAATTCTGGGTTTGACATAATAGATGCGGGATACAGCAGTGGGGTAAAATATTGGAATGCTTCATCCCCCCCCATCTCCCTTAACGAATCTTTCAAATGGGCACATCAAGACACGAAGAAGTACAACGGAAATGGAGCAATGGAGGCCTCATTATCAGCATCATGTTCTCAAAAGAGGGGGATTGGAACACAAGGTATCCTTGCAGAGTACTTCGATAATGAAGGGCTCATTTTTAACACAGGTTCAATGCCGTCATTGATTGAACGCGCTCCAGACTATGTACGTCTTGAGAGTGATTTGGCTTATGGATCCAGTAGTTCATCCTACCCGGGATTGGATGACCGCTTCAAGAACGACTGGGGTGGGCGGTTTAGTGGCCTCATCAACATCCCTGAAAGCGGAAATTGGACGTTCTATCTGCGCACAGATGATGGTTCAGAACTTTGGGTTGATGACTTGAGTATTGTAACCAATTATGGATCTCATGGGATGGTTGAGAAAACAGGGTCCATTTCACTTAATGCCGGACTTCATGATTTCCGCATAGAATTTTTTCAAGGGGGGGGTCCACATGGATTGCAATTCTCATGGGAAGGCCCAAACCATCCCAAGACCTATGTCCCGAGTTCTGCATTCTATGTTTCTGGCGATTATATCCCTTCAAAGGATACATTGCGACATCGCTGGTCATTTGAAGACGGAGGGGGTTCGGAGGCAAATGATTCAAGTTCGAATAATGCAAGCCTCATACTCAAAAATATGGACACTAGCAATTGGAAAAATTGTGTTGACGGAGGTTGTTTGTGGTTTGATGGTACCAATGATTATGCTGAAGTTGAGATCGATGACTGGACAGGAAACTTCACTGTGAGTCAGTGGGTATGGGCAAATGCATCAATCCAACCGGACTATGCTAGTACATTCGCTAGCTCAAACAATGCCGGCTCCAACACTTCGTTTCAGCATGCTATTTATGGTGGCGAATGGCAACTACAAAATCACCACTCAGGGGGTTTTGGAATGGTCCAACCTGAGCAGTGGGTGCACCTTGTCACTGTATTTAATCAGGGAACTGTGCACCAATATCTTGATGGGATTAGGGTAAATACAACTACATACCCCACGAACTCATTCAATACCTTTGAGTTGTATAAAATTGGAGTTAATCGAGGTGGTTCGGTTCATTTTGAGGGAATGATCGATGAAGTAATTGTTTGGGAGAGTGCATTAAGTGCTGGAGAAGTAACTGCATTGCATCGCGCCATCTACAAGGAATGTTTTTCCTATTCAACAAGTGGACAAAAAGTAGCATATATTGAGCAATTGTACCCTATTCCGGCTGATCTCAAAGACCATGTTTGGGTCACTTATGCGCATGGGGCTAGGGAGGGCGCCATATATGGTTCATTCACAATTGAGGTTAAAGGATTAGATCAGTATGGTAATATTATTTCAACTAATGAATCATCTAAGCGTACACTTAAGGAATCGTGGGGTACTTCAGTAATGCGCTTTCGGCCACATGAAAATGCCGTGAACCTTCGTATCCGGGTCCATCTTGATATTGCCCCTAATTCGATAAATGGTTCATATTTTATTGATAATGTCGTACTTCGAGCAATCCAACCACACATGAATTGGGTGAACGGATCCATTGCAGAGACTGCAGTATCTACAGGTGGACGATCATTCGTTTGGGGGACAAGTTATGGGCAATCCCTCATTGCAGATCTACTAGAAGACGGGGTTAGTTCTGCAAAAGGATATGTGTATGAACCATATATTGGGGCAATCGGGCATCCAGATCAATTATTTTCTGCTTATTCAATGGGGCTTGGTGCTGCTGAATCTCATTATGCGGCAAACCGGATGTTGTCGTGGATGGGGACAGTCATTGGTGATCCAAAAATGGCACCCTATCTTGATCGAATTGAGGACCTTCGAATTATCGACGGAAGGAATCTCGATTACATAAGTACAGAAAGTGGCGGAATTGTAGAAATATTGATTGAAAATCATGGATTAGGGTCTTGGAAAGGAAATATTACGGTACTTGATAGAATTGAAAATCAGGTATTAGATTCCACGCAAGTCGAAGTATTGGCTTCAACTGAAATCGGAAGTAGAACTATTTTGCAATTCTCACTGCCGGCACTACGTGAAGGCGCAGTAGATATTTTGATCGAGGCAATATCTGAACGAGAAGGCCATAGAATTGCGAGACCTACTAGCATTGAGGAATATCAATGGACAATCTATGTTGACGCACCCCCCGAAGAACCCTCTTTGAACTGTCAGAGCCTAACCCTACTGGCGGGAGAGGCAACGACTTGCGAAGTTTGGGCAAGTGATGAACTTGGATTAGAGTCCGCCTATCTTATTTGGTGGCCAAGAACATCCCAAAGCACACCCACAAGGAGCAATGCGAGCTGGATCAATGGAATGCTAATTATTGAAGTAAATACGTCAAAAGAAATTCAACTGGGCCACATAGATGGGCAACTTACAGTTTTTGATTTGGCTGGGCACAGAAATGAGACTGGTATTGCATCTCTAATAGAAATTGTTGATGCGCCTGCACGATGGTTTGGCCCCCATCTCGAAGGGTATGACCGAGATAACTGGGATGGAATGGGCCCACCAGAATCGGGTGGACCAATTCCTCTTACATCAGGATCAATTTACAATACCTCGGTTTGTATTTATGATGCAGATGGACTTGGATCAATCCAACCACCTTTCATCGAAATTGGCAATGAGCAATGGGGAACTGAGATTATTGAAAATGAAAATCCTTTTTTGGATTGTTATCGAACAAAGATTGACTTAATCGGGATTTCTCCAAGAGAAATTCTAGTCAAAGTTGTTTCAAAAGAGGGAATCATATTTGCTAGTCGCACCTTATCAATCATTGATAGACCAGCCTGGATCAACACAGATGTTGTTGGTACAAATGGAGAATCTACGGCAAAAATAGAATTCAAAAATGAAATGATAAGGATAGAGGTAGGAGATCAAGATGGGACCTTACTCAGTGGAGATGCCGTAATCAAAATTACTTGGCCAACTGGCGAAGTTGAGGTGTTCTCAGCTAAAGTAGATTCAAGCAGAAGACACGACATTCCAATTCCAATTCCAAAATCTGGTTTGCGCTCCGGTGATGTAGTCATAGAAATTGATGTTGCACTGATGGATGGAACGATATTAGAAAGCAAAGAAGATGTTACTTTGTCATTACGACGACCAATTATCCATTTCATATCAATATGCCAAGATGGTGAAGAAGTTGAGTTGATTAATGTAGAACGAAATTACATCATTATTTCAGAAATTCTATCATCTAGGCCCATAGAAAAAACAATGATCCATTTGTCAAGTCTGGGTGAAGTTGTTGGAACAGGACCCAATAGCCAAGAAGCCCTAGATTGTGTAAATAACAGCAGTGCAGAAATGTGGTCTTATAGAATCCCTGCCGGCCTCCCATTGCTTGAAGATTTGAAAACGCAAGAGTTAGAGATTGAAGCAATTGATGTAGATCAGCGGAGGGGAAAACTATCCATTGAGATCGGAATTGGTGACTTTTCCCCTATCAACATCGAGTTGATTAGTTCAAAACAAAATATTGGTTCTAAGACATTTTTACATGTTGAAATATATGTCGGTCTAGACCTGCCGGATAATGACTCATGCCAATATGACATTATCAAAAACAATAGCATAGAGCATAATGACACACTCATCATTAATGATGAAGGAAAGTCATCCATTGATTATTTACTCATTCAATCAGATAACGAGATTTACATCTCAGTTTATTGCAAAAAAAATGGACGGGTTGGTCTGCAAACAATTGGTCCGTTTGCTGATGATGCGGAGGAAAGGGACAAAAGTGAGGTAAAAGAAAAGGATGTATCTATTCTTTTGGGGAAGGAAAGAACTAGGATCGTGATCGTTGGCTCTTCAGTATTATTGATAATCTCATGTATTTCGATCCTTTGGATGATTAGAGGGTCAAGAAATAAGGTTTCACCTTGGCCTAACGAAAATTTGGATGATGACTTGTACGCAGCCGACATCCTTTTTGGAACAGATAAAACCTAATCCGCAGAGCCCCTGCGCATCTCCAATGGCTGTTGGCTATGTATTGATCAATGTCGAACCGGGAACTGAATTCTCAGTTCATTCAACCGCGAGTAACATGGATGGAATCGAAGATGCCACACTGTTGTTCGGCGAATATGATATTTTAGTGAAGATTATCGCAGAACAATTACATGATATTGCAGCACTTGTTGTGGAGCAAATAAGGCAGATACCTGGGGTAACCAATACAAAAACTCTAGCTGGCGCTGAATACTAACCGCATTCGCATGAGCGTAGTACAATGGATTGCAGTACGCCTTTTTTGAAGGAAAAATATAAGTAATATTGTTTTATATTATCTGATTGAGGTTAAAAATATGGCTAAGCCAAAGAAGAATTTCGTCCTATTAGACGCAAACAATGGAGACACAAATCATGTGTTCAAATCTGCCCAACCACGTGGTGCTGCGCTAAAAGCAGCAAACCAGGGAAATAAGAGCATTCGCCTGCGCGAACGTGGAACAAATAGAGTCCATGTGTTTAATGGTTGGACTCAAATGGTCGACAAGCCCGCAAACGGGCCTGCTTGGTTACCAGACAGAATCAAGAAGGCAAATGTCAAGAAAATTGGCGTTGAAAGAATCTAGATATCAGCCGAAGATGCCTAGAAAATTCAAAGTCGAATGCCGTCATCATGCATTTCCACGAATTTTGTCCCATAACATCATTAGTGGATCATAGTGCTTTGAAATAACCCTCTCCTTGAGAGGAATTATCGCATTATCGGTGATATTTATTCCCGCTGGACATACGTCTGTGCAACATTTTGTGATGTTACAATACCCAATCCCAAAAAGATCCTTGGTATCAGATATCCGACCCCCAAGATCCATTGGATGCATTTCAAAATTCGCAATTCGGACAAAAGTCCTAGGACCTCCAAATTCTTCAAATTTATTGTATTCTCGCAGAACATGGCAGGTGTTTTGGCAAATGAAACATTCAATACAAGTTCGAAACTCTTGAGGACGAGCTGCCTCAAATTGCTGGAATTTCCAATCAAATTTATTAGGGCCTTGAATCGGTTTGACTTTCTCTGCCATTTCATAATTCCACGACACATCACAAACAAGATCTTTGATGTGAGGAAAAGCTCTCAATGGCCGCACTTCAATTGGTCTTTCAGAGGACATTTCACTTTCTAAATCAGACATTCTAGTCATGCACATTAATCGTGGCTTTCCATTAATTTCAGCGCTACAGGAACCACATTTCCCAGCCTTGCAATTCCATCGGCTGGAAAGGTCTGGCTCTTGTTTATACTGCACTTGGTGAATACAATCAAGCAAGACCATCCCCTCATCTAGTTCCAAATTGTATTCAACAAGTTCACCAATTCCAAATTCTCCTCGAAAAATTCGAAGGGTGATGAGGTCTTTCATGCTTCATTCCTCCTCCAGAAAACGGTCAAGAAGTTTTTCAAGTTCATGTGGGGGTTGCTGCAATTCTTCTTGCCGAATTTTCATCTCACCATTAATCATCCAAATGACATTTGTTGTATGGCTCCACATACCCGCATCAGGGACTGGGTAATCTAAGCGCGTGTGGCCACCCCGGCTCTCAGTCCTAGCATTAGCAGCAAGCGTACAAGCACGTGATATGTCGATCATATTATACAAGTCAAGTGATTGATGCCAGCCTGAATTATATGCCCTAGTCGACCCTGGGGATGCTTTTTTGATGCGCTCTGAAAATGAATCTAATTCAATTAAGGCCTCATCTAACTGTTTTCCCTCACGAATGATTCCTACTTTCTGTTGCATCATTTCACGTAATTCAGTGTAAATTTTGCCTGGGTTTTCGCCATTTTCCCGTGAAAGTGGTTCAAGCATGTTTGAAATTGAATTTGAAATTTCAACATCATTTAGAGTTGGTTGAGGATGACCTTCTGCACGCTTGGCTGCATGCTCACCAGCCCGCTTTCCAAAGACAACTAAATCCGATAGAGAATTGCCACCGAGCCTGTTTGCACCATGGAGCCCACTTGCAACTTCTCCAGCCGCATAAAGCCCTGATATTGTTGATTCCTGTGTGTCTGCATTTACTCGAACACCACCCATCACATAATGCGCTGTTGGACCAACTTCCATTGGCTCTTTTGTGATGTCTACGCCTGCAAGTTCCTTGAATTGGTGATGCATGCTGGGTAATTTCGCAATGATCTCTGCTTCGCTTCGCTGACTGGCAATATCAAGAAATGCGCCGCCATGAGGAGACCCTCGGCCTTCTTCCACTTCTTTATTGATTGCTTTGGCAACTACATCTCGAGTAAGTAATTCTGGAGGGCGGCGTGCTGTGGATTTTTCCCCTGCAACAACTTGGCGGACCCATTCTGCTGCCTCATCCTCTGTTTCAGCATGATCTCCTTGGAACATCTCAGGCACATTATCAAACATGAATCGTCTGCCTTCACTATTCTTCAATACTCCACCTTCACCCCTAACGCCTTCCGTAACCAAAATGCCACGCACACTTGGAGGCCAAACCATTCCAGTTGGGTGAAATTGAACAAATTCCATATCGATAAGTTCTGCACCTGCCCATAGTGCAAGAGCATGTCCATCCCCTGTATATTCCCAAGAACCAGAACAAACAGACCAACATCTTGTGATCCCACCTGTCGCAAGAATTGTCGATTTTGCGCTAAATGTGTGAATAGACCCATCAACACGCGCATAGGCAATACAACCAATGCATGTTCCATTATCATCTGTAAATAACTCTCTCACCGTGAATTCCATGTGTATGTCTATACCTGAATGAATCCCTTTTTCTTGTAATGTTCGAATAATTTCAAGCCCTGTTGAATCCCCAACATGTGCTAATCTAGGGTAAGTGTGTCCTCCAAAATTGCGTTGGTTGATAAGACCATTTTTTGTTCGGTCGAATACCGCCCCCCATTGTTCAAGTTCTCGAATCCGGTCAGCGGATTCTTGTGCATGAATTTGTGCCATCCGCCAATTATTGAGATATTTTCCCCCCTTCATTGTATCTTTAAAATGAGTTTCCCACTTGTCCCTATCATCCGCATTTGCTAATGCTGCTGCAGCGCCACCTTCTGCCATTACTGTATGCGCTTTTCCTAAAAGGGACTTGCAAATGATCGCTGTATGTGCACCTTCACGACTTGCTTCAATCGCTGCCCTCAATCCAGCCCCACCTGCTCCGATTACTACAACATCATATTCATGATGGGTCCAATCGTCCATTCAGATTCCTCCCAGCAGCACGAAATCTTGCCAGCCATATGATGTGCACATCAAAACATAAAAATCGCTGAACATGACCCAAATGAGAGAACCCCATGCAAAAGCCATGTGCTTCTTATTCAATTTACTACAACCCTTCCAACATGCTTCTTGAACGCGCCCCGCAGTTCCACGAAATCGGTTTTTTCTCCCACCAATCATATGTCTGAATGAATGACATCCAAAAGTATAGCCACCCAACAACAGCACATTGATCAATAGCACAAGAGTTCCCACTGATATTCCATAACTGTGGTGGGTACCGTCATGAAACTGCATTGAATAGTATACATCTAAAGATAAAACAACTAGATATACAACTGCAAGGTACATGAAATATCGATGCATGTTTTGGAAAATAAATAGTCGCCTTTCACCATTGTAATCCCCAAAAGGAGTGCTTACGGCACAAGCGGGGGGACTAGTAAAAAAAGATCGGTAGTAGGCTTTACGATAATAGTAACAAGTCATCCGAAATCCCGCTGGAATCGCCAAGATAAACATGGCGGGAGAAACCCAATACAATGATTCTGGCACGAATGTTCCAAGTCCCGATTCACCTGGAATAATCAAGGGGCTAAACAAAGGAGAGAGAACGTGACTTCCCTCACTTTCAATTGCCATTGTACCTGCAGTACCGCCTTGACCTCCTGAAAGACCAAAATCCGAAAATATCCAAAAGTTGGCCTCCACAAGGCCCCTCCAACTAGCATACAATATTGCTGCACTAAGACCGAGAAATGTAGCAAGTGGACCTTTCCACCATTGATCTATTCGATCGGTTTTTCCAAATCCTCGCAACATGGGGAGGCGAATCAAGTCTGCCATTTTATTACACGCACCACGCCTATGCCCAACAACAGATGAATGGGAACAAAGATGCCGAGACCAATGGGAGGCTTAGATATTAGCCCCAACAACATCTATTGATTCGATTCGAAAAGAGTTCGCCTATGAATCGAAGAATGATCTGCAACAGTACCTACAAATTCTGCAATTGTACCTGCAATTGGGACTTCTGCTGAAACTGGAAGGCGAACTGCAACGGGGAGATTCGTCCCTTCCAAATTTCCGACCACAGTTGTTCCATTTCGAAAGTGTTCGGCTAAGCCAAGCCCCCTAGTTCGTTCAATACTAATTACTTGTAAACGGAAAGCATAAGATACGCCACTATTTTCTGAGATTATGGCCTCCCGCTCACTAGATAAGTGTGCAGAGGACAAAAGATTAATTTTCTCAATTACGGGATTCATGTCAAAAGAAGAGGGGGAGGGTTCTTCAATAGCCTCATGGTCATCACCATTACCTTGATCGTCTACTTCTGCTGATTCAGGAAGGGAAGTTGAATCTATCACTGGAAATTCAACAGGTGCGCTTTCATTCAGTGATGTTGCTGAAATACCAGCTAGAGAAGGTATCGAACTATCAGTCAAAATTGGTTTTGAAGCAATCGCAGAGCCTGAAAATCCTGTTGAGACAAGAAGGCTAATTCCTATAAAACAGATTAATGGACTGAAACAGCAAATCGTTGCAATACCCCCGCCTAAAAGGCCGGGATCGGGAGAGCCACCGTGTGCGCGCAAAAGTACAGCGCCCGAACCACTGTATGAAACCGTAGCAAAGGGACCATCGATCTGTAGGGTCCCAATGTAGTCGCCAGAAGCGAAAGGTACGCTACCACATGCTAAAGTTCGTTCTGTTCCGCAGTTGAGAAATACAGCATCTGTTTCAGACCCAGGATTCACCAAAATTTGAGCAGTGGGGTCATCTATGGCCATAACCATCCAATAAGTAGACCAACCACTGGGTGAATCTATGCGTGAATCATTACCTGATTCAAGAAGAACAGATGCTTGAACAGTGGATACATGATGCCAATCCCGGCCAATTTCACCAGTAATCCCTGTTGCAATCCAAGCGCCAGTATCTAGGGCAGTAATGTTTACGTGGTTTTGATTTGCTAAAGCAGCTAATGTATAAACCACCCCATTTGAAGATATATTTGATCCCTGTAACTCAATTGGAATCGGGAGGTTTAGTACTTGGTCGTGTTCGTTAATGTAGTCAGTGAGCTCAACAGTTCCATTTTCATAATCTGCAACCCAAATTCCGATTGTATCATAGTACTCTATGTCAATTCCAGTTTTGATCGTGGGGCCCCCAGATATTGAAATCGTTTGACCTGACTCTCCGAGAAGGGATACTTTCTGGGGTTCAGTGGGTGAAGAAAATGTATCTGCAACCCCAAAGCCAATCGATATCCCTCCTAATATAAACACGATTGCAGCGATTCCAATTAGGCCTGCGCCTAAGCCTTGGCGAGGAAGCATACCTAAGTGCTGAAACAGGTGTTTGATCAGCCTTCCGACTCAAAAGGTCAATCTAAGAATTCTTTTTCTTCAGCCGCTTCAAAATTTTTTTCGGACCACGCCATTCACGGGCAGGAGATACACTTTGCCCACTGTGACCAACAATTGGGCAGAATTTTCCAGATCGACAGCGACTGCAATTCTCAACGGGCGGAAGTTCGACGTTTTTGCGTAAACGCCCATACTTCCGTCGTGGCATGTTGACTGATATAGGAGGGAGGTCCATCAACGCTCTCATTGTTATCGAAGAAATTCTCGTACCCATTTATACTCTTCATGTGAGGATGCGTTTTCACCGGCTTCCCAACGGGTTCGAAACTCTGCTTTCCTTTTCATCTCTGATCCTTTTCCTGTTTTCGAGGAAATCCCGCCACTCATGATCGAGCTACGTTCTTTTGAAGAGCCATGGTGGCGCGGTGCTGTATCTGGTTCCAAATGTGATGTCTCTGGGCCCACGATCTCGGTCGCTGATGCATGTATTTTCGCAGCATCAGAGGTGCGTAGCCCCGCCCTACTAACCAACTGATCAACCGATGCACGTGCCACTAATTTTGGATTTTTGAAACCAGCAGAAGAAAGTGCTTTTGCCTTCGCCGGCCCTACTCCTGAAATATCTGTCAATTCATTCTTGCCTGTCGACATACTCTCACCGCTTAGCGCGATGCGCTACTTGGATATCAATAGTCCGCCCGTAAACGATGGGATCTCTTGTTCCGAGATGGTCATCAACTTCCACCTCATCGGCGCGATGTGGCTATCGAACGTGACTTGCAGGCGCCACCTCATGCTGATGTTGATGGTTCTACAATATTATGGGCACAAATTCGAAAGGCAAATCCACATATGGGTATTGATGGTGAAGGCCTTCTTCGCCCAAAAATACATCCAAATGCCAAGGGAAAATTGTATCTTGGGGATGTCGGAGATGCTGTAATCCGAAGTTTGGGCGCAGTTGACCCACCTGAAGTCACTGAAGCTCCTTCATATGATGAACAAAAGTGGCGAATAGATGCAAAAAAGGGGGACCTTTTGCTGTCGATTATTTCACGCTCGTACTGGGGATTTGGAATGTTCTCATCCTGCTTTTTATTGCGTATCGAGTTAAAAGGGCCAAGGAGTGAACGGTTTCGCCTTGTGTATGATGTTTGGACTGCGTTGAAACGAAATCCGTGGGAACCTGTCTTCAGGTTTATGTGGGTTCGCGCTACAGGAGCAAGTCTTGCAGCGCACCAAGATGCTTGGATGAAAACAATAGATTTAGCAAAAGAAGACATGAAAGAAGACATCGCAATTGCTGCAGAAGCTGTAGGAACCGCGCAGGACAAATTTGACAAAAATGATGATGATATTGAAGGATATAATCGAGAAGAAGCTGAGCTGGCACTCAAGAATTCATCACGAGAAATAGAAATTGCACATGCTGCATTATTAGACCGGAATGCCCCTGCAGTTGAGCGGGCACTTGGAAGAGTAGAGGGATTACTCCATTTTGTTGACCCAGTAAAACAAGTCGCACTGCACGCATTTGATGAAGAAGAAGGAGAGTCATATCCCTTAGATGGGTTATTAGATCAGATGGACGTAAATTCAATGCCATTATTTTTGCATCAACCATTGGATTTTGAATCACATGCTCATAATGATGACCTTGTCGTGATCGATCTAACGCAACAAGAATGATTAGGGTGTTGTTGAAATACGCGAGACGAGCCGCAGTGCTGAATGGCTCAGAAGAAGAAGGAAAAGGGATCGGGCATTCAGCAAGCTGCTGGCTTAATTCGCTACTTTGATGAAGAGTCTGATGACGCTTGGAAAATTTCCAAAGGACAAGTCTATTTTGCCTGCATCGCTCTATCGGGGGTTATATACCTTTTAGCACCAATTGGGGGAAATGAATACGGGGTTTTGGGGTGGATGTGGGATAAAGTCATGCAATTATTCCGCTAGATTATTCCTCTGAATCAGTTAACACACCACCTAATGTCCGTGTTGGCCTCCATGGTAATAATGGGGCAAGGAAGAAAGCAAATAGTATCGATGATGAAAGAAAGGCAAGAGAAAGTAAGAACATCGCTAGTCGCTCAAACCAATTAGGAGCGCGGCGTAGCCAACTCATCTCTAACCTTGGCCACAGAAGCCAAAGTAAAGGGGGGAAAAAGAAAAATGATGGGGGGAATACAGACGGGAGACCCATTAGGGCAATACCCATTACACCGGATATGCTAATGAAAATCAGAAATTGTAACAACCGGCGGCGCTCTGTAGAAATCGTATCAATTCGTTCAATCATGAGAGGAAACATCATCGAAGAGATTAGACAAATTGCTATTCCTGGA
Source organism: uncultured Candidatus Poseidoniales archaeon (assembly GCA_964389655.1). Classification (GTDB taxonomy): domain Archaea; phylum Thermoplasmatota; class Poseidoniia; order Poseidoniales; family CAYMED01; genus CAYMED01. Next base: position 88,396 of record CAYMED010000006.1, read on the forward strand.
AAGAGAAGTAAGCCAATGGGGTGCCAGACGAGACTAACACCCCATGCAAACCACAGACCTAAACGCCAGCCCCATGCTTCGGGGCGACCTCGTTGATCAAAACCAAGAAGTGGGATTAAGGCACCAATGAAAGATCCTGCAAATATAATTGTGAAACGCCGAGAAGTAAAATCCCAAGCGGCATTTCCGCTGGCAATTCCCGGCATACTATGGATAAATTGCGCACTCACACAAACCGCCAATATCCCCGCCAATGTCGAACCAAGTCCAAACCCGAGCCATCTTGGTTTACCTAAGCCAATCCTCTTCTCCAACTGATCTCCTTCAGAGGACACAAAGGGAGATAGGAGGATCAAACTAAGAAAGCCACATGATCCTGCAATCCGGCTGGCCAACAATGGGTCACTCAATGTTATTACAAAACGCTCTCCAAACTGCCCAATAGGAGGAATCCCTAAACTCGCAACAGGCCATAATGGTGCCAAGGAACGGGTGGATAGAGAAAAAGCGCCTGCTAAAGCCGTAAACCAAAGAAGAGAATTAGTCTTCAATTTGTGGAGGTAGAAAAGAACTAATGAAGTGCTGATAATGATGCACGAGATAATGCCCCCAAGAAGAATTGCTGCATCACCTGTTGAACCTGAAGTGAGAAACAATACCAAACTACCGGATGACAAGAAAATCATGCCAAGAATATTTCTGCCGAATGGGGGCTTTTCTTGGGGGCGTGCTTCTTCAAACCCTGCTGTAAGTAAAAGCACCTCATGAAAGAAAGAAAGACACCAGCCACTTCCAAATGCAATTAGCAAATGGGAAATACTGTGAAATAATTTAGGGGGGGATTGAATAAGGCCGGATGGTAGTGATTCTTTACCTAATTCAAAAGAATTTTGGGGGGCTAGGAAAAGAAGAGAAATCGCCCACGTTATGGACAAAAGCCACTGGTTGATCAAACGTTGATCTCTATGAGATATGTAAGACCATGATAATGAAAGTGCCAGCCCATTTAGTGCTAAAAGAGCGGCCATATCTGGTCGCGAGAATGCCCACAAAAGACGCTGAAATCCCCCATCAAAATTTAGCATCGTAGAAGTTACTATGCCAAGTCTTCCATCTCCCCCAACAATTGCATTAGATGCAACAGAAAATGCCATCAAAAGAAAGCAAAAGGGTAGTAACCCTAGATAATGAAACCAGTACGAAAAGCGCTCTGATTCAATTTTTTTTGAAAATAAATGGACTAATGCTGGCATAGGGGATGCGATGAATGAGAGAGACAACCATACCCCTGGGTCGAACGCCATCTCTGATCGCGAGAAGGAGGGGGCCCATGACGGCTGCGGAAGAGGCAAACTCATTCATGATGAACAATTCGAAGATGAATGTGGATGGACGTGAACCCCTCGCTGAGCGCATACGTTCAGACCCAAAGGTGGTCCTGAAAAAATATATTCAGGAGATCTTTCCAAAAGAGTTTGAGGCGTGGTTTGATGTGGCCACCATTCCACTTAATGAATCAATACGTGTTAATGCATGCCATCCCGATGCAGAATGGGTTCGAATTGTTCTCAAACATCTCGGAGGCACAGAACTTGATTGGTTTACAGATGGTTGGATGTTTTCATGTCAAAAGCGAGAAATGCCCCCTTACATCTCAAAATGGCTCAAAATACTGCACACAACTGGCAGGATAACCAGCCAAGAAATTGTATCAATGATGCCCGTATTAATTCTCAACCCACAACCTGATGAATTAGTCCTTGATTTGTGTGCTGCACCAGGATCCAAAGCCACTCAAATCGCCGAACACACTCAAAATAGAGCGGCGATTATTGCAAATGATCCTATAAAAAAAAGATTAAACACGTTGGCTACAAATCGTGCCCGCCTAGCTCATTCAAGCCTCGTACTCACTTCTTCAGATGGGCGGTATTTTCCTAGGGTACCTCAGCCAGGATTTAACAAAATCTTGGTAGATGTACCATGCTCTGGAACCGGGACTGTACGAAAAAACCCCGATATATGGTGGAATTGGTCGCCAGATGTCTCCAAAAAAATGCACATGCTACAGATTCGTTTGGCACAAAGATCCGCGAAGTTATTGTCTGGGGGAGGACGGATGGTTTACAGCACATGCTCGCTTGATCCACTTGAAAATGAGGCGGTGGTTGCTGATCTACTTCGGACGTGTCCATGGTTGGAGGTAGAAGAGATTCCGAAACAGTATTGGGATGCGGGAATGAAAAATGGAATGCAAAATTGGGATCTATATTCAGCAGACATTTGTGCACTGAAAGAACAAGAGGTCATTAGCAGGTTTCCCCCATCAATGTGGCCACCAACCATTGGAACATCTCAGAGTGAATTACGCACTAATGAAAAAGAGGAATGGATTCAAGAACAATTAAAAAAATGTGGACGTATTTGGAATCAGGATATAGAAGGAGGGGGATTTTTTATTGCTTCACTTCGTTCAACTGAACCACTTGACAACATTGCAGTCGGACTTGGTCATGAGGTCGGTCAAGATTCAGAAATCATAGCAAAAAAAGAGTTACAGGACCATCACATCTCTAAAATGGGTTCAAATCATGGAAAGGAAGTCCTAGATGCATGGGGTTTTGATCCATTCAGTGACCAAGAGCATGATTGGTGGATACGAGGGAGACGCATGCATAGTACGCCATCCATTATATCTGAGCGATTATGGGAACCTGAAGTTGTCAATGCCGAGGGAAAAGTGCATGCGGGAAAGCAATGGCATCCATTACGAATAGAACATGTTGGTTCACTTGGGTTTTATCGTGAAAAAAATGGATGCCCGCGGCCTGCACGCCAGTTTTTGGACAAAATAAGGGAAAAATTGTTACTGCGGCACTTCACCTTAGGAAGAGAAGCACTAGAACTCCTATTGAAAAATGGATCCATTCTTGTTGAGAAGATTGAAGAAAATGTAGACAAAATAACAAGCATTGAGCGAGGTTCGATTTTACTTTCTTTCAGCATACGAGGAAATGAGAGATCAATTCCGGGATTTCTTGGGGAAAGAATTACTCCCTTAATTAATTCTGACGAGAGAATGATGCTTCTTGCTTTATTGGAAGAGGAGTGTAATATTGATCGGGATTATCTGGAATCTGTTGTGAACGATCATAAATCTCCCGGAGAGCTGTATCTGTGATGTCAAGATAAACCCTCGTGGTGGTTAAATCCGCATGGCCGAGTAAACGTTGGATGGAGACAATATCAGCGCCCCTACGTAAAAGGCCAGTTGCAAAAGTATGGCGTAGCACATGAGGTGTAAGGCGGCGTGTGTCAATAGAGGCTCGACGTGCCAAACGGTCCATTGTTCGTTGAACTCCGCGAGGATGGATTCTTGCCCCCCGTGAATTTAGCAAGAGCGCGGCCGGATCAGATGGATTTGTCGGTTTTGGCCGGTGTTGGTTAATCCATTCAACGATTTCTTGTGCACACTTAACTGTGAAGAGAACCGTTCTGTCCTTGTCTCCTTTACCCCCTCGCACGCGTAAGTTCCTCGCTGAGATATCAACATCATATATGTCTAAATCACATACTTCAGATACACGTAATCCCGTATCTAACAATAAGCGGATGAGTATTTTATCGAGCCGGTTTGAAGAACCATCACTGGCCAAAACAAGTGCTGCTACTTCGCCATCAGATAGGGTTTTGGGCAACCGACGTTCTGCTTTGGGGCGGCGTATATGACCGGGAAGATCAAGGCCAATCCAGCGAAGAAAAGCACTTATCGCTGCTAAATGTGCACGAATCGTGGATGGGGCACACATATTCATTCCATTCATCCAATCATCGAAGTTCTCCAATATTGCACCCGCATAATGGTGTATTTGCTTTAGTGTCACAGAATCGATGTCCTGCTCAGAAAAGGAATTCAGATTTCCAAGTCCGCTCATGACCCATCTTCGGACAGCTCTTTGATAGAGGGATATGGTGTTTGAACTACGTGTGCGGTTTTTCAGATGCCGACTCCATGCTTCAAACCAAGGAATATTTGAGGATGAAGAGAGGTGTGTTGGAAATTCAGATGACATTGTTAGAACACATCGCCGCTGCATCGTCTGCCGTGGTCCCATCCCCGGCAACACTAGCGAATAATGTTCTTGGCTATGAATTCTTGGATTTTTATTCGAGTGAGGTAATCATTGACGCCATTCTTGGCCTATGTCAAGCGATGATTCAACACTATTCTCTATGAGGAAGGAAAGGCGCTCTCGTAAACTTCGAAGTGGGCCGAAGCAGAGTATTTCATCGCCGGGCCCTATGATGGTTTCATTCGAAGGTAACCACAACAGTTCCCCTGCTCGGACAAGTGCAAATACAGGGTTTTGTTCCATTGATTCGAAAATTAATTCGAGAGATTTACCTATCAAATTTGATGTGGACCGTATAGGCAATCGAAGCACACCATGGCCTTTCCGAGTACGCATTAGAGGATCTAGATTTACATTTGCAAAAAGAGCATTGTCGGAAATTTGTTTAACAATGTGTGAGGCAACATTCACCCCAGTTGCTTTTTCAATCCCCTGTAAGCCAGGGGAAGAATTCACTTCAAGTAACATTGGACCATCCCTGCCCTCCAACAGATCAACACCTGCAATATTGAGGCCAAGGATTCGGCATGATTCAAGAGCTACTCTAGCATATTCAGCAGGTAAATCAATGGGTTCAATCATCCCATTTAGATGATAATTTGAGCGAAACTCATCGCCTCTGGCTCTTCTCCGCATTGATGCAACAACAGATTCACCAACTACCAAGACACGCACGTCAACACCATGGCTCTCACGCACATACTGTTGCAAAATCACATTCACTCCTGCTCGGAGCATCGCCTCAACTATTCTTCGAGCCTCATCACGGTTATGACAAAGAAGCACTCCATTTCCTTGCGTTCCTTCTGTCACTTTGACAACAACAGCCCCACTTCCGATATGATCTATTGCTGAATCGATATCGCGTGGATCCCTAACATATACCGTTCGTGGCATTGGAATTCCGTGTCTTGACAATGCTTGAGTTGCATGCAATTTATCGCGACTACGAATAACGGATCTGCTGGAATTCGCACAATATGTACCCCGCCGCTCAAAATGCCGGAGAACCGCAACGCCATGCTGAGTTATGGAATATCCAATGCGGGGCAATACTGCATCAAATTCTAAAGGACGGCCCCGCATCATAACTTGAACTTCATCATCGGCAACTGAAAGACTGACCAATAACGGATCAAGAACTGTTGGCTCATGTCCTGCTAAACGAGCTTCTTCAGCAATCCGTTTTGTACTGTATAATCGAGGCCCTCGACTGAGAATGGCTAATCTCATCATTCTGCGACAAGAGCAGTATCATTTGGAAACTTCGACGCTGTATTTACAAAAAAAAGAAGATTAAGAAACAATTTATCACTTAAATGACAATGAGTTCTTTGTAGGGTGTGCTAGTGGGCGTCTTGTGAAAG